>CALBCM010000034.1 GCA_937927235.1 uncultured Johnsonella sp.
ACTTGCATGTGTTAAGCACGCCGCCAGCGTTCATCCTGAGCCAGGATCAAACTCTCTGTTTGATTCTCTCATTTTGCCTGCCGGCATTTGTTTCCTTGTTACTAGTTTCTTCTTTGGTTTCGTTCCTTGAATTTTTTTCTTCAAAATTTTCAGGGTTGTGTGTGTTGTTTAATCTTCGGTTGTCATGGTGCGTTTTGCTCTTTTGGAGCAACTCTTGAAGTATACCACAGCTTATTGCTGTTGTCAATTACTTTTTAATCCTAAATAATAAAATTTGATTAAAAAGAGAGCTGTCAGCCTTTAAAATACATGTACTGCATATTATACAGGAAACAAGCTGTTTTTGTCAATAAATAACGTTTTTGATTGCGCCGTATAATAAAAGAATTTGAAAGCTTTCAGATATAAAAGCTCACAGCAATCAACGCATTGAAGCAAACCCTGGTTTCTCAGGTATAGCGAGCTTTGTATTAGATATCAAACCCAATTATCCCATTGGCTAATCTCTGATACATTTCTTTTTTATCCTTGAATGATTTTTCAGAATAATGATTATTCCATACCGGACTCTTGTCAAACAGTGCTTTATTTTCATCAGCCCATTTATCATACTGCTTTATTACTCTTGCAGGATTCCCAACAACAACAGAGCCTGACGGAACGTCTTTGGTAACGACACTCCCTGCACCTACAATAACATTATCACCAATTGTTACTCCCGGAAGAATAATTGCCTCTCCCCCGATAAACACATTGCTTCCTACATTAATACGCCCTACTCTACTATATCCTAATAATTTTTTTGTGCTTGCATCATGCGTTAATAAGGTTGCGCTTGAAATAGTCACATTATCACCAATGCTGATCAAAAAACCGTGGGCTAGATCTAACTTATCTGAATAAATATGACAATTTTTGCCAACTCGTACTCCATATGCTTTTAATTCTTTTTGTGAATAATATCCACCAATAATTTTTCTTTTAATTTTCCTTATTAAATTAGCTAATTTTCTTATTGACATAAATACAAAAATCTCCTTTCCCTTTAATCTCCGTGTTTAACATAATCTATCAACCACAACAAATAATAATACTAATAAAGTGAACAATCAGCAACTGATATATCAAGTTGCTTTCGCTTCTCCCTCAGAAATCTCACAAAAATAATATCTCCAAGGCATAGTAAAGACCTCTCTGTCCTGCCTTTTATTATACACTAATAAAAATAAAAAGTATATAATTTATGATACTTTCCTTTATGTCAATCCAATATTACCCCTTTAAGCAAATAATTCAATAAATTATACTTATAGAGTAGAGAAAGGAAAACGCTCTGGCTGATTATATTATATGCTGTATTCCCCCAAGCCGTTCCTATAAAAATATTTATAACTAAGCTTCCTAGCCATATAAAAATCAAGCTTTGACAAAATCCCAGTATAGCTCCCGCTATATGATTGATGCCATTCACTACAGGAAGCTTTTCAAAAATTTCGGTAAAGCTAAGTATTATATGCAGCACTATCCAGGTAACTATGAATACCAGTAAGCAGCAGATAATATTAATTATTATTGAGCTTAAATACTGACCCACATATTCTGCAAGCTTATCTGCTCCAAGCTTCTGCCAGATTTTCTCATTATTTCCTTTTAACAGAGCAGTCTTTAAGTCCTCAGGAATGCCGAGCAAGGCTATTTCGGCATTTACCTCGGGACTGTCAAGACTTTCATCAGCTGCATTTTTTAAATTTACTTTTTTAATAATATCATTTTTAATATCCTGCTGTATAGAAGTATTTCTCTTTAAAAAATCACCAAAATAAGGGGTTGCCGTATTTGCTAAAATCAGACTTACTATCAAGGCTGAAGTTGAAAGCGCAGTTTTTAAAAAACCTCTGTAATGACCATAAAGCGTCATACTGAGCATAAATATAATCACTGCAGCACTGAGCCAATGCAGCTTAAGCCATTCCATCATGATAAGAAGTGCTCTTCTTTAAGAATTAACAGCCCTTCTTTATTATACTTAGGTGAAAATACTCCAAACAGCCTTTTAAACAGCGGGGGCTTCTCAGCCTTATCCGCCACTGCCTCTATAAGTGCTTCCGCATTTTTTCTTGTAAGTGCCATACCGTCCGCTTCAAGCATTTCAGCCCTTTCAAGCAGAGCATTCATGCTTTTTCCGCTTATAACACAATCTATTGCCGCAGCATATTGACTTGCATACTCACTAAAAGCCTCTGTGCTTAATTCTTCAGTTTCATAAGTATCTTCTACCTTTTCAGCTGCCGCCTGCTCAGGCTGCTGATAAGCTGCTTCATTATAATCAGATGCAGCCACGGCTGTGTATTCATCTCTTGCAGCTCTGTCAGAGTCTTCGGCGTAATCATTGATAAAGCTTTCAGAATTTTCAAGATATAATTCAGGATTTATACCACAGGCTTTTACAAATTCCGGATATTTTCTTACCATTCTGTCAACTTGAAGATGATTATCTATAAATACTATATTCAAATGCTGGGGAAGCTCTTTAAATATATTAATTAAATCCCCTATACTTCTTTCGGTTAAGTCCCCAGCTTCTTCAACTATAAGGTCCTTATCTCCGATTCTCTCAAATGAAGCCTTAACCCCTTTTTCATTTAATTTCTGAGCTTTTATTTTTATTACTTGATTTTTTCTTCCGCTTATCTCATGTGCTTTTTTAATTCTCAGTACAGCATCATTTAAACCTTTCTCAGGAGTTTTTGATTCAATGATGCTTATATTTAAAAGCTCATCCAAATCATCCAGCTCAATAATATCTACTCCAAACTCATCTTCCATAGCTGATTCCGGACCGGAATCTGAGCTGAACTGGATTTTAGCTTCCTGCTCTTCAGAGATTTGGGGTCCATCGGCATTATTTACAGCCTCCTGCTCTGGAGCTTTGCTTTCTGCACCTTCTGCCGCTTCGTATACCACAACTGGAGTTTCTTCTGTCTGCTGTTTTGCAGCTTCCTCCACTTTAACAGTTTCCTGCTCAGCTTCTTTATTTTCCGACTTTTCATATATGGGAACAGTGTTTTCTTCTGCTTTATTCTCCATATCTTCTGCCTGCACAGCTCCCTGCTCTGGGACCTTGCTTTCAGTATCTTCTGAAGCATTATACACAGGAGCGGTGTTTTCCTCTGCTTTATGCTGCACAGTTTCCTGCTCTGCGGTTTCATTCTCAGTATCTTTTACCTCAGTATTTTCCACAGGCTCAGCTATAGCATCAGCAGCTTCAGCTGCCTTATATTCTGTTTCTTCAGTTTTATCAGCTTCTTCTGCCTTATAGCTCTCTTCAGTGTACTCTAATGTCTCAACTTCCTCAATTACATCTTCTATAGCTTCTTGTTTAGTATCCTCATTGCTTCTATATAATTCTGGAGCATCCTTTTGTAGAAAAACAGGCTCCTCTGTTACAGGCTCTTTAATATCATATTCTACAGAAGGTCCGTCTTCTTCTGAGGCATCCTCCTCTATAGAAATAGCTGCTCTAATATCATTTACATTATCTACCTCTTCAGCTTTTTCCGGTTTTATATTTGCAATCTCTCTCTTAAGCCTTTCTCTTTCCTCAAGTTCCCTCATATATCTATCAGTTTCATCCTCATCAAAAGCTTCAGAGTCGGAAGATATTTCCTGAGGACTTTCAGATTGATAATCACCCTCTGAATACCCTTCGGAGAAGGTTGAGCCATTATTATTCTGGTTATTACTCTCATTTTCTGTTGCATTATATAAATCTGCTTTCTGATTATATACACTTTCAGCCTCGGCATTATTATATGATGAGCTATATACTTTGCTTTCGTAGGAATTATCCGGCTCAAAAGCCTCCGGCTGCTTATCCAAATTATGCGGAATATCTGTGTTTGCCGGGTCGTATAAGGCTCTCTCAGGAAGTATATCCTCTTTTTCTTCCACTTCTTTTAACTTTTCCTCAAGCTGAGCTTTATTTTCTATCAAGCTCTGCTGATATTCACTTAAAGGCACTCCCTCACCTTCAGTTTTAAGCACCATAGCATTTTCTACATATTCTCCAAAGCCGAACATAAGCATGATATTATCACAGGTCCTTATACAGTCCTCAGAGCGTCCTGCTCTGTGATACAGCTCTGCAAGCTCATACATCCATCTTTCATTAATTTCAGTGCGGTTATAAGCTTCCAGCATGCTGATCAGCTGATCAACAGGTGCTCCCTTTTCTTTCATAATAAGATAGCGCAGCAGATATGCCCTGCTGTCCTCCGGAGCAAGTTCATGGAATTCATTATAATACGCCTCTGCCTCAGCAATATTTCCTTCCTTTAAAGCAAGAGCGGTAAGTCTGTACAGAAGATGCTTTCCTACAGGCACTCTCTCAAATGCCAGAAGTAATATTTCCTTCGCTTCGCTGTAATCATGTACATTTTCATAAATCTCGGACACAAGTGAAAGAAGACTTGAATTATGTACTCTCCTCCAGTCTATACTGTCTGCTATCTTCATTGCCGTCTTATAATCTTTTGATTTAGCAAGCTTTTTTAATTGCTCAACCTTTATATTAAACTCATATTTATCCATAATCAGTTTCTCCTGTCTACATTATTATCACTAATTAAAGTTCAACTCGTCCGTCAAGTGCTCTAAGCAAGGTTACCTCATCCAGGTATTCAAGGTCCCCTCCTACAGGGATTCCGCTTGCTATTCGGCTCACCTTTATTCCTGTAGGTTTAACAAGCTTAGCTATATACATTGCGGTTGTTTCACCTTCAAGTGTAGAATTAGTAGCTATAATAAGCTCACTTACCTCCGACTCAAGTCTTTTTATAAGCTCTTTAAGTTTTATATCATTTGGACCTATTCCCAGCATCGGAGAAATAGCTCCATGCAGTACATGATACACCCCGTCAAATCTCCCTGTTTTCTCGTATGCCGCCAAATCTCTGGTATTTTCTACCACCATTATAGTTTTTTTATCTCTGGCTTTGCTTGCGCATATAGGGCAAATCTCACGGTCAGTTAAAGTACAGCACTGATTGCAATATCTGATGTTCTTTTTTGCAGCATTTATTGCATAAATCAGACTGCCAGCTTGTTCTTCGGGCATATTGATTATATGAAATGCCAGCCTGTGTGCCGACTTTGAACCTACACCCGGAAGTCTTGACAGCTCCTCTATAAGTCTGCTGATATATTCACTGTAGTAATCCATAGTATTATAGTTTAAAAGGGAAGCTCGGCACCTAAGCCCATATTTCCCATCTTACTGGGGTCTTTAGCCTCCATGTTCCTAAGAGCTTCATTTATAGCCGCACTTATAAGGTCTTCAAGCATTTCCACATCATCTGCATCCACTGCTGAGGGTTCTATCTTAACCTTCAGCACCTCTTTTTTTCCTGATATTGTTATAAGTACAGCTCCTCCGCCTGCACTGCCTTCAAATTCCTTAGCTTCAAATTCTTTAGCTTTTTCCTCCATCTGTTTTTGAAGCTTTTGTGCCTGCTTCATAAGGTTATTCATATTTCCGGGCACCATACCTCCCGGAAAGCCTCCACGTCTTGCCATTGTATATTCTCCTTTTAGGCTATAATTATTTTAATTAATTTTCTATATCTATTTCCATATTTATATTATTTAAAATATCTTCTTCCGATACATATTGAGTATTCGCTCTCTCATATTCATTTTCAAGCTTTGTCTTAAATTCGAACTCCCTGCCGTAGCTGAGCCTCGCCTTTTCCTTTATCAGCTCCAGATAGGCTTCCCTGCTTGCCCAGTTATAATAATCCTTTTGTGTAAATACTATATTCAGCATTTCTTTTCCGGCAGGCTCTATATAGGTGTCCCTGAAAAAAGGTCCTGCTGCACCTCCAAGCTCCTCAACAAGTCTGCTCCAGTCCTTTTTTAACATCATAAAATCTTCATATTCAGCCTTGGGAATTACTTTTTTTACAGGCTGTTTTTCAGCTCTTATATCACTGTCTGCATTTACTGTAGTATTGACTGAGGTCTGTATACCGGGCAGAGAAATATTTGTATTATATTTCTGTAAAAATTTCTCGAAACGTTGTTCCAGGTCTGCAATTCTTTCAAATATTGCTTCTTTGTCAAAATCCATTTCCGGAGTACATAGCTTTATCAGTGCAATTTCAACTATAATTCTTTTGCTCTCACTAAACTTAAGACGATTTGCCAGTTCAGCAAAGCTTCTTATATATCTTATAAGTGCCGGCTTTGAAACTTCCGCTGCACAGCCTGACAAAATTTTGAGGTTTTCACTTGAGAGGTCAATTATATCGCTGTAGGTGTCGGTAGATTTTATAATCAACAAATTTCTCAGATACCACATAAAATCTGTGACAAAGCGTCCCGCCTCCTTGCCCTGAATAAAAGCCTCACTCACAATATCCAATGCTTTTGCAGCATCAAAATTGATAACAGCTTCAAAAAGCCTGTTGAAAATACTGATATCAGCAGTCCCGAGTATTTCCAGCACATCCTCATAGCTTACTGCATTTCCCACATTAAATGACACACATTCATCTAAAAGACTAAGTGCATCCCTCATTGCACCATCTGCTCTTTTTGCAATATATTCCATCGCTTTAGCTTCAATTTCAATTCCTTCTGCTTTACATAAAAAGCTTACTCGGGAAACTATCGCTTCAAGGCTTATTCGCCTTAAATCATATCTTTGGCAGCGTGAAGTCACAGTTACCGGAATCTTATGAACCTCAGTTGTCGCAAGAATAAAAATTACATATTCAGGCGGCTCCTCAAGAGTTTTCAGCAGAGCATTAAAGGCTGAGGGTGAAATCATATGTACCTCATCTATAATAAATACCTTATATTTACCTGAAGTCGGCGGATAAATTGTCTGCTCCTTTATAGCTCTCATATCATCCACTCCGGTATTTGAAGCGGCATCCATTTCAATAACATTCATTGAAGCCTCATTCATTATACTAATACAGGCAGCACATTTATTGCAGGGCTCTCCATCAATAGGATTTTCACAGTTTACCGCCCTTGCCATAATTTTAGCAAGGCTGGTCTTGCCCGTTCCCCTCGTTCCGCAAAAAAGATATGCATGAGCCGTCCTTCCGGACCTTACCTGATTTTTAAGCGCTCTGCAGACCGCTTCCTGACCGATTACTTCATTAAAAGCTTTAGGTCGCCATCTTCGGTACAAAGCAGTATAGGACATACCTTTTCCCTTTCTTTATTATATCCGGGCAATCCGGCTTATTTATCACCAAAACAGATTCCTATGCTCCTCGCCTCTTTTATAATGGAAGCCTTGGGGTCCACCGTCTTTAATCTGCCGGCAGTTTCCGCAAGAGGAATGCTTGTAATCTCATCTCCTAAAACTGCGACCATCTTTCCGAATTCTCTCTCTTTATACAGCCGCACAGCCTTTGCACCGATTCGTGTTGAAAGTATTCTGTCAAACGGAGTAGGCGTGCCTCCTCTTTGTATATGTCCCGGCACGGTCACTCTGACCTCCTGACCGGTCAGCTCCGCAATTTGTGCTCCTACCTCATAAGCAACTGAGGGATATTTTCTATTTTTTATTTTTTCTTTTTGTTCTCTCTTGGCGAGCTTGGCATTCTCCTTTGAAATCGCTCCTTCAGCTACTGCAAGTATTGAGAATTTTTTCCCCTGAAGCGTTCTCTCATTTATAGCACCGGTCACCACTCTTATATCATAGGGTATTTCAGGTATCAGGATTATATCGGCTCCCGAAGCTATCCCTGCATAAAGTGTCAGCCAGCCTACCTTATGACCCATAACTTCAACTATAAACACTCTGCCGTGTGAAGCCGCCGTAGTATGTATATTGTCCAAAACCGCAGTAGCCATAGCTAAAGCACTGTGAAAGCCGAAGGTCATTTCGGTGCCATAGAGGTCATTGTCAATAGTTTTTGGCAGTCCTATTATATTAAGCCCCTCTTCACTTAAAAGATTTGTGGTTTTTTGGCTTCCATTGCCGCCAAGCACAAAAAGACAGTCAAGCTTCAGACTCTTGTAATTTTTCTTCATTTCAGTGACCTTATCTATATCATCCGCTTCTATCACCTTCATAAGCTTAAACGGCTGCCTGCTTGTACCAAGCAGAGTACCTCCACGCATCAAAAGCCCGGAAAAGCCTTCCGGCTCCATTTTGATATAATCGCCTTTTATAAGTCCCTTATAACCGTCTTTAAAGCCGATTATTTCCACATCGTCATAATTATTATAAAGAGCCTTTGCCACTCCTCTCATAACTGCATTCAGTGCCTGACAGTCGCCTCCGCTGGTAAGTAATCCTACTCGACGCATAAGCCCACCTCCTTTATTGCTGTACAACCATTGTATATTAGTATAATATTAATTTATCTCTCTTACAAGTAAAATGTTACATCCTTAATACTAAAGTATGTAGTTTTTATATAATTATATGTCTAAAAGGCTATAGAAATATCCAATACATTATAATTACAGTATTTTGAATATTTCTATAGCCTTTTTAAACTATCTTTTTTCGTACATCCTGCTTTGAATGCCATCCATAAACGTTACCCAAACAGTTGACTCGGTGACGGCTGTCTTACGGCACATAAAAGCTCCTGCTTATTGCTGCTGCATTCCTGCCCTGACAAGGTTCACAGGGATCTATTGCGCAAGGACCCTCACGTCAGCATCACTTATTTGGGGCAGCCTTACAGATGAACACCCTAGGCAGGATATCACCTCTGCTGAAGCGGATTGCAGATACAGGGCACCGCTATCTCCCCGGCTGTACGGATTACCAGTATAATGCCTTTTAGCTTAAGTTGTCAAGTAAAATTCATCTATACTCCTGAAAGTTACTGTAAAAAACATTGACACTGGTTTAATATATGATTGCGAGACCCATGATTATGTCATCCTAAATAGAAATTATAGTCTTATCCATATCACACAAACTTTGTTAACGTAAGCGCTCAATAACTGAGTGCCTTGCTTGTTAACTTTATTTTGCAGTTGCTATCGGTACATTATCACATTTTCGATAGACTGTCACTTGCGCTTTACAATGAATAGTTAGCACATCAATTGCCGCAGCTGCGTTATTTTGAACCACCACTTTTTTACCACGTGGAAAAATTTTTTCATTGTCAGACAATTTTACTTTATAAGTAATTACTGCATCTTGTCCACCCGCATAATCTCCAATATTAAAACCATTTTTAAATAAGTTATCTTTTTCTATACATCCATTTGGATAAGTATCATTATAAATTTTAGTCGTACCAGGCACATATTCCATACCCTCACCCAATATATCATAGGCAACCACATTCCTTAAAATTGTTGTGCCGGTATTTCGAATATGAATTTTAAAGTCTAAAATTTCTCCAGGGACTGCATCAATTTGCTGACGGTAATTACTAGCATTTTCTTTTGATACAGTTTTATTCATATCAAACCCAGCTTTATCAATTCTAATTTTAAAAGTAACATTTCCAGAATATTTTTCCCCACCAGGAAGAATTCCCCATCTATTATAACCTAAGAAAGTACCTCCCGCCTTGCCAAACAATGCTTCATCATCAATTAGTTTGTCCTTTAATGCTCCCATAGTATGTAATCTTACTGAGCCTCGTATATACCGCAAAGAAACAGTTTCATTAGTTTGAATGTAAGCTGTATCCCAGACTTTTTCTGGTTCTCCATTCGGTACACTAATCGTACCTTTAATCATTGCTGATTGACCCTTTGTAATAGTAGCTGGCAGATGATCCATCTTTAAACGTATACTCTGTGCAAAAGTCTTACCAGTATTATCATTGAAATTTGAGTCAGCGTTATTATGAAAGAATACATATACCTCATATTCCGCTCCCGGCTCTGCAATTACGTTATCAGAATATTTATCATCTGAGTTAACTTTTCTGATTCTAACGAAATTGCGTTCATCACCGAGTACCGGATTATCGGTAATTGAATTAATAGTCACATGATCAGCTCGATCTTGCCATGTGTATGTTGACCTTTCTGAACCCCATGTTGCAAACTTATAAGATTCATCTGCTCTAATCAAGTCAAGAGTCTGAGCCTGCACAGATTTTTCTGAAGATATTTCATACTTTTCTGCAGTTGTTGTTTCCTCAATATTCGATAGAGTAAAATAATCATTGGCAAAAATATAAAATAAAAGGGAAGTGGCAAAA
>CALBCM010000035.1 GCA_937927235.1 uncultured Johnsonella sp.
AAAAAATCAGTCGCAAGTGTTGCAAAAATGCTTGACCACTACAACCACAACAAATTTACGCTTGTGGAGAAGACCTGCGTAAAACTAAAGCTCTTGCAGCAGCCTAGTGGTCGCTGAAGCAAGAATCCTGCGACTTTAGTCGCGCGGAGTGTCAAGAAAGTATTTACAAAATGTAAAAATTGTGAGATAATCTAAATACGGTTATAGATAAATTTTTATTTACCATATGTTTTTGATATTTTTCCATATATGAAAAAGCAATAAAAATTAATATAAAATTATGTTAAAAAAATCAATACTATATAAGGAGGAATTGTAATGGCTTACATAATTTCAGAGGATGCAAAGGCTTTGTTGGAGGATATTAAAAAGTTTTGCGACAAAGAGGTAAGGGAACAGTCCAGGGAATTGGAGAAAAAGGGTGAGTGGCCGGAAGAAATTTATAAAAAGGCGGCGGAGCTTGGCTACACTGCACTTGAGGTTCCTGAGCAGTACGGCGGTTTAGGTCTTTCAAGGGTTGACATTGCTGCACTTATGGAAGAGATGGCAAAGGCAGATGCAGGATTCGCAGTGACTATTTCGGCAAGCGGGCTGGGAATGAAGCCGGTTCTTATTGCAGGAAGTGAAAAACAGAAAGAAAGAGCCTGCGAGATAATAATGAATGGGGGCTTTTCAGCGTTTGCACTTACAGAGCCGGGAGCAGGTTCTGATGCAGGTTCAGGCAGGACAGTTGCTGTCAAGGATAACGACACCTATGTTTTAAACGGCAGGAAATGCTTTATAACTAACGGCGGAGTGGCAGATTTTTACTGTATCACGGCAATGACCGATAAAGAAGCGGGATTAAAGGGCATGTCAATGTTCTTTGTTGAGAAGGGAACCCCGGGGTTAAGCATCGGCAAGGATGAGGACAAGATGGGAATAAGATGTTCAAATACATGTGATGTGGTGCTTGAAGACTGCAGGATACCGGCAGAAAACCTGATAGGCGAAGAAGGAAAAGGATTTAAAATTGCGATGCAGACACTTGATCAGGCAAGAACGTGGATGGGATGTCTTGCAACAGGAATCGCTCAGAGGGCTATGGAAGAAGCTATAAACTATGCGAATCAGAGAATACAGTTTGGAAAACCTATAATCAAAAATCAGGCAATACAGTTTAAGATAGCCGATATGGAGATAAAGGTGGAAACTGCAAGACAGATGACGGCACATTCTCTGACAAAGATGGATATGGGACTTCCATTCAGTATGGAATCTGCGATTGCAAAATGCTATGCTTCTGATATAGCTATGGAAGTGGCAAGTGAAGCTATACAGATATTTGGAGGCTACGGCTATTCAAGAGAATACCCGGTTGAAAAATTCTTAAGAGATGCTAAGATATTCCAGATATTTGAAGGTACCAATGAAATACAGAGAATAGTTGTAGCTTCAAATATGCTGAACAGCAGAAGATAGCTGCAGCTTCTGAGTAAAGTACGGTATGGTGAATAAATATATTTAATAAAAAACTGCACCGATTTAAGGTAGGTGCAGTTTTTTTGATACTCTTTGCAGGAAAAGCAAGAAGTAGTTTTCTGTTTATATGGTTATGGGCATATCTAATATAATATAGAAAGATAAATTTAAGTTTATTTTCCCCGTTTCATTCTTTTGTACTACGCTGCATAGTATGCAGATTCATTGCCGACAAAATAGACAATAAAAATATTGCGAATATTTTTTATAAGGTTATAGATACCTTACAAAAGCTGCATAAAACTGCTATATTAATGAAATGGAAATTTGTATAAAATAATAATTCTACTTGTCAAAATCGAGAATAAATGCTAATATTAATGCCACGTATATTATATAGAAGGATTTTTTAGTAAGTAAAAATTAATGGAGAGGAGGTCAGTAAACAAACAATAAAGCAGATTAGTTGTTTAAGATTCAGAAAATCAGACTGTTGTATAGTCATTTACTATTTTATATCAAATGAGAGGATAGTTTAAAGCACCTATGGACTTAAGCAGGCAATATAAGCGTAGAATAGCAAATAAGCTCTTATTTATATTTATATTGGGAATAGCTTTAGCCGTTATTTCAATAATATCTATTAATGTAGGCTCCTCAGAGATGACAGTGATGGAGAGTATTCTTACTTTGTTGGGCAAGGGGAGCGATAAAAGTAAATTAATTGTTTTCAGCATCAGACTGCCACGAATTTTAGGCGGCTTTTTTGTCGGAATAGGTCTTGCGTTATCGGGCATGATAATACAGTCTTCCTTAAATAACCCTTTAGCTTCTCCTTCTACAATAGGCATTTCGGCAGCTTCAGCACTTGGCGCCAATATAGCCATTATCAGCTTTACAGCATTTGGACTTAAGAGCAGCTCATTAATTACCGCAGTCTGTTCTTTTGCTGCTTCAATTTTATGCATGATTTTAGTTATTGCCATATCAAATTTAAAAGGGGGAGATAAGACCAAGGTAATTCTGGGAGGAGTAGCCCTAAATGCCTTTTTTTCGGCAATAACTATAATAATACAGTATTTTGCAGACGAGGTAAAGCTTGCGGCGGCGGTAGCTTGGACCTTCGGAGATCTGGGCAGAATCAATTATGAAGAAACAAAGCTTGTTATGGCGGTTTCGGTACTGTCCTCCATAATTGTTTATGTCTACAGGTGGAAGATGAATGCTATGGATTCAGGCGAGCAGGTGGCTCATTCATTGGGAGTTAATACCGTGTATATGAGAAATCTGTCCATATTTCTTGCGGCATTTAATACCGGGATATGCGTTGCTTTTGTAGGAATGATAGGCTTTGTCGGGCTTTTAGCTCCTCAGATGACTAAAAGAGTAATCGGGGAGGATAAGCGCTTTATGATTCCGGGAACCATACTGATGGGAGCTTTTATAGTTTTATTCAGTGATACGGTAGCAAGAACCATAGCTTCCCCCTTGGTGCTTCCGGTAGGAGCGGTCACATCTATTATAGGTGCTCCGGTATTCGGATATATTTTACTTAAGGAAAGTTAAAATGAGTCTTATAAAGGTTGATGATATTAGTTTTAAATATAATAAATATATATTGAAGGATATTAGCTTTGATGTGGAAAAGGCTTCTTTTATATCTCTTTTAGGCATAAACGGTGCAGGCAAATCAACTTTGCTTAAACAGCTTGTAAAGCTGCTTAAGCCTGAAAGCGGAATCATTTACATAGGCGGCAGGGATATAAGACATATATCACATAATAATATGGCAAAACAGATAGCCTATGTAAGCCAGTATAATTTTCCGGTAAAAAATACGGTTTATGATACTATTTTAATAGGCAGACTGCCTTATATCAGCAGCAATGCCGCCAAAGAAGACTATGCAAAGGTGGAAGAAATAATTGAAAAGCTTGAATTGTATGATTATGCCCTGAGAGATGCTTCTACCCTGAGCGGGGGGGAGTTTCAAAAGGTTATACTTGCGAGGGCATTGGCACAGGAGCCTAAGATTCTGCTGCTTGACGAGCCTACAAGCAGCTTGGATATAAAAAATCAGGTGACGGTAATGAGGCTGGTGAAGGAATACTGTACTGAAAAACATATTTCGGTAATAGTCAGCATTCACGATATTAACCTTGCAATCGGCTATTCGGACAAATTTATAATGCTTAAAGACGGCAGGATACATTCTTACGGTGATGAGAGTATTCTTACCGCAGAGGCTATAAAAGAAGTCTATAAATTGGATGTGGAAGTCATTTATCATAATAAGAGAAAAGTGATTTTAATGAATTAAAATAATTTATTTTATATTTTAGGAGGAAGAAGAAATGAAAAGATATTTTCTGCCCTTATTATTAGGAGCAATGCTTATATTAAGCGGGTGCGGCACTCAAAACAATTCATCATCTGAGCAGTCAAGTTCTATGAAGGAGAGCGGCGTGGCAGAAAGCTCTCAAGCTGAAGCGAAGGTAAAGGAGGAAAAGGCTTATACCGTCACAGACATTGCCGGCAGAGAAATTACTTTTGACAGGGTACCGGAAAAGGTTATTGCCATAGGGCATGGAACTCTTAAGTTTTATACTTATATAGCAGGCTCTGATAAACTGGTAGGAATAGAGGAGGCGGAAAAGACCGGACATACCGTGGTCGGACAATCCATACATTATGCTTATCCCGAGCTTAGGCAGCTGCCTACTATAGGTAAGGGCTCGGCTAAATTTGAAGTTGATTATGAATTGTTAAAGTATAATGAGCCGGATGTGATTTTTATTGCTTATGAAAATACGAAGGACGAGCTGGACGAGCTGCAAGCTAAGCTTGAAATACCTGTAGTAGGGCTGGGAGCCGGCATGAACGGCAAGATATTTGAGGAGGATACCTATAAGACCTTTGAAATAATCGGTGCAGTGATGAAGCTTGAGGACAGAGCTGAAAAGATTAATTCCTATTTAAAATCAGTGCAGGAGGATTTGAGCAAAAGGGCAGGTGATGTGCATGACAGCCCTAAAACTTATTTGGGTGGCTGCAGTTACAGAGGAGCACAGGGTATACTTTCAACCAGAGCTCATATTGACTTGATGAATGCACCGAAGGCATATAATATTATGGACGAGCTTACAGAGGAAAAGAGCATTATGATTGATAAAGAAAAGCTGGTAGACCTCAATCCTGAGCTTATTTTATTGGATTTAAGCGGAAAAGAGCCGCTTGATGAGGACATGAAGGCGGAACCTGATTTTTATAAATCCTTAGCAGCCTTTAAAAATAAAAAAGCCTATTACATAATGCCTTATTTTACTTATGGAATGAATTTTGATACGGCGGTGCTTGATATGTATTATATAGGAGTTGTTACCCATCCTGAGCAGTTTAAAGATATAGACATAAAAGCCAAGGCAGCTGAGATTTATACCTTGTTTGTAGGCAAGGATGTATATCAAGATTTGCTTAAAACCTATCCTGAGAGCTTTAAGGAGTGTGAAATAGTTGAATAGTATAAGAAAAATATGCAAAGAAAAGCTTACAAAACCTGCACAAGATATAGCTAAGTCCAATCAGATGTGGAATAAAAGAGCCGGAGAAATGCATCTTTTGTCAATAAAGGGTCACTACGACGGATATATGGAATTTTTTAAGCAGCATGCGGAGCTTAAAGGTGCGAGTGTCATTGATTTGGGCTGCGGTGCGGGAAGATACCTTAAGCTGCTGTTAGATGAGGGAGCCTTGGCAGAGGGACTGGAGCCTTCAACAGAAATGATAAAGTATGCCAAAAAGTATCTGGCAGAATCTTCTTATAATCCCGATAGCGTAGCTGTTTATAATACTTCATTCCAGGACTTTAAGCCTGAGAAGGAATATGACTATGTGTTTATCTCCAACAGCCCTATAACCGGTTATTATGAGAGCTATGAAAAAATTTTAAAGCTTGCTAAAAAGGGTATATTTATAGGTGAATGGATTGAAAGAAAGGATTTATTTTTTGAGCGGCTGGTAAGGGATATGGGAAAGGAAGTCAAAAGGCAGCTTGCATTTGATATATATTATTATTTTAATTTATTTGCAGCTGACGGCTATCTTCCAAACTTTAAGAGCAGCATACAGGTATTAAAAGAAGAAATAATCCCTGAAAGCTGTATACAAAGATATACCAGCTGGATTTATGGTGAAGCCTATACTGAGGAGGATAGAGAGCTTGTGTTGAAAGAAATTTTAAAATATAAACAAGCTGATAAAAAACTGATGGGTGAGTTTCACGGCATCAGAGGAATGATTTATGTAGATAAAGAAATATATATATAAATAAAAAGTCTTCCGGAAAAGACAGATATAGGATTTATGTCTTTTTCAGGAAGACTTTGCTGTTATTAAATTAGTATTGAATTAGTCATGATGTTCAACGAGCCTGGAAAGCGGCTTGTCAAGAATAAACATTACAATTGAGGAAACAGCGGCAATTACAATTACTATTAAGCAGGCTGTTCTGAAAGGTAAGGTTGTATTATCTCCAAAAAGAGCGTTATAAGCATATCCGTAGGACTTTGCAGCGGCAAAGATGGAAAGTCCCCACATGGACATCATAATTCCTAAATATCGGCTTGGAGAATACTTGCTTATAAAGGAAGAGCCAAGCGGTGAAAAGAACATCTCGCCAAGGGTAAGGAAGAAGGTGAGTACAAGTAAAACCCATAAAATACTGATTTTTCCGTCCCCTCTGACAATATCAAGGATTGCATAGATTGCGTAGCAGCCTGAAAGCAGCAAAATACCTATTCCGGTTTTCCTAAATAAACTCATATCTCCTTGAGGTCTGGCAGCAAGCTTGTTCCAGAAAACTGCCATTACAGGTCCGAGTGCTACACAGTAGAATGAGTTTGCGGCATCGAACCAGGTCTGAGGTATTTCATATCCAAAGACTACCCAGTCCGCATGCTCCGCCCAGTAATAATAAGCCGGGAGATAAGCAAGGTACCAGAATATCCAGAAGATTATTGAAAAAGCTGAAGCGAGGACGATAGCAGCTATTCTTTTCTTTTCAGTGGTGGTAAGAGGCTGCTGCTGACGCTCTGCTTTATCTAATTGAGCTCTTTTCTTGGCTTCCTCAAGCTCTTCGGCAGTCTTTTCCATCTTAAACGGGCGGGTTCCGAGCTTGCCGAGTTTTGGCCAGCAGACAAATAAATACCACAGCCCGCCCAGTATCATTGATATTGCAGCCAGTCTGAAGCAGGGAACAAAGCCCTGCACGCCGTCTTTTGCAAAAACGTCTTTATATAAGACACCTACCGAAAGAGTTCCTATAAAGGCTCCTACATTTACCAGCATGTATCTGAGCGAAAATGCCGAATCCATCTGCTTCGGGTCGGTGATGATACGACCGAGCAAAGGTCCGTTTTTAAATAATGCAAGCCCGATTGAAATAGCCGCTATCATAATATAGATATGAGTTCCGTTAGTTGCTATAGAGCCTACAAAATAACCCGCGCCGGCTATAAACATGCCGACCGGAGTAGTGTACTTTGCACCTATAAATTTATCAACAATAAAGCCTCCAAATAACGCTCCCAAATATGAAAAAGCCGTAAGGTTTGCCTGCATGCCGGCAGCAGTATCTTTTGATAAGCCGAGTCCCCCATTTGCCACAGCGGCTGTAACAAAGATTAAAATCAGAGAGCGCCCGAGATAATATGCCAGACGCTCAAAGATTTCAGAAGCACTGCATACCCAGAAAGCCGGTGGGTAATGCGTTCTAGTTTTCATATAAAACCTCCTTAATATAGAAAATTCCATTCCAGTACACTATCTAATAAATAAAGACTGAATATGTAGTAGAAATATATCATATATTCATATAAAAATCCAGCAGGATATTAGTATTATCCATCATCGCTCTCAAAGCTCCGCACTTTTTTATTCGACACTGCTGCTTCAAGAGAGTTTTTTATTATCTTTGTCGGGCATTTGGATTTGCGACTTCACAAAATGTTCAAGAAATAATTTTATTTAATCCTTGACAAACTAAACGATATAGCATATAGTATACATAAATTAGCACTCTCAAGTGATGAGTGCTAACAATGAAAAGGAAAGGAGGATATTTAGATTGGAACCTGATGACAGAAAGGTCAAGATTCTCAAGGCTATTATTAAAAGCTATATGGAAACCGGAGAGCCGGTAGGCTCAAGAACCATTTCAAAAATAGCAGGGCTGAATTTGAGCTCGGCGACCATAAGAAATGAGATGAGCGACCTCGAGGATATGGGCTATATTATACAGCCTCATACTTCAGCCGGCAGGATTCCGTCAGATAAGGGCTACCGCTTTTACGTCGATGAGATTTTAAAAGAAAAACAGCTTGAGATGGATGAGTTTAAGGAATTTATGGCACAGAAGGTTGATAAGCTTGAAGTAGTGCTGCAAAAGCTTGCCAAGATAATTGCTACGAATACCAATTATGCCACTATGATAAGCGGTCCGAGCATACATGGAAATAAGCTTAAATTTATACAGCTTTCCGCTATGGAGAAGCATAAGCTGCTGCTTATAACAGTGCTTGAGGGCAATATTATCAATAATAAGATTATTGACGTGGGCAGAGAGCTTGCGGACAAGGAATTATTTAATCTTAACCTCCTTTTAAATACAAGTGTAAATGGACTTGGAATTGATGAAATCAACCTTGGCATCATTACAAAGCTTAAGGAAGATGCGGGAGAGTTTGCAGATATAGCTGATAAAGTTATTTCAGAAATTGCGGAGGTTCTTAATAATGAGGACTTTAAGATTTATACAAGCGGAGCTACAAATATATTTAAATATCCCGAGCTTTCAGACAAGGAAAAAGCAAGTCAGCTTATAAATGCCTTTGAAGAAAAGGATAAATTAAGAGAGATTTTTAATGAAACAAATCCGGGAGAGGATGCTTCGCCGGGAGAAATCCAGGTTTATATAGGTGAAGAGTTGCCTGTACAGAATATGCAGGATTATTCCATAGTGACTGCCACTTATGAATTTGGTCAGGGCATGAGAGGAACCATAGGGATTGTGGGACCTAAGCGCATGGATTATGAAAAGGTGCTTAAAACTGTCAGGAATGTTATGCGCAGGATTAAAGAAAATTTTAAAACCTCCGCCGAAGCTTATTCTGAGGATGAGTACTTTAATAAAGATGACTGATTATAAATGATATATTTTTATAAAAATTAATTTTATGAAAGGAAAATAAATTGAAAGAAAAAGAAAAAAAAGGCGAAGCTTCTTATGATAATGCAGCAGATAAATCTGTGGAAGAAGCAGAAGCTAAGGATACAGGCAAAGGCTCTGAATTAGAGGATAAGGACTCAGAGACTGCAGCAGCTTGCGCTGAGGACCCGGAATTAGATCAAGCTTCAGAAGCAGCAGGTGAGGGTTTTGGCAGCAGTGACTCGGATTTGCCGGAGGAATTTTCCGAAAAAGCGGCAAAGATGGCAGCTGAATCAGCCGCAGTATTTGAGGAGGCAGCTGGTTCTGAAAATGAAGAAAGTGATAAAGAGACTCTTGCATCAGCTGAGGATAAGCTTAAGGATAAGAAAATCTCAGAGCTTGAGGATAGAGTTAAAAGAAATATAGCTGAATTTGATAATTTCAGAAAAAGGAGTGAAAAGGAAAAAGCGGCTATGTTTGATATGGGTGCAAAAAGTGTAGCTGAAAAAATCCTTCCTACTATAGATAATTTTGAAAGAGCACTTAAAAGCATACCTGAGGATAAGGAATGTGAGGCTTTTGCCGAAGGCATGGACATGATTTACAGACAGTTTCTTAAGAACCTTGAGGAAGTAGGAGTAAAGGAAATTGATGCTCTTGGAGAAAAGTTTAACCCTGATTTTCATAATGCAGTGATGCATGTAGAGGATGAAGAAGCTGATGAAAATACAGTGGTGGAAGTCTTCCAGAAGGGATATATGTACAAGGAGAGCGTACTTAGATTCTGTATGGTTAAGGTTGCAAATTAATAATAAATTATTGGATTTAAAATATAGCTATAAAAATTAGTGCTGTGTAAAAGCAGTCTGCATTTAATGAATTTAATAAAAAATCGGAGGAAAATATAATGAGTAAAATAATTGGTATAGATTTAGGAACAACAAACAGCTGTGTAGCAGTGATGGAGGGCGGCAAGCCGGTAGTCATCCCGAACTCGGAGGGCTCAAGGACTACACCGAGCGTAGTTGCGTTTACAAAAGCCGGTGAAAGACTGGTAGGTGAGCCTGCAAAGCGCCAGGCTGTCACCAATGCCGACAGAACTATTTCTTCAATTAAAAGACATATAGGAACTGATTATAAGGTAACTATTGACGGAAAGGCTTATACACCGCAGGAAATTTCAGCGATGATTCTTCAGAAGCTAAAGGCTGATGCAGAGGCTTATCTTGGTGAAAAGGTAAGTGAGGCCGTGATAACGGTTCCGGCATATTTTAACGATGCACAAAGACAGGCAACTAAGGATGCCGGCAAGATAGCAGGTCTTGAGGTAAAGCGTATTATAAACGAGCCTACTGCGGCGGCTCTGGCTTACGGTCTTGACAATGAGAAAGAGCAAAAGATTATGGTGTATGACCTCGGAGGCGGAACTTTTGATGTTTCTATAATTGAGATTGGCGACGGAGTTATAGAAGTGCTTGCTACAAACGGAGATACTCATCTTGGCGGTGACGATTTTGACAACAAGATTACCGACTGGCTGGTAAGTGAGTTTAAGAAAACGGAAGGAGTTGATTTATCCGTTGACAAGATGGCGCTTCAAAGGCTTAAGGAAGCTGCTGAAAAGGCTAAGAAGGAGCTTTCAACTTCAACAACCACAAATATCAATCTGCCGTTTATAACAGCGACCTCAGAGGGACCGAAGCATCTTGATATGACACTTACAAGAGCTAAATTTGATGAGCTTACCAGTGATTTAATTGAAAGAACGGCACTTCCGGTGCAGAATGCTTTAAATGATGCGGGAATTAAGGCTTCAAATCTTGGAAAGGTACTGCTGGTGGGCGGCTCCACACGTATGATTAACGCTCAGGATAAGGTAAAGCAGCTGACAAATCAGGAGCCCAGCAAAACTCTTAACCCTGATGAATGTGTGGCTATAGGTGCATGTATACAGGGAGGAAAGCTCGCCGGTGACGCAGGCGCAGGCGATATTCTTCTCCTTGATGTAACCCCGCTTTCACTTTCTATTGAAACTATGGGAGGAGTCGCTACCAAGCTTATTGAGAGAAATACTACCATACCTACCAAAAAGAGCCAGATATTCTCTACCGCAGCTGATAATCAGGAGGCGGTTGATATACATGTAGTACAGGGTGAAAGACAGTTTGCAAGAGATAATAAGACCCTCGGTCAGTTCAGACTTGACGGCATCCTTCCTGCAAGAAGGGGAGTTCCTCAGATAGAGGTTACCTTTGATATAGATGCAAACGGCATTGTAAATGTTTCTGCAAAGGACCTCGGCACCGGAAAAGAGCAGCACATCACTATAACCTCAGGCTCAAATATGTCTGACAGCGATATTGAAAAAGCGGTAAAGGAAGCTGCCGAATTTGAAGCTCAGGATAAAAAGCGCAAGGAAGGCATAGATGCAAGAAATGATGCGGACTCTATGGTATTCCAGACAGAAAAGGCGCTTGAAGAGGTAGGCGACAAAATAGATGCCAATGATAAATCAGCGATTGAAGCGGAGCTTGCAGCACTTAAGGAAGCTATAAACCGTGCTCCGGTTGAATCCATGACGGATGACCAGATAGCTGATATAAAGGCAGGCAAAGAAAAACTGATGGAAACTGCTCAGAAGCTCTTTGCAAAGGTTTATGAAAATGCACAGGGTGCTGCTAATGCGGCAGGAGCTTCAGGGACTGCTGAAACAGATACAGCACAGTCAAATCCTGAGGGCGATGTAGTAGACGGCGATTTTAAAGAGGTATAATATAAAAAATTATGGCAGAGAACAAAAGAGATTATTATGAGGTATTAGGCGTTAATAAAAACGCTGATGATGCCGCTATTAAAAAAGCGTATAGAGTACTTGCAAAAAAGTATCACCCGGACGCAAATCCGGGTGATGCAAATGCAGAAAAGATGTTTAAAGAAGCGAGCGAGGCTTATGCAGTTCTCAGTGACCCCGAGAAAAGGAAACAGTATGACCAGTTCGGCCATGCAGCATTTGAAGGTGGTGCCGGGGGCAGCGGAGGCTTTGGTGGCTTTGATTTCAGTTCTTTTGAAGGTGCGGATATATTCGGTGATATATTTGGAGATTTATTTGGAGGCGGCAGAAGGCGTTCAGGACCTTCAAACGGACCAATACAAGGAGCGAATGTACGCTCAAGTGTAAGGCTTACATTTGAGGAGGCTGTATTCGGCTGTGAAAAGGAAGTCAGCATAAACTATAAGGAAGAATGTTCTACCTGCCATGGAAATGGTGCAAAACCCGGAACAACACCTGAAACTTGTACCAAGTGTAATGGCAAGGGTAAGGTTATGTACACTCAGCAGAGCTTTTTCGGAACGGTTCAAAATGTACAGACCTGCTCAGCCTGCGGAGGCTCCGGCAAGATTATTAAGGATAAATGCAGCACCTGCAGAGGCAGCGGCTATGTAACAAAAAGGAAGACCTTTAAGGTTAGAATTCCTGCCGGAATAGACAACGGGCTTTCAGTGCGCATGGCAGGCGGAGGTGAGCCGGGCATTAACGGAGGTCCGAGGGGCGACTTGCTGGTAGCTGCTGTAGTAGCTGACCATCCGATTTTTAAACGCCAGGATATTAATATTTTTTCCACTGTACCTATAAGCTTTGCCAAGGCGGCTTTGGGAGGTACTATAAGAATCAAGACTGTTGACGGTGAGGTAGAATATGAAGTTAAACCGGGTACCCAAACCGATACTAAGGTAAGGCTTAAAGGCAAGGGAGTTCCCTCCTTAAGAAGTAAGGCTGTAAGAGGCGACCACTATGTTACCCTTGTAGTACAGGTGCCTACTATGATGACTCCGGCACAGAAGGAAGCCTTAAGGGCTTATGACGAAACTATGAATGTTTTTGCAAGAGATGAAGACAGATCCAGGAAAAAGGGATTTTTCAGCAAGTAGGAAGCTTTAGATGTAAAAGGCTTTAGAATTGATTTTATAAGTTTTTTAACTGAATTTAAAAGTGAAGCTGCTGCAAATAGATGAGCAATCATCTATTATTTGCAGCAGCTTCTTTTTGTGTAAAAATGAAAAAGCAGGGAATGCCGCTCAAAATCATCTGCTCTGATAATTTTGCGACACCCCCTTGTTTAAACCAGTTTAAATAAAATTAAATATAAATTATTTGACATATTTTCCTTCATCATCAACCTTGAAACCGTCAGGGGTAGTTTCATTCCTGTACATTGAGCCGAGAGGGCGTGAATCTGCTTTATACATATAATACCATTCGCCGTCAGCCCTAAGCTCCCAAGTGTGCATAGGAGTATATGGATTAAGATAGTACCAGTATTCATTTATAAAATTCCAACCTTTAAGCATCCTGCCCTCTTTGGTTTCAAGATAATACCAGAAACCGTCCTGAGGGTCGAGATGCCAGCCCTTCTTAAGAGTATCTCTGGTGCTTCCCGAATAATAATACCACTCACCGTTTTTTTCCAATATCCAGCCTTGCTTAACCATGTTTGATGAGCCTGAGCTGCCACCTGAGCTGCCACCTGAGCTGCCACCTGAGCTGCCGCCTTGCCTTTTTTGAGTATACACTATATTATAGACTAAAGGCTGCGTACCGCTTGCAAGACTTGCTGATATATTGACCTTCGAAGGAGCACCGTATTTAAACTGAGTATTATTATATGCGCTTTGAGTCTGCTTTATAACATAAGCGGCATTGCTTGGTGTAGCGACAATTTCATTCGGCACATCCACCCATTTATCCTCATAGGTTTTAAGCATGCTGCCGGATAAAAGCATGCTGCCGCTTTCATCTATACAGTTTATAATATATGGAAGATAGACCTTTGCTTCTACAGTATAATATAAATCCACTAATTGAACCCCTATAGGTGCATCGCTCGGTGCAGAAATAGTTATAGGTACGGTAGTAAGCTTATGTTCTCCCAAACCGCTTGCAACTCCTTCTATTTTGAAATTTTCGGAGTTGTTTGTTACAAGACTTAATCCGCTTGTGCCTATAGGCTGCGTATTACTGGCAGGCAGACTTGGATCAAAGGCATTACTGTAGATATAACGTGAATCTTCTTCACTGACGGTTTGTCCATACTGTACGTCCAGGTTTTTGTTTGCATAATAAGCATCATAAGCATATGAGGATATAGCATTTGCAAACAGAAAATATCCAATTATACCTAACAAAGAGAAAAACGTCACTAATTTTTTCATAATCATTTCCTTTCTTATAAATTTATTTGATTTTTATATATTATATTAGAGAATAATTATTTTGACCCTACCCATTTGGGTAGGATTAAGTAAAGTTTTAGAAAAAAGTTAGATATTTGTAATTTATTTCTGAAATAAACACTGAAAAATCTGGCTTTTTACGGCTGCAGGCGGGTTTGCAATAGCTTCATTGAAAGAAAAAAATTAAAATATAAGCTAGATACTATAGTGCTGCAGAGTAAGTTTATCAAATACAGTTTATAAAAAGCGCTTTTATTGGTATAATTTATAAAAGAAATAAAAAATATGAAAATATTTACAAAATATAAGATTACTTAGAAAATAAAGAGAATTTGTTTATGATACCAGGAGGAAAAACATGCTGAAAGAAAAATACTATTCCATAGGGGATACGTCCTCTCTCTGCCGGATTCCTGTAAAAACGCTTCGCTATTATGATAAGATTAATGTTTTGGTACCGAGTCTCAGAAAAGAAAACAGCCATTATCGCTATTACAGCAAAGAACAGCTCAGGGCAGTGTTTATTATAAAGCGGCTCAGGTTTTTAGGATTTTCGTTGAGTGAAATAAAGGAGATATTAAGAGAAAATAAGCTTGATTATATGGAGGATATACTGAAAATCAGACTGAACAGGCTGCAGGCTGAAATGGAAGAATTAAAGCGTAAGCATAATGAGGCGGAGATATTTTTAAGGAATATTTTATCAGGGAAAAAATACTTCAATATTGATTCAGATGCGGAAGAAAGTATAGTAATTGAAAAAAGACCTGAGATATTTTTATACAGCAGGCGGAAAATTATGTATTCTTACAGGAATGAAGATGTCAACCTGGAAAATTGGATACAGATTATTGAAGATGTCAGAGATGAAAAGCTTAATATATGCGGCTCTATTTTTGTAACCTATAATTCTGAGATTTTCGGTCAATTTTTACAAAAGGACTGTGAGGTAGAATTTGCTATACAGGTCGAAAACAAATATAGGAGCATGGAAAATGTTCATAGGTTCGGAGGCTTTGAAGCGGCAACTTTAGTTCACGCTGGTGATTATAAGGATATATTCAAGTCTTATCTGGCATTAAAAAGATGGATAGACAAGAAGGGATATATCATAATAGGAAATTCGACTGAGGAATTTATAGTTTCGCCGGTAGATATAGGGAATAATATGATGCATATAACAAAGATTATTATACCGATAAAGACATAGGCGGAGAAATTTTATATTATAGCTGAAAAAAACACTTCACCGGATGGAAGGTTGGACAAGGAAAAATTTAAAAAAAATAATGGAATAATACCGAGATAATACATAAAAATTTGATAATATTTAAAATATTTTTATATGAAAAGCATAAGGATGTAGTAATTAATTTATAAAAATAAGGCTTTGTTTTATAAAAAAATGGGAGGGTCAGATTTGATTGCTCTCTTTTTTTGTTTAAATTTTTAGTCGGATGTATTGACTTGACATTTCCTGTATGCCCTAAGATATATTTATAACAAATGAACCACAGCATTTTATATTTTTACTTCAGTCCTATGCTCAAGGCTTAAGTAAGATATAAAGGGCTTAAGATTATAACCTTATGGAAAGGAGGATAATTTATGGGTGCAGGTTATATTTTTTCAATAGCAGTCGGAAGTGCAATTGTTGCAGGAACCTGGACAGGCATCAGTACCGCCTTTGCAGGACCGCTGATAGTAAGCTGGGTCGGCTTTGCCGGCTGCACCTCATATTTTGCTGCCGGCTGCGGAAAAAACGGTTTTATAAGGTCTATGTGCAGTAATTATGTCGGGGTGCTGATAGGCTGTATTGTTATTATGCTCGGCGGTCTTATCTCAGACGGACCTTTATTCAGCGGTATATGTACAGGCTTTTTTACTGGTGTAATATGTTATCTTGCACATTGTGACCTTACCAAATTTGTGCCCTGTACATTTATAGGGGGATTTTCGACGTTTGCTACAGGAGGTAATTGGAAAATGCTTTTAATATGCCTGCTGTTCGGAAATTTAGTCGGTGTGGGAAGTGATTATCTGGGAAGATTTATTTACAAAAATATTTTTGAGAGGAGAAACGAAGGCAAAAGTAAGAAAGACTGGGTAGCTGCAAAAATACTTAAGGATTAATTCTTTTTGCAGCACAGTTTTAAATAAGGTAAGAGAGGAGTTGTAAAATACTTGTAAAAGTGGATGAAGAAAAGTGCACAGGCTGCAAGAGATGCTATATTTCATGCTTTGACAGAGGGCATCAGGCGATAATATTTAGAGATGAAAGCAGAAAGCCCGAGATTAATGAAAAAAATGCGTAGGCTGTCATCTTTGTTTGAATGTATGTCCGGTGATGAACTTTATAATGCCCGGAAGGCTGGTTATGAAAGATGGTGAGTCAAAATATGATATTTTATTAAAAGAGAATTACTTATAATTCAAAAAATTATTTATTGACGAAAGGAAGGCTACATAATGAAACATTATAATTTGATTATCAAAAACGGAACAGTAGTTACAACTGAGAACATGTATAAATGTGACATAGCAGTTAAAGATGAAAAGATAGTTGAAATGGGACTCAATATAGAAGGCGAGGCGGATAAGACAGTTGATGCTTCAGGAATGCTGGTGCTTCCCGGAGCAATAGATGTACATACTCATCTTCAGATGCCGTTTGGAGGAACAGTATCGGCTGACAGTTATCTTTCAGGTACAAGAGCGGCTGCCTGCGGCGGAGTGACCACACTTTTTGACTATCCGGTTCAAAGAGCCGGCGGCACAATAATGGATTTGATTAATTCCAAAAAGGAAATTCTTGAAAAGGATGCCTGTATAGATTGGGCTTCACATTGCTGCATAACCAATCTTAATGACGGAGCAATCCTTAAAGAGATGGAAAAAGCGGTTGAAGAAGGAATTACAAGCTTTAAGTGCTTTCTGGTGTATAAAAAAGAAAATATGATGGTGGATGACGGGACTCTTGCGAGGCTGCTTTTAAGAGCAAGAGAGCTTGGCGCACTTGTGAATATACATGCCGAGAATCCCGATTTGATAGATATGTATACGGAGCAGTTTTTAAGAGAAGGAAAAACCGGAGCCTGGTATCATTATTTAAGCAGACCTGAGTTCGTAGAAGCAGAGGCTGACAGGCGTGCTGTTCACTGGGCAAAACATCTTAACGGTCCTTTATATGTAGTACATATGGCTGATAAAGAGGGACTTGAGGCATGTATACAGGCAAAGAGAGACGGAGCAGAGGTTTATATAGAAACTTGCCCGCAGTATCTTGAATTTACCTGTGAGGTATATAAGAGAGAGGACGGCCGCAATTTTGTCTGCTCACCTCCTATGAAAGGTCAGGAGAGCCAGGACGCACTTTGGCAGGCTATAAAGGCTAATCTCATAGATACGGTGGCAACAGATCATTGTCCTTTCCAGAGTTATGAAAAAGACTGGGGCAAGGATGATTTTACAAAAATTCCGAATGGCTGTGCAGGTGTGGAAAATCTTTATCCTTATATGCTTGATGCGGCAAATGCAGGTAAAATTACTTTTTCACAGGCGGTAGCTCTCTGCTCTACAAATCCGGCAAAGATTTTTGGATGCAGTGAAAAGGGCGAGATAAGAGTGGGCAAGGACGCAGATATAGTAATCTATGATAAAAATAAGGATTTCACTGTAAGTGTGAAAAATATGCATTCTGATTATGACCATACTATCTGGGAAGGAAAGAAATTCCACGGCTATCCGATACAGACCTATTTAAGAGGAAATCTTGTTTACAATAACGGAGAATTTGTCGGAAAACCGGGAATGGGAAAATTTGTAAAGAGAGTTCCTAAAAAATAAGGTATGGATTCTGAATACGGCATAAAATTATCTGATGCATCTGATGCAGGCGAGCTTTTGTTGGCATGCGCCTTGGATATAGGAGCTGAAATGCTTATAAACGGTGCCGAGATCAGCAGAGTGGAGGATTCTATAAGCAGGATTTGCAGGGCTTATGGAGCTGAGGAAATCAATGCCTTTTCAATAACCTATGTAATCTTGGTTACTATTTATTATGAAAATGAAGGATATATAACTCAAAGCAGGAGAATCGAATCCTTTAAGTATGATTTACATAAGCTTGAATACTTAAATAATCTGTCAAGAAATATATGCAGCTTCAAGCCTGATATGAATACTGTAAAAAATGCTCTTAAAAGTGCAAAGGGATTAGAGGGGGCTTCACCTTTGAGAATACTCTTAGGCTATGGCATGATTTCAAGTGCATTTACGATATTTTTCGGAGGCAGTACCGCTGAGGCGGTATCTGCCTGCATTATAGGCTTTATGATGTATGTATGTGAAACACTACTGAAAAAAGTAAAGATGAACAAATTTTTAAGTTCCTGTGTATGTGCCGGGGCAGCAGGAATCCTTGCCGTATTATTTGTAAAATTTAATATAGGAGAGGCGGCTGAAAATATAAGTATAGGAAATATAATGGTGCTTATACCGGGACTTATGATTACAAATTCTTTCAGAGACCTCTTTTCAGGAAATATTATATCCGGCTTGGTACGTTTTATGGAATCTGTGCTGTTAAGTATTGCCATAGCTTTGGGAATGTCAATAGGAAAGTGGATTTTATAGGTGAGAGTAAGATTTGCCTGATGCCGTAAAGCCGCTATTCAAGCCTCAGCACTTAAAATAACAGCAGGCAATTTGCTGCCAGGCAGTTCATATAATTAACAGAGGTCTATATATGATGAGAGAAGCAATACAGCTTGCAGCCGCATTTTTCGGAGCATTGGGATTCGCACTGGTTTTTAATTTAAAAGGATTTAGTATGTTCTGGTCTTCATTTGGAGGCATGCTTTCATGGGGGGTATATCTTACGGCGGCAATATATTTTAAAGAGGAAGGAATAAGGTATTTTTTTGCAGCTTTATTTTTAGGCTTGTATGCTGAAATTTTTGCAAGACTTAAAAAAAAGCCTGCGACAGTATTTTTGGCTGTAGGCTTTATACCTCTGATTCCAGGATTTTCACTCTATACAACGATGTACTCTGCATTAAGAAGTCAAAAGGCGGGCTTTACATTTTATGGTATACAAGCGCTCTTAATTGCAGGAGCACTTGCAAGTGGCATCATAGTGTCCTTGATATTATTTCAACTCTCAAAAGAATTTATAAGGCGATGCTTTGAATATTTGAGAAGCCTGTTTGATAAATAATTAGAGGAGGTTTAAATTTATGTATAAATGCAGTAAGCAAAGAATGGAAGATAAGATTAAAATAATGAGCAGGTATGGTGATGCAGGTCATGGAGGTGTTACACGCTATACACTTTCTCAAGAAGACCTTATGGCAAGGGATGAATTTGTAAAAAGAATGGAGGCGATTGGCGCCGAAATTAAGACTGATGATATGGCAAATATGTATGCCACAATCAAGGGAAGCAATCCTGATTTGCCGGGCATAGTTATGGCCTCTCACTGTGACTCGGTAAGAAACGGAGGAAATTATGACGGAATACTGGGTGTAATGTCTGCAATGGAAGCACTCGAAACTATAGTTGATGAAAAAATTCCGCATAAACATAATCTGACTGCAATGGTATGGACTAATGAAGAAGGCTCTCTTTATCCTCCGGCGATGATGTCGTCAGGTGTAGTCTGCTATGATTATCTGCCTGATAATATAAGAAAAAATTTTAAACATGAGAACGTCCTGCTTTCAAAGTCCGTGCTTGATAAAACCACTACCTTCGGAGAAATGCTTAATAAGAATAAATACAAAGGCGATAAGGGCAACAGACTTAATCCTAAAGATTATTCGGCAATGTTTGAGCTCCATATAGAGCAGGGACCGATTCTTGAAGCTGCCGGCAATGATATAGGTGTGGTTACCTGTGTGCTCGGCATGGTGAATTATCGCATAAGGGCTTTCGGTCAGTCAGACCATGCAGGCACAACTCCTATGAAATATAGAAAAGATGCTTTATATGCAGCTGCACTGGCTATACAGCAGCTTCATAATGAGCTTGACAAGCTTGCTCCCGACCTTGTTTATACTACAGGAGAGATACTCTGTCATCCTAATGTACATACAGTGATACCTGATATGGTGGAATTTTCTCTTGATGCCAGACATGAAGACCCTAAGGTTATAGCAGGAGTCATAAATGTTATCAACAGTCTTCCTAAGGAATTGGCAAAATGCCGTATAGAAAGTGAAGTGGCTTGGACAAGAGATACGGTTTACTTTGATAAAAAGCTTGTGGGATATGTTCAGGAAGCGGTTGATGAACTTGGATATAAAAATCAAAAAATAAATTCAGGGGCAGGTCACGATGCTCAGTTTGCTTCTTATATGCTGCCGACAACTATGATTTTTGTTCCGTCAAAGGATGGCCATTCACATTGTGAGGAAGAATTTACCTCTTTAGAGCAGTGCGTAAAGGGTGCAGAGGTACTTTTAAATGCAGTTTTAAATTTGGATAAGAATTAAAATATTTTGGAGGATGCTATGAGTACAAGGAGAAAGGCATTACTTAGCTATAAAATGACAACAGCAGATGCAAACAGCCCTGAGGGTGTCATACCCTTTGGCAGGCAATTTGATTTTATAGGTGATGCCGAAACAGAGCTTATGATATTAAATGACGGAGATGAATCACTCTGTCTTGGATATACCGATGTGGAGCTTTATGAAGATGCATACGTTGGAGATCAGCTTGATTTTAGTGCAGAGCTCATAAAAACAGGCAACACTTCAAGAACCTGTAAGGTAAGAACCTACAAGGTGGCAACTTTAGCCTCAAGAATGGGAATTAAAGAGGCAGCCCCCGGTGATATGTATTATTTTGACGAGCCTAAGCTTATTACAGAAGGCACTGTAGTGCTGGTTGTGAAGAAGGAGGTTCAACGCGGAGAGCAGCCTTATGGAATAGTGAAAGACCCCTGGAAAGAAATAAATTGAACTGATATAGTCAAGCCCCACGTAAGAGGGGCTTGACTATGAGCCGGAAAAAGCTTTAGCTTTTGCCGGTGGTCTGCGAAGCAGACATCAGTTCATGATTAATACAATTACAGAAGAAAGACGAGGAAAGTAATATGCATGAAATTACTATGAGGTATCGTATGTCAACCAGAGATGCATTTTACGGAGGAGGTGTTGTAAACGGCGCAAGGTCTATAACACTTTTGGAAGATGCAGCTGAAAGACTTATGGCAAAGGTATATAAAAATATCGGAAGATGCTCCAAGGTAAAAAAAATAAGACTTTTTATTCCATGCTTTGCAGGAGATTATATTGAAATAAGAGCACGTATCCTTAAAGAAGAAAATGAAAAAGCATTAATAGAGGTTCGCTCATTTAAAATTGCACAAATTCCTGAAAAACCAGAATTTGAGAGCTCTATAGATGTACTTGAAGACCCTCCGCTTTCAACTCTTGCAATATTTGAATACGAAATGCCGAAAAAAAAAACAGATAAAAAACTGGGAAGTAAAGCACTTTCAGGCATAAGAGTACTTGATTTGACCCATGCCTATAACGGTCCCTTTTGCACTACATTACTTGGCGACAATGGAGCCGAAGTGATAAAGTTTGAGCCTATAGGCGGAGAACAGTGCAGATTTTGGCCTCCTATAGACGAAAAGACAAATGAAAGCGGATTTTATGCATTTCTTAACCGCAATAAAAAAGGCTGTACTGTCAATCTTAAATCGGATAAAGGCAGAGAGTTGTTTTATAAGCTTGTAAAAGAAGCCGATGTTGTAGTGGAGAATTTCAGACCGGGAGTTACTAAAAAGCTTAAAGTGGATTATGAAACCTTAAAAAAAATAAATCCCGGGATTATTTATGCTTCAGGAACGGGATTCGGGCAGTACGGTCCCTTAGCACACAGACCCTGCTATGATATTGTGGCACAGTCGCTTGCAGGTATGGTGAATATTACAGGCTATCCCGATACTCCTCCGGTAAAGGTAGGAGCCTCTATAGCCGACAATGTTACCGGTATATACCTATGTGTCGGTGTTTTAATGGCATTATACAGGAGAGGAATTACCGGTCAGGGACAGCACGTAGATGTAGCTATGGCGGATACGATATTTACCTTGCTTGAAAATGCCATAGTGACGACAACCCTTTCAGGTGCTGTACCTCAAAGGCAGGGCAATATTGATTTGACCATTGCACCGTTTAATATTTATGAAGCTGAAGATGGCTATGTGGCACTGGGAGTTGGCAATGACAAGCTTTTTAAAATCTTCTGTGAGGTAATAGGACGCAGTGATCTTGTAACACATCCGAAATACTGTACAAATGACCTTAGAGTGAAAAACTATAATGACGGACTGCATGATATTATAGTAAAATGGGTTAAACAGCATAAAAAGAGAGAGGTTGAGGAAATGTTTGATAAGGTGGGCATTCCCTGCGGTCCCGTGCTTGACATGAAGGAGGCGATAGAGCATCCTCAATTTCAGGAAAGAGAAATGATGGTACACATGGAGCATCCTGTAATAGGTGATATGTATTTTCAGGGCTGTCCGATAAAGCTAAGTTCGACTCCCGGAAGTGTGGATACCCCTGCTCCAATGCTTGGACAGCATAATAAGGAAATCTACAATCTGTCCGATGCTGAACTTGAAGAGCTTAAAAAAGAGGGAATAATTTAATCCCAGGGCAATCTTGTAAGTGCGGCAAAAAAGAAATTTAATAAAAAAAATCGATAGTTACTTTAAAGCAGCTATCGGTTTTTTTGCTGTAACTATAATAAAAATCAAATATAAAGCTGCTCACGCAGCAATTTTATCAAATTAGTAAAAATGCTGAATTGCGAATTTAATAACAATGCATTGGTATTTTAGTAACAAATTTACATAATTGATAAAACATTATCATATAAAAAATAATAAAATACCACAAAAAGCATGATTAAGTCTTGATAAGAAAGAGTATAAATTAAAAAGTAATTAAAAAACTTTGTGTAAAAATTCCTGAAATAATCACATTTTAATTCCAGATTAGCTATCGACAGTAGGAAAAAATTAGGTTATAATATATAACATAGCAAAAACATAGAGGTATATTTTTGTTAAAATGATAATAATTCCTTTTATGAATGGAATTTAGCTTTTGATAAATTTATTCATTGAAAAGGGGTATTAAATAAATTTTCTATTTTTAAAGGAGGCAGGATCATGGAATTAAAAACACCGTTATATGATGCGCATGTAAAAGCAGGAGGAAAGATAGTACCGTTTGCAGGTTTCCTTCTCCCTGTGCAGTATGAAGCAGGTGTAATTAAGGAACACATGGCAGTTAGAACACAGGCAGGCCTTTTTGATGTTTCACATATGGGTGAAGTGCTTTGTAAGGGTAAGGATGCACTTGCGAACCTGCAGAAGCTTCTTACAAATAATTTTGAAAATATGGTTGACGGACAGGCAAGATACAGCCTTATGTGCAATGAAAAGGGCGGAACTGTTGATGACCTTATTGTTTATAAGAAAGGCGAAAATGACTATTTTATAGTTGTTAATGCTGCAAATCAGGACAAGGATTTCAACTGGATGCTGGAGCATAAGTTCGGAGATGTGGAATTTATCAATGTTTCAAAGGATTATGCACAGCTGGCACTTCAGGGTCCTAAAGCTATGGAGATTTTAAGAAAGCTGACTACAGAGGAAAATATTCCTAAAAAGTATTATCATGCAGTGTTTAATGCAGAGGTTGCAGGAATTCCGTGTATTGTTTCAAAAACAGGCTATACAGGTGAGGATGGAGTAGAATTATATCTGGACAGTAAGTATGCCGAGCAGATGTGGAATAAGCTTCTTGAAGCGGGCAAGGAAGAGGGGCTTATACCCTGCGGACTTGGTGCAAGAGATACCCTCCGTATGGAAGCTGCAATGCCGCTTTACGGACATGAGATGAATGATGAGATAGACCCGCTTGAAACAGGGCTTTCCTTTGCGGTAAAGATGGATAAGCCTGATTTCATAGGCAAGGCGGCTATTGAGGCAAAGGGTGAGTCTAAGATTAAGAGAGTGGGCTTAAAGGTAGTCGGAAAAGGAATTATAAGAGAAGCACAGGATGTAATTGCAGATGGCAGAGTAATAGGACATACTACTTCCGGAACACATTGTCCTTTCCTTAATTATCCGGTGGGAATGGCACTGATAGAGCCTAAGTATGCTGAGCTTGGAACCAGGTTTGAGGTTGAGGTAAGGGGTCGTAAGGTCGAAGTTGAGGTTGTAGCGCTGCCTTTTTATAAGAGAGCTAAATAATAATATATTTTTAAGGAGGAATAAAATTATGTCAGTAGAAAAAGGATTATTGTATTCAAAATCACATGAATGGGTTAAAGAGGAGGGAGGAGAATTTTATGTAGGTCTTACCGATTATGCTCAGTCAGCATTGGGAGATCTCGTATTTGTGAACCTTCCAGAAGAAGGAGATGAAGTAAAAGTAGGCGAATCATTTTCAGATGTAGAGTCTGTAAAGGCAGTTTCAGATGTATTTTCACCGGTTTCAGGTGTAGTAAGCGCAATTAATGAAGCGGTGCTGGATTCTCCGGAAAGCATCAATAAGGCACCGTATGAGTCATGGCTGATTAAGGTTAAGGATGTTTCAGAAAAAGAAGAGCTGCTTAGTGCTGAAGAGTATGAGGCATTTTTAAAGACTCTTGAAGAATAATAAATGATGCACTCCAAGGTGCTTAAATAAAAACACGTTTTAAGAAAGGCGGTGGATTGAATGGGAAAATACATCCCTAATACAGATGCCGAACAGAAGGCTATGCTTTCTGAAATAGGCTTCTCATCTTTTGATGACTTATTTGCACATGTCCCGAAAGAAGTAAAGCTTACAGGCGAACTTAATATTCCTTCAGGATTATCAGAACTCCAGGTACGTAAAGATATGACAAAAATGTCCGAGAAAAATGTGGTATTTCCTACAATTTTCAGAGGAGCAGGTGCTTACAGACATTTTATACCATCTATAGTAAAAAGCGTGATTTCAAAAGAAACCTTTCTTACCTCCTACACGCCGTATCAGGCTGAAACAAGCCAGGGTGTTCTTCAGTCAATTTATGAATACCAGACTATGATATGTGATATCACAGGTATGGATGTATCAAATGCCTCAATTTACGATGGTGCAAGTGCGGCGGCGGAGGCAGTGGCTATGTGTCGTGAAAGAAAGAGAAAAAAGGCTCTTGTTTCCGCTCTGCTGCATCCTGACTCTATATCTACAATTATGACCTACTGTCACGGCAATGGAATGGAAGTAGAAATAGTACCGGCAAAGGACGGTGTTACAGATATAGAATACATTAAAGTTCATGCTGATGCAGGAACAGCCTGCGTGTTTGTACAGCATCCCAACTACTATGGAAATCTTGAACCTGCCAAAGAGATTGCAGATATAACTCATGAGGCTGGAGCAAAATATGTGATGAGCGTTAATCCTATTTCACTCGGTGCTTTAAAGACTCCAAGAGAGTACGGTGCCGATATTGCAGTGGGTGACGGACAGCCCCTCGGTCTTTCAATAGCCTTTGGCGGACCGTACCTTGGATTTATGGCATGTACCGATGACCTTGTAAGAAGACTTCCGGGAAGAATAGTGGGCCAGACTCATGATGCTAAGGGAAGAGTAGGCTATGTGCTTACACTTCAGGCAAGAGAGCAGCATATCAGGAGAGAGAAGGCTTCAAGCAATGTATGCTCGAACCAGGCGCTTTGTGCACTTGCAGTAGGAGTATACCTTTCGGCAGTAGGTAAAGAGGGCTTAAAAGAGGTTGCCACCTTATGCATGTCAAAAGCACATTACATGGCAAAAGAGCTTGAAAAAATCGGATTTAAGCCTGAATACAAGGCTGACTTCTTCCATGAATTTGTAACAGTATCTGATGTTTCATCAGAAAAGGCTTTAAAAGCACTTGAAGACAAAGGTATCTTAGGAGGTTATCCGCTGGACGATAAGAGAATACTCTGGTGCTGTACCGAAGTAAACGGTAAGTGCTGCATAGACAAAGCCGTTAGTATCTTAAAGGAGGTGAAATAATGTTAGTATTTGAAAAAAGCAGACCGGGCAGAGGCTGTACCTTATTCCCTCCCTGTGATGTAGAGGTAGTTACACCGTCTGACAAAGATAAAAGAGAGCTTGAGCTTCATCTTCCGGAGCTTTCGGAAACGGAAATAAGCAGGCATTATACTGAGCTTGCTAAAAAATCAAGGGGTGTAAATGACGGCTTCTATCCTTTAGGCTCCTGCACTATGAAGTACAATCCTAAGATTAATGAAGATATGGCTGCTCTGCCGGGATTTACCGAGATACACCCTCTCCAGCCTTTACACACGGTACAGGGCTGCCTTGAGGTCTTACAGACAATAGAAAAATATCTTTGTGAAATTACAGGTATGGACAGGCTGACTGTTCAGCCTGCTGCCGGTGCACATGGAGAGTTTACGGGTCTTATGCTTATAAAAGCTTACCATGAAAGCAGAAATGATACCAAAAGAACTAAGATTATAGTTCCTGATTCTGCACATGGAACCAACCCTGCAAGTGCAACTATGGCGGGATATTCAGTAGTTTCAGTGCCTTCAGGCCCGGACGGCTGTGTTGATATGGAAAAGCTTAAAACAGTTTTAGGTGATGATATAGCCGGACTTATGCTGACCAATCCTAATACCGTGGGACTTTTTGACAAGAATATCCTTGAGATTACAAAATTAATACATGACTGCGGCGGACTTAACTACTACGACGGTGCAAACTTAAATGCGGTTATGGGTGTAGTTAAGCCCGGAGATATGGGCTTTGATGTAATTCATCTCAACCTCCATAAAACCTTCTCAACCCCTCATGGCGGCGGCGGTCCTGGAAGCGGAGCTGTAGGCTGCAAGAATCTGCTGGTTGAGTTTATGCCTTCAATGCTGGTTGAAGGAGAGGATGAGAAAAAATTTGTTAAGCCTGAACACAGCATAGGCGATATGAAAAGCTTTTATGGCAACTTCCTGGTAGTTGTAAAAGCATTAACTTATATTAAAACACTTGGTAAGGAGGGCATCCCTCAAGCTTGCAAGAATGCCGTGCTTAATGCAAACTATATGATGGATAAGCTTAAAGACCTCTATACTATGGCATACGATGAGGTTTGCATGCATGAATTTGTTATGAGTCTTGACGATCTTAAGCATAAGACTGGGGTTTCCGCTATGGACATAGCAAAATCACTTCTTGACAACGGAATGCATCCGCCGACAATGTACTTCCCGCTTATAGTACACGAGGCACTGATGGTAGAGCCTACTGAAACTGAATCAAAGGAGACTCTGGATGATGCAGTGGCAGTATTCCGTAAGCTCTATGAGCAGGCACAGAAAGACCCTGAAGTGCTGCACCAGGCACCGGTTACTACACCGGTAGGCAGACTTGACGAGGTGGGAGCTGCCAGAAATCCTGTACTTAGGTATAAATGGCAGTAATGCAGATTGATTATTAAGATAAAATAAATTTCGGAGTGCCGGTGCATTATTAATTGAAATCTCAGTATTTTGTCTTGCTGAGATTTCAGCAATGTGCCGGTATACCTTATTGGCAATAAAAGTTTGAGGATAAGCAGTATGTGATAATATCTGCTTTACTTTTCCAAGGCAAAAGCTTATATAATAAAGTGGATGGAGAATATAAGATAATGATAGATAGAATCACATATATAGAAAGTAATCAGACCTATCCTTATAAAAATCTGGCGGTTGAGGAGCATCTGCTTCTTAATTGTGCCGAAAATCAGTGTATCCTTTATCTTTGGCAGAACAGAAACACCATTGTCATAGGCAGGAATCAAAATGCATGGAAGGAATGCCTTGTCAGCAAGCTGGAGGCGGACGGAGGCTTTATAGTGCGCAGGCTTTCAGGCGGAGGAGCGGTTTACCACGATTTAGGCAATCTGAATTTTACCTTTCTTGTAAATAAGGAAAATTATGATTTGAATAAACAGCTTCAGGTAATAATAGAGGCTGTAGGAAAGTTCGGCATCAAAGCGGAAAGGTCTGGTCGCAACGACATTCTTATAGAGGGCAGAAAGTTTTCAGGAAATGCATTTTATGAAACCGGCTCACAGTGCTATCATCACGGTACTATAATGCTTAATGTAAATATTGAGGAGCTTTCAAAATATCTTACAGTTTCGAAGGAAAAGCTTCAGTCGAAGGGAGTAGATTCGGTCAAATCAAGAGTTGCCAATCTCACTGATTTTAAAAAGGAAATAGACATTGAAATGCTTAAAAGAAATCTTTTTGAGGCATTTCAAGAAGTGTACGGCTTAAAAGCCGAGATAATAAAATTTGAAGAGCTTGATCAGGAAGATATTGAAAAACGTACAGCATATTTTGCTTCGTGGAATGTAATATTCGGTAAAAGAATAGATTTTCAGTATGAAATCTCCAAGCGCTTTGAATGGGGGCAAATTCTCATACAGTTCGGGATTGATTGCGGTATTATAAAAGATGTCGCAGTATTTTCAGATGCGATGAAGACTGACTTTATACCTGAACTTGAAGAGTGCCTTAAGGGCTGTAAATATAGCAGAAATGAACTTTGTAAATCTCTTGAAGCGGCGGCTTTAACTGAGGATTTTGACGGAGCTATGAAAAAGGATGTAATTTCGTGGCTGCAGGAAGTTGATTTATAAGGTTGTATTTAAATAAAATATAATTGATTATAAGGAGAAGCAGGCTTATGGAGAATAATTTTGACGTAATAGTCGTGGGTGCAGGTCCCGGAGGCTATGTAGCCGCATTAAAAGCTGCAAAGCTCGGTCTTAAGACGGCTGTTATGGAAGAAAGAAGGGTTGGAGGAACCTGCCTTAACAGAGGCTGCATTCCAGCAAAGGCGATGATTCATGCCTCATCTCTTTACAGAGAAATTAAAGAAGCTGAAGTCTATGGAATTTCTGTCACGGGCGTAAGCTATGACTATGGAAGAATACTTGCTTATAAGCAGGATGTAATTGATAAGCTTTGTCAAGGTGTTGAGCATCTTTTTAAGACTAATTCAGTGACTTATATCAACTCAAAGGGAGTTCTTGAAAAGGACGGCAGCATAACTGTTGCAGACGGAGAGAATAAGGGAAGCTATAAAGCTAAGAGTGTTATTCTGGCTACAGGCTCCAAGCCCTCTCTTATCCCTATACCGGGACTGGACAGTAAGGGTGTGCTTACAAGTGACGAGCTTTTTCAGCTTGAAGAGGTTCCCGAGAGCCTTGCTATAATAGGCGGAGGAGTAATAGGGGTTGAATTTGCTTCTGTATTTGCGGCACTTGGGGCTAAGGTAACTATACTTGAGGCACTTCCGAATGTAGTTGCAAATATGGATAAGGATATTTCACAAAACCTTAAGCTGATACTTAAGAAAAGAGGGATTGACATACATACTTCAGTTTCAGTCAGCAAGGTGGAAAAAGAGGGAGAAAGCCTTGTCTGCACCTATGTCGAAAAGGAAAAAGAGCTTAAAATCCAATCGCAGTATGTGCTTTGTGCAGTAGGCAGAGTGCCAAATATCGACGGCTTGTTTGGAGAGGGCGTGGCACTTGAAATGGAGCGCGGTCGTGTAGTGGTTGACGAGCATTTTAAAACCTCGATGGATGGTGTTTATGCAATAGGCGACCTGATAAAAGGAATGCAGCTTGCTCACTTGGCAAGTGCACAAGGCATCTGTCTTGTAGAGGAGCTGGCAAATCATACCAGAAGCATAGATTTAAACATAGTGCCGGGCTGTGTATACACCGAGCCTGAGATAGCCTCCGTGGGTATTACCGAGGCAGAGGCTAAAGAAAAGGGAATTGAGATAAATACCGGTAAGTTTATGATGAGTGCAAACGGTAAATCCCTTATTTCAAAGGAAGAACGCGGCTTTGTGAAAATAGTTGCAGATAAGCAGAGCAAGGTAGTACTTGGGGCACAGATGATGTGCGCAAGGGCTACAGATATGATAGGAGAGTTCGGAACGGCAGTTGCAAACAGACTTACCGTTGAGCAGCTTTTAAAGGCTATGAGGGCTCATCCTACCTATAATGAGGCTGTGGGTGAAGCACTTGAGGATGTATTTGGAGAGGCAATACATTCAGTGCCAAAAAAGAAATAATAAAAAATGAAAGGGTATCTCTAAGGGAGGTATGAGGTGAACAGAGATGGGATTTAAAAGTGATATTGAAATAGCCCAGGAAGCAAAGGTTAAGTCAATTAATGAGATTGCCGGCTATGTGGGAATTCCTGATAAATACGTAGAAAACTACGGAAAATATAAGGCAAAGATAGACTATCGTTATTATAAGGATGAGCTTGTTAAAAAGCCGGATGCAAAGCTTATTCTGGTGACGGCAATTAATCCGACTCCGGCAGGAGAGGGAAAGACTACCACTACGATAGGGCTTGCAGATGCATTGAACCTCCTTGGCAAGAAGACAATGGTTGCAATCAGAGAACCATCACTCGGACCGGTATTTGGTGTAAAGGGCGGAGCAGCAGGCGGCGGATATGCACAGGTAGTTCCTATGGAAGACATCAACCTTCATTTTACAGGCGACCTTCATGCTATCAGTGCAGCAAATAACCTGATAGCCGCACTTCTTGACAATCATATTCAACAGGGCAATAAGCTCGATGTAGACCTTAAAAGAATTACCTGGAGAAGATGTATAGATATGAATGACCGTCAGCTTCGCCGTATTGTTGACGGACTTGGAGAAAAGCCTGACGGCGTTACAAGACAGGACGGCTTTGATATAACTGCCGCATCAGAGGTAATGGCTGCATTCTGCCTTGCAAATGATATAAGCGACCTTAAAGCAAAAATCGCAAACATCATAGTAGCCTATTCAAGAAGCGGAGAGCCTGTAAGAGCAGGTGATTTGAATGCACAGGGAGCAGTTGCCGCACTGCTTAAGGATACTCTCAAGCCGAACCTTGTTCAGACTCTTGAGGGAACACCAGCATTTATACACGGCGGACCGTTTGCCAATATAGCACACGGCTGCAACAGTGTTATAGCTACAAAAATGGGAATGAAGCTTGCAGACTATATGATTACAGAAGCAGGCTTCGGTGCTGACCTCGGTGCAGAGAAGTTTATAGACATCAAATGCCGCATGTCGGGACTTCGTCCAAACGCAGTAGTTCTGGTAGCTACAATAAGAGCATTGAAATATAACGGCGGAATTGCAAAAGAAGAGCTTCAGGCAGAAAATCTTGAAGCACTTGAAAAGGGACTTCCAAACCTCTTAAAGCATATTGAAAATATTACAAAGGTATATAAGCTTCCGGCTGTTGTGGCAATTAATAAGTTCCCGACAGATACAGAGGCAGAGGTTGAGCTTGTAAGAAAGAAATGCAAAGAGTACGGAGTAAATGTAGCACTTTCAGATGTGTGGGCTAAAGGAGGCGAAGGCGGCAAGGAGCTTGCACAGGAGGTTATAGAGCTTGCTAAGGGCGAAAGCACTATGGAGTACGTATATGATGTAAATGCTCCTATTAAAGAGAAGATAGAAGCTATTGCAAAGAAAGTATATGGCGCTGACGGCGTTGATTTTTCAGCAAAGGCGAGCAAGGAAATTAAGAATCTTGAAGCTATAGGACTTGGCAATGTGCCTATCTGTATAGCTAAAAACCAGTATTCACTCACTGATGATGCCAAGGTTCTTGGAAGACCTACAGGATTTAAGATTTCTATAAGGGATGTTACACCTTCAGCAGGAGCAGGCTTTGTAGTTGCACTTACCGGTGATATTATGAAGATGCCGGGACTTCCTAAGGTACCGGCTGCTGAAAAGATTGATGTTAATGATGACGGTGTAATCTCAGGATTATTCTAAATATTAAATAATTAATATGAGGGCAATTTTATATGATGCTTGAAAAGAAAACTACTGAATTTCTGGAAGCCCTGTCCTCCTCCCAGCCGGTGCCGGGAGGAGGCGGTGCCTGTGCGGCAGTAGGAGCTTTTGCCTGTGCACTTGGAATGATGGTGGCGAATCTCACTGTAGGCAAAAAGAAGTATGCCGAGGTGGAAGAAGAAGTTAAAGCAGCAAGAGAAAGCTTAAAATCTCTTATGCAGGATATGATAAAGCTTACTGATGATGATGCTGAGGTGTTTGAGCCGCTGTCAAAGGCATACGGACTTCCAAAGGATACTAAGGAGCAGCAGGAGCATAAGGAAAAGGTGCTCGAGGAGGCTCTTTACAAGGCAAGCCTGGTTCCCATGAATATAATGGAAACTACACTTAAGGCTATGAAGCTTCTTGATATAATGGGACAAAAGGGCAGTGCCTTAGTCATAAGCGATGTCGGTGTAGGCATAGTGTTTGCACAGGCGGCACTTGAGGGAGCTTCATTAAATATCTTTATAAATACTAAGCTCATGAAGGATGAAGCACATAAAAAGGAGCTTAATGACAGGACTGATGCCATATTAAAAGAAGGCAGCCAGATTAGAGAAAAGGTATTTGCTGCTGTGATGCAGAAAATAAGACCGTCTTAGGAGGTAGGATGTCAACAGTTATGAAAGGCTCCGAAGTAGCTGCGGCTATGAAGGAGGAAATGGTAAAAAAGGTTTCAGAGCTTAAGGCAGGAGGAGTTTCTCCAAAGCTTGCTATATTGAGAGTGGGAAGCAGAGCAGATGATTTAGCCTATGAAAAGGGTGCAGTTAAGAAAATGGCTGACATAGGTATAGAATGCGAAGTGCATGAGCTTGCTCAGGATGTTTCGCAGCAGGATTTTGAAGCTGAATTCAATAAAATAAATTCAGACAAAAAAGTACATGGAATTTTGATGTTCAGACCTCTGCCGAAGCATCTTGACGAAGGTGCTGTGCTTTCAGTGATCAGCCCTGAAAAAGATTCTGACTGCATGTGCGATGTTAATATAGCGAAGGTATTCTCCGGAGATTTAAGTGGATACCCTCCATGTACAGCTCAGGCAGTGATTGAAATGCTTGATTATTATAAAATTGAGCTTACAGGCAAAAGAGTTACTCTTGTGGGAAGAAGTATGGTGGTGGGAAAGCCGCTTGCCATGCTTTTACTAAAGCGTAATGCCACAGTGACCATGTGTCATACAAGAACCAAAGACCTCGCAGGAACCTGCCGCAGTGCCGAAATTTTAATTGCTGCCGCCGGAAAGGCAAGAATGGTTACTGCCGATATGGTTTCAGAAGGAGCGATTGTAGTCGATGTCGGCATTAATGTAGACGAGAATGGAGTTCTCTGCGGAGATGTTGACTATGACGAGGTGGAGAAAAAGGCTTTATATATAAGTCCTGTACCCAGAGGAGTTGGAAGCATAACTACTTCAGTGCTTGCAAAGCACGTTTTAAGAGGAGCGGGAGCAAAATTTAATTAATATTTTTAAAATGCAGTGGCGGGAGTAAAATTCTGCTGCTGTATTTTTGTGTCTCACTATAATATTGACAAATGTGCCTGCATAAAATATGCTATAATACATAAGAATAGCCCCTAAAATATTCAGCACCGAAAGGTTTAAATTTATGAAATGGAAAAAATACACTATAATGACCAGAACAGATGCAGTTGATATGATAAGTGCGGTTTTAAATGATATAGGTATAGAAGGGATTGAGATAGAAGACTTTGTTCCGCTTACAGAAGATGAAACCAGCGGAATGTTTATAGATATACTTCCCAAGCTCCCGGAGGATGAGGGAAAAGCTAAGGTCAGCTTTTACCTCGAATTTAAAGAGGATAAGAGTAATGAGGCTATATTGCAGCAGGTGAATGAAGAGCTTATGGAGCTTAATGTATTCAGCGATATTGGTTCCTGTATAATTATAGAGGATGAAACCGAAGATAAAGACTGGCTGAATAACTGGAAGCAGTTTTTTAAGCCTTTTAAGGTAGAAGATATACTTATTAAACCCACTTGGGAAAAAATTCCTAAAGATATGCAATATACAGCTATGGTTGAAATAGACCCCGGAACTGCATTTGGTACAGGCTCACATGAAACTACCAAGCTTTGTATCAAGCTTTTAAGAAAATATATAAGCGGAATTAAAAATAAAGAGCTTAAGCAAGGCAAGGGAAAAAATACCTTATTAAAAGAGAGAGAAAAAGCTCTTGAAATCCTTGATGTAGGAACGGGCAGCGGCATCCTTGGAATTATTGCACTAAAGCTTGGTGCGGCTAAGGTCTGTGCTGTAGACATAGATAAAAATGTAGAAGACTGCGTTAAAGAAAATATGGCAGCAAATGGCATTGCCGCCTCAAGGATGAAATTTATATGCGGGAATCTGCTGGAAGACAGGGAGCTTCAAAGGGAAGTCGGAGAAAACAGGTATGATATAGCGGTAGCAAATATTCTTGCACCGGTAATAGTGCTTTTGCAGAAAGAAATTACAAGACATTTAAAGGACGGAGCGATATTTATTGCTTCGGGAATTATTGATACAAAAGCAGAGGAGGTAAGACTGGCAGTAGAGAAAAATCCTTATCTGGAGCTTATAGAGGTATTAAGTGACGGAGAATGGGTGGCAGTTTGTGCAAGAAGAACTCAAAGGCTGAAATAATAATGCCAATAAGTAATCTTAAATGAGACAAACAATAAAGCGGATTGCAGCTATCCGCTTTATTCTACTGTATAAAATTTTTATGCAGCATTTTTTTATAAATCCGGAAGACATCAGGGAAAATAAAGTGGTAATAAAAGGCGGGGATGCAAGACATATTTCAAAGGTCCTGCGTATGAAAGAGGGAGAAAGGCTGCTTGTCAGTACAGGGAATGACTGGGATTATCTATGCAGCATAGAGAGAGTGGAAAAGGACTGCATCTATCTGGAAATCAAAGAGGAAAATAACGACGTGAGGGAGCTTAATAACAGGATAGTGCTGTTTCAGGCACTCCCGAAGTCTGATAAAATGGAGCTTATAATACAAAAAGCGGTAGAGCTTGGCGTAAGTGAGATAGTGCCTGTTATTACAAATAGAGTAGTTGTAAGGCTTGATGCCAAAAAAACTGCATTAAAGCTTCAAAGATGGAACACAATAGCAAAAAGTGCTGCTCAGCAATCTAAAAGAAAGATTATACCCAGGGTAGCCAAGCCTCTTGATTTTAAAAGGCTTCTTGAGTATACTAAAGGCTTTAAACATAAGCTGATACCCTATGAGCTTGAAAAAGAGCAGGGAAGGCTTAAGGGTTTTTTAGAAAAACTGCTGCCGGGAGAAGACATTGCCATCTGCATAGGTCCTGAGGGCGGCTTTGAAGAAAATGAAATTAAAGAGGCGGTTTCTGAAGGCTTTACTTCCGTAATGCTTGGCAGGCGCATACTGAGGACTGAAACTGCCGGCTTTGCAATACTTTCGGCTTTAATGCTTTATTTGGACAGCTAAAATTTTAACAATAAAAAATATAAGGGAATTAGATTATGAGAGTTTATTTTGATAATGCGGCTTCAACCAAGGTCAGCCCCTCGGTAATAGAGGTGATGAAAAAAACTATGGAAGAAGATTATGCCAATCCCTCAGCCAGGCATGTAATGGGTGTGGAGGCTGAAAATTATTATAAGGAGGCGGCACAGGCGGTGTCAAAAACCTTAAAGGTAAATCCTAAAGAAATAGTATTTACCTCAGGCGGCACGGAGTCAAACAATATGGCTCTTATAGGGGCTGCCAGAGCCTATCAAAGGTCAGGAAGGCATATTATAAGCACCTCAATAGAGCACCCAGCTGTTTATGAGCCGCTTGCCTATTTAAAAGAAGAGGGTTTTGAAATCAGTATACTGCCGGCGGACAGCTTGGGTCACATCAGTCTTGAGGAGCTGAAAAACACCATAAGAAAAGACACTGTTCTGATTTCTGCAATGCTTGTAAATAATGAAATGGGAGCGGTGGAGCCTGTTGATGAGATTGCAGCACTTATAAAAAGCATAAACCCTCAGATTATATTCCATGTTGATGCAATACAGGCGTATGGAAAATATAGGATATATCCTAAAAAATCGGGGATTGACCTGTTAAGCGTAAGCGGGCATAAGCTTCATGCTCCAAAAGGAGTAGGATTTTTATATGTAAATGAAAAAATAAAAATAAAGCCTGTAGTGTTTGGAGGAGGTCAGCAAAGGGGGTTGAGAAGCGGAACTCTTAATATACCGGGCATCGCAGGTATGGGAAAGGCTGCTTCTGAAGCTTATGAGAATTTTGACAATAAGGTAAAAAAAGTTGCAGAGATTAAGGACCATATCATAAGCGGGCTTGAAAATACAGAGGGAGTAAGCATTAATTCTCAGAGGGGACTGTTAAGTGCTCCTCACGTGCTCAGCGTAACTGTAAAGGGTATAAGAGGCGAGGTGCTTTTGCATGCGCTTGAAGCCGAGGGCATCTATGTCGCAAGCGGCTCAGCCTGTTCTTCAAACCACCCGGGGATATCAGGTACCTTAAAAGGCATAGGGCTTACTGATGAAGCGGCTGCTTCAACTATAAGGCTGTCATTTTCTGAATATAATACAATGCATGAGGCGGATTATTTTTTAGAAAGGCTTAATGAAATGCTTCCGGTGCTTAGAAGATTCAAGTAGTTATATCTATATAAGAAAGCGGCGAAGCGGATTGAGAAGGTCTGTGCTGTTTATGTGTAAGAAAAATTGCTCACTTGTCTGTCACAAGAGTGCTGCAAAAGAAAGGCTGTAATTTATGAAGTATAAATCATTTTTAATTAAGTATGGGGAAATAGGGGTCAAGGGAAAGAACAGATATAAATTTGAAGATGCACTTATGAAACAGATAAGGCTCGCCTTAAGAACGATTTCGGGTGAGTTTACTGTAAGCAAAGAGCTTGGAAGAATATATGTGGATGCAGCTAAGGATTATGATGAGGATGAAGTAATTGCTGCACTTTGCAAAGTTTTCGGCATAGTCGCAGTCTGCCCTGTAGTAAGAATAGAATCAAAGGATTTTGATAATCTTAAGAAATCGGCAGTAGCATACTTTGACAAGGCTTATCCTGATAAGAGATTGAGCTTTAAGGTTGATACAAGGCGGGCGGATAAAAGCTATGCTAAAACCTCGGAGCAGATCAATGCACTGCTTGGAGAGGCTATTCTTGAAGCTTTTAATGAGCTCAGAGTGGATGTGCATAAGCCTGAGGTATTATTAAAGGTTGAGATAAGGAATCATATAAATATATATTCTCTGTCAATCCCGGGTCCGGGAGGAATGCCGGTAGGGACTAACGGCAGAGCGATGCTGCTTTTATCCGGAGGGATAGACTCTCCGGTAGCAGGCTATATGATAGCAAAGAGAGGAGTTAAAATAGAAGCGGTGTATTTTCATGCTCCGCCCTATACCTCAGAAAGAGCTAAGCAGAAGGTTATTGAGCTTGCCGGTATCACAGCACGCTATGCAGGACCTATAAATTTGAATATAATTAATTTTACGGATATACAATTATACATATATGAGAAATGCCCTCATGAGGAGATAACTATAATTATGAGGCGCTATATGATGAAAATTGCGCAGACAATAGCTGAAACTCACGGAGATTTAGCGCTGATAACCGGAGAGAGCGTAGGTCAGGTGGCAAGCCAGACAGTACATTCTCTTGCAGTCACCGACAATGTATGCAGGATGCCGGTATTCAGACCGCTCATAGGCTTTGATAAACAGGAAATTATAGCTATAGCGCAGAGGATAGGCACATTTGAAACTTCAATACAGCCTTATGAGGACTGCTGTACAATCTTTGTAGCAAAGCATCCGGTGACTAAGCCTGAGCTTAATCAAATAATCGCCTCGGAAGGTCTGCTTGCTGAAAAGATAGATGAGCTTGTAAAAATTGCGATAGCTGGCAAAGAGAGAATTTTATGCGATGCGAAATAACAGAATTTAATTAATCATATAAAAAGGCTGCTGCATTAAAGAAAAGGATTACAAAATTGTGACTCTGTAAATTCTGTTCTTATTGCAGCAGCTTCTAAAATAATACAAATAAAAAATTTTTATGATTACAAATCATAAATTAATCAACGATGTAGGATTTTAAGGCTTCAACAATCTGCTCTGCTTCATTATCAGCATGTATATTTAAATCAATAGGCTTTGAAAGGTCAAGACTGAATATACCCATGATTGATTTAGCATCAATTACATATCTGCCTGAAACTAGGTCAAAATCAACATCAAACTTTGAAAGGTCATTTACAAATGCTTTAACCTTATCAATGGTGTTTAATGAAATACGAATGGTTTTCATAAATATTCCTCCTTTGTGAATGACATTATAATACAAATATTAGTAAAGTGCTTAAAGCACTTATCTGAATATATCCTACATAGAAATTGAACTAAAGTCAAGGAGATTTTATGAGAAAAGTTGCTTTTCACACGCTTGGGTGTAAAGTAAATATATACGAAACAGAGGCTATGCAGAGGATTATGAGTGAAGCAGGTTATGAGCTTGTAAATTTTAATGAAAATGCTGATGTATATATAATTAATACCTGCTCAGTAACAAATATTGCCGACAGAAAATCACGGCAGATTTTACACAGAGCTAAAAAAGAAAATCCTGATTCCGTGGTAGTAGCTGCGGGCTGCTATGTACAGTCAGGAGCTGAAAAGATAAAGCAAGACTGCAATATAGATATAATAGTCGGGAATAATAAAAAGAAAGATATAGCCGTAATTATAAATAAATATTTTGATGAAGTAATAAAACTAAATAAGCCGGAGCATCAGGTCATTGAAGAAGCCATAAAAGAAAACTCGGATGAGCTTGCTGCTTACAGCAAAAAATCTGAAAATATCGAAAGAAGGGTTTTGAGCAATGTTATAGATATAAATAAAAGCTGTGAGTATGAAGACTTCGGAGTATCAAAGCTTGGCAGGCATACAAGAGCCTTCATAAAAGTACAGGATGGCTGCAATCAGTTTTGTACCTACTGTATTATACCTTATACGAGAGGCAGGATAAGGAGCAGGGAGCTTAAAAGTATTCTGGCTGAGGTAAGCGGACTTGTTAAAAAGGGCTATAAAGAAATGGTGCTTACAGGGATACATCTTTCTTCGTACGGGCTTGATGTGGACAGAAAGCAGCAGCTGCTGGAGCTTATAAGTGCGGTTGCCGGAATTCCGGGGGTTGAAAGACTGAGAATAGGCTCTTTAGAGCCAAGGATAATCAGCCGGGAATTTCTTTCGGGACTGATTCAAATCCCTCAGTTTTGCCCGCATTTTCATCTTTCACTGCAAAGCGGCTGTGACAGTGTGCTTAAGCGCATGAACAGGCAGTATAACAGCAGCGATTTTATAAAGGGAGTAAAACTGATAAGAGAGTATTATAGACATCCGGCAATTACTACCGACATTATAGTGGGCTTCCCGGGAGAAAGTGAGGAAGAATTCAATATAAGCAGAGATTTTGTGAATGAAGTGGGATTTTATGAAATGCATATATTTCCTTTTTCTGTCAGAGAGGGAACTAAGGCGGCAAAGCTGCCTAATCAGCTGACTCAAAAAGAAAAATCAGTCCGTGCAGCCATACTTGCAAAAATAAATAAAGAAAAGGCTTATGATTTCAGGAAACACTGCCTTGGGCAATTTGATGAGCTGTTAAGTGAAGAAGTAGTTGAAATTAACGGCAGAAAATATATTTTAGGTCATACTAAGGAATACGTCAAGGCGGCAGTGCCTTACTTTGCAGAGGGACAAAACAAGCTTATAAAAGGCAGGCTCACCTCATTTTTGACTGAAGAGATACTTTTAATGGAGCCGACAGTTTCGGCTTAAGATGCTGTTTTTAAAATACCGTATTTAAAGTGGTGTTGCAAAATAGCAGATTCAGATAATATATAGTATAGAAAGCAAAAAATATTCAACTATATATTGCAGAAACGCTGAATTTTGCAACACCATTTTTATTTCCCCAATCCCGCCCCGGCTATACAAACTGTAAAGGGTAGTAAATGTAAAAAGTAAAATTGCCGTTGTAAACCTGCTGAGCAATGCATTTTGCTATAAGAGTATGTGCCCGGCATATTAGTCAGTATGGTAACTTTGCTGCTATATAAAAGTGTTTCAAAAATCGAAAACCTTTATAAACAGCGGATTTTTACACGCTTTGTATAACCTTGCCAATTAGTATTTTGCATACAATAAAGCTATGAAAGCTTAAGCTTAACTCGTAAAATTCTTCTGATAGATTCATCTAAGCGTTCTTCAGATAATTTTCCTGTTTGAAAATCTGATAAGAGTGACTGGTAGGCTGAACGAAAATCACCTGCTATCAGAAACATGTCTACCCCTGCATTGAAGGCCATTTGAACCGCCTTTTCCGTACTGTAATGCTTATGAATTGCGCCCATGTCCAATGCATCGGTAATAATGATTCCCTGGTAGCCGTATTCAACTCTTAATATATCGGTAACTATTTTTTTCGATAAGGAAGCCGGCGTATCATCTCCGAGAACATTAGGCAAGGAAATATGCGAAATCATTATCATGGCAGCTTGCCTTTTTGCAGCTTCCTTAAAAGGAAAAAGCTCTACATTTTCTAATTCCTCTAAAGTTTTATAGGAAAAGGCATAGTCTTTATGGCTGTCTTCCAGTGTTCCGCCATGACCGGGAAAATGCTTGTAGCAGCCAAGCACTCCCTGCTCATTTAAACCGTCTTCGTAGGCTTTTGCCATATTTGAAACCAGTGAGGGCTCTGAACCGAAGGAGCGGCTTCCGATTATCCGGTTTTTTGGCTCTGTAAGTACGTCGGCATCCGGTGCAAAATTCAGATTAAAACCATAATCCTGCAAATAATTTCCGATAGTTGAGCCTGCCTGCTTTGCTTCTGATAAATCATTTGTTTTTCCTATATCCCTCATAGAAGGAGTTTTTGGAATTCCAAATCCGCTCGTTCCCTGTAATCTTGCAACTTCTCCTCCTTCTTCATCAGTGGATAGAAATATCGGAAATCCGCTGGTATCCAAGGCTATCTTCTGCATGTTCTCAAGCATTGACCTGGTCTGCTCCGGAGTTTCCAGATTCTGAGAAAAATATATCAGCCCTCCTACCGGATATTTTTTAAAGGACTTTCTGCTTTGCTCTCCTGCCTGTATTACTTTTGAATAGCCTGTTAAAGATTCAGGTGTTACAAAAAACAACTGTGCGACCTTAGCTTCAAGACTCATACTTGCCAGCTGCTTTTCTATTTGCAGAGATAGTTTATCATCGAGGCTTGCTGTGGCATCAGCAGCGGAAGCCGGTGCAGTTTCGTGTTGAGAGGCAGCCTCATTTTTAAATGATGTTGTTTCTATAAGTGCCGCTGTTTCACTTGGATCGTGCTTTTGCTCTAAACGCGCTTCCGGTTTAGAAGAAAGACTGACAGACTTACTTTCATCTATATTCTGCTTAGGGGTACAGGAGGAGCAGCTGAGGATTAGCAACAGTAATATATTGGATAAGCAAACAATTAATTTATTTTTAATTTTCATATTCTATAACGTATCCTGTTTTTCCTAAAAAATAGGTGAACTTAGGGTCATGTGCAGGGTCATTCCTTTCGTCATTCCATGACCAGTTACCTTCTACATTCCATAGCATTAGATATTTTTCTTCAGTTCCATCTCTGTCATTTCTTGACGGCTCTCCGGGATACCAGGCAGAATACTGATTGAAATCCTCTCCGGTAATCCAATGTCCGTAGCAATATCCGTTTGTTATCATGGTATAGCCTCCAATCCATACATATTTAAGCCCTGCTCCTTGAGCTATATTAATGATATCATTCATTTCCTGCTGTGAAGTGATAGTGACCAGATGCCCGCCTTGCTGAATAGCATTTGTATTTGCGTCCATCCAGGATATATCGTTTTTTACAGCCTCATAGCGGTTGTTATGCTGGGCATGCTGAATGACTTTGCTTGGAGTAAAGCTGCTTTCGTTTTGTACGCCATAATTATCATCCAAAATAATACATGAGGCGGTTCTTTGTGTGTAAGCATCTACATTTGTATCTGTGACATATTCCAGGCAGTATAAATCTTTTTGCTCTGTATAAATACTTTGAAGAATCTGCGACATATCATAAAGGTCGTTAATATTCCAATAACGTCCGCCCGTGCGGTTTGCAATATCGGTGAGTCCGTAGCTGTCTGCATCTCCTGCACCTATAATATAAAGCGGAACAGAGGAAGAAACGGCATAATTTATCACCTCCTGAGCATTGTGCAGGCTGGCATTGTCCTGCCCGTCAGTAAAGACAATAACACATTTTGCTCCGGCCTGCCCGGAGGCGTTTCTAATCCCCTCAATACAGGCATCATAAAGAGCTGTATCGCCATAAGCGGATAAACTTGAAATACCGTTGTTTAAAAGGCTGGTATTTTTTGTGTAGGAGCACATATACATTACATTGCCTTCAAAAGCCAATAATTCAGCCTGGTCTCCATTTTGGTAATCCAAGCTACTGATAAACTGACTCATGACATTTTGGACTTTAGGCATGTCCGTACCCATTGAGCCGGATTTATCCGCTATAATATCAATACTAAGCCCTTGATTTCCCTTCAGCTTTTCAATGCGTTTTACTTCTCTTTCTATATAAGCTCCGCCCGCTACAGATTCACGAATTGCTGCAGAGGGAGAGTTTAAAATAATAGAGTTTCCGTTCGCATCTATCAGCTGATAATAAATTTTTATCAAAGGATATTCAGATACGTCGGAAGAAATATACTTCATATTTACAGCCGGATAAGACTTAGCTTTGGACTGCATCCGAGTTTGAAGCCTGTCAAATTCGGATTTAGAATCGGCGACTTCAGAAAATTTAGCTATAACTGATTTTTCAGCACTTACAACCTCGTTATCTGTCTTATTGGATTTAATTTTATCTTTACTTTTTTCAGCTGCAGTTGAATTTTCATCCTTTTTCGCTGATTTTAAACCAGAGCTTGACAAAACCTGTAATAGGCAGAAGGTAACTATTCCCAGAGAGATTGCCAGTAGCACAGCTAAAGCAGCTGCAAAAGTTTTATTGCGCTCCAATTCAAATATTATTTTTGAAAAAAATCCGGTATTGCTATCGGCTTCGGGCTGAGACACCGGTTCACCGCATATATCACAGAAGCTTGCATTTTCATCAAGCAGATTACCGCAATGCTTACAAAAATTCATAGTATTCCCCCCTAAATCGCTGAATTTCTTCTATGCAGAACTGTTAAAAATGTTTTATTTAATTTACCTGATATAAATCAAGCAGCAGGGCAGGACAAATACTTTTATTTTCCTGCCAAATGCTCGAAAGCTGAGCAGGGTCTACCGGATTTGCACCATGTCCGCATTCTATTGTAAGACTGGGGATTTTCATTTTTGAAATTGCCCAATCCTTATAGCCGGCAGGGTCCAGATTTTGGTAGTTTGAGTCGAGCCTATAGCCGGTTAAGGACTGTACAATCTCCGCAATATGCCGACTTCGTGCCTTTAATTCTCCCTCCTGCTTATAATACCAGTAAATTACCTCTCCCTGAGTGTGATAGCTTACGGTTTCGGTAAATTTAAGCCTTCTGGTAAGGTCGGCAAGTGCTCTTGATTCTATCTCAGCCTCTGCTGCACTGCCCTTATAGTGATCTGCTGAGGGATGCCCTACCTTATCATTATAGCTTTCCCAGTCGGCATCAAAATTGCGGTTTAAATCTACACCCTGAGAATTTGATTTCCACTGTTGAAGATAAGCTCCCATGTCTGCTGCTTTTTGACTCTCCAATGAATATATACTCTGAACTTTCTGCTTATTTTCAGGCTTTTGAATCCCGTTCATTCCCAGCTGAGAAATACTTACTCCGTCAGGATTGACCATAGGCGCAAAGTAAACACGGGTTGTGCTCAAAAGCTCAGCAACCTCAATCCCCTGGTAGCTTTCATGCTCCTTTGCTTTTTGCAAAAGGTCATGGAGCTGCATCATACAAAGCTGGGAGGTAATATATTCTCTGGCATGAATACCTGCATTAATCATCAGGCTTTTTGGAGAATCTGCCGAGCCTAATGTAACCAGATAGAGATTGCGCCCGTCAGCAGTTACAGCGATGCTTTGAAGCTGCATCAGCTCGGGATAAACGGAATTAAGCGTTGTCAGGTCTGCTTCCATATCCTGATAGGTATAAAGCTCACGTGTATTAAAAAGATAATTGACGCTTGCCTCCGGCACAGGAGTGCTTAAAGCCGGCTGAGAAGCAGACTCGGCTTCAATCTTGGAGCTTTGATTTACTGCGGCAGCATCGTTTGGTACCAGATTGGTATTGATTTCTTCTTCAGCCGGAGGAGCTGCTGCAATCGTAGCTTTTTCCTTTTCAGCTTTTCGGCAGGCAGCAAAAGAAATCAGTAATATAGCCGTGACAGCCAGAATCAGTATTTTTTTCATTTTAAACCTCAGCTTGTCGCCTTATCTTAAGTAATAGGCTAGAGCATACCCCTCCCATTCATTATAGTAAACTTGGTAGAATCCGTTTTCAGCTGTTGACACATAGGTAACCGCCGCACCTAAGGGAATTTTGCAGACTTCAGCAGCATTGGTAGACGGTGCCGCACGCAGAGTAATCCATTCCTTACAGTTTACTACATATAATGTTTCAGGATAATACTGCTCGTAGTTTGAGTAAACACCTGGGTCGGCTTCGGAAAGATAGGAAGCTAAAGCATAACCAGTGCTGCCTAAATAAACCACCTTATAAAAACCGTTGTCTGCGGATTCCAAATAGGATACCGGCTCTCCCAGAGGAATCTGCCGAATTGCAGAAGCCTTTGTTGAGGGACTGGTACGAAGCGTGATGCTCTCACTGCAATTAACTACATACATAGTTTTAGTATAGGAGGGCGACGAGTATGAGTAAGCAGGTGAACCTCCGGAGTTGGTTTCGGAAAGATAAGAGGCTAAGGCATAGCCGGTATCGTTGAGGTAGGTTATCTTATAAAAACCGTTTTCAGCTGTTCCAATATAGGATACCGGTGAACCGAGAGGAATCTGGCGGATTGCGGCAGCCTTAGTTGAAGGGCTGCTGCGGAGCGTAATGTTTTTGCTGCAATTTACCACATACATGGTTTTATAATTTGCAGGCTGAGGCTGCTGCGGAGCTGCGGGTTGAGGCTGCTGCAAAGTCGCAGGCTCTGTCTGCATTGCGGCAGAAGTTTCAGCTTCAGTTTCAGGAGCGGTAGAGGAAGGTGGCAAAGCTTCACTGGAATCTTCAGCTTCGGTAAATTCCTCCGAGTCCCTGGCAGCACGGCTTTTTTTAGGCTTTTTGTCGGCTTTTTCACTTTCTGCCTCTGTATTTAACGGACTGTCCTCCTGCTTTGAAGCAATGCCCGGCAAAAAATGAACTGCACTGAAAGCAACTGCCCCTATGAGAACAATGGACAGTATTATTAAAGCAGCTGCAAATAATTTATTATTTTCAAATTTAGAAATAATTTTGGCAAAAAATCCGGTATCCTCCTCCGAGTCAAACTGATATTGAGAATTTTGAAAAAAGGTTTCATTATCTGCAGTTTCAGGAGCTGCATTAAAATCGTTATTAAAATAATTATTGCTCTGTTCTGCGGGAATATCCGCATTATTTCTGTAGTCTGACTGCGGGCTGCTGTCCCTTGCTGGCGTTCCGCATACATCACAGAAATTTGCATTTTCACTAAGCCGATTTCCACAATTCTTGCAAAAACTCATATTTTCCCCCTTGACTTATGCATGATATAATAATCTGTCTGTTTTACTCCATGAGCTCAGTAGTCCAGTTCAATTCCTGTATGCTTTCATCAGTCTGCCTGAGTTCTTTGGAAATTTTATCAACCTCCTTTTGAAGCTTGGCTACTGAAACTGTGGGCTGTATTTTAATTTCTTTGGGTGAATAGCGGTCTACAATATCACTTGCATTATTAAGAAATTGGCGCATTATGCGAAGCCGCTCTTTCAAACAATCCCTGTGTGCAAGCTGCTCAGTGATTGAAATGCCGTTTACTGTTGTTTTGCTATTCGTAAGATTTATTTTTTTTATAAGCTCTTCGAGCCTTGTCAGTATGATATTAAGTTCATCAAAAAGGGCTTCAGGCTGCTCAGCCGGAGCTTCACCCTCCTGAACCTTGGAATTGTTGTTAAGACGTATTTGAAGCTCGGAAAGGCGGCTTTGAAGGTCGCCTCTTTCTGAAAGTGCATTTGCAAGTTTCATAAATAAAATCCTTTCGGCGAGGCTTCTCTGGGCTGGTAAAAGGCAGCGAGAGGAGCCCTTTAATAATTAAATAGCTTGTTACCTAGTAAGGTGCTGTATAAACTTAGCTTTAAGCTGCTTTTGAAGCTTGGAATCAAGACCTGTAGTAGTGAAGGCTTTAAGCACCTCTCCAAGCTCATCCCAGCTTTCCTTTTCCTTGCCTACAAGCACCGGAAAGAAAAACACTCCATTTGCCTCTGCAGCTGACATATCTCCGGGGGCATCGCCTATCATTAAAACCTTGCTCTTGTCATAGCCGAATTCCATAAGCTTTTTGATGCAGTCAGATTTGGTGCCTGCATCCTGAGCTAGCAGTATGTCAACCACATCAAGCAGACCGTGCTTTGTCCATTCCTTATGTACGGCATCAGGATTTGCGGAGGAAACTATAGCGATATTTGCCAAAGCCTTTGCGGGCAGAAGTATATCATGCACTCCCTCAAAAGGGAGAAGCTCGTCTTCATCAAGCTCATGGATTGACTGATTAACCATTTTTGACCAGTTAAAAGCTTTTTTTAGACAGAGACTGCCGGTTTTTTCGATTTCTGCATTGAGTGTATTAAAGGAAAATTCCTTAGTATTTGAAACCCAGTTCCTTAAATCTTCAAGTCCCTCAACCTTGATATATTTATCATTTATTTCATTTAAAATAATTTCAAGCCCTTTATAGCGGTTTATTCCTCTATCCATAGAGTAGAGATTAATTTCATTCCATCTTTCAAGCATCTCATCCCTATATTTTTCAAGCCCCCACTCTTCAACAAAGCATGGACCGAAGCATTTTTTATGCTTTATATCCATAGTATCCATGACACAGCCGTCTGAATCTACACAGAGCAGGAAGTCCTTTGTTTTTTTAAATTCGGAAAATGCATTTGAAGTTTTTTTGTCCATTGAATTTACCCCTTTATATTTAGTGATGATGCCGGAAAGACCGGCATATTATATAACCAGTGCATATCAATAAAATATTAATATAGTCACAGTGCCAATCAGCTATGAATTACAGGTATTTTGACATTTCTTCAGCCTTTGGGAAAAGACCGAAAAGCCCTCCTGTATGTATAAAAAGAATATTATCGTATTTTGAAAAATCTGCGTGAAAACCGGAATCCTCTGCTTTTGAAGCCTTGCTTTCAGAATACTTTATTTCGCTGAGCATGCCTTTAAAGGCTTTGCCGGTATATACGGAATCAACAAATATTCCTTCCTGTCTGGCGAGGTGTTTAATGACTTCAAAATCTTCGGCACAGTTAAGTCCGTAGCCCGCTCCCCTGTATAAATCTATTATCTTCAGGTCTTCTTTTTTTACTCCAAGACTTTCAGGAGTATGAGTGCATTCATTATTTGAAAGGTATTTACAGCACTCTATTATATTTTCGTAGCTTATATTTTGAAAATACTCCCTGTCTTCGCTTACGCTGAAGCCTACTATATCATAACCTGCATTATAGGTGATACTGCCGAGTACAAGACCTGCAAAGGTGCCTGTGGAGCCTACAGTATCTATAATTGCATCGAAATGTATGCCAAGCTCCTTTTCCTGCATAAAAATTTCTTTAACCGCTTCTATATAGCCGAACATACCTATGGCATTTGAAGCTCCCATAGGAATTATATACGCCTTTCTGTTTTGAGCAGCAAGCTCTCCGGCTATGTCCTGCATGATTTGATTAACATCTTTATAGCTTTCAGGGCTTATAAGGCGTATGTCGGCACCAAGTATCCTGTCAAGCAGGTAATTTCCTGCAGGGGGCTGCTTTTCTCCGTCCTTAAGCACGAGAACCGACTTCAGTCCAAGCTTTGCAGCGGCAGCGGCGGTGGCTCTGCAGTGGTTTGACTGGAGGGCGCCGCAGGTTATAAGTGTATCTGCTCCCTGCTCCAGAGCCTCCGCTATGGAATATTCGAGCTTACGTACCTTATTTCCCGATAATTCCATACCTGTGAGGTCATCTCGCTTGATGTAAATATTTTTATGATATTCTGCTGAAATTTTTTCAAGCTTTTCAATTTTTGTAGGAAGACAGGCTAAATTAATTTTAGGTGGTATAGTATACATTGTGAAATAAAAGTCCTTTCCGCTATTTTTTTTAGACAAAATATATTATATCAGAAAAAAATAAAAAATAAAACATTGACTGCCGACAATTTTCTATATAGTATAAATAAAAACAGAGGGATTTTATAAAGAGGATAGTTTTGTAATCATTATAGTTATCGTTTTATATTTATTATTAAATGAGGAGATTTAAAATGAGCAATATAATTGATTATATGAAGTGGCGCGGGGATTTAAAATTTACCAATGATGCTTTTAATGAGGTTGATAATGTGATACTTGCAGAATTATCATATATAGATTTTGCAGGTATAGTACCTTCAAGAGGAAAGGGAGGAATCAAGCTTAAAGAAGCTGCAAAAATCTTTCTGCGCTCATTTAAGAAAAAAGAAATTGAAAAAAGAGGCGTTTACCTGCTGACCCCGGTTGAAATACTGAGAAACGCCCGTAAATGCCGCAGATTTTCAGAGATTATGCTCTATAACTATGTGGAAGAAATAAGCAGCGATAAAAATACACAGTTCAGCGCAATTTCAATGGAGCTTGATGACGGAAGTCTTTATATATCCTACAGCGGCACTGACAGCACTATAGCAGGCTGGAGAGAAAATTTTGCTATGAGCTTTACCGAGAGCATTCCGGCACAGCAAAAGGCGGTAGATTATATCAATGAAGTCGCTGAGGAAAAAGATGGAGTGCTGCGTGTAGGCGGTCATTCAAAGGGAGGAAACCTTGCAATTTATGCTGCGATTTATTGTGAAGCCAAGATTAAAAAAAGAATTAAAGAGATTTTTAACAATGACGGACCGGGATTTACAAGGAAGTCGGTTCCAAAAGAGGATTATGAAACTGTGGCTGATAAGGTAAAGACTTTAATACCTGCCGATTCAATAGTCGGGCTGCTGCTTGAGCATGAGGAAACCGCCATAGTGGTAGAAAGCACAAGCAGCGGAGTGGCTCAGCATGATGCAGGAAACTGGCAGCTTGAAAGAACTAAATTTGTAAGGGCTAAGGAGCTCAGCAGTGCAGCCACCCTGCTTAATAAAGCTATCGTAAACTGGCTGGCAAGACTTAATCCTGATGAAAAAAGAGAGTTTATAAATACTGTTTTTGATATTTTACAGGATAATAATATCAAGAGTACAAGAGATTTTATGAATATATCGCCTGAGGCACTTTTTAATATACTTAAAGAATGGAATCGTGCAAATTCTCAAAAGGAAGACATAATAGGAAAAACTATGAAGCTGTTTTGGGAGGAGAGCGGAAATGCACTTAAAGAGGAGATAGGAAAATTTATAGACAAAACCTTGCCCAGAAAAAAACGCAGCAAATAAAACATGTTTTAAGGAAGAAATTAAATAAATGAAAATACTTATAAGAACAATATCCTTATTTTTAAGCCTGGTGTTAATATATTTACTCTATGTATTATTAAGCTATAAAAGATTGCCTGATAAGCTGGAGCTTGAGGTATTATCTCCGGCTGCAGGCTCAGCTGACTATAATGAGGTTAAAATAAATACAGAATACACCGCTTTAACCTATAATATAGGCTTTGGAGCCTATACGCCTGATTTCAGCTTTTTTATGGACGGAGGAAAAAGCTCATGGGCAAAAAGCAAGGCAAGTGTAGTCAGTGCAGTAGTCGGGGCGGCAGAGTTTATTAAAAATCAAAAGCCTGATTTCTCACTTATACAGGAAGTGGATATAGACGGTACCAGAAGCTATCATGTAGATGAATTTGATTTATTCAGTAAGCAGCTTGCTGATTATTATAAAGTATTTGCCCAAAATTATGATTCGGCATTTTTAATGTATCCGCCTGCCCAGCCTCATGGCAAAAATAAATCGGGAATAGCTTTGTTTTCGCTGTATAAAATTGAGTCTTCTATAAGAAAAAGCTTTCCTATATCAAAAACTCTTTCAAAGCTTTTAGACCTTGACAGATGCTACAGCATATCAAGACTGCCTGTGGAGAATGGAAAAGAGCTTATTATAATAAATCTTCACATGTCAGCCTATGGACATAGTGACGAGGTCAGACAGGGACAGATTTCAAAGCTTTTTAATGATATGGCACAGGAATACGAAAAGGGAAATTATGTTCTGTGCGGAGGAGATTTTAACCATGACCTTAAGGCAGCAGAGGATGCCGAGGGAGATTTTGAAAGCTATACCTATCCTTTTCCAAGAAGCAATGTGCCGAAGGGATTTTATTTCGGTATGGATAGACTTGGTGAAGTTGAAAAATCCAAGCTGAGGAATACTTCAAGAGATTCCGGAAAGCCTTTTATAGAAGGAGAAAGTAAGACAGTAACTCTCGACGGGTTTATATTTTCTGAAAATATTGAGATGATAAGCTATGAAAATCTGAATACTGGTTTTATATTTTCAGATCATGAGCCTGTGAAAACTGTATTTAAACTAAAATAAAAGCAGCTGATACAGCAGTACCTAAGTCGAAATTATATAAAACAGTGTAAAATACGATAGGATTATGTACAATCAGAATAAAAAAATAAAAAAAGTTTTTAAAACCTATTGACAAACTAGGGATTAGGTGTTATAGTTAGTGAGTCCTAACCAATAAAGGTAAAAAACAGGAGAGAATAAACGAGATGTCTGAAACAGTGAATGCTAAAGTAATAAGACTACTTAAAGATGGCAGTGAAGACATAAAAGCAGAGCTTAGACTTTTAATACAGTCTGCCCTTGTGCTTAAAGGCTGCAAACAGTCAAATATGTTCTTTGTGAGAGATGAAGAGCTTTTGATTTTAGCTGATTTGGCAGTAAGGACACGGCTTCGTTTAGCTTTACTGTATTCCCAAAGAGGCAGGCACCTTGTGTTTATATACAGGAAGAATGAGCTGCTTGATTACCTTAACTCAGAAGAGGTAAGTACCTTATTAAGAGAGTACGGCTATGAGGGAGAGAGGTTGGAAGGATTTTTTTCAAAACTGAGAAAAAGGATGTCCGGCTTTTATAAGAGAGCTGAGTTGTTTCCTCATGAAATAGGTTTGTTCTTATGCTATCCCTTATGTGATATAAAGGGTTTTGTAAAGAACGGGGGACAGAATTTCCTGTTTAGCGGATATTGGAAAGTTTATGATGATTTAGAAGCCACATTAAAGCTCTTTGCAGACTTTGACAGAGCAAGAGAAAGAGCCGTGAGTGAATGGCTGGCTGGCAGAACTCTTTATGAGATTGCCGCATAAATTCTTTTGTCAACATAATAGATGCTACTAATAAATATCAGTTGTGGCATCGCTATATATAAAAGCACCTTTTTAAGCAGGGAAAGTTAAGGACTTTCCAATTTAAATTAAACAAAAAGGAGAATAATAGAATATGGAAAAGGTTAGTATTGTTTACTGGAGCCAGACCGGAAATACCGAAGCTATGGCAAAGATGATTGCACAGGGAGCTGAAGAGGCAGGCGCTAAGGCAGAGCTTATAGAGGTTTCTTCGGCAAATGTGGATGAACTTCTTGCACTTCCGGGATTCGCTATAGGCTGTCCTGCTATGGGAGCTGAGGAGCTTGAGGATGCAGAGGTTGAGCCGTTTGTAGCTTCAATCGAAGGAAAGGTTTCAGGCAAATCACTTCTTCTCTTTGGTTCATATGACTGGGGCGATGGAGAATGGATGAGGATTTGGCAGGACAGAATGACTGCAAAGGGAGCCAGCCTTGTTACCGGAGAGGGTGTTATAGCAAATAACGCACCTGATGCTGAGGCAGAAGCTAAGCTTAAGGCTGCCGGTGCAGAACTTGCAAAGCTGTAATCAGTTTTACAACCAGATTAGAGCTTGTGCTATATTCTTAGTTATAGGGCAGGGACTGTCCGAATAAACGCCTGTGGAGATAGTAGGCTACGAAGTCTGTGAAGCAGGAAGCCCGTTGGCTTTAGACAATGAGCAGTTCACTCTACTTACACACCTGATTATTATTCGACGCAGAACAAATAAAAGGTGCTATAATTAATACGGTCTTTCATTTAGACAAGGTCTAAATTTAAGATATATACAGTGTTACACATATTGAAATTTCCTCTTACTTTTGGATATAACCGATAAGGCCTGAGCAACCTTATCGGTTATATTCGTTTTATTTAAAAAAATACTTAAAATATAAACACAAAACCACTTCTTTATGATAAGATAATAGCGGCAGAAGACTTTATAAATCTATAGCCGTTTTATATAAGTTTCAATGTCTGCATACGCAGACTTATGTGTTTAGTATAAGTAAGGGAGGTTTTTTAATGAATATTGAGAAAAAAGCAGTAAATGCTATACGAATATTATCAGCTGATGCGATACAAAGAGCAAATTCAGGGCATCCCGGTTTGCCGCTGGGAGCAGCCCCAATAGCGTATGAGCTGTGGGCTGATTGTATGAAACATAATCCGCAGAATCCGAAATGGGAGGACAGAGACAGGTTTATACTCTCAGGCGGTCACGGCTCGATGCTCTTATATTCACTTTTTCATCTTTTTGGTTATGGAAACCTTTCCATTGAGGATCTCAAAAATTTCAGACAACTTAATTCACTTACCCCGGGACATCCTGAATATGGACATACAATAGGAGTAGAGGCGACTACAGGACCTCTTGGTGCAGGCATGGCAATGGCTGTGGGTATGGCAATGGCTGAGGCACATCTGGGAGCAATATTTAATGAAAAAGATTTTAATATAGTGGACCACTATACCTATGTACTTGGAGGGGACGGCTGCCTTATGGAGGGCATAAGCTCTGAGGCATTTTCGCATGCAGGTACACTCGGACTGCATAAGCTGATAGTTATTTATGATTCTAATAATATAACTATAGAGGGCACAACTGATATTGCCTTTACTGAAAATGTTATGCAGCGTATGGAAGCCTTCGGCTTTCAGACTCTTGAGGTGGAGGACGGCAATGACCTTTTGGCTGTAGGTGAGGCTTTAAAGCAGGCAAAGGCAGATAAAACACGCCCTTCATTTATAAAAATAAATACGGTAATAGGCTTTGGCTGCAGTGCAAAACAAGGCAAAGCCAGTGCTCACGGAGAACCTCTGGGAACTGAAAATATTGAGGATTTAAGAAAAAATCTTGATTGGGATATAAAAGAAAGCTTCATTGTGCCGGAGGAGGTATATGAGCATTATAAAAAATTAAGTGAAGTTAAATCGGAAGCGGAAAAAGAGTGGAGAGCTTTATTTGAAAAATATTCAGAAAAATATCCTGATAAACGCCGACTCTGGGATAAATTTCATTCTGAACCTGATACAGATAAGCTTGATACAGCTGAATTTTGGGAATATGAAGATAAGCCTCAGGCTACAAGAAATATATCGGGCATCGTGATTAACAGGCTTAAAGCTATAATGCCTAATCTGATAGGAGGCTCGGCTGACCTCGCTCCTTCAAATAAATCATATATGAGTGAGGAGGGAGATTTTACTGCAGAAAATTATCAGGGAAGAAATATTCACTTTGGAGTCAGGGAGCTTGCTATGGCAGGTGAAACAAACGGTATTCTTCTGCATGGAGGATTAAGACCCTACTGCGCCACCTTTTTTGTGTTTGCTGATTATACCAAGCCTATGCTGAGGCTTGCCTCACTTATGACCATTCCTTCGGTATTTGTATTTACCCATGATTCAATAGGTGTCGGAGAGGACGGACCTACACATGAGCCTGTAGAGCAGCTTGCCATGCTCAGAGCAATGCCGAATTTCAATGCCTTCAGACCGGCAGATGCCCGAGAAACTATTGCGGCCTGGTATAGTGCAGTGACCTCAAAGCACACTCCTACCGCTGTTATATTGAGCAGGCAGAATCTCCCTCAGCTTGAGGGAAGCTCAAAGGAAGCGCTCAGGGGTGGCTATATAGTTAAGGAGTCGGCTAAAGCCCTGCCTGATGTTATATTGATAGCCTCAGGCTCGGAAGTAAGTCTTGCAGTACTGGCAGCTGAAGAGCTGTATAAGGAAGGAATAGCTGCGAGGGTGGTAAGCATGCCCTGCAGCGATATATTTGACTGTCAGGACAATGAGTATAAAGAAAAAATCTTACCTGCAGGGGTAAGGAAAAGAGTTGCCATAGAAGCGCTGTCTTCCTTTGGCTGGGAGAAGTATGCAGGGCTTGACGGAATTGTAATAGGCATGAATACTTTTGGGGCAAGTGCGCCTCATGATAAGCTTTTTAAACATTTTGGTTTTACAGTTGAGAGCATTGTAGATAAAACTAAATCACTTTTTATATAATTTTTAAAGGTAAGGTAATACAATGGGAGGTATATTCGGCGTAGCAGCTCAGGACAGCTGTGTAATGGATTTGTTTTTCGGTGTTGATTATCATTCACATCTTGGTACAAAAAGAGGGGGTATGACTGTGTCTGACGGGCAGCACTTTAACAGAGTCATACATAATATAGAAAATTCTCCTTTCAGAACTAAGTTTGAATATGACGTAGGAGATATGCATGGACATCTCGGGATAGGCTGCATCTCAGATGAAGACCCTCAGCCCTTACTGATACAGTCACATTTAGGAAGCTTTGCAATTACTACTGTAGGAAAAATATCAAATAAAGACGGCATAGTAGAGAAACTGTATAAAGAGGGCATGACACATTTTCTTGAGCAAAGCGGAGGGAGAATAAATGCTACAGAGCTGGTAGCGGCACTTATAAACAGAAAGCCGAGTATAGAGGAGGGGATAGAGTATGCAAAGAAGGTCATAGAGGGCTCTATGAGCATACTGCTTATGACTCATACCGGAATCTATGCGGCAAGAGATCGGTACGGCAGAACTCCTCTTATTATAGGAAAAAAGCAGACCGCCTACTGTATAACCTTTGAAAATCATGCTTATTTGAATCTGGGCTATACTTTCTGCCGTGAGCTCGGAGCCTCCGAAGTGGTGTTTATAAGTCCTGATGGAGTAAGAGATATAACACCTGCCCAAGAGGCTATGAGTATCTGTGCTTTTCTATGGGTATACTACGGCTATCCTACAGCCTCGTATGAAGGCAGGAATGTTGAGCGGATGCGCTATGACTGCGGAAGCCTGCTTGCGAAAAGAGATGATGCTTCAGCCGACATAATTGCAGGAGTTCCGGATTCGGGGACTGCACATGCCATAGGCTATGCAAATGAATCAGGAATACCCTTTGCAAGACCCTTTATAAAATATACACCTACCTGGCCGAGGTCATTTATGCCTACACAGCAGGACCAAAGAAAGCTGGTGGCAAGAATGAAGCTCATACCTGTTGAAGCTCTGATCAGAGGTAAAAATCTGCTTTTGATTGATGATTCGATAGTAAGGGGAACTCAGCTCAGGGAAACTACAGATTTTCTGTATCACAGCGGGGCGAAAAACGTGCATGTAAGGCCTGCCTGTCCTCCGGTAATGTTTGCCTGCAAATATCTGAACTTCTCTCGCTCCACCTCGGCTTATGATTTAATAGCAAGGCGGGTGATAAGAGAAAGAGAGGGAGAGGAGGCTTCTGAGGAGCTCTTAAAGGACTATGCCGACCCGGACAGCAAAAATCACAAGGAAATGGTTGAAGAAATTAAAAAGGAGCAGAATTTTACCACTTTAAAATATCAAAGACTTGATGATTTAATTAAATCAATAGGCTTGCCTGAGTGCAGGCTATGCACCTATTGCTGGAATGGAAAAGAAAAATAAGTATAATAGGAGATAAGCGTGAAGACTGCGATTGCGACAGATACAAACAGCGGATTGAAAAGGGAGGAGGGAGCCGGGCTTGGAGTATATCTTTTGCCTATGCCTTTTTCAATATCGGAAAATGAATTTTTTGAGGGAGTTGATTTAAGCAGCGAAGAATTTTTTGCCAAGCTGAGAGCTGATGAGGATATAAGGACTTCTCAGCCTTCGCCGGGACAGATATGTGATTTTTGGGATAATATCTTAAAAGAAAATGAAAATCTGGTCTACATACCGATGTCTTCAGGACTTTCGGGAACTTACGAAACCGCAAAAATGCTTGCTGATGAAGGAGAGTATAAGGGAAGGGTGTATGTAGCTGATAATAAAAGAATTTCAGTTACACAGTATGCTTCAGTGATTGATGCCAAAAATATGTCAGATTCAGGAATGAGTGCCGAAGCCATTACAAGGGCTCTTGAAGAAAGTGCTTTTAATTCAGTGATTTATCTTACTGTAGATACCTTGAAATATCTTAAAAAGGGCGGCAGAATCACTCCGGCGGCAGCCGCACTCGGCACACTTTTTAAAATCAAGCCGGTACTTACAATACAGGGAGATAAGCTTGATGCTTTTGCCAAGGTAAGGACTATGAAGCAGGCAAAAAGCGTAATGCTGAATGCACTTAAAAAAGATTTTGCTGAAAGATTTTCTGATAATAAAGCTGATAAAACTACTCTATACATAGCACATGCCGACGAGAATGAGCTTGCTGAAGAATTCAGGCAGGAGGTATATGAGTTTTTTAATTTATCACCGGATAAGCATGAAATAAAAATACAGGAGCTTTCACTTTCTATATGTACGCATGTCGGTCCGGGAACACTTGCACTTGCAGCAGCTCAAAAATATGAAGCCTGATATAAATCCGAAAAAAAATTTTAAACTGCCTCCTGTACATCTGAGGCTGTTATTAATTATAATTTTTATGATTATAACTGTAGTGCCGACACTGGCACAAAAAGCGGTGCTTATGGGAACCTTTATGCAGAGTGCGGTGGAAGCAAGACGCATAGAGCTTAAGAGCAACGGGCTGATACTGGCAAACAAGATAAGCAAAAATCTGTATCTGGATGCTGAAGAAAACGAAAAAAATGAATCAGTGGAGAATGAGATAGATAATTTTGCCAGTATTTATGACGGCAGGATAGTTATTACAAACAGTGATTTCAGAATTATTAAGGACACTTTTAACCTTGCGGAGGGGAAGCTCAATGTTGCAGAAGAAATTATAAAATGCTTTGAGGGAGAAAGCTCCAATAATTATAATAGTGAAAAGAGATTTATAATTCAGACTTTTCCTATATATTCTCTTACAGAAGAGGACAAAATTGAAGGAGTGATGCTGATAACAGCCTCAACGGAAAGCCTTGCCAATATTTTAAAGGATACCCGCTCAAAGACTATAGCCTTATTCAGTGCCGCAATTCCGGTATTTTTAGTGCTTTCTATAGTGATTGCCAACATAATAGTACGCCCCTTTGTCAATCTGGGAAATTCACTTGCCAAAATTTCCGCCGGAGACCTCTATGACAAGGTAAATGAAAATACTTATACGATCACGAGGGAGATTTCATCAACTATCAACTCCACACTTTCCAAGCTTAAGGCGGTGGACCAGTCAAGAGAGGATTTTGTAGCAAATGTTTCACATGAGCTTAAAACTCCGATTACTTCGATGAGGGTGCTGGCAGACTCAATTATGTCTATGGAGGAAGCACCTGTAGATTTGTATAAGGAATTTATGAATGATATTTCAAACGAGGTTGACAGGGAATCAAAAATAATAGACGATTTGCTTGCACTGGTAAAGCTGGATAAATCAGCTACAAAGCTGAATATTGAGCAGACTGATATAAATCTTCTGATAAAGCAGACTCTTAAAAGGCTTAAGCCTATAGCGGCACTTAGAAAGATAGATATAATCCTTGAAACCGCACGGGAAGTAAAGGCTGAGGTAGATGAAACCAAGCTTTCACTTGCCCTTAATAATCTGGTTGAAAATGCGATTAAATATAATAAAGAAGGGGGCTGGGTCAGAGTAACGCTTGATGCTGATCACAAGTTTTTCTATATTAAAGTAATAGACTCAGGAGTGGGAATTGCAGAAGAATTCAGGGAAACTATATTTGAGAGGTTTTACCGCATAGACAAAGCCAGGTCAAGGGAAACCGGCGGAACAGGACTGGGGCTGTCAATTACTAAAAGCATTATTATGCGCCATAAGGGTATGATAAAGGTAAGCGGAAAAGAGGGAGAAGGCTCGGTATTTACAGTAAGGATACCGCTTAACTACATTAAATAACTGCGGATTACCGATGCAGGCAGCCTTTTTGATTTCAAGGCATGAAGCTTGAAAGAAGGCTACCGAATCCTGCCGGTTTTAGACAGCGGGTAACTCGCATCGGGAGCAAGAGTTTACTAATAAAAATGAGAAAATCGAATTTATGAAAAATAGATTTAAAATTATAATTATATTATCGCTGCTGTCGCTTTCACTTTCCTGCTGCACTTCTAAAAAAAAGGAGGCGGTAGCCGGGTTTGGACAGTATTATATTTATTATCTGAATACTTCGGCAAATGCATTGACCTCTGTAGTGTATACACCTCAGGCAAAACAAAGCCATGCACTTGCCGAAGAGCTTATGAGCAGGCTTATAGAGGTGCCTAAGGATGTGGAAGCGGGGCAGATACTTGGAGATAAGGTGACCTATAAGGGCTGCAGAATTGAAGGCAATGTACTCTACCTTGATTTTGATTCAAATTATGCACTTATGAAGCCTGCAAGGGAGATATTATGCAGAGCGGCACTTACCAAGACGCTGACTCAGATAGAAGGAATAGATTTTATAAGTATTAATTCCGGTGAAAGACAGATGACGGATACAAGCGGCAAACCGCTGGGACTCATATCTTCCAATGATTTTATAGACGGTATTTCAGATATAAATTCGTATGAGGAAACTGAAATACTGCTGTATTTTGCGGATGAGGAGGGCAAAAAGCTGGTACCCTTGAAAAGAGAAGTAAGGTATAATTCAAATATTGCGATGGAAAGGCTTGTACTGGAACAGCTTATGCAGGGTACCAAGATGTCGGGGCTTAAGCAGACTGTTCCAGACAATACAAGACTGCTCGGAGTTTCGGTAAATGATAATATATGCTATGTGAATTTTGATGCAGGCTTTTTAGAGGCTATTCCCGGAGAAGATGTTTACGTAAGTATATACTCGGTAGTAAATACCTTGTGTGAGCTTCAGAATGTCAACCGGGTTCAAATAACTATTAACGGAAAGCAGGATATTATGCTGAGAGATGTGGTAAGCTTAAACACGGTGTTTGAAATGAATCTTAATTATATAAAAAACAGTGAAAATAAATAATGTAAGAGATGGAGAGGTAAATGAAACGACCCTGGCTGCTGATTTTAACTGCCTGCGTGCTTGGAGAGCTCTACGGATTAAAATTTGCATGGAAGGGCACAGCGGTATTATTGATTATACTGCTGATATTGTTTTTAATACATTATAAATTTAAAAAATTAAGTAAAAACAATTTTAAATATATTATAATATTTTCAACAGTATTCACGCTGTCTTTTTTGCGGATAAATATTGAGAATTATCTGTATCTTAATAATCCACAGGCTTTATATATAGAAAAGCTTATGACAAATAAAGCTGTTGATAAAAGGAATAATAATTCTGAGATTACTCTTGAAGGCAGTGTAAGTCATATAAGCCAAAAGGGAGAAAAGCTCAGGCTCACTATGGGCTGCATTATAATTTATGCTGATGTAGCCGCTGCTAAGGAAATAAAAATAGGAAATGGCATCAGAGTATCGGGAAGGATAAAGACTGTAAAACCTGCATCAAATCCGGGCGAATTTGATGCAGAGTACTATTACAGAGCTTTAGGAATAAGATTTTTTATATCAGCCAAAAAACTTTCACTTGTAAAACACGGCTATAACCTTCCGCTGCAGTTCTTATATAATCTCAGAGCCGGCACAACGGAAGCTCTTATTAAAATATTTAATCAGGATACCTCAGCTTTTGCAGCCGCTGCGCTGCTTGGCGAAAAAAATTTACTTGATGAGGATATATATGAGCTTTACAGAAAAAACGGAATAGCTCATCTGCTTGCTATAAGCGGACTGCATGCCGCAATATTTGGGGTGGCTCTTTATACACTTTTAAGAAAGAAAGCGAGGCTGGGATTTACTGCCTCGGCTTTAATTTCAGGAGTGGTGCTTATAATCTATGCTATATTTACAGGTGCTTCAATAAGCGTAGTAAGAGCAGTGGCTATGCTGCTTATTGCTTTTACAGCCGAGATAATAGGCAGAACCTATGACCTGGTTTCTGCAGCCGGCTTGGCGGCGTATGCCTTGCTGATGTATTCTCCCTATAATCTTTTTAATTCAGGCTTTTTGCTTTCGTTTTCAGCAGTATTAGCTATAGGCATGGCAGCGGCTCCTATTATAAAAAAATATAAAATTAAAAATAAAATTCTGACAGCCTTAATTACAGGTATTTTGCTTCAGATAAGTACCCTGCCTTTAATTACATATTTCTTTTATTCTTTTTCTCTATATGGATTTATAATAAATTTAATCGTAATTCCTCTGATGGGAATATTTCTGTGCAGCAGTCTGATTGCTTTATTGACAAGCTTTCTTTTTCCTCCACTTGCAGCGATTATTGCTTATATCCCTGAAGGCATTGTAGGGTTTTATACTAATTTGTGCGAAGCTTTTTCAAGACTGCCTTATTACAGCGTGCTTACAGGCAGACCTTCAGCAGCTCAGATTTTAATATACTACAGCTTGCTTATATTAGTGCTTTATATCATCCTTAATGTAAAGAGTAAAATTCAAAAAACAAATATACTTAGATATGATGCTGGCTTTATCCGGTATTTATATGATAAAATAAAGCTTAAAAGGGTCGATTTCCCCCCTGTCTGTATTTCAGTTATTTTGTTGCTGCCGCTGATATTATTAAAGCTGCCCTCATTTTATACTGAAATCTATTTCATAGATGTGGGACAGGGCGACGGCATATATATGAAGACAGCCGGTGAGGATATATTAATTGATTCAGGGAGCACTACAAATAAGGAATTCGGCAGACGCACCTTAAAACCTTTTTTGCAGTGCATGGCGGTAGACAGTATAGAAAAAGTATTTATAACACATGCCGATATAGACCATACCAGCGGAATACTTTACCTGCTGGAGGAAGATAAGGAGATAAAGATTAAGGAGCTTTATCTTCCCTGCCCTGCCGAGCACGATTCAAAATATGACAGGATAAGACAGGCGGCAAAATTTAAAAATACGGAGATTAAATATGCTTCAAAAGGGGACAAAATAGGAGAGTTTTTATGTGTTTCACCCTGTAATAACTGTGAAATTAAGGATGTAAATGAGCAGAGCATAGTTCTCTTATATCAGGAAAACAATTTTAAGGCTCTTTTTACAGGTGATGCAGGCAAGGTATCGGAAGAAAGAATTTTGGCTGATGCCGAGCTTAGCGAGTCTATCAAGGATATGAGCCTGCTTAAGGTAGGACATCACGGCTCATTTACTGCTTCGGGAGAGGATTTTATTAAAGCTATGAAGCCTGCGGCAGGGATACTCTCTTATGGTGAAAATAACCGCTATGGGCATCCGCATAAGGAAGTAGTGTATTTATTAAAAAAATATAAGGTGAAAACCTATGCTACTTCTGACTGCGGGCAGATTAAAGTCAGGATTAAAAATAACAGGATAGACATTTCAACATTTTTAAAATCCGGCAGAAAGGAATAGTGAGAGATAACTTTGAAGACATTAAATTCAGATATAAAATCAAAAAAATTTCATAGAGCCTATCTGCTTTACGGAAATGAGAATTATCTTTTAAAAAACTATAAGCTTTCTTTTAAAAAAGCCGTTGCAGGTAATAATGAAATGAATTATGAATATTTTGAGGGAAAATCTGCAGATATAAGCAGATTTATTGATGCACTTATGACTGCTCCCTTTTTTGCTGAAAAAAGGTGTATAATTGCTGAGGATACCGGCTGGTTTAAGACCTCTCCTGAAAGGGTGGTCGATTTTATTGAGAAGCTTCCTTCCAGCAGTGTAGTAATTTTTATTGAAAGGGAGGTTGACAAAAAGAGCAGGCTTTATAAAAAGATAGCTGAAATAGGCTATTTGGCAGAGCTTGACCATCTCAAAAAAAATATGCTGAGAAACTGGGCAGCCGGAATACTGGGACGTGCAGGAAAAAAAATTACTGTTGCAAATATGGATTTATTTTTAAGCTGTACCGGTGATGATATGGAAAGGATAAGTAATGAGCTGGAAAAGCTTATTGCTTATAAGGGTGAGGAGGAAGTGATTGAAAGTGCGGATATTGAAAGCATAGTGACGGTAAATATTGAAGATAAGATTTTTGAGATGGTGGAAGCGGCAGCTTCAAAGCGTATAAATGAAGCTATGAAAAGATATAAGGATTTGCTGATCTTAAAAGAGGCTCCCAAGAAAATGTTTTTGCTGACGGCAAAACAGTTCAGCAGGCTTTTGGCTCTGAATGAAGCTCTAAAAGCCGGAGCTTCTGTTGACGAGATGGCAAAAATACTTCAAATTAAACAATTTAATCTGGTAAAATTAAAAAAGGAAGCAGAAAATTTTGACACCGCAGAGCTTGAAAAATATGTAAAAAGATGTGCTGAAATTGAAGAGGGCATGAATACCGGAAATATCCCTGAAACCCTTGCAGCCGAGCTTATAATCACTATGCCTTAACACCGTATTAATTCTTTTTTAGTTTTTCTTGTAGTCTATGCATTTATCTGACTTTTTTGTATAATATAGCTACAGCTATTAATTAGAGTATAGAGAAAGGAAAGGGAGGGAAGTATTATGAAAAATATAATCAAAAAAATCTTAAAACCTGCAGCCCCGGCACTGCTTTCTGTCTGTATTGCTGCCGGTGCTTTGGCAGGCTGTGCAGCGCCGGAGAGGTCTTCAGATTCAGGAAGCAATAATAAATCAGACAACAGCGCCAAAAAAGAAAGGGCTGAAAGGGACGGACAGCACCAAAAAAGCGGGGCTGAAGCGGGTTGGCCTAAAGGTGAAAACGGGGCAAATATAACAGACGATTATTATAATCAGGAGCCTTATAACACCGAGGAATACACGGCAATAAATGAAAACAGCTTTATGTCGGTCAGTGCAAATCCGCTTTCAACCTTTGCCGCCGATGTAGATACCGCCTCATATTCCATTGTCAGAAAGAAAATTAATGAGGGAATTGTGCCGGATATTGATTCAGTAAGAATAGAGGAAATGCTGAATTATTTTACTTATGATTATCCTCAGCCTAAAGAAGGCGAGCCCTTTTCAGTAACTACGGAAATTACCGACTGCCCGTGGAATAAGGATTCTAAGCTGATGCTTATCGGACTTCAGGCACAAAAGGTTGATTTATCGGAGGCTAAGCCCTCTAATCTGGTATTTTTAATTGATGTGTCGGGTTCTATGGAAGAGCCTGATAAGCTCCCTCTGGTAAAAAGAGCATTCGGACTCTTAGTTGAGCAGTTGAAAAAGGAAGATAAGGTTTCTATAGTAACCTATGCTTCCGGTGATGAGGTGGTGCTTAGGGGTGCCGACGGAGCAGATAAAAATACTATTAAAACAGCTATAGATGAGCTTGCCGCCGGAGGCTCCACCGCCGGTGCCAAAGGTATTGAAACTGCTTATGAGATAGCGGAAAAAAACTTTATAGAGGGGGGAAACAACCGAATAATACTTGCGACTGACGGAGATTTAAACGTAGGCATTACCAGTGAGGGCGAGCTTAAAAAGCTCATAAAAAAGAAAAAGGAGGGCGGAGTCTTTTTATCGGTGCTTGGATTTGGACAGGGCAATATCAAAGATAATAAGCTGCAGGCACTTGCTGATAACGGCAACGGAAACTATTCCTATATTGATTCTATCTATGAGGCAAGAAAGGTGCTGGTATCCGAACTTGGAGGCACCTGTCACGCAGTTGCCAAGGACGTGAAGCTGCAGCTGGAGTTTAATCCCTATAATGTTAAAGGCTACAGACTTATAGGCTATGAAAGCCGTGTTATGGCGGCAGAGGATTTTGATGATGATAAAAAAGACGGCGGAGAAATAGGCTCGGGGCATAGAGTGACTGTGCTGTACGAGATAGTCACGACAGACTCTCCGATGGAAATAGGAGGAGATTTAAAATATCAGGATAAGACAGACAATACAAAGGAAGCGGCAGCTGATGAGCTGGCAACAGTGAGCATAAGATATAAAAATCCTGATGAGGCTGCAAGCTCCCTGCTTGAATACCCCGTGAAAAAAGATCTAATCAAGGACCAGATGTCCGACAATATGTCATTTGCAGCCGGAGTAGCTGAGCTTGGAATGCTGTTAAGACACTCGGAATACGCCGGCAGTTCAAGCTATGACTCCGTGCTTGAGCTTTTAGGAAATGTGAGAGAAAGCGATGACAGCAGGGATGAGCTTAAAATGCTGGTTAAGAAGCTTAAACAAATAGACATAAGAGAAAATTAAGACTATCCGGCAATATAGAAAAATATTGAAATGATTTTTTGTCAATATTGGTGGTGGAGGAGAATATGAAAGAAGCTAAAAGGTTTTCATGGGTATTAAGTACATTCTTTGTTGTGTTATTTTATATATGGGTTTACTATATTGCAAATGTCATTACAGGATTAAAATTTGAAACCTGGATTTTTATTGCATTAAATGTTATTTTCTTTGTGACAATGGCAATATTGATTATAGTACAAATCATAAAGGCAATATTTGCGGTAAAGAGAGAAGATATAAGCTATTGCCTGCACGGGCTGTTCTTTTTTAAATATACATTACTTCCGGCTGCATTAGCCTTTATTTTAATCTCACTTATGATTTTAGGTGTCGGAATAAGTGTTTCAATAGCACTGTTAATATTTCCGGGAGGTATTTTTGCAGCACCGATTTTAACAGCTGTATCGTTTATTTTGCCTCAGGTGTTGCTTGCTGTTATATTTATGATGGCATTACCTGGTTTAGTTTTAGGTATTTGCAGTATTATTCTTACAAAAAAGGAGAAGAAAATAACTTTGGGAGAATGTATATTGCATATTTTATTGCAGCTGATACCGGCATTAGATCTGATAGACGGATTATTTATTTCCATATATTATTGGAAGGTTGGCAGAGTGCTGGCTGTGATTTCCGTACTGTCTGTTATTGCAGGGAGTATAGTATTTAGAATGTGCTTATAAAGCATAAAAAATATTAAACAACATATTTTTTTCAATAATATAAAAGCTCGATAAGTATTTTAACAAAAAACATATAATTTGAACAAACTTTAAAAGCTTAAATAAATATAAAAGAAGATAATGAAAAATCCCCTGTAGTTAATTAGTGTATTATTAAATACAGGGGATGATATTATATATATAAATAAAAAGCAGGTGACCCTTTTTCAGATCACCTGCTTTTTAAAATCTAGCCCAAAGAATTTACCGCTCTTGTAAGCCTTGAAATTTTTCTTGCAGAGTTGTTTTTATGATAAACACCCTTGCCTGCTGCCTGAGCTATAATAACCTCTGCCTCATTGAGCACCTTTTTTGCACTTTCCTTATCTCCTGAAAGCACAGCTGCATCAACCTTTTTAATTGCAGTTTTAACTCTGGATTTTATAGATTTATTTCTCGCAGCTCTTGTTTCATTTACCTTAATTCTTTTCTTAGCGGATTTAATATTAGCCAATTTATACCTCCAATATAATCAGTGACATTTTGCCGGATATGCCGGCACCATTATATATTAGCCTATACAAAGCCCCCTTTACGCAGCCGGCAGGTCTGAGATTTTATAAAAGAGCTTATGTATATTATAGTATTACATAGACATCAGAGTCCGGACACGGAACGGCTTGATGTAAACGCAACTGTTATTTTAGGTGATAACAGGCTGTTTGTCAATGAGTTAATTATAACTTGAGCTGGTAAAAAAATCTTAAAATTATGAATGATTGCAAGAATTCTGCTAAAATGATATGATAAAGCAGAAACAAAGCAAATTTTAAAGTTGAATAAGGGGATAATAATGTTTGACCAGGATAGAATCCGAAATTTCAGTATAATAGCACATATAGACCACGGCAAATCAACACTTGCCGATAGAATTATAGAAATGACAGGACTTTTGACCAATAGAGAGATGCAGTCACAGGTTCTTGACAATATGGATCTTGAAAGAGAGAGAGGAATCACAATAAAAAGTCAGGCGGTAAGGACCGTCTATACTGCAAAGGACGGCAGGGAGTATATATTTAATCTTATAGACACTCCCGGACATGTGGACTTTAACTATGAGGTATCACGCTCTCTTGCAGCCTGTGACGGAGCAGTGCTGGTAGTTGATGCGGCACAGGGGATAGAAGCTCAGACACTGGCAAATGTATATCTTGCTATTGCAAATAATCTTGAGGTAATACCGGTAATAAATAAAGTGGATTTGCCAAGTGCGGACCCCGACAATGTTGCGGCGGAGATAGAAGATGTAATAGGAATAGAAGCCTCTGATGCTCCGAGAATATCTGCAAAGATGGGAATAAATATTGAAGAAGTGCTTGAAACCATAGTAAAAAAGATTCCTGCCCCTAAGGGGAGCAGAGATAATCCGCTTCAGGCACTTATATTTGATTCACTTTATGATTCATATAAGGGAGTGATAGTTTTTGTGCGTATAAAGGAGGGAGTTGTTAAAAAAGGCACTAATATACTCATGATGGCGACAAAGGCTTCCTATGAGGTAGTGGAGGTAGGCTATTTCGGAGCCGGAAGATTTATACAGTGCGATGAGCTCTCTCCCGGCATGGTAGGCTATATAACTGCAAGCATTAAAAATGTCAAGGACACCAGAGTGGGCGATACGGTAACTGATGCAAATCATCCGTGTAAAGCAGCACTGCCCGGCTATAAAAAGGTAACACCTATGGTCTACTGCGGACTTTACCCCTCTGACGGAGCCAAGTACAATGATTTAAGAGATGCACTTGAAAAGCTACAGCTTAATGACGCTTCCTTGTTTTATGAGCCTGAAACCTCACTTGCACTTGGATTCGGCTTTAGATGCGGCTTTCTCGGGCTGCTTCATCTAGAAATAATTCAGGAAAGACTGGAAAGGGAATATAATCTGGATTTGGTAACCACCGCTCCCGGAGTTGTGTATAAGGTTTATAAAACTGACGGAAGCTTAATAGAGCTGACCAATCCCTCAAACCTGCCGGAGCCGAGTGAAATAGAGCATATGGAGGAGCCTGTAGTTTCAGCTGAGATTATGCTTACTAAAGAGTTTGTAGGTGCCATCATGAATCTTTGCCAGGAAAGGCGGGGAGTATATATAGGCATGGAGTATATAGAAGAAAACAGGGCTTTGCTGAAATATGATTTGCCTTTAAATGAAATAATCTATGATTTTTTTGATGTCTTAAAAAGCCGCTCAAGAGGCTATGCCTCACTTGATTATGATATAAAGGGTTATCAACCCTCAAAGCTTCAGAAGCTTGATATACTGATAAACAAAGAAGAAGTGGATGCCCTCTCCTTTATAGTGCATGCGGATTCAGCCTATGAGAGAGGCAGAAAAATGTGTGAAAAGCTTAAAGAGGAGATTCCGAGACATCTCTTTGAAATACCGATACAGGCTGCCATAGGCAGCAAGGTCATTGCAAGAGAAACCGTCAGGGCGGTGAGAAAGGATGTGCTTGCCAAATGCTACGGCGGAGATATTTCACGAAAGAGAAAGCTGCTTGAGAAACAGAAAGAGGGCAAAAAACGTATGCGTCAGATAGGAAATGTTGAAATACCTCAAAAGGCATTTATGAGTGTTTTAAAGCTTGATGACGAATAGGCAATGATTGTAAGGATTTAAGGAATTAAAAACAGCTATGAATGAAAAAAAGAAACTTGAGCTATATCTGCATATTCCATTTTGTGAAAGCAAGTGTAAATACTGCGATTTTCTTTCTGCTTCGGCAGACAGCTCTGCACATAAGGCGTATGTGGATAAGCTTGTAGAAGAAATAAGAGCACAGGGCTCTAATTATAAGGGCTATCAGGTTAATACTATATTTATAGGAGGAGGCACTCCTTCTATACTTTCAGGAGTATGGGTATCAAACCTAATGAGTGCCATTTATGAAAGCTTTGTAGTTGAAGCCTCCGCTGAAGCTACTATAGAGTGCAATCCGGGTACACTTGACGCTGAAAAGCTTTCATATTTCAAACAATCCGGCATAAATCGAATAAGTCTTGGACTTCAGTCTGCGATTGATGAGGAGCTTGAAAGGCTGGGCAGAATACATACCTATGATAAATTTCTGGAAAGCTATCAATTAGTCAGAGAGGCAGGCTTTCATAATGTAAATATCGACCTTATGAGCGGGCTGCCCTCTCAGACTCTGGAAAGCTGGAAGACTACTTTAAAAAATGTGGTAAGGCTTAAGCCGGAGCATATTTCAGCCTATTCACTTATAATAGAGGAGGGCACGGAATTTGCCAGAATCTATAATACAGAAGAAGGGAAAAAGCTTCTTCCAAGCGAAGCTGCAGAAAGAAAAATGTATAAAATGACAGCGGATTTTCTGCAAAAATTCGGCTATGAAAGATATGAAATCAGCAATTATGCAAAGCCGGGTTTTCAAAGCATACATAATACAGGCTACTGGACCGGAGCCGAGTACCTGGGAATGGGACTTGGTGCTTCAAGCTATGTATTTAAACGGCGCTTTCATGTAGAGAGAGATATAAGAAAATATATGGCAATAGATTTTGAAAATGATATTACGCCGCTTTATCAGGAGGTACAGGAGCTTACTCTTGAAGATGAAATGAGTGAATTTATGTTTTTGGGTCTTCGCATGATGAGGGGAGTTTCCGGAGAGGAGTTTCTATCAAGGTTTGATTATAATATTTATAATGTATTCGGAGAGGCAATTCAGAGAAATAAGGACCTCGGACTGCTTATAAATGACGGCTCCCATATCAGGCTTACTGCAAGAGGAATTGATTTAAGTAATAGAGTGATGAGTGATTTTATACTGAGTTAGGAACACAACAACTTGGAGGAATCGGCAATGTCAGAGAAGATAAAAGCTGAAAAAGAGTATAAATATGATGTATTTATAAGCTACAGGCATCTGGACCCCGATGTGGACATAGCACAAAGGCTGCATAAGCTGCTTGAAACCTTTAAAATACCCAAAGAGCTGTCAAAAAAAATAGACTGGAAGCACAGGTCATTTATAGACAGAGAGGAGCTTACTACAGGTGACCTCTCAAGTGCAATAATAGATGGTTTAAATAACTCAAGACATCTAATAGTGATATGCTCAAAAAGGACAAAGCTTTCTCCCTGGTGTATAAAGGAAATAGAAACCTTCAAAAAAATACATGGTGATGATAAGGTACTTGCACTTTTAGTAGAGGGAGAGCCTGATGAATCCTTTCCGGCTCCGATAAAGCAGCTTCAAAATACTAAAAGGACTGAAGTAATAGATGAAGCATATTTAATTGATACAGATTATGAACTGTTAAACAACAGACAGGCGAGTGAAATACTGGCGGCAGATGTAAGACCTCACAGGGTTAAGGCACCGGATTTTAAGGGATATGAAAATTCCAGCCGGGAAGAAATCAAAGAATTAAAAAAAGAGTCGCTTCAAATACTGAAAAAGACGGAAATTTACAGAATAGTGGCAGGAATAATAGGTATAAGCTATGGCGATTTAAAGCAGAGAGGACGTGAAAGAAGGCTGAGGATTATGCTTGCAGCAGGGGCAACGGCTTTGGCAGCGCTCTCAGTATTTACCACCTTTATGCTCATGATGTATATGCGTGCCTTAAAATCTGAAAGGACAGCAAGGCAGCAGACTGCACTGATGATACAGAATTATGCTGACAGATCTATAGGCAGCGGTGATAAAATCTCTGCTCTTTTAATTGCCGAAAAGGCTATGGAATACACTTCAAATAAAATGGATTCTATAGATTATATTAATGCCGAAAATTATTCCATCCTTACAAGAGCCGTAGTAAATGAGCCTTATTCAAGCTTTGCGAAAATTGATATAGGTAGAGAAAACCCTCAGTTTGCCATCATTGAAAACGGCAAAAGATTAGCTGTAATAGGACAGGCAGGAGATATTGAGGTTTGGAATATAGAAAATGGACTGCTTGATAAAAAAATAGAATCAGACGAATTCTTTATTTCAATTACAGGTACTGAAAATTTAGATGAAATTATAGGATTTACGGTAGACAGAAAAATAATAAAATTTAATATTTCAGACTTTACGCAGCAAGAAATAGGAAGCTCTAAGGATGCTGTATATGCAGAAACTGCATTAACGAAAAACGGAAGATATTTGATTGGAATTATTAATTATTTAGATGAAAATCGTATAGATATATGGGATATGGAAAAAAAAGAAATTACCTATACAAAAAAGTTTTACTCAGATAACAATTTGGTACGTGCGGCATATTCAGATGACAACAATTATATGGGTTATATTTTGGAGGACGGCTCAATCACAGTACTCAAGCTTGACTCAGCTGAAGAAAAGCAGATTGTGCCCGCGGGGGATTCTGAAACAAGTCGTCTGAAAAATCTGGTTTATAATGAAAAGGGTGATAAGCTTTATTATACCTCCGGAACAAAGCTGTATGAAGTCGACTGTGAGAACACTTCCAATACTAAAAGCTATGAGCTGGATTTTTATGCAGGAAGCCTGAAATATAGTGACGGTTTATTATATATAGAGAACAGAGCAAGTTCAAAAATTGGTATTACCCTGTTTAGTATTGATTCCGGTGAGGAGCTGACAACACTCAGAGGGAAATATGGGAGTTTAAATAATTTTGCTATAAATCCTGTAGAGCAGGAAGTGGTCGGTGCGTGGTCTGACGGCAGCATAAGCGTATGGAAAAATATAGCTTTTGATAAAGCTGCTGATAATGAAATCTATAAGTATGTTGACAATCTGAACAGCTCAATGGCTGCAAGGCTCAGATTCACCGGAGATGGAAGGTATTTAATAAATTCAAATATTGACGGAACTATAGCGCTGGTAAGCACTCAGGGCAATTTGGAATATGAGGAGCTTAAGGGAGAGCTTATGACTCAGAGCAGGAATTATAGATATGCTCTGATTAAGGATGAGCTTAAATTATCAATATACGATACCTTAGAAAAGGCTGAAATTGCCTCCGTTACTATGCCTGAGGAGCTTAACCTGTTTTATACAATATATGCGGTTTCAAGTGATGCCGCAATAATTGCTGTAAGTGATTTTAAAACTTTAGGAGTACTGTTTGTAGATGCTCAGAGCAAAGAGGTAATCTCAGAAAGCAGGGCGGTAGATTTTGATATTGATGAATTTACTTCAGTCAGTGATATTAAATTTTCTAAAGATAATAAATACGCATATATAGCTTATTCAAACGGTGAATTTGCCAAGGTGGCTATTTATGACGGCAGTAAGGTACAGGATTATGAGGGGGTAGATTCAAGCATCAACTCAGCTGTCTTAAGCGAGGATGACAGATGGTTGGCTATAAATACAGCTGATAAAAATGCAGTCATTATAAATTCTGAAACTGGTGAAGCCAAGCATAAAATAGATGGTGAAGCCTACGCTTTAAGTGAAAATTCGGGCAGGCTTGAAGTGATAGGGACACTTAATGATGATATATTCAGCTGGACTCAGGAAGATGGTGAAAAAATTACTTCAACTAATAATTTAAGACAGGGGCTGTCAAATCGCAGCTTAAATTATAATTCCATATCTCCTGATAAAAAATATATGCTTACCAGTATTTCAAGCGGAGATACGGTACTGACCGATGTAAAGACCGGAGTATTCATAAAAAAGTTTTCAGGAGAAAGAAAGTCATTTGGAAAGGCATTTTTTGCCGGGGATTCATCAAATATAATTTATACCTCTGCTAAAGGGATGTCAAGGCTTGAAAAGCTTTATAATATTGGAGAGCTTGAAAGCAAGGCTCAGGACATACTTAAGGGGCGCAGGCTTTCAGATGAAGAGCTTGAAAAAATAGGAAAATCAAAATAATTCGCTGCTGATGAACGGGTAAAATAATTTATGAAAAGAAGAATGCTGGATTTTTTTATAAGATTCAAGAATGAGATAATGACCCTCTGTATATTTATAGGAGGAATTTGCGGCACCCTGGGCTCCTATTTGTATTATAAATCAATTCTTTCAGGCTACAGACTGATATTTGCAGTTGTCTACAGCACAATTAAGCTTTTTATCTTTACTCCGGTAATACCTCTTGATGCAGATTATTCAGTGTGGTTTGAGCTGGGAAAATGGCTTGCTCCGCTTGGAACCTTAATAGGCTTGTTTTCAATTTTTGAAAGTTTATTTTATAGAGTCCGGCAGGTGCTTGCAGCCTATGGTGCACAGAATTATATAGTTTTCGGAAACGACGAGGAGGCAAGAAAACTAATCAGCAATATAATTAAAGAGGACAGTCAGGCAACAGGCTGCCTGGTAGTTGATTCTCCTGAATTTATAAAAGCGGAGGAGGAGCTGATAAAAATCGGGGTAAAAACTGAGTGTATCAATTTTGAAGCTGAAAATTGTTCGGCAAAAAATGGGTTTAAAAATTCTGTATTATATGAAAAATTAAAAGCATTAAAGCTAAAAAAGACAAAATATATTATTTTTTTTGATTCCGATATGGAAAATTATGGCAGACTGAAATCTCTGCTGAAATATCTGCCTGAAAGAAAGAGCAGCTATAAAATTCTCATGAGATATGAAACCAATGAGATTAAGGAAATTATTGAGGCTGATATTGATGAAGCAGAGGGAATAGATGTGGATTTTTTTAATCTTGAGGAGAGGATAGCACAGGAGCTTCTTCAAAAAAGCTGCTGCCCCTGTAAAAAGAAAATAAATATTGATTTATCCGATATTAAAGGTCAAAGCTCTGAAAATCCGATTCAGGCTCTGAGCTCTTGTCTTGGGCAAATGCATATACTTATAATAGGATTTGGAAGGCTGGGCAGAGCAGTGCTGACTGAAAGCCTTAATATAATGGTGGTAAATCCCGACAAAAGAATCAGAATAACGATAGCGGACAAGAATATAGATGAAAAATTTTCTGATTATATTGCCGATTATAGACAAATCTATCAAATGGCAGAAATAGAGCTTATCAGTGAAAATGTGCTGCATAGAGATTTTTATAAGGAAATTATAAAGGTTAATTCAAAAAATGAAATTAATAATATTATTTTTACCTTTGATAATTATAAAAATGTTATTATTGTTTTAAACAGGCTTAAGGGAATACTTCCTGATACCGATATAGCTATAAGGGTGACAAGACTGAAAAATGCCGAGATATTTGCTGAAAGGCTGAGAGAATATTATCATAATATAACACTTTTTGGTGAAGACAGCCAGGTACTTGGAAAGAGCTTTGTCATTGAAAATGAAACCAAACGAAAAGCTATAGACTTTAACTATAATTATAATATGACTGCCGCAAAAATAATGGGCTATGAGCTGCCGGAGGATTCGGCTGTAACTATGTGGGAAAGGCTTAATACAGTTAAAAAGGAATCCTCTATTAAACAGATATTCCATAATTCCACGAAGCATAAGCTTATACAGCTTTTTATTGAAGCGGAAATTTTATCCGGCAGTCTTAATGCAGCTCAGGTGCTTGAGAGCTGGGAGGAGCTGCTTAAAAATAAAAATATAGAGGAGCAGATTAATCTTATAGAAAATGAGCCGGTAATGAATTATTTTGCGGCACTTGAGCATAGGAGATGGTGCAATTTTTATTTTCTCAGGAATTTTTCATATGGTGCAGAAAAAGATGAAAGGGCATTAAAGCATGACTGCCTTATTACTGACTGGGACAGGTTTTTAAAATCCTCAAAGCGCAATACCGTAATCTATGATTTTATCGCTGTGCTGAATAAATAAGAATATTGCTCTCCCGTTTTACAGGTAGGGACTTTACTTTAGGCATTGTTTATTAAATATGTAAGAAAATTATATGGATTTAGTATTGTATAATAGCTGTAAAATATAACAAGAATAGCCTATAATAAATAATATCCATCAAAAATATGGACATTTCTGTTTTACAGGTGCTATAATAGGCGAAAATGCTTATTTATTTGCTACCTTAAACAGATAAATAAGTAAATAAAACAGCTTCCGGCTTTAAAGAGACCGGAAAAAGGAGGACAAAGTTATGGCGTGTACTACTATTTTAGTAGGAAAAAAGGCAAGTTTTGATGGCTCCACTATGGTCGCAAGGAACCATGATTCACCCTCAGGGGTTTTTACATCTAAAAAATTTACCGTAGTGCAGCCTGAGAAGCAGCCGAGGCATTACCGCTCAGTGCTTTCTCATGTAGAAATAGAGCTGCCTGATAATCCGCTTCGCTTTACCGCACTGCCGAATGCTCTTAAAAATGAAGGCATTTGGGATACGGCAGGAGTAAACTCTGAGCATATCTCTATGACGGCAACAGAAACCATCACCAGCAATGAGAGAGTCCTGGCAGCTGACCCCTTAGTAAAATTTATACCTGCAAAGGACGGCAAGCCGGAGCAGGCAGGCGGAATAGGGGAAGAGGATATGGTAACCATAGTGCTTCCTTATATTCACAGTGCAAGAGAGGGCGTAGAAAGACTGGGAGCACTGCTTGAAAAATATGGAACCTATGAGATGAACGGCATCGCTTTTCAGGATATTGATGAAATCTGGTGGCTTGAAACTATAGGCGGGCATCACTGGATAGCCAAGAAAGTGCCTGATAATGCCTATGTAGTAATGCCTAATCAGCTGGGAATTGACAGCTTCGATTTGGAAGATGCCTTTACAAATAAAAAAGAGCATCTTTGCTCCGCCGATTTAAGAGAGTTTATTAAGGATAATTATCTCAACCTTTCCTTTGGCGAAAAATTCAATCCCAGAGAGGCTTTTGGAAGTCACTCCGATGCAGACCATGTTTATAATACCCCGAGAGCCTGGTTTATGGGAAGATACTTAAATCCTAAGACCTATAAATGGGACGGAGAAAGTGCCGATTACCGCCCTGATTCCGACGATATCCCCTGGAGCTTCGTGCCTGAGAAAAAGGTAACTGTTGAAGATGTGAAGTATGTACTGTCTGCATATTTCCAAGGCACTCCTTATAATTGCTACGGAAGACACGGAGACCTCAGTGAAAAGGGAAAATTCCGTCCAATCGGCATTAACCGCAACAGCGTGCTTGAGATGACCCAGCTGCGTCCTTATACCGCACCTGAGTTTTGTGCCGTTGAATGGCTTGCTTTCGGCTCAAATGCTTTTAATGCCTTTGTGCCCTTTTATGCAAATATAGAAAGCACTCCGGAATATTTTGCAAATACTACCGAGCTGGTTACTACAGATAATTTTTACTGGGCTAACCGTATAGCAGGAGCTTTGGCAGATGCTCAATTCGGTCTGTGCAGCTCACATATAGAGCGCTATCAGGCAAGTCTGCCCATAGAGGCTTATCAGGTAATCCGTGAATATGATAAAAAGCTTGCGGATAAAGTTTCAGATAAAAAGGCTGCTATAAAATTAATGGAAGAGGCTAATGAGAAAATAGCGGACATCGCTAAAAAACAAACCTATGAGCTTCTTAATAATGTATTATATGAAGTGAGCTGTGCGATGAAAAACGGATTTTCAAGGTCTGATGCTTAGGTGCTTAGGGAAAGAGTAAAATAATCATTGGCAAAAACATAAAATAAAAGGGAAGTGGCAAAATAACCGCTTCCCAATCATACAGAATTGACT
>CALBCM010000036.1 GCA_937927235.1 uncultured Johnsonella sp.
AGGCATGGGTCTGCAACACCCTGATCACCAGTTCAAATCTGGTTGTCGCCTCTTAAAAAACTCTTGATTATATCAGGAGTTTTTGTTTTATTGTATTTAATTATTTAATGTTGCATTAAAATATTTACAGCTCTCAAATAATATGCTCTAAATATGTTGGTTTACTAACATTAATATGTATGCTATTATATTTGAAATAAAAAATGGAGGCTAATAGGATGCTGGAAATAGGTATTAAAGCGCCGGATTTTGAACTTCCGGACCAGAATGGCAAGCTGCATTCACTTAAGGATTATAGTGGGAAAAAAGTGATACTTTATTTTTATCCTAAAGATAATACACCGGGGTGTACAAAGCAGGCATGCGGATTTTCTGACAGATATCCGCAGTTTATGGAAAAAGGTGCAGTTGTGCTTGGTATAAGTAAAGACAGCGTAGACTCACATAAAAAGTTTGAGCAAAAATATGGTTTGACTTTTACATTGCTAGCGGACCCTGAGCGCAGAGTGATTGAAGCTTATGATGTTTGGAAAGAAAAGAAAAATTATGGCAAGGTTTCAATGGGAGTAGTAAGAACCACTTATTTGATTGATGAGAAAGGGATTATTATTCGTGCTGATGATAAGGTAAAAGCGGCAGAGGATACTGAAAAAATGCTGACGGAGCTTACTTAAGGATAAATATTTAGTAGGAGGTATTTGAAAGAACATATATTTTGGACAGACGGGTATTTTGCCTGTAGCACAGGGGATGTGTCAGAAGATATGTTGCGAAGATATATATAGAAAATCAGGGATAGAAGTGGGCAGCTTGTGTTAAAAGCATATAAATACAGGATATATCCAAGTGAGGCACAGAAAATGAGGTTACGAGGTCTATGAAGCTATATATAATAAGGCATGCAAAAGTTTTGATGAAATGGTCACGAATGTCCGACTCATGTGTATTTGACGAGGAATGTGACGAATATGACAACTCACCTATAGATACCTCAAAAATAATACCAGCTGATATTTCTGTAAAAAGAGTTTATTGCAGTGAAAGCAGAAGAAGCAGAGAAACTGCAAGATTTTTAATGCCGGATAGGTCTTATAGTATCAGCGATAAAATTAATGAGGTACCACTAAAATCATTTGCTGGAGTCAAATTTAAGCTTCCTTTGTTTGTTTGGAATATTTTAGGCAGAGTCCAATGGTTTTTTAATATAAGCCGGCAGAAAGAAAGCAGGAAGCAAACTATAAACAGAGCGAATTTATTTGGCGAGCAGCTAATTAGTGAAAATGAGAATGCACTCATAGTTACACATGGATTTTTTATGCGTACCTTAGTAGCCTGTCTGAAAAAACAGGGATTCCATGTATTAAAGTCCAAGAATGCAATTACATTTGCAAATTTACAAAGGATAGAAATGGAAAAATAGGAAGCAAAGCCAGTTGCGAATATTCGCTTTATAATGAGCGGTAAAAAATTGTAAGAAAAACCTTAAAAACTTAAAAAGGTAAAGTTGTAATATATATGTAAAAGTATTATAATAAAATGTAATATTTATAATGTTTAGATTTAAGGAGGAAATGTGATTAATAAGAAAATTTTTTCAGTAATTTTGAGTGTATATATGACAGCGGCAGCAGTATTTCCTTCATATGCATTTTATCAAACTCCTGAAAATAAAAAAGGGCTGGCAATCAGCGGAGCTGCAGTTAATGAATGCAAGGAGCTGGGGGTTACACAGATAATATGGAATAATCCTATAAATCATTCTTATGAAAGATTATATCAGGCGAATAAGGATGCCGGTATTACAAATACGATTATTATGCTTAATCCCTGGCAAAATGGAAATCCTGCCCTGCTTCCCGTGTCTAAGCCTGCTAGAGGTGCGGTATTTTATGGCTTCAATGTTTCAAGCGAGGAAGCAAAGACTGCCTTAAGAGCTACTGCACAAAGCTTTGCACATAAGTATAAGGATTTGGTTTCAAACTGGATTATAGGCAATGAGATAAATAATGGGAGAACCTGGAACTACATGCCTACTGCTGATTTGGCTTCTTATACCCAGCAGTATTGTGAGGGATTTAAAATATGGTATGAGGCGATAAAATCCGAAAATCCCGAGGCAAGAGTATTTATACCCTTTGATCACAGATGGAAATGGTATTCGGACCAGGGAGCAGGGATATATCAGGCTAAGGATATGATGCCGATTATAAATAATTATTTAAAGGACACCGATTATGGCATAGCTTGGCATGCCTACCCTCAGGGCTTAGTAGACCCGGATTTTAGAAATGATGCAGATGTAAAGGATAGTCTGGATTCTCCGCTTATTAATATGAAGAATTTGCATGTGCTTACGGATTTCTTTTCGCAGCAGGAATATCTTTCTCCTGGAGGCGAGGTAAGACATATCATACTTTCTGAACAGGGCTTTAATGCTACAAGTGAAGCACTTCAGGCAGAGGTTATCAGTGAAGCCTATAAGATAGCAAGGGATAATCCTTATATAGAAGGATTTTATTTGAGTCGGCAAAATGATGTCGGAGAAACTTTTGAAGGCAAAAAAATGAAATTCGGTTTAAGAGATGCCGCCGGAAATAAAAGAGCTGCTTATGAGGTATATAAAAATTTGGAATAAATTTGTTTTAATCCTGTCGGTTAAGACATTAAAAAGAAGGGTTCAAAAAACTGATTTGCGGCTATGATGCGAGCCTCCATCGCTTTTGACATAAAAATAGAGTGCTGCTCCATAGATGAGTACTCATCTATCTTGCAACACCTTTTTTTGGTAAAATTTGCTCATATTACTTTTTGCTTTATTTCAGCAGGTGTATGTTTGGAAAGTATCTTAAAACAACCTTTGCTATTATCTTATCTTTATATACATAAGTATTTTTCCAGCGTCTGGCATCTTTGGAATTATTTCTATTATCACCCAGACAGAAATATCCTTCTTCAGGCACTTCAAAATGCATAGGAGCCTCAGGGATCATTGCCTCCTTAAGATAGGGCTCATCAAGCGGAGCGGATGAGTTATTAAGGTATACTTTGCCGTCAACAATATCAATAACATCGCCGGGTATACCTATAATTCTTTTTACGTAATAAACCTTTTCATCATCGGGATAGCGGAAGATGATTATATCTCCTCTTTGAGGCTCTGAAAACATATAAGCCATTCTAAGTCCTATAATTCTGTCCTTAGTCATTATAGTGTTTTCCATTGAGGCTGAGGGAACTCTGGAATTTGCTATAATAAAGTTATTGAGGACAAGAGCTATACCTGCCGCTATGACAATAACACTAATCCAGCTTAAAAGCTCAGAGAGCAAGTTAAACTCTCCTTTCTTTTTGTCACCATTGTCAAACTCACCTATACTTTGCGATTCTCTATCTTTATAATTCATGACTGTAGATTTACCCCTTTTTTTATTTTTATATTAAGTTTAAATATTGGAAATATTGATTTAAAATTAAAAATATAAAGACATATAATAATAATTCAATCTCAATATATTTTAAATATCAATGCTAATTAGTTTAAGACAGATAGGCAATATGTGCAATAGCCTTTTCTAATATTTATGAAAATTATTAGCTTTTTAGTCCAAAAAATGTTAGAATTATAAGGAAACAGTATGGAAAATCCAGTATAAAGTATTCAGGAGGAGAAACATGGAAGATTTACTGTATAAACTTATAGACTGGGCGGCGATAGAAGATATTGAATACTCCGAATCATTAGACCCGCATGCCGCTCTCGGAGCACATCAGACAGATGAGGGATTGCTTATACAGGCATTTATACCAGAAGCCGAAACTATGGAAGTCGAATTTATAATTGAGAAAAGCAGATTTGAAATGGAAAAGCTTAATGATAAAGGCTTCTTTGCAGTGCTGATTGACAGAACAGATATTCCAAAGTATAAGTTTAATATAGTTTATAAGGATGGCAACACGCAGAGCATTTATGATGCTTACAGGTATATGGGAATTTATACTGATGAGGATTTATCGAAATTTGAAAGAGGAGTTTATTATGATGTTTATGAGAAAATGGGGGCTCATTGTATTACAATAGATGAGATTAAGGGAGTATATTTTTCGGTTTGGGCTCCTGAAGCTATCAGAGTTTCCGTGGTAGGTGATTTTAACTGTTGGGACGGCAGAAGACATCAGATGAGAAAAATAGGGGATTCAGGAATATATGAAATATTTATACCTGAATTAAAAGAAGGAGAGATTTATAAATATGAAATAAAAACTAAACGCGGTGAGCCAATGCTCAAAGCGGACCCCTATGCGAATTATTCACAGCTGCGTCCTGATACTGCCAGCGTAATAGTGAATATTAAGAATTATAACTGGACAGATGAAGACTGGATGGATTCACGTGATGTATATCAGAGCAACGGTAAAAACTATGACGGCAAGCCTATGAATATCTATGAGGTGCATCTTGGCTCCTGGATTAGAAAAGAGTCTCAGACTGATGGGGAAGGAAATAATATAGCGGGGAGTGAATTTTATAATTACAGAGAAATTGCGCCAAGGCTTGCTGAGTATGTAAAGACTATGAATTATACTCATATAGAGCTTATGCCTGTTATGGAGCATCCTCTTGATGAGAGCTGGGGCTACCAGGTGACAGGTTATTATGCTCCTACCGCAAGATATGGAAGACCTGAGGATTTTATGTATTTTGTAGACTATATGCATAATGAAAGAATAGGTGTAATACTTGACTGGGTACCCGCCCATTTTCCTAAAGACCTTCACGGACTTGGAGCTTTTGACGGTACTCACGTATATGAGCATGCAGACCCGAGGCAGGGGGAGCATCCTCATTGGGGAACCTATATTTATAACTATGGCAGACCTCAGGTAAGTAATTTTCTTATAGCCAATGCGCTTTTCTGGGTTAAGGAATATCATGCAGACGGTATCAGAATGGATGCGGTAGCTTCAATGCTCTATCTTGATTATGGTAAGAATGATGGCGAATGGATTGCAAACAAGTATGGCGGTAATGAAAATCTTGAAGCGGTAGAATTTTTGAAGCATTTAAATTCAATAATGAAGATAAGACATAATGATGTACTTATGATTGCAGAAGAATCTACTTCCTGGCCTAAAATCAGTGGTGAATTAAGAGATGGAGGTCTGGGCTTTGACTTTAAATGGAATATGGGCTGGATGAATGACTTTTTGCATTATATGCAGGTAGACCCATATTTTAGAAGTCATCATTATGGAGCACTGACCTTTTCTATGCTGTATCAGTACAGTGAAAACTTTATCCTCGTATTAAGCCATGATGAGGTGGTACATGGAAAAGGTACACTTGCAGGTAAGATGCCGGGTACCACTCAGGAAGAAAAAAATGCCAACCTCAGGGCTGCCTACGGCTATATGATGACTCACCCCGGAAAGAAGCTTTTATTTATGGGGCAGGAATTTGCTCCCTTAAATGAGTGGAATGAGCTTAGCGAGTTGCCTTGGGATATACTTAAGTATCCGACACATAAAAATATGCAGGACTATGTAAAGGCACTTAATTTATTTTATATAGAGCATGAAGCGCTCTGGGAGCTTGACTGTGAGCCTGAGGGCTTTGAATGGACAAATTGCAGTTCGTATAGAGAAAATGTTATCTCCTTTGTAAGACATAGTGAGTATGAAGAAGATGACATATTGGTAATATGTAATTTTACACCTGTAGCCTACGACAGCTTTGATGTAGTTGTTCCGTATCATGGAGTTTATACTGAAGAATTTAATTCAGATAATAAAGACTTTGGAGGCACAGGCATGCTAAATGTAAAGCCTGTCACCTCAACAATTAAAATAGCTGATAAAGCGGATAAAATAAACTCAGTTTATGGTGAAGGCAATGAAGATAAGAAAGATAATGAAGATATTAAGACAGAAATTATAAGCATCAAGCTTTCGCCTTTAAGTATGATAGCCTTTTCAATGAAAAAAGTGGAAGCTAAAACTAAAAAAACTGTGAAAACAACTCGAAAAAGCAAAGCTGCTAAAAGTAAGAAATAATGTTAATATCGCTTTTAATACAGGCAGGAAAGAGTTTGGCTTCATCAGCTTTAGAAAGTGAAACTCTTGCAGCTGATGTTAAAGAGGCTGTTAGCGAAGATTTGCAGAAGATACAGCCTGATGTTGTAGCTGATACCATAAAAAGAATAACGCCCTTGGCACTTGGATTTTTATATCAACTGCTTATAATAGTTATTATAATTGTTTTAGGAAGAAAGCTTATATCCCTGTTTGCTAAAATGCTTAAAACCTCATTGGATAGATTGAATATGGAGGAGGGAGCAAGAAAGTTTATAGTTTCGCTTGTAAAAGCTCTCTTATATTTAATTATTGTATTCATAATTGCAGAAAGACTTGGAATAAGCTCAAATTCACTTGCAGCAGTTATAGGCTCTGCCGGTATAGCGGTAGGGCTTGCCCTGCAAGGCAGTCTGAGCAACCTTGCAGGAGGAATAATAATACTCTTTATGCGTCCCTTTAAGGTGGGAGATTATATAAGCGGGATTGGAGTTGAAGGCAGTGTAAGCATGATAGGTATTATATATACAACTCTTATAACTGCTGACAATAGAAAAATCACTGTTCCAAATGGAAGCTTATCAAATGCAGTGGTGACTAATGCAACTGCATTTGATAAACGAAGATTGGATATAAACATAGGTATAAGCTATGATTCGGATATAAATATTGCAAAAGAATGTCTTAAAGACGTATATGATAAAGATGAGCGTATCTGTAAAGAGCCAGAAGCGATAGTATTTATAGAAGCTTTTGATGCCTCATGTATTACACTTGCTACCAGAGCCTGGTGTAAAACCTCAGAATATTTTGAAGTTAAATGTAATATATTTGAACACATCAAAGCTGAGTTTGACAAAAAAGGAATAGAGATACCATATAATAAGCTGTATGTAAAGCTTGGATAGCTTTATAATTTCTATAAATAAAATATAAAAAGAGGAGGAACTGCTTTTAAATAATTAAAACAGCAGTAAAATGAATGAAAAGAGCATGTGGCATACTGCTTCCTGTATCAAGCCTTTCAGGCAATTATGGCATAGGAGGATTTTCAAAGGAGGCTTATGAATTTGTAGATAAATTAAAGCGTGCCGGTCAGAGCTATTGGCAGATACTGCCGCTCTCACCTACAGGCTATGGAGATTCTCCTTATCAGAGCGGGAGCGCCTTCGCAGGAAATATGAATTATATAGCACTTGATGAATTGACGGAGGCGGGTTTTTTTGAAAAAGAAGAGCTTGAGGAGATTGATTGGGGCAAGGACAGTGCACGGGTGGATTATGAAAAGGTATGGAATAGCCGTGAAAAGTTGTTAAAAAAAGCTTTTTTGAAACGAAGAGACTGTGAATATGAGGTTGAAACACAAAATCTTTTGGAGGAAACTAAAAGATACTGTTTATATCAGGCTATCAAAGCTGAGAATAAAGGACTTCCCTGGTATGAATGGGAAGAAGGATTAAAGCTGGTAAAAAAGGAAGCAATCAATAAAGCGAAAAAAAGACTTGATATTCGACCTCGAAGGACAGAAGCTGACGATAGTATATCAGTCAC
>CALBCM010000037.1 GCA_937927235.1 uncultured Johnsonella sp.
TCGTAACAAGGTAGCCGTATCGGAAGGTGCGGCTGGATCACCTCCTTTCTAAGGAAGAAAGTAGGGGTTGTGGGTACTGTTTAGTCTTTGATTTTGAAGGAGATTCCTAAAGTAAGCCGAAAGTTCATGGAATTGATTGAGCTTAAGTTTCGAGGAACAACTTTCGTACTAAATACGCACAAAGTGCTTATTAAGTACTCAATGCTTTTGGTGTCGATGCGTCTTAGGGAAACACCCGTAAACATCCCGAACACGATGGTTAAGCCTTAGACGGCCGATGGTACTATATTGGAGACGATATGGGAGAGTAGGTGGATGCCAAATTTATAAAGATGACTTTTATAGTCATCAAAGAGTTTGATTAAAAAACAGATTGAATTTTTTGATGACTATAAAAAAGATTTTAATAGTCAAGATCGTACCTTGAAAATTGCATATCAAACAATAAGAAGTTTGTCTTAACGAAAGTTAAGCAAATATCTTAGACATCCGAGGTGATGAATTATTTATAATAATTCATCCGAATAAATAACAAACCGAAGACCAACAGATACACGCTAGTATCGAGAACTTTACTCCCCGCAGAGTAAAGGAGTTGGTTAAACATAAAGAGCGTAGGGTGGATGCCTAGGCACTAAGAGCCGATGAAAGACGTGATAAGCTGCGAAAAGCTGCGGTGAGGAGCAAATATCCTTTGACCCGCAGATGTCTGAATGGGGAAACCTGCTTAAGTGAACCTTAAGTATCCATGGGTGAATAAAATAGTCCATGGAAGGGAACCCGGTGAACTGAAACATCTAAGTAGCCGGAGGAAGAGAAAGAAAAATCGATTTTGGGAGTAGTGGCGAGCGAAACCGAAAGAGCCTAAACCATTGTGCGAGCACGATGGGGTTATGGACTGCATAAAGTCAAAGACTTGTTACCGGAAAGGATATGGAAAGACCTGCCAAAGAGCGTGAGAGCCGCGTAGGGGAAAACAAGTTTAGATAAGCAGTATCCGAAGTACCATAAGACACGAGAAACCTTGTGGGAAGTCGGGGGGACCACCCCCCAAGGCTAAATACTACTTAGTGACCGATAGCGCATAGTACTGTGAAGGAAAGGTGAAAAGGACCCCGGGAGGGGAGTGAAAGAGAACCTGAAACCCTATGTTTACAAGCTGTGGAACACCGCAAGGTGAACCGCGTACTTTTTGTAGAACGGTCCGGCGAGTTGCATGTACTGGCAAGGTTAAGCACTAAAGGTGCGAAGCCGAAGAGAGATCAAGTCTTAATAGGGCGAAGAAGTCAGTGAATGCAGACCCGAAACCGGGTGATCTATCCATGTCCAGGTTGAAGTCAACGTAAAAGTTTATGGAGGACCGAACCCACATCCGTTGAAAAGGGTGGGGATGAGGTGTGGATAGGGGAGAAATTCCAATCGAACCCGGAGATAGCTGGTTCTCCTCGAAATAGTTTTAGGACTAGCCTTAATTTAGTCTGATGGAGGTAGAGCACTGAATTTTTGCGGGGGCGTCAAAGCTTACCAATGAATATCAAACTGCGAATGCCATACAGATGATGATTAGGAGTCAGACTACACGAGATAAGTTGGGTAGTCGAAAGGGAAAGAGCCCAGATCTACGGCTAAGGTCCCAAAGTGAGTGTTAAGTGGAAAAGGATGTAGGATCTCATAGACAACTAGGATGTTGGCTTAGAAGCAGCCATACATTAAAAGAGTGCGTAATAGCTCACTAGTCGAGAGGTTCTGCGCCGAAAATGTCCGGGGCTAAAACACTACACCGAAGCCAAGGGATGACGAAAGTCATCGGTAGAGGAGCAATCTTACCGACGCAGAAGCCATACCGAAAGGAGTGGTGGAGAAGTAAGAAGAGAGAATGCCGGAATGAGTAGCGAGAGTGAGGTGAGAATCCTCACGGCCAAATACCCAAGGATTCCAGAGTAAAGCTGATCTGCTCTGGGTAAGTCGGGACCTAAGGCGAGGGAGAGATCCGTAGTCGATGGACATCAGGTATAGAATCCTGAACTGCATATAATCAGAAATGTGGGGACACAGAAACTAAAGTCGAACCCGGGAGAGCAAAGACCGGGATAAGCGAGGTAGCAGGTGGTAGGAAAAACCGCCACGAAATGCGAATGCGTGATATGTAGCGAAGAAAAGTAGCGAAGTCGAATAGGGAGCTGTCAAGAAAAGCCGCTATAGTGTTATATGTACCCGTACCGAAAACCGACACAGGTGGGTGAGGAGAGAATCCTAAGGCCGGCGGGAGAAGCATTGTTAAGGAACTCGGCAAAATGACCCCGTAACTTCGGGAGAAGGGGTACCGAAAGGTCACAGAAAAAAGGCTCAAGCAACTGTTTAGCAAAAACACAGGTCTATGCGAAACCGAAAGGTGAAGTATATGGGCTGACGCCTGCCCGGTGCTGGAAGGTTAAGAGGAGAGGTCAGGCAACGAAGCTTTGAATCTAAGCCCCAGTAAACGGCGGCCGTAACTATAACGGTCCTAAGGTAGCGAAATTCCTTGTCGGGTAAGTTCCGACCCGCACGAAAGGCGTAATGATTTGAGCACTGTCTCAACAATGCACCCGGTGAAATTGAAGTACCAGTGAAGATGCTGGTTACCTGCGCCAGGACGGAAAGACCCCATGGAGCTTTACTCTAGTTTGATACTGGGGTTTGATGATGCATGTACAGGATAGGTGGGAGACTGCGAGGCGAGGACGCCAGTTTTCGCGGAGTCACTGTTGGGATACCACCCTTGTATCATTGAATTTCTAACCCGTGGCCGTAAGCCGGTCAGGGGACAATGTCAGATGGGGAGTTTGACTGGGGCGGTCGCCTCCGAAAGAGTATCGGAGGCGCTCAAAGGTTCCCTCAGAATGGACGGAAACCATTCAAAGAGTGCAAAGGCAAAAGGGAGCTTGACTGCGACACTGACGGGTGGAGCAGGTACGAAAGTAGGACTTAGTGATCCGGTGGTTTTAAGTGGGAAAGCCATCGCTCAACGGATAAAAGCTACCCTGGGGATAACAGGCTTATCACTCCCAAGAGTTCACATCGACGGAGTGGTTTGGCACCTCGATGTCGGCTCATCGCATCCTGGGGCTGAAGTCGGTCCCAAGGGTTGGGCTGTTCGCCCATTAAAGCGGTACGCGAGCTGGGTTCAGAACGTCGTGAGACAGTTCGGTCCCTATCCGGCGTGGGCGCAAGAGATTTGAAGGGAGCTATCCTTAGTACGAGAGGACCGGGATGGACCGACCGCTGGTATGCCTGTTGGAGAGCAGCTCCATGGCAGGAGAGCCAAGTCGGGCCGGGATAAACGCTGAAAGCATCTAAGCGTGAAGCCCCCCCTAAGATGAGATTTCTCGCGCGTAAGCGTTAAGACCCCTTGAAGACTACGAGGTTGATAGGGCGGAGGTGTAAGTATAGAAATATATTTAGCTTACCGTTACTAATAGGTCGAGGGTTTAACCAGAGGTCGGGTCATGTGGATTCGTTTGATATGCGGTTTTCAGGGTATGAAATGCCAGGCACGAGTGGCTCAGTTGGTGGAGTACGACCTTGCCAAGGTCGGGGTCGCGGGTTCGAGTCCCGTCTCGTGCTCTTTTTAATAGAGTGGAAGTCCTTAAACAGCAGGGCTTCCTCTTTTTTATCTTTTAGATGTTTGCCTTTAGCAGGCTTCCTGAAATTTTTTGTAAAAACTGCTTGACACAATATATCTTATATGTTATAGTACATATATAACAAATATAATATAAACAGATTGCAGCATTAATTAAAGACTTTATTTATTATAAAGCTATGCTACAGATGTATGAAAATAACTATAAAAAGGGAAGGGCAGAATTATGAATATAAATAAATTTACGCAAAAGTCGGTTGAGGCAGTTAAAAATACCGAAAAGCTTGCATATGAATACGGAAATCAGCAGGTTGAACAGCTGCACTTGCTGTATGCACTTTTAACTCTTGAGGATTCGCTTATATTAAACCTTGTTCAGAAAATGGGGGTTTCCAAGGAGATGCTCATAAATGAAATCGCCGAGCAGCTTAAAAGGCTCCCTAAGGTTTCAGGAGGGCAGCTGTATTTGAGTGAGGGCTTGAATAAAGTGCTTATATCGGCGGAGGATGAAGCAAAGGCTATGGGGGACGAGTATGTGTCGGTTGAGCATATATTCCTGGCTTTATTAAAGTATGCGGACAAAGTGGTAAAGGATATTTTTAAAAGCTACGGCATAAACCGGGACAGATTTTTGAAGGCACTCTCACAGGTAAGAGGAAATCAGAGAGTGACCTCCGACAACCCGGAGGCAACTTATGATACGCTTAATAAATACGGCTCGGACCTGGTTGAAAGAGCCAGAGCACAGAAGCTTGACCCTGTAATAGGCAGAGACAGTGAGATAAGAAATGTAATCAGGATATTGAGCAGAAAGACGAAAAACAATCCGGTGCTTATAGGTGAGCCCGGTGTAGGAAAAACTGCGGTAGTTGAAGGGCTGGCGCAAAGAATAGTAAGAGGGGACGTGCCTGAGGGATTAAAAGAAAAAAGGCTCTTTGCTCTTGACATGGGTGCACTGCTTGCCGGTGCAAAATACAGAGGAGAATTTGAGGAAAGACTTAAGGCAGTGCTTGATGAGGTGAGAAGCAGTGATGGAGAGATAATCCTTTTTATAGATGAGCTGCATACCATAGTAGGTGCCGGAAAAACTGAAGGAAGCATGGATGCCGGCAATATGCTCAAGCCTATGCTGGCAAGAGGGGAGCTGCACTGTATAGGTGCCACTACGCTCGACGAATATAGAAAGTATATTGAAAAGGACCCGGCGCTGGAAAGGAGATTCCAGCCGGTGCTTGTCAATGAGCCAAGTGTTGAAGATACTATTTCCATACTCAGAGGACTGAAGGAAAGGTATGAAACCTATCATTCGGTAAAAATTACAGATTCGGCACTGGTGAGTGCCGCAACTTTGTCGGACAGGTACATAAGTGACAGATTTTTGCCGGATAAAGCAATAGACCTTGTGGATGAGGCCTGTGCTTTAATAAAAACTGAAATGGATTCTATGCCTACCGAGCTTGATGAGCTTAGAAGGAAAACTATGCAGCTTGAAATAGAAGAAGCCGCACTTAAAAAAGAAAAAGACAGTCTTTCACAGGACAGACTTAAAAACCTGCAAAGAGAGCTTGCTGAATTGAGAGATAAGTACTCAGAGCAGAAATCGAAATGGGAAAATGAGAAAAAGAGTGTTGAAAAGCTGGCAAATATCAGAGAAGAAATAGAAAATGTCAACCGAGAAATAAATGAGGCAAAGCAAAAATATGACCTTGAAACTGCGGCACAGCTTCAGTACGGAAGGCTCCCTGAGCTGAAAAAGCGCCTTGAAGTGGAAGAAGATAAGGTGAAGAGTGAAGACTTGAGCCTTATACATGAAGCAGTTACTGAAGAAGAAATAGCTAAGATTATATCAAAATGGACCAATATCCCTGTATCGAAATTAAACGAATCTGAAAAAGAAAAAGCCTTGAATCTTGATAAGGAGCTGCATAAGAGGGTAATAGGCCAGGATGAGGGAGTAACTAAGGTCTGTGAAGCTATACAGAGGTCGAAAGCCGGAATCAAAGACCCCGGAAAGCCTATAGGCTCCTTCCTGTTTTTAGGACCTACCGGTGTGGGAAAGACGGAGCTTGCGAAGTCGCTGGCAGCCGCACTTTTTGATGATGAAACCAATATGGTGCGCATAGACATGAGCGAATATATGGAAAAATTTTCAGTGAGCAGGCTGATAGGTGCACCTCCGGGATATGTGGGCTATGACGAGGGAGGTCAGCTTACAGAGGCGGTAAGGAGAAAGCCCTATTCAGTAATATTATTTGATGAAGTTGAGAAGGCCCATCCTGATGTATTTAATGTACTGCTTCAGGTGTTAGATGACGGCAGAGTAACGGATTCACTCGGAAAGACGGTAGATTTTAAAAATACCATTATTATAATGACCTCAAATATAGGCTCAGCTTATCTGCTTGAGGGAATAGACAGTGAGGGAAATATAAAGCCTGAAGCTCAAAAGGCTGTAAATGAGGAGCTTAAGGTACATTTCAGACCTGAATTTTTAAACAGGCTTGATGAAATCATATTATTTAAGCCCCTTACAAGAAAAAATATAGGAAGCATTATAAATCTTTTAGTGGACGAAATCAACACAAGACTTGCAGACAGAGAGCTGTCCATTGAGCTTACACAAAGAGCAAAGGATTTTATAAGTGAAAGAGCTTATGACCCGCTGTATGGTGCAAGACCGCTTAAAAGGTATCTGCAAAAGCACGTGGAAACCAAGGCTGCCAAGCTTATATTGTCAAACGGACTTCATGCCAGAGATACCATTATGATAGATGTGGATTCTGATGGAGAAGATTTAAAGGCATATATAAAAGGCAAAATATTGAAAAAATAATATATTAACTAAAAATACCTGCACTGAGTTTACAGATGTGCAGGTATTTAATTATAAAAAGCTGAGCAGAAAATAAAGAAAATAAAGAAAATAAACGGAAGACTCAGCGACGAAGGGGGGGGTGAGTTGAGGTCGCCAAAAACAGGTTTTTATGCTATACTATCGTCATGGGTACATATTGATATTGCACATTTGGAGAGCTTATGTATTTACTGATGGAATTTGAATCACTGACTGATATATGGAATTTTATAATAGGGAATATTATTATTATAAATATTATACTTTCAATAATAATAGTGTTTTTTCAAAGAAGAGACCCTAAAACCGTATGGACCTGGCTGCTGGTGCTTTATTTTATACCGGTATTCGGCATCTTTATTTATCTTATACTGGGTCAGGATTACAGAAAATCAAAAATGTTTAAGGTTAAAGAGATGGAGGATGCACTGCATTATTCAGTTACGAAGCAGGAAAGATTTTTCCGTGAAAGAACCAAGGGGATGGAAAATCTTTATATTTATAATTATGTCAAGCTTATCAGATATAACCTCAATTCAGGTGCTTCGATGTTCACGGTCTATAATAAGGTAGATATATTTAATAACGGAAGGGATAAATTTAAAAATCTGATAGCGGATATAAAGGCAGCACAAAAATATATACATATTGAATATTATATTATAAAAAACGATTATTTGTTTGATGCGATTGCTAAAGAGCTTGTGCTTAAAGCCAGACAGGGAGTTGAAGTCAGGATACTGGGTGATGGCATGGGGGTCAGGTTTATGCCTGAATACAAATGGAATCAGCTCAAGGCGGAAGGGATAAAGGTCGGCATCTTTTTTCCGGCTATGCTCAGTTGGATTAATCCCAGAATAAATTATAGAAACCATAGAAAAATAGTGGTAATAGATGATAATATAGGCTATATAGGGGGATTTAATGTAGGCAAGGAATATATTGACAAAGATCCAAGGTTCGGACATTGGAGAGATACTCATCTAAGAATTGCCGGAGAGAGCGTATTGAGTCTTGGAGTAAGATTTGCACTTGACTGGAATTATGCAATGAAGGAAAACCTGTTTGCAAAAGGAATGTATAATATTAATGATATGTATGATGAATTTATAAATAATTTAAGAAACCGCAGCAAAGAGGTGTGCTGTATACAGATAATAGCCAGCGGTCCCGACTCTTCAACTAAGCAGATACGGGATAATTTCATAGAATTGTTCACAAGTGCGAAAAAGCATATCTACATACAAACTCCTTATTTTATACCGGATGAAGCAGCTTTGAGCGCACTTATAGTTGCGGTAAGGTCGGGAATTGATGTCAGGATTATGGTTCCCTGCAAGCCTGACCACCCCTTTGTGTATTGGGCTACATTAAGCTGGGCGGGCACGCTTTTATATTCGGGTGCCAGGATTTATACTTATGAAAACGGCTTTCTGCATGCAAAAACTGTGATGGTAGATTCAAAATGTGCCTGTGTAGGTACTGCAAATATGGATATAAGAAGTTTTGAACTTAATTTTGAGGTAAATGCTACAATTTATGACGAAGCTACCGTATTAAGACTTGAGGAGGATTTTATTAATGATATTTCATTTTCCAATGAGGTTACGGCTGAAGCATTTGCAAAGCGGGGATTAGTGAGAAGATTTAAAGAGCAATTCAGCAGAATATTAAGTCCTCTGCTTTAGAATTATAAAAAATATATTAAAAATTAACCTTCCATTTGAAATGGAGGCTGATAACTTAGACTGAAAGGTGATTTATGATACGATTATTTTTAGTGGGCTTGATTTTAGGAATTTTTTTAGTGGGCTCCATACCGCTGATGGTATTTTTAATATTGTTTAGATTTATGAATAAAGGGCTTGCAAGTGATATAGCTCAGTCTGTAATTTCTGCTGTGGTAAGATTGATTTTAACTGTTACAGGCTCACACATAGAGGTGATTGGAAGCGAAAATATCCCGGCTGAGGGCAGTGTGCTTTTTGTAAGCAATCACAGGAGCTATTTTGACATAGTAATGGCGTATGCTTATACTAAAAAAAGACTTGGCTTTATAGCGAAGGCTGAGCTTGGGAAAATTCCTCTTTTAAGAGAATGGATGTTCCTTCTGCGCTGTAGATTTCTGGATAGAAGTGATATGAAAAAGAGCATAAAAACTATATTAAACGGAATTAAAAATATAAAGACTGGAACCTCGGTCTGGATTTGCCCTGAGGGAACCAGAGTCAGAGGTGAAACTGAGCTGGATATGGACGAATTTAAGGAGGGGGCTTTTAAAATAGCGGAAAAAGGAGCCTGCCCTATAGTGCCGGTGGCAATAAAGGGTACTGCGGATATTTTTGAAAAGCATATTCCCTTTGTCAGACCCGCCAGGCTGATTATGGAATACGGTGAAGCCGTGTATATAGACGAGCTGGATAGAAGCGAGCAGAAAAGACTTGGAGTATATACAAGAAATAAGATAGGCAAGATGCTGAGAGAGATGGAAGAGCTTTGAGGAGAATGCCGTGGATTTAGATGAGATAAGAAGAGCTATTGATGAAATAGATAATGAAATTATTAAACTGTATAAGAAAAGAATGGAGCTTTCTGATAATGCAGGAATTTATAAGAAAAAAAATTCCCTGCCTGTACACATGCCTTTAAGAGAAGAGGAAAAGCTCAGGATATTATGCAGTAATTTTTCTAAAAAAGCTGACAGGGAGGAGATTAAGGAGCTTTTTTCATATATTATGCTTATATCAAGAAAAAGACAAAGCCGTATATTTGATGAAGCTGACAGGGCTGATATATGAAAGTCCGTCAATCAGACATTGAGATATAAACAGGAGAAAAAATATGGCAGTTAAAAGATTTGCCGCTATAGATGTTGGCTCCTTTGAACTGGAGCTTGGAATTTATGAAATAGGGAAAAAAATTGGAATAAGACGTATTGATTATGTAAGGCATATAATAGCTCTGGGTAAGGATACTTATAATACCGGAAAAATAAGCTATGAATTAATAGAAGAAATGTGCTCGGTATTAAGCGATTTTGCCGGTATAATGTCCGGCTATCAAGTAGAGGCTTACAGAGCCTATGCGACCTCAGCAATGAGAGAAGCAAGAAATCGCAGAATCATACTTGACAGAATAAGGGTGCGCACAGGCATAGATGTAAGGATTATATCAAATTCGGAGCAAAGACTGATAAATTACAAGGCGATAGCTTCGCTCGAGGAAGGCTTTAACAGTATGATAGAGGAAGGTGCGGTTATTGCCGATCTTGGCTTTGGCAGCATACAGCTTACCTTATTTGATAAATCGGAAATGATAAATTCCCAAAATTTCCCGCTTGGTGCACTGAGAATACGAGAGATAATTGCAGGCAGTACCTCCGGAAGAAAAAATCTGATTGAAAATATAATGGAAATGGTTGAATACGACCTTGATGTGTATGGCAGGCTGTTTCTTAAAAGTATGGATATAAAAACCTGCATCTGTATAGGCGACCCTATACTGTATTTATTTAAAAAAGCCGGAATTTACAAAAAGAGAGTTATAAATAAAGAAGATTTTATTAAATTTTATGATGAAGTAATCAAGCTGGAGATTGATGAAATTGAAGAAAAGCTTGATTTAAGTCATAGATTTTCAAGTATTATACTTCCCAGCCTTATAATCTACAGATGCATAATAGAAAGACTCGGAATCCGTGATATATGGCTCCCGGGCATTCAGCTCATAGATGGAATAGCGGCTGAATATGCGAAGGAAGCGAAAATAATAAAGTCGATGCACGATTTTTCAGGAGATATTATAGCGATATCAAGAAATATAGCAAAACGTTATAAAGCTGATAATGATGACAGCCGTTTTCTCGAGAAAAATGCACTTGCCATATTTGAGGCTTCTAAGAAAGTGCATGGCTTAAATGACAGAGATAAGCTGCTTTTAAGGCTGTCCTGCATACTGCATAATGTAGGCAGATTTATAAGCATAAAAAATGCCCCTGCTGCTACCAAAAATATAATTGAAAGTACTGAAATTATAGGTATTTCACATGATGAAAGGATCCTTTTGGCGGAGGTTTCCGCCGGAAGCGCAGAAAGTCTTGACTACAGAGATGTAAAGGCGGCAAAGCTTATGGCGATGCTTAAGCTTGCCGAATCACTGAACAAATCCTATAAAAAGAAAATTAAAGATTATAAATTTAAGCTTGAAGCCGATAAGCTCATTATATCGACTTCATTTCAAGATGATATGACACTTGAATTTCTTGCATTTGAAGCAAACAAAACTTATTTTGAAGAAGTCTGCGGCATTAAGACGCTGCTAAAACGCAGGAGAATATTTTAAGGAGCTTAAGGAAATGACAGATAAAAAAATAAATAAAAATGAGCATTATGTAAATCGGGAGCTCTCATGGCTTGAATTTAATAAAAGAATACTTGGAGAAGCAAGGGATAAAGAGGTTAAGCTTTTTGAAAGACTTAAATTCCTTGCTATCACCGCTTCAAATCTGGACGAGTTTTATATGGTAAGGGTAGCTTCATTAAAGGACATGTCACATGCAGGCTATATTAAGCCTGACATATCAGGAATGACGGCAGACGAGCAGCTTTTAAGCATAGCCGGAGTAACACATGAATTTATTGACACACAGTATTCAACCTATAAACGCTCCCTCCTGCCTCAGCTCGAAAAAGCCGGACTCAGGATAATCCAAAGCTATGAGGAGCTGGATAGATCTGAAACGGAATTTATAGATAAGTATTTTATGGACAATATCTATCCGGTATTGACTCCTATGGCGGTAGATGCTTCAAGACCTTTTCCGCTGATAAGAAATAAAACCCTTAATATTGCGGCTCTGGTAAAAAGGAGAGAGGATGTCAAGCCCTTTGTAGGCTTTGCAAACATTGATAAGGCACAGAAGGAGGGCTTAAAAAAGAAAAAGGCTGAAGGCGAGGGCTACAAGGGCTATGCGGGCGAAGGACTGGATTTTGCAGTGGTGCAGGTACCGAAGGGGCTGCCGAGAGTTGTGGAAATCCCTGACAAATATGCTGCAAAAAATGAAGGAATAAAAAAGACAGTGATTTTGCTTGAAGAAATTATTGAAAAAAATCTTAATAAGCTGTTTTTAAATTATAATATTATAGCTGCCCATCCCTTTAGAATAATGAGAAATGCAGAATTTGAGCTTGATGAGGAGGATGCTGCCGACCTTCTTGAGGAAATTAAAAAGCAGCTGAAAAAGCGGCAATGGGGAGAGGCGATAAGACTTGAGGTTGAGTACGGCATTGATAAGAAGCTACTTAAAATTTTAAAAAATGAGCTTGATATCGACAATGAAGACCTGTTTAAAATAAACGGACCTCTTGACCTTACTGTGCTTATGAAAATATATGCTCTTTCGGGCTTTGATAAATATAAGCTTGAAGCCTTTATTCCAAGAACAAATCCGAGGTTTGAAAATGACGACAATATATTTGATAATATAAAAAGGGGAGATATCCTTTTAAGCCACCCATATCAGAGCTTTGAACCTGTTATAGATTTTATACAGCAGGCGGCAAATGATCCTGAGGTGCTTGCAATCAAACAGACCCTGTACAGAGTAAGCGGCAATTCACCTATAATTGCAGCACTGGCAAGGGCGGCTGATAATGGCAAGCAGGTCACGGTGCTTGTAGAGTTGAAGGCGAGGTTTGATGAGGAAAATAATATACTTTGGGCAAGAAAGCTTGAAAAAGCGGGCTGCCATGTAATATACGGGCTTGTGGGCTTGAAAACCCACAGCAAAATAACTCTTGTACTGAGAAAGGAAGAAGAGGGAATAGTGCGCTATGTCCACCTCAGTACAGGGAATTATAATGATACTACTGCTAAGATATATACTGATATCGGCATGCTGACCTGCCGAAGGGACTATGGCGAAGATGCAAATGCAGTCTTTAATATGCTGAGCGGATATTCGGAGCCTCTTTCATGGAATAAGCTCATAGTAGCACCGATTTGGATGAAGGATAAGTTTCTGCATAAGATAAATTCAGCCCAGAAGCTGGCACAAAGGGGTAAGACGGCACATATTATTGCTAAGATGAATTCTTTGTCTGACAAGGATATAATAAAGGCGTTATACAATGCAAGCGGTGCCGGAGTAAAAATTGAGCTTATAGTTAGAGGAATATGCTGCCTGAGGGCAGGAGTTGAGGGATTGAGCGGTAATATTAAGGTGCATTCCATAGTTGGGAACTTTCTGGAGCATGCAAGGATTTTTTATTTTAATCTTGACGGAGATGAAGAATATTATCTTGGAAGTGCTGACTGGATGACAAGAAATCTTGAAAAAAGAGTGGAAATAGTTTTTCCGGTAGTTGATGAAAAGCTTAAACTACAGCTTTCACATTATTTAAAAATTGAACTGGAGGATAATGTCAAGGCTTATAGATACCTGCCCGATGCTTCCTATGAAAAACAGGACCTCAGAGGAAAGTTCAGAGTAAACTCTCAGGAAATATTTATAAAGGAAAGCCTTGAAGAGGAATTAAAGGCTAAAAAAGAAAGAACCGGAATTAAGGATGAAAGAATATTTACTCCGCTTGAAAGCAGTGAGGGATAAACAGCTGCTCTAAAAGGGAGGAGAGCCGGCAGATTCGGTCTGCCGGCTCAAGTATTATGAAAAAAATCTTGTAAGCTATTAAATTTTAGATAAGATTTCCGGAAGCATAAACCTTCGTTTCTGCTGTTTCTTGTTTCTTATCTATGCTTAGATTATACAGTTCATAAATGGCAGGAGTTTGTTTAATGTGTAAAAGAATTTTTAATTGATTGTAAACAAAATATGAACTGAAAGCGGAGATTTTTATTTAGAAGCTTCAGATTACAGATTGCTTAAGGTTTTAGTATAACTTGTTTACTTTTGCCGGATACTTATTGAATATGTTTGACCATAAGGTTATAATTTAAAAGAGTCTAAGCAGAAATAGACTAAAAATTAAAATTACATATTTAATTGTAGATGTCAAAGGAGGATTTAATGGTAAGAAAAAAATTAGCATGTATGGTTATGGCAGCTGCTTTTGCAGTTTTAACTGCACTTCCAAGCTTTGCAAGCATTAAAGTTACAGATGTGGCACCAAAAGGCTGGAAGCGCGATGACCGCGGCTGGTGGTTTGAAAATAAGGATGGAAGCTATACAAAAGGCGGTTGGCAGTGGATAGGGAAAAAATGCTATTATTTTGATGATATAGGCTATATGTATGAAAATCGGACTACTCCTGACGGTTATACCGTTGATGAAAACGGTGCCTGGACGGTTGACGGAGTTGTGCAGATAAAGGAAGAGGTTAAAGCAGACGAAAAAGGCTTTAATACTAATGTTACAGAAAAATTCGGAAACCTTACCTGCATTACGCCTACCGCTATAAAAGACAGAGGAAATTATTATGAGGCTGAAGCGGTGGTTTCAAAAGGAATCCCTGAAGCCGACGGCAGCACTGAAAGGTTTGATGCCGTGATAAGAATAAGAAAAGATGCTAAGGTCCACATGCTTAAAGGAGACAGAATAATAGATATAGATCTCGTAGAATATATGATAATAGGTAATAAAAAGTATAAGAACTGGAGAATGTTTGCTCCGGATAAAACTAGTGTAGTGCTGGATAGTGAAGGCTATATTGCTGAGTTTTATGATATTGTAGGACGCTAGTTTGCTTTAGGGGGGCAGTCGCTCCCCTTTTTTATTAAAAAAGAAGACACCGCAAAGGTTTTTGCATTAAAGCCTTTGCGGTGTTTTGCCTAGCTTTCTCCTGTGATGCTTATTCCACTATCTTTATCAAATAAATGGATTTTTTCAAGGTCAAGTGCAAATACAGCCTTATCGCCTGAATGAAGGTTGGTACGAGGATTTACTCTTGCAGTGATTTGGGTCTGTTCAAAATCACAGTATAAAAATACCTCTGCACCAAGCAGTTCATAAACCTTAACTTCAGCTTCAATCACGCTTGAAGGTGAGTTGGAAATAAAAATTTCCGAATCATGTATATCCTCAGGGCGTACTCCAAGGACAATTTGCTTCTTGTCATAGCCGCCCTTTATAAGCTTGGAAGCCTTGTCAAGCGGGAGGCTTAAGGTATAATTGCCCACCTTGAGCTCAGCATTGCTGTCATCAATTTTATTTACCAGTGCGTCCATAAAATTCATTTGAGGTGAGCCTATAAACCCTGCAACAAAAAGATTTGCTGGATTGTTGTAAAGGTTTTTGGGAGTATCTACCTGCTGAACGATGCCGTCTTTCATTACTACTATTCTTGTCCCCAGAGTCATAGCCTCAGTCTGGTCATGTGTAACATAGATAATAGTAGCTCCAAGCCTTTCATGAAGCTTTGCAATCTCTATACGCATCTGTACTCTGAGCTTGGCATCAAGATTGGAAAGCGGTTCATCCATAAGAAATACCTTAGGATTACGTACTATTGCACGTCCCATAGCAACACGCTGACGCTGACCGCCTGAAAGAGCTTTAGGCTTTCTCTCAAGCATAGATTCAAGCCCGAGTACCTTTGCAGCTTCTCTGACCGCTTTATCAATCTCGTCTTTGGGAACTTTTCTGAGCTTGAGAGCAAAAGCCATATTATCGTATACTGTCATATGCGGATAAAGTGCATAATTCTGAAAAACCATAGCTATATCTCTGTCCTTCGGCTCCACATCGTTTACTACTCTGCCGTCAATTTCAAGTGTGCCGCTGCTTATATCTTCAAGTCCAGCTATCATGCGCAGGGTTGTAGATTTGCCGCAGCCTGAAGGACCTACAAAGATTATAAATTCCTTATCAGCTATATCCAAATTAAAGTTGTGAACCGCCTTAAAGCCGTTCGGGTACTGCTTTTCTATCCCTTTAAGAGATAAGCTTGCCATATTGCTATTCCTCCTTAAATTATAATATTGTTAGATGCAGTTATATGGTTGTTTACATTATAGCATAAGAGTGCCGCTTGTGCGACACTCAAAAAATGTTTTTTATTCCGGCATTATTAATTTGAGAAGGCTGCCCGACGGCTTATAAAAGCTTTGCCGCCTCTTTATCCGCAACTACATATAAGTGCTTATGCAGCTGTAAAATTGAAGCCGGAACCTTTGGAGTTACCGGACCGTAAAGCACTTCCTTAAGTATCAAAGCCTTAGCCTCTCCTGTAACCATTAAGAGCACTTTTTTTGCCTGCATAATATTTCTGATTCCCATAGTATAGGCCTGCTTTGGAACCTCGGCTTCCGAATTAAAGAAACGCTTATTAGCCTCAATGGTGCTTTTGCTAAGCTCTACACAGTGGGTATCACAGATAAATTCATCACAGGGCTCATTAAAGCCTATATGTCCGTTATGACCGAGCCCGAGAAGCTGGAGGTCTATACCGCCGCTGTTTGCTATAATTAAGTTATAGGCAGCACATGCCTTGTCTGCATCCTTTTCAAGTCCGTCCGGAACGAAGGTTTTAGCCTTGTCGATATTTACCTGATTAAAAAGATGAAAGTTCATAAAATATCTATAGCTTTGGTCATGCTCAGGAGAGAGGCCTCTATATTCATCAAGGTTAATTGAAGCTATTCTTGAAAAATCGAGCTCTCCTTTCTTATATGCAGCTACAAGCTCCTTATAGGCTCCGATGGGAGTTGAGCCTGTGGCGAGTCCAAGCACTGAATCCGGTTTAAGTGTAATTTGTGCAGCGATTATAGCTGCCGCCTTTTTACTGGCTTCATCATAATTTTCTGTTTTGTAAATATTCATAATAAAAAATCTCCTTAAAAATTTAATATCTGTAATTATAATGCTTTGATTAGGTATTGCAAGAAGCTCATGAAAAAAAACTAATAAAAAATAATTGCTTTTATTTCAGTTTACCTTGTCTTACTTATATTATGGTTGTATACTTATAAAAATATTTATTATTATATAGCTGTATTTAAAAAAAAGAAACAGATTAATGTAATAAATATTAAAATTTATATAAAAAAGAGGTATTATATAATGGAAAATCCTATAGTAACATTTGAAATGGAGAATGGAGATATAATAAAGGCTGAATTATATCCTGAGGTAGCTCCAAATACTGTGAATAATTTTATAAGCCTTATAAACAAAGGCTTTTATGACGGACTTATATTCCATAGAGTGATAGAGGGATTTATGATTCAGGGTGGCTGTCCTGAGGGTACCGGTATGGGAGGACCGGGATACAGCATTAAAGGAGAATTTAATCAGAATGGATTTAAAAATGATTTAAGACATACTAAGGGAGTGCTTTCCATGGCAAGGACCTCAATACCTGACTCTGCCGGAAGTCAGTTTTTTATAATGCATGAGGCGGCTCCGCATTTAGATGGAGCCTATGCCGGCTTTGGCATGGTGATAGACGGCATTGAAAATGTGGATAAAATAGCTCATACTCCTACCGGAAGAAATGACAGACCTGTTGATGAGCAAAAAATTAAATCAGTAACCGTGAATACTTACGGCAAAGAGTATGAAGCTCCGGAAAAGTGTTAAAATGCTGCTCTAAAAGCACAGAGTGTAAAGCGGAGAGTCTGTATATAATGTAGCTCTGTCGGAGATTAGCAGGCTCCGGCAAAGCTGCTGCTTTATAGGTTAAAGTTAGCCCGCCTAATATATAAATTGCAATAAAGATGAATTCTGTTATAATAGAAACATGTCAATCTTGTTGGCATTACATTATTTTTAAAGAGGCAAACAGCAATATAAAAATGAATGAGATAAATCTTAAAGCCTATGCAAAAATAAATCTGGGCTTGGATATATGCGGCAGACGCAGTGACGGCTATCATGAGCTTTATACACTTATGCAGTCGGTTGATATTGCCGATTGTATAACGATAAGAAGGCTGGACAGCAAAAGGTATGAGCAGAGCAAAGACATAAAAGAAAGTATCCATATAGTTTCTGACAGCCTTGATATACCCTCTGATGCCGGCAATATAGCATATAAGGCGGCAGCAATGATAATAAACGAAGCACAAAGCTTTTATTCTGGGTTTAACGCTGACGATATTAATATTGAAATAGAAATTAAAAAAAATATTCCTGTCCAGGCGGGTATGGGAGGCGGCAGCGCAGATGCCGCCGCTGTGCTTGCCGGGATGAATAAGCTTCTGGGACTTGATATTGATGAAATTAAACTGAAGGATTATGCACTCAGACTTGGAGCAGATGTACCTTACTGTCTGACCGGCGGTACAGCTTTGTGCAGCGGGATAGGAGAGGTTATTGAAAAAATCCCAAATTTTCCTAAATGCGGCTTTGTTATAGTAAAGCCTGACAAGGGAATGTCTACAAAAGAAATATTTGAAGAATTTGATAAAACCACAAGCAAAGATATTTTAAGACCTGATATAAATAAGCTTAGAAATGCAGTGATAAGCGGTGATTTATATGCTGCTTCAAAGCAGGCTTTAAATGTGCTTGAAGCAGCTGTGATAAAAAGACTTCCTGAAATAGCGGCTATAAAAAGGGCTTTGTATAAAGCCGGAGCTTTATCAGCTTCAATGACAGGAAGCGGCTCAGCAGTATTTGGCATATTTAAGGATATTCAGACTGCCTTGATATGTGCCGAAAGTCTTAAAGATAAGAGGAGTTTTAATATAAATACGGAAATAATTCCGACCAAAAGTATAGGCAAAGGATGGGAGGTATACCGTCATGGATGATGATTTAAGGCTTGAAATGAGCGACCAGCCGCTTAGAGACGTGGTATTCCGTGCATTGAGACAGGCAATATTAAAGGGCAAGCTGTTGCCAGGTGAGAGGCTTATGGAGATGCAGCTTGCAAAAAAACTTGGTGTGAGCAGAACTCCTATAAGAGAAGCAATGAGAATGCTGGAACTTGAGGGGCTTGTTAAGATGGTCCCGAGAAAGGGAGCCGAAGTTGCAGGAATAACTGAAAAAAATCTCAGAGATGTTTTAGAGGTAAGGAGAGCTTTGGAAGAGCTGGCGATTGAGCTTGCCTGTGTTCGAATGAATGATGAGGACAAAAAGGAGCTTATTCGTCTTGACAAAGTATTTCAGGAGGCAGTTAAACAGCAGGAGGCAATCCAGATTGCAAAGGCTGATGAAGCCTTTCACGAGATTATTTACAGGGGTACACGCAATAATAAGCTTATACAGCTTATAGAAAATTTTCGGGAACAAATGTACAGGTACAGATTTGAATATATTAAGGATGCGGGCAGCAGAAAGCTGCTGCTCACTGAACACGGCAATATTACCAGTGCTGTGGTGGCAGGAGATATAGCTCGGGCAAAAAAGGTTATAAGAGAGCATATAGATAATCAGGAGATGTCCATTGTCAGAAATTTAGTTACTGAAGTAAAATAAAAGAATGGAGAGTTATTGGCTTTGGAAAAGAAAAGAATTGCAGTGATTTTCGGAGGACAGTCATCAGAGCATGTAGTTTCGTGCATGTCTGCAATAAATATTATAAACAATATAGACCGGGATATATATGAAGTAATCCTTGTCGGCATAACGGAAGGAGGGCATTGGCTCAAGGCTGAAAATGTGGAAAGCATAAAAGACGGCGGCTGGATAAGCTCTGAAATTCAGGCGGTACTTTTGCCGGATGCACAGGATAAATGTTTACTTATTAAAGACGAGCAAAGCTATACTAAACTGAAGATAGATGCAGTGTTTCCAATCCTGCACGGGCTTTACGGAGAAGACGGCACGATTCAGGGCTTATGTGAGCTTGCAGGCATAGCCTATGTCGGAAACGGAGTGCTTGCTTCAGCTCTTGCTATGGATAAAATATATACTAAAATTATAGTTGACAAGCTCGGAATCAGACAGGCGGCTTATGAAGTAATATTAAGAGAGGAATTCAGCCTGCCTGAGCTTGCCGCTGAAGCTGTTAAAAAGATAGAATCAAGATTTACTTATCCTGTCTTTGTAAAGCCCTCAAATGCAGGCTCAAGTAAGGGAGTGACTAAGGCGGCGGATACTCAAAGCCTGAAAAAAGCTGTAGAATTTGCCTTAAAGCATGACAGAAAGGTGCTGGTAGAGGAAGCTGTAAAGGGCAGAGAGATAGAATGTGCGGTGCTGGGGGCGGGTATGTCGGTTAAAGCCAGCGGTGTGGGAGAAATACTTGCCGGTGCGGATTTTTATGATTTTGAAGCAAAGTATTATAATTCGGAGTCAAAAACGGTGATAAGCCCCGAGCTTCCCGGAAAGGCGCAGACTAGAGTGCCTGAGTATGCAAAAAAGATATTTAGAGCAGTTGACGGCTTTGGACTTGCAAGAGTTGATTTTTTTGTAAAGCCGGATGGCGAGGTGGTGTTTAATGAAATAAATACCATGCCCGGCTTTACCGCTATCAGCATGTATCCTATGCTTTGGGAAGCAGCTGGCTTAAATAAAAAAGAACTTGTAAATAAGCTGATAGAGCTGGCTTTTCAAAGGTCTGGTGCTTATGAGCTCTAATAAAGATAAAAAAAATTCTCCAATAGGAGTATTTGATTCGGGAGTAGGAGGGCTTACTGTAGCAAGAGAAATTATAAGACAGATGCCGGCTGAAAAGCTTGTGTATTTTGGAGATACTGCCAGAGTGCCTTACGGAAGCAAATCAAGAGATACGGTAATACATTATTCAAGACAGATTTATCGATTTCTTATGACTAAGAAGGTAAAGGCAATCGTGATAGCCTGCAATACAGCCAGTGCCTATGCTCTTGAAACGCTTGCTTCGGAAAGCGAGGTTCCGATAATTGGCGTGATATATTCAGGAGCAAGAGCGGCTGCCGCCGCAACTAAGAACGGCAGAATAGGCATCATAGGTACGAGCGGCACTGTTGACAGCAAAATCTATCCCAAGACTATTAAGGCAATACGGCCGGAGGTGGAAGTAATACAAAAGGCCTGTCCGCTTTTAGTGCCTTTAGTAGAGGAGGGACTTACCCATGACAGTGTGACGGACGAGATAATAAGGCGTTATGTCAGTGAAATCAAGCAAAAGTATATAGATACTCTGGTAATGGGCTGCACCCATTATCCGCTTTTAAGGTCTGCGATAAGGCGAATTATGGGAAGCAGCGTAACTCTGGTAAATCCGGCTTATGAAACCGCAGTTGAATTGAGAGAGCTTTTAAGGAGCAAGGAGCTTTTAGGCAGTGAAGATAATAAGGCTAAGCACAGCTTCTACGTCAGTGACCTTGCTGAAAAATTCAGAGATTTTGCGTCTTCCATACTTCCTCAGGAAGTAAAGGAAAGCATTAGAATTCAGATAGAGGAGTATTAAAATTAAAAAAAGCTGTATGATGACAAAAAAGGTTTTACTGGAAATAAAAAGCCGGTATATTATTGCAGGCGAGGAAGAGGTTATGGAGTTTGAAATACCCGGGGCTTATGAGCTGCAAAACGGTGTACATAAAGTGGAGTATGAGGAGAGGCTTACCGAGACCAAGGGGAGGATAAAAAATACTCTGATATTTTCAGATGAGAAGGCTGAGATTATAAGAAAAGGCTTTATAAACTCCCGTATGATTTTTTCAGAAGCAGATAAAAATACTTCGTCTTACTATACTACACCTTATGGAGCATTGGAAATGGAAATACAAACCTATAAGGTCAATATTGATGAAAATGAAGATTATATACTGGTCAAGGCTCATTATTTAATCAGCATAGATAAAAAGCCCTCCTCGGAGTGCAGACTTATGTTCAAGATAAAATGGTAATTTCGACAATAAAAAAGGTACGTGCACAGCCTGCAGGTACCTTTATAAGTTTATTGCCAGAATAAATGAATTCCTTAAACAGCTTATTTAGTCTTTTGCTTTTGATTTTGAGCCTGCTGCTGGAGCTTTTGAGCAAGTCCGGCGAGAAAGCCTTTTTTAGTGTTATTTTTTATTATGCCGCCGCCTCTTACACTTTTGATTTCGCTGATATAGATACCGCTGACTACAACCTTTACCTCAGCCTTCAGAGGCAGTGAATTAAAAACCCCCTCATCTGCCATGAGCGTCATAATTTTAGGACCGACCTTAGCCTTTACCACAGGTACCTTGGTCCATCTCAGATAGGCGGGGGTCTGTTCATAAACTATCTTTGGAAGTCCCGATTCTTTAATTTTCAATCTTTTTTTATCTATCACAAGCATTGAAATTACCTGTTTTGAAGCTTCAATAGCTGCTTTTTGCTCGCTCTGCTTTTTCTCAAGTCTGCTTCCTATGAAATATAAAGCACCAAGGATTATGACGATTACGAGAAGGATTATACCGACTACAGTTAGAATTGTGTTAAGCAATTTATATTTCCTCCGATATAAATATTATTATAATGTATAAACGTCAAGAATTATACCAAAAAAAGCGCTTAAATGCAATCTTATATTGACACTTTAAAAAAAAGGTGCTACTATGAAGAATGCACTATCGTGGGGGAGTAGCCTTTTTATTTGTAAAGCTGCTTCCCTGAAGTATGGAAGCAGTCAATTCATATATTAACAGAGGTGAAACGTCAATGGAAAAAAGCAAGATGCATCCCGTGAAATCCGGGAAAAGCGTAAGAATGAGCTTCTCTATGCAGAAGGAAGTTCTTGAGATGCCGGCATTGATAGAGATTCAGAAAAATTCTTATCAATGGTTTCTTAAAGAGGGACTTAAAGAAGTTTTCAAAGATATATTCCCTATTGAAGATTTTGCAGGGAATTTTACCCTTGATTTTTCTAGTTATCAATTATGCTTAAATGAAATCAAACATAGTATACAGGAATGTAAGGACAGAGATGCTACCTACGCCGCACCTATCAAGGCACAGCTGACCTTAAGGCTTAAAAGTGATGGCACTATGCTTAACCAGGAAACCTACATGGGAGATTTTCCGCTGATGACGGACACAGGCTCATTTATTATAAATGGAGCGGAAAGAGTTATTGTAAGTCAGCTTGTACGTTCACCTGGCATTTATTATACAATAGAGCATGATAAGCTTGGTAAAAAATGCTTCTTCGCACAGGTAATTCCAAACCGTGGTGCCTGGCTTGAATATGAAACCGATTCAAATGATGTCTTTTATGTACGTGTGGACAGGACCAGAAAGGTACCTATAACAGTGCTCTTAAGAGCTATGGGACTTGGAAGCAATAATGAAATACTGGATTTATTCGGTGAAGAGCCTAAGCTTATCGCAAGCCTTGCAAAGGATGCTTCTACTAATTATGAGGAGGGACTGCTTGAGCTTTATAAGAAAATACGTCCGGGTGAGCCTCTTTCTGTTGACAGTGCGCAGAGCCTGTTAAATTCTATGTTTTTTGACCCGAGGCGCTATGACCTTGCAAGAGTTGGACGTTATAAATTTAACAAAAAGCTTAATTTTAAATATCGTATAGCGGGGCAGGTGCTTGCAGAGGATATTGTAGATTTTGAAACCGGCGAAATTATAGCCTCGGAGGGAGAGCTGCTTACCAAGGAGAAGGCTCTTGAGCTGCAGAATGCCGCAGTGCCCTATGTATGGATTAAATCAAATGAGAAAAACGTCAAGGTGCTTTCAAACCTTATGGTTGATATAAAAAAGTTCGTGCAGATAGAAAATGTCGAAGAGCTCGGGGTTACTGAAGCGGTGTATTATCCGCTGCTTAAACAGCTCATAGAAGAAGCTCCGGATACGGAGGCGCTTAAGGAGGCTATAAAGAAAAATATAGCAGAGCTGATACCGAAGCATATCACCAAGGAAGATATATTTGCTTCAGTTAATTATAATATGCATATAGAAAACGAAATAGGCTCAAGCGATGATATAGACCATCTCGGAAACAGGCGTATAAGAGCGGTGGGAGAGCTGCTGCAAAATCAGTACCGCATAGGTCTTTCAAGAATGGAAAGAGTTGTAAGAGAGCGTATGTCAACCTTTAATGAGGGACAGGAAGTCATAATACAAAACTTTATAAATATTAAGCCTGTGACAGCTGCAATCAAGGAATTTTTCGGGAGCTCACAGCTTTCACAGTTTATGGACCAGAATAATCCTTTATCAGAGCTGACTCATAAAAGAAGGCTTTCGGCACTTGGTCCCGGAGGGCTTTCAAGGGACAGAGCTGGATTCGAGGTACGAGATGTACATTATACGCATTACGGCAGAATGTGTCCTATAGAAACTCCTGAAGGTCCAAATATAGGACTGATAAATTCTCTTGCAAGCTTTGCAAGAGTTAATTCGTACGGCTTTATAGAAGCACCCTACAGGATAGTAGATAAAACTACCGACCCCTCAAATCCAAGAGTTACCGATGAAGTAATTTATATCACCGCTGACGAGGAAGATAATTTTATAGTGGCACAGGCGAATGAGCCGCTTGATGAAAATGGACATTTTCTGCATACCAATGTTTCTGGAAGGTTTAGAGATGAGATTTCAGAGTTCCAGAAATCAAAAATAGACCTTATGGATGTTTCGCCTAAGATGGTATTTTCAGTGGCAACAAGTATGATCCCCTTCCTGGAAAATGATGATGCCAACCGTGCGCTGATGGGCTCAAACATGCAGCGTCAGGCGGTTCCGCTGATGATTACGGAGGAGCCTGTGGTCGGTACCGGAATGGAAGAAAAGGCGGCGGTTGACTCCGGAGTATGCGTGCTTGCCAAAAATGCCGGTACTGTAGTAGTCAGCAGTGCCGACCATATAGTAATAAAAAGAGATGAGGACGGGCAAAAGGACGAGTACCGTTTGACGAAGTTTGCCAGAAGCAATCAGTCAAACTCATATAATCAAAAGCCTATAGTGTATAAGGGCGACCATGTAAACCAAGACGAGATTATAGCGGACGGTCCCTCTACAAATAATGGAGAAATAGCACTTGGAAAAAATCCGCTTATAGGATTTATGACCTGGGAGGGCTATAATTATGAGGATGCCGTCTTACTAAGTGAAAAGCTGGTACACGATGATGTCTATACCTCTATACATATAGAAGAATATGAATGTGTGGCAAGGGATACCAAGCTTGGACCTGAGGAAATTACCAAGGATGTTCCCGGAGTAGGCGACGAGGCGCTTAAAGACCTTGATGACAGAGGAATTATCAGGATAGGAGCAGATGTGCGTGCCGGAGATATACTGGTAGGCAAGGTAATGCCCAAGGGAGAAACTGAGCTGACCGCAGAGGAAAGACTGCTGCGTGCCATATTCGGTGAAAAAGCGAGGGAGGTAAGAGATACTTCTCTTAAAGTTCCTCACGGTTCTTATGGAGTTGTAGTGGATGCAAAGGTATTTAAAAGAAAAAACGGTGATGAACTGCCTCCGGGAGTAAATCAGAGTGTGCGCATCTATATAGCTCAGAAAAGAAAAATATCAGTCGGCGATAAGATGGCAGGCCGACATGGAAATAAGGGGGTGGTGTCAAGAGTGCTTCCGGTAGAGGACATGCCCTTCCTTCCAAACGGCAGACCGCTTGATATAGTGCTTAATCCGCTTGGGGTACCTTCACGTATGAATATAGGACAGGTGCTTGAAATCCATCTTTCACTTGCTGCCAAAGCACTGGGATTCAATATTGCGACCCCGGTATTTGACGGTGCAAATGAAAATGATATTATGGATATGCTTGAGATGGCAAATGACTATGTAAATGAAGAATTTGATTTCTTTGAGGATAAGTATAAGAGCATAGTAGATGAAAGAGTCATGGATTATCTTAAAAACAACCTTGAGCATAGAAAGCTCTGGAAGGGCGTACCCATATCAAGAGATGGAAAGGTCTGGCTGAGGGATGGAAGGACCGGAGAGTATTTTGACAGTCCTGTCACCATAGGTCACATGCATTATCTGAAGCTGCATCACTTGGTTGACGATAAAATTCATGCCAGGTCAACCGGTCCTTATTCACTTGTAACTCAGCAGCCGCTTGGAGGTAAAGCCCAGTTCGGAGGACAGCGCTTTGGAGAGATGGAGGTTTGGGCTCTTGAAGCTTATGGAGCTTCCTATACTCTTCAGGAAATTCTTACAGTTAAATCGGATGATGTCATAGGGCGTGTAAAGACCTATGAAGCCATTATAAAGGGTGATAATATACCTGAATCGGGAGTGCCCGAATCATTTAAGGTATTGCTTAAAGAACTGCAGTCACTCGGTCTTGATATAAGAGTATTAAATGATGACGGAACCGAAGTGGAGCTTAAGGAAAATCTCAGTTATGGTGATTTAAGCATCAATTCAATTATAGAAGGCGATAGAAAATATCATAATAATGAAAACCTTGCAAAAGAAGGCTTTTCAACTAAGGAATTTGAAGGTGAGGAGCTGGTCGATGTGGAGGAATCTGCTGATGACGAAGAAGATGAAGATAATTATTCTGTAAATGACGAGGATATTTAACATTATTATAGTGATGAAACTCCTGTGATGTAAATGCTTGGGAGTTTTCATTTTGATATAAATTATAAAAGCTATACAGTTAATTTAAGGAAGGAGTATATTCATGCCTGATAACAATGAAATCTATCAGCCAATAGCATTTGACAATATTCAGATAAGCCTTGCTTCACCTGAAAAAATCAGGGAATGGTCACATGGAGAGGTTAAAAAACCTGAAACCATAAACTACAGAACGCTTAAGCCTGAAAGAGAGGGGCTGTTTTGTGAGAGGATTTTCGGACCGAGCAAGGACTGGGAATGTACCTGTGGTAAATATAAAAAGATACGTCACAAAGGAGTAATATGCGACCGCTGCGGAGTTGAAGTTACAAAATCAAGTGTAAGGCGTGAGCGTATGGGACATATTGAGCTGGCAGCTCCGGTATCTCATATATGGTATTTTAAAGGCATACCTTCACGTATGGGATTGATTCTCGACATGTCTCCGAGAGTACTGGAAAAGGTGCTTTACTTCGCTTCTTATGTAGTGCTTGACCCTATGAAGACTGAGCTGAATTATAAGCAGGTGCTTTCAGAAAAAGAATACAGAGAAGCTATAGAGGCACACGGTTTCGGAAACTTTAGAGTAGGTATGGGAGCAGAATCTGTACTTGAACTTCTTCAAAATATAGACCTTGAAAGAGAATCAAAGGAATTAAAGGAGCAGCTTAGGGAATCCTCAGGTCAAAAGAGGGCAAAAATAATCAAAAGACTTGAGGTGGTTGAGGCATTCAGACATTCGGGAAATAAACCTGAATGGATGATACTTAATGTGGTCCCGGTAATACCTCCGGATATAAGACCTATGGTACAGCTTGACGGAGGCAGATTTGCTACCAGTGATTTGAATGACCTTTACCGAAGAATAATAAACAGAAATAACCGCCTTGCCAAGCTGCTTGAGCTTGGAGCCCCGGACATCATAGTAAGAAATGAAAAAAGAATGCTTCAGGAAGCGGTCGATGCACTGATTGACAACGGTAGAAGGGGCAGACCTGTTACCGGACCCGGAAATCGTGCCTTGAAATCACTTTCAGATATGCTTAAGGGAAAACAGGGGCGCTTCAGGCAAAATCTTCTTGGGAAGCGTGTTGACTATTCGGGGCGCTCGGTTATTGTAGTGGGACCCGAGCTGAAGATTTATCAGTGCGGGCTGCCTAAAGAAATGGCAATAGAGCTTTTTAAGCCCTTTGTTATGAAAGAGCTGGTAACTCAGAAAATAGCAAATAATATCAAAGCTTCAAAAAAGATGGTTGAAAGAATGCAGACTGCGGTATGGGATGTGCTTGAACAGGTTATTAAGGAGCACCCGGTAATGCTTAACAGAGCCCCTACGCTGCATAGACTTGGAATACAGGCGTTTGAGCCGGTGCTTGTAGAGGGTAAGGCTATAAAGCTTCATCCTCTGGTATGTACTGCCTTTAATGCAGACTTTGACGGCGACCAGATGGCAGTCCATCTTCCGCTTTCAGTAGAGGCACAGGCTGAATGCAGATTTCTTCTGCTTTCACCCAACAACCTGCTTAAGCCCTCGGACGGCGGTCCGGTGGCAGTGCCTTCTCAGGATATGGTGCTTGGAATCTATTATCTTACCCAGCTTAGACCGGGAGCAAAGGGAGAGGGTAAGTATTTTAAAAATGCAAATGAAGCAATTCTTGCTTATGAAAATAAAGTGGTGACGCTTCATTCACAGATATATGTAAAAGTAAGTGCCGCATTAAGTGACGGAGTCAAAAAAAGCCAGATAATAAGCTCAACTGTCGGAAGACTTTTATTTAATGAAATAATCCCTCAGGACCTCGGCTTTGTTGACAGGAGCATAGAGGGCAACGAGCTGCTGCCTGAGATAGATTTTCTGGTAAATAAGAAAAAATGCAAGCAGATTCTTGAAAAGGTAATTAATATACATGGCTTGTCAAAAACAGCTACGGTGCTTGATAATATAAAGGCAATAGGCTATAAGTATTCAACCATCGCTTCAATGACAGTTTCAATTTCTGATATGACAGTGCCTGAGAGCAAAAAAACACTGATAAAAGAGGCTGAGCTTACTGTGGAGACTATTGCTAAAAATTATCGGAGAGGTCTTTTAACTGACAGGGGACGTTACGAGGAGGTTATAAAAGTCTGGGAAAATACCGATAAGCAGCTTACTAAAGATTTGCTCGGCGGGCTTGATGCTTATAACAATATATTTATGATGGCGGATTCGGGAGCAAGAGGCTCAGATAAGCAGATAAAGCAGCTTGCAGGCATGAGAGGGCTTATGTCCGATACCACCGGAAACACCATAGAGCTTCCTATAAAGTCAAATTTTCGTGAGGGACTTGACGTTTTGGAATACTTCATTTCTGCACATGGAGCAAGAAAGGGGCTTTCAGATACCGCACTTCGTACCGCAGATTCGGGTTATCTTACCAGAAGGTTGGTAGATGTGTCGCAGGACCTTATTATACGTGAGATTGACTGCTGTGAGGACAGAGAAATTCCGTTTATGGAGATTAAGTCCTTCGTTGAAAAGAGCGATATGATAAAAAGCGATGAAATTATAGAAAGCCTTGAGGAAAGAATTACCGGCCGCTTCATTGCTGAAACTATAGTGGATTCCGCTACCGGAGAAGAAGTTATAAAGGCAAATCAGATGTGCACTCCGAGCCGTGCGGCAGCAGTAATGGAGGCATTGAAAAAAGAGGGACGCGATTCTGTAAAAATAAGGACGGTGCTTTCCTGCAAATGCCGCAACGGAGTCTGTGCACGCTGTTACGGTGCAAATATGGCTACCGGACAGGCAGTTCAGGTAGGTGAGGCAGTAGGAATTATAGCGGCACAGTCCATAGGTGAACCCGGAACTCAGCTTACCATGCGTACCTTCCATACAGGAGGCGTTGCAGGAGGCGATATAACTCAGGGTCTTCCTCGTGTGGAGGAGCTTTTTGAAGCAAGAAAACCTAAGGGTCTTGCTGTAATATCAGAGTTTGCCGGACGGGTGGAGATTCCTGAGGGCAAGAAAAAGGGCGAAGTTATAGTTACAAATGAAGACACCGGAGAATCAAAAACCTATCTCATAACTTATGGAGCCAGACTTAAAGTTGAAAATAATCAGCTTATAGAAGCGGGAGATGAGCTTACCGAGGGAAGTGTAAATCCGCATGATATACTTAAAATAAAGGGAGTGCGTGCAGTGCAGGACTATATGATAAGAGAGGTTCAAAAGGTTTACAGGCTCCAGGGCGTTGAAATAAATGATAAGCATATAGAAATAATAGTGCGCCAGATGCTTAAAAAAGTCAAAATAGAAGATGGCGGAGATTCCGCACTTCTTCCCGGGGTGTCTGTGGATGTGCTTGAGTATAATGATATAAATGAGAAGCTTGCAGCTGAGGATAAGAAGCCGGCTGAGGGCAGACAGGTAATGCTCGGAATTACGAAGGCTTCTCTTGCAACGGATTCCTTCCTTTCAGCCGCTTCCTTCCAGGAAACAACAAAGGTGCTTACCGAAGCGGCTATAAATGGAAAGATAGACCATCTTTACGGTTTAAAAGAGAATGTCATTATAGGAAAGCTTATTCCAGCAGGTACGGGAATGAAGCGTTACAGAAGTGTAAGACTTGATTCAGATACTTCGGGAATTGATGATGCTGCGGTTGATGTGGAGCTTTCAGAAGAAAGCATAATTTTGCAATAGAGCCGGAGCAGCCTGCCGAGGGTGTTGCAAAATAGCAGATGCATATAATATATAGTATAGAAGCCAAGAAATATTCAACTATATATTGTAGAAACACTGAATTTTGCAGCACCACTTTTTTTGCTGAAAGCAATTAATCCTTGACACCTGAGAATCTGGAATATATAATATCAGGGCATGTGAAAGCATGCTTTTTTTTCAGTGAGGTTTTGTCTGAGCTTAATTTATTTATAAAATCAGAGCAAAACACAGGCAACCGCAGGAATATTACAATATTAAAAGGAGGTATAAAAAGGAAATGCCAACATTTAACCAGCTTGTAAAAAAAGGCAGACAGACATCTGTAAAGAAGTCAACATCACCGGCGCTCCAGAAGGGTTTTAATTCACTTCATAAAAAAGCCATAGATGTTTCTGCACCTCAGAAAAGAGGAGTGTGTACAGCAGTTAAAACCGCTACACCGAAAAAGCCTAACTCAGCACTTCGTAAGATTGCCAGAGTGCGTCTTTCAAACGGAATAGAAGTAACAGGCTATATTCCCGGAGAGGGACATAATCTTCAGGAACACAGCGTTGTGCTTATCCGTGGAGGAAGGGTTAAAGACCTTCCGGGTACAAGGTATCATATAATCCGTGGTACGCTTGATACGGCAGGCGTTGCAAACAGGAAGCAGGCTCGCTCAAAATATGGAGCTAAAAGACCTAAAAATAAAAAATAAGAGCCTGAAAAGAACAGCTTAATTTGATAATAACAGTTTAGATAAGGAAAGTGCTGGATTGTATACAATCTGTTGGTTGCAGATAACAGACATGAAAAGCACGACGCATGTAAACGCAGTGAGGTCATTTAAAGGCTGCAGATTATATGAGTACCGAGGATCTAATCAGCTGCTTCGGCAGCAGAATTATTAAGGAGGGAAGAAAACGTGCCACGTAAAGGTAATACGCAGAAAAGAGATGTTCTGGCTGACCCTTTATACAATAACAAGGTTGTTACGAAGCTTATTAACAACATTATGTTAGATGGTAAGAGAGGTGTTGCCCAGAAGATAGTGTACGGAGCATTTAACAGGATATCCGAAAAAACTGAAAAAGACCCTGTTGAAGTTTTTGAAGCGGCTATGAATAATATTATGCCCGTACTTGAAGTTAAAGCAAAGAGAATTGGTGGAGCTACCTATCAGGTACCTATAGAGGTTAAGCCTGAGAGAAGACAGGCACTTGCTCTCAGGTGGCTTACTATGTTTTCACGTAAAAGAGGTGAAAAGACACAGGAAGAAAGACTTGCCAATGAGCTTATGGATGCTGCAAATAATACCGGAGCAGCAGTTAAGAGAAAAGAAGATATGCATAAGATGGCAGAAGCTAATAAGGCATTTGCTCATTACAGATTTTAATTTTAAAAGGAGGAATGAGTTTTGTCACAAAGAGAATATCCTTTAGAGAGAACCAGAAATATCGGTATAATGGCACATATAGATGCAGGTAAGACTACACTTACCGAGCGTATACTTTATTATACCGGTGTCAATTATAAGATTGGTGATACTCATGAAGGAACTGCGACAATGGACTGGATGGCGCAGGAACAGGAGAGAGGAATTACAATTACTTCTGCAGCTACTACCTGCCATTGGACAATACAGGAAAATAATAAAAATAAACCCGGAGAGCTTGACAACAGAATTAATATCATAGATACGCCGGGACACGTTGACTTTACTGTGGAGGTCGAGAGGTCACTTAGAGTTCTTGACGGTGCAGTGGGAGTTTTCTGTGCAAAGGGCGGCGTTGAGCCTCAGTCAGAAAATGTATGGCGGCAGGCAGACACTTATAACGTACCTCGTATGGCATTTATAAATAAAATGGATATACTTGGTGCCAATTTTTACGGAGCGGTGGAGCAGATTCGCAAGCGTCTTGGAAAGAACGCTATAATCCTTACCTTGCCCATAGGCAAGGAAGACGAGTTTGAGGGCATCATAGATTTATTTGAAATGAAAGCCTATTTCTACCACGATGATAAGGGAGAGAATATCACTATTGAGGATATTCCGGAGGCGTATAAAGAAGATGCGGAGCTTTATCGTTCTGAATTGGTAGAGAAAATCTGTGAGCTTGATGACGATCTGATGATGGAATACCTTGATGGAAAAGAGCCTACAGTAGAGGAGCTGAAAAAGGTACTTAGAAAAGGTACCTGTGAATGTACTGCGGTACCGGTGTGCTGCGGCTCTGCCTATAGAAACAAGGGAGTTCAGAAGCTTTTAAATGCAATAATTGAATTTATGCCTTCACCGGTGGATATACCTTCAATCAAGGGTGTCGATCTTGACGGAAATGAAGTGGAAAGACATTCTTCAGATGAAGAGCCTTTCTCGGCACTTGCTTTTAAGATTATGACGGATCCCTATGTAGGAAAGCTTGCTTTCTTCAGAGTGTATTCAGGAACAATCAACTCTGGCTCCTATGTACTCAATGCTACAAAGGGTAAAAAAGAGCGTATGGGTCGTGTGCTCCAGATGCATGCAAACAAAAGGCAGGAGCTTGACAAGGTTTATTCAGGCGATATAGCTGCTGCGGTAGGCTTTAAGCTGACAACTACAGGCGATACGCTCTGCGATGAACAGCACCCTGTAATTCTTGAATCAATGGAATTTCCGGAGCCTGTTATTGACATAGCTATAGAGCCCAAGACTAAAGTAGGTCAGACCAAGATGATTGAAGCACTTCAGAAGCTTGCTGAAGAAGACCCGACCTTCAGAGCCAAGACCAATACCGAAACCGGACAGACTATTATTTCAGGTATGGGCGAGCTTCATCTTGAAATTATAGTTGACAGACTTTTAAGAGAGTTTAATGTCGAGGCAAATGTAGGTGCACCTCAGGTTGCATATAAGGAAACCTTTACAAAATCGGTTGAGGTTGACAGCAAGTATGCAAAGCAGTCAGGCGGACGCGGTCAGTACGGACATTGCAAGGTCAGGTTTGAGCCAATGGATCCAAATGGCGAGGAAACCTTTAAGTTTGAATCTTCAGTAGTCGGAGGTGCCATTCCCAAGGAGTATATCCCGCCGGTAGGAGAGGGTATAGAGGAAGCGGCAAAGGCAGGTATACTTGGAGGCTTCCCAGTACTAGGAATTTATGCAAATGTGTATGACGGCTCCTATCATGAGGTAGACTCATCTGAGATGGCATTCCATATAGCAGGCTCACTGGCATTTAAGGATGCTATGGCTAAAGCGGGTGCCGTGCTTCTTGAGCCCATTATGAAGGTAGAGGTAACCATGCCTGAGGAATATATGGGAGATGTAATCGGAGATATAAATGCAAGAAGGGGACGCATTGAGGGTATGGAGGATATAGCTGCCGGAAAGCAGATTAATGCCTATGTGCCGCTTGCAGAAATGTTCGGTTACGCAACTGATTTGCGCTCCAGAACTCAGGGCAGAGGAAACTATTCAATGTTCTTTGAAAAATATGAGCAGGTTCCTAAGTCTGTTCAGGAAAAGATAGTTTCTGAAAGAAAGGGAAGCAAATAACCGTAATTTTTACCACAATAAAATTAGGGGCAATAATAAAGTTTCACAGTAAATAAATTTGCTTGATAAAATATTATATATAATATATAATACGATTTAGTGTAAAAAATATAAAATTAAAATTATTATATAATGCGTACTGCATTTCAAGGAGGAATTAAAATGGCAAAAGCAAAATTTGACAGATCCAAGCCGCATGCTAACATTGGAACTATCGGACATGTTGACCACGGCAAGACAACACTTACAGCAGCAATTACAAAAGTACTTGCGGCCAAGCTGCCATCAGATACAAATAAAGTAGTTGACTTTGAAAATATTGATAAGGCTCCGGAAGAAAGAGAGCGTGGAATTACAATTTCAACAGCACATGTTGAGTATGAAACCAAGAAAAGACATTATGCACATGTTGACTGTCCCGGACATGCTGACTATGTAAAGAATATGATTACAGGTGCAGCTCAGATGGACGGAGCAATCCTTGTGGTTGCCGCTACTGACGGTGTTATGGCGCAGACTCAGGAGCATATCCTCCTTGCACGTCAGGTTGGTGTTCCTTATATTGTAGTATTTATGAATAAATGCGATATGGTTGATGACCCTGAGCTTCTTGAGCTTGTTGATATGGAAATCAGAGAGCGTCTTAATGAATATGAATTCCCGGGAGACGATACACCTATTATCCAGGGTTCTGCACTTAAGGCACTTGAAGACCCTAACGGAGAATGGGCAGACAAGGTTATGGAGCTTATGGATGCTGTTGACGAGTACATTCCAGATCCAGAGCGTGATACAGAGAAGCCTTTCCTTATGCCGGTAGAGGACGTATTCACAATTACAGGACGTGGTACTGTTGCTACAGGTCGTGTTGAGAGAGGCATACTTAAGATTAATGATGAGGTTGAAATTCTTGGTATCCATGAAGATGTAAAGAAAACTGTGGTTACAGGTATAGAGATGTTCAGAAAGCTTCTTGATCAGGCTCAGGCAGGTGACAACATCGGTGCATTGCTTCGTGGTGTTCAGAGAACAGAGATTGAGCGTGGTCAGGTACTTGCAAAGCCGGGTACTGTAAAGTGCCATAAGAAATTTACTGCTCAGGTATATGTTCTTACAAAAGAAGAGGGTGGCCGTCATACTCCTTTCTTTAATAATTATCGCCCTCAGTTCTATTTCAGAACAACTGATATTACAGGTGTTTGTGAGCTTCCTGCAGGTACAGAGATGTGCATGCCTGGAGATAATGTTGAGATGACTATTGAGCTTATCCATCCTATAGCATGTGAGCAGGGTCTTCGTTTCGCTATCCGTGAGGGCGGCAGAACAGTAGGCTCAGGCAGAGTTGTTAAGATTATAGAATAATTTAAAGTGACAACAAAGCAAAGGTCAGTTTATGTAAATTGACAAGAAATACAAGAATCCGCAATTTTACTGAAAATGTGAAATTGCGGATTCTTGTATTTAAATATGAAAGCTATTCTAAACCTGCTTCAGAGGGATTTTGTTTTCATTTCCGGATTAATCCGGGATGCCGTCGCCGTCTATATCTACACTGACATCATCCCCGCTCATAATTTCCCGGTTGACAACTCTTTTGAGCTCTCTTTGAAGCTCTACATTTTTTGAAATCAGTTCTTTAACAGCTTTGGGCTTCTTAATATTTGTAAGTATAAAATCTCCAAGAGATTTATCTGCTGAGCTTATCGCTATGCTTCCGATGCCGAATATCTTTTGTATAAAGCTTCTCCTCAGCTGTACATCAAGGATTCGGTAAAGGCGAACCTCATTTTCAACAGAATTAAAAAATCCGGTTTCAATAAACAGCCTTTCCTCAGTGAGGGAATAGCTTGTAAAGCTGAAAGGCATTCCTAAAATATTGCGTTTTCTGTCTTTCCATATTAGATTTCTTGTAATAGTTTCCATAGTATCTCCTTATCAGAACAGATAATAAATCTGAAAATATTTAATACATTATACAGTTTTTATCTGAAGACTGCTATAGAATATAATTCTAAGGCATAAATTTTTTTTATCGCCTATGCTCTCTGAAAGATAAGAAATTAAAGTGATTTAACTTGATTTTCAGTTGCTTTTGATAAATAAATTAACAATTCATCAGCTTCATAGGAAAAATGTATTAAAGAGCCTTATGCAAGGCGGATTGCAGCTAAGAAAATAATTGTCAAAACTATAAATTTAGTATATTATATAAGGGATATGTATATTTGACCTTGAGCTGAGGCAGACATTTTCATGTTTTAAATGTGACAAGGCTTTTATCAGCTCATAAACAAACAGCAAAGCCGGTTTAAAAATCTGTTTTGCATGACAATACAATTTTTCTGTATAAGGAGGAAGAAAAATGAGGTACGAAATACAAGGAGGCAACTTTCCGGTAGCAATCTGCACCTGCGACCCGGGGGAAAGATTAATCTGCGAAGGCGGAGCTATGAGCTGGATGTCGCCTAACATGGTTATGAATACCACCACAAATGGAGGTATAGGCAAAGCATTTGGAAGAATGTTCAGCGGTGAATCAATGTTTATGAATACCTATGAGGCACAGGGAGGTCCCGGAATGATAGCTTTTGCCTCAAGCTTTCCGGGAGAAATCAGAGCAGTACAGATAGAAAGAGGGAGAGATGTAGTAGCACAAAAAAAAGCTTTTCTTGCATGTGAGCCGGGAGTTGAATTATCTGTTTTCTTTCAGAAAAAAATAGGCGCAGGCTTTTTTGGAGGCGAAGGCTTTATTATGCAGAAGCTTTCAGGACAGGGCATAGCATTTATTGAAATAGACGGAAGTGCGGTAGAGTATAATCTTGCGGCAGGTCAGACTATTGTAGTGGACACAGGCTATGTTGCAATGATGGATGCGACCTGTACTATGGATGTTAAAACCGTACCCGGAGTTAAAAATATACTTCTTGGAGGAGAGGGATTATTTAATACTCATGTTACCGGACCGGGCAGAGTAATAGTACAGACCATGCCTTTAAGCAAGATGGCAGCTGCACTGATGATATATGCAGGAAAGAAATAATTCAGCAGGCAGAATTAAAACAGCCTGCTTGAATACAGGCAAATAAATATAGATAAATAAGTAAAACAAAAGAATAACACTTCACAAACTCTTGTTGTCTATCACAGGCAAATGATAAGTCTATAGTGGATTCTCTCTACGAAGTGTTATTCTTTTATAATAGTGCATATAATTTTAAAATACAATGGATCTATTTGATTACCTAAGAGAAAATAATAAAAACGATACTCTTCCACTTGCAGTAAGACTGAGACCCGGCAATTTAGATGAGGTAGTTGGTCAGAAACATATTTTGGCAAAAGATAAGCTTTTATACAGAGTGATTAAATCTGATAAATTAAGCTCTGTGATACTCTATGGACCGCCCGGAACCGGAAAAACAACAATAGCAAGGGTAATAGCAAACACATCAAATTCAATTTTTAAGCAAATAAATGCTACTGGTGCCGGAAAGAAGGAGATGGAGGAAGTAGTAAAGGAAGCCAGAGCTTCACTTGGAATGTATGGTAAAAGAACTATATTATTTATTGATGAAATACACCGCTTTAACAAATCTCAGCAGGATTATCTGCTTCCCTTTGTGGAGGACGCAACTCTTACACTTATAGGGGCAACCACAGAAAACCCATATTTTGAAGTAAATCCAGCATTGATTTCAAGATCAATTATTTTTGAGCTTAAACCGCTTGGTAAAAACGATATAATAGTACTGCTTAAAAGAGCAGTTTCAGATAAAGAAAAGGGTATAGGAAAGTATAATGTAAGCATTGACGACGAGGCTGTGGAGTTTATAGCCGAAGCGGCAGCAGGAGATGCAAGAGCCGCATTAAATGCGCTTGAGCTGGGAGTGATGACTACCAGTATAAATAAAGATGGTGAAATTAAAATAGATATAGACACCGCCTGTGAGTGTATACAGAAAAAGAAAATTTATTATGATAAATCAGGCGATAATCATTATGATACAATATCAGCATTTATAAAGAGCCTGAGAGGCTCAGAGCCTGATGCGGCTGTCTATTATCTTGCAAGAATGTTATATGCCGGAGAAGATATAAAGTTTATATCAAGAAGAATTATTATATGTGCAAGTGAAGATGTGGGCAATGCAGACCCTATGGCATTACAAATAGCAGTAAATGCGGCACTTGCAGTAGAAAGAGTAGGTATGCCGGAATCGGCTATAATACTTGCACATGCAGCGATTTACATTGCTTGTGCTCCAAAAAGCAATTCAGTGGTTAAAGCAATTTCAAATGCACAATTATCACTTGATGACACCTTGAGCCTTCCTATTCCGCCACATCTGAGAGCAGGGAATTATCAAGGCGCCAAAAGCCTTGGCAGAGGAGAGGGCTATAAATATCCGCATGATTATAATAATAATTATATAAAACAGAGATATCTTCCTGAAGGTATGGAAAACTATAAGTTTTATACACCATCAAATAATGGATATGAAAGAAATATTATTAAAATTATGGAAAAAATGAAAGATGAGGAGATGAAATGATTAACCACTCGATCGAAATTATGAAGGAAAAACTTAATACCCTTTCGCTGGTGCAGTTAAAGGAAATAGCCAAGGAAGAAAAAATCAAAGGAACCAGTTCGCTTAAAAAAGCAGAGCTTATAGACCTTTTATGTGAGCGTGCGGCACATATTGAAGCTGAAAAGGGAGAGCAGCCCAATCAGACTGAAAAAGAAGAAATGACAAAACGGGAAAAAGCAGATTCTGCTCATGAAAAATATGAAAACTCTTATAATCAAGGCTATAAAAAGAAAAATAACTATACTTATGAAGGAATAGGAGATAAAACTGTAAAGTTTAACAGAAATCTTGACAGGCGCACAGCACAGTCAGACCCCCATATAAATATGAGGGAGCTTGATTCAGGAATAAAATCGGAGGGGATTCTTGAAGTCATGCCTGACGGCTTCGGATTTATAAGATGTGAAAATTTTCTGCCGGGAGATAATGATATTTATGTAGCTCCCTCACAAATAAAAAGATTTAAGCTTAAAACCGGTGATATAATAAGCGGCTCACAGAGGATTAAGTCTCCTACTGAAAAGTTTGCGGCACTTTTATATGTATCCACTGTCAATGGCTATACTGTTGATAAAATTGAAAGAAGACCGAATTTTGAAGACCTTACTCCTATATTTCCGGAAAAAAGAATTAAGCTTGAGTCGGACGTAAATGTAAAAGAAAAATCCTATACTGCAATGAGAGTTATGGACCTGCTTTCTCCTATAGGCAAGGGACAAAGAGGCATGATAGTATCCCCTCCCAAGGCGGGCAAAACCACCCTGCTGAAAGAGGTGGCAAAGGCAGTGCTTAAAAATGAGCCTGATATTCATATTATAATTCTTTTAATAGATGAAAGACCTGAGGAGGTTACCGACATAAAGGAGGCGATAGTCGGTCCCCAGGTTGAAGTGATACATTCGACTTTTGATGAGCTTCCCGACAGACATAAGAGAGTATCTGAGATGGTAATTGAAAGAGCGAAAAGACTGGTGGAGCATGGCAGAGATGTACTCATACTTCTTGATTCAATTACAAGACTGGCAAGAGCTTACAACCTCACCGTTACTCCAAGCGGAAGAACTCTCTCAGGCGGTCTTGACCCGGCTGCGCTTCACATGCCTAAGAGATTTTTTGGAGCAGCCAGAAATATGCGTGAAGGAGGCAGCCTGACTATATTGGCTACTGCGCTCGTAGATACCGGCAGCCGCATGGATGATGTAGTGTATGAAGAATTTAAAGGTACCGGAAATATGGAGCTTGTACTTGACAGAAAGCTTTCTGAAAAAAGACTGTTTCCGGCTATAGATATATTAAAGAGCGGGACTCGGAGAGATGACTTGTTGCTTACAGCACAGGAACAGGAGGCAGTTGATGTGATAAGAAAAGCGACAAGCTCTCTTAAGCCTGAGGAAGCAGTGGAGAGGATTCTTGATTTATTTACTAAAACTGCCGGCAACAGAGATTTTGTAGAGAAGGTTATTAAAGAAAGATTATTATAATTTGATTAAGCTTAATCAGTATAAATTATTATAATTTTATTAATATATGATTTTATAAGCAAAATATGATAAAATAAAGCAAAAATAATTAAAACTGACAGGGGGAATTATGTCAAAATACCGAAAAAGAAAAGCTGTATATGATGTGCCGTCAACGCCGTTTGAAACTTGGGTGGCAAATATATGGCTTATTGCAGTTATAGTATTTGTGCCTCTTGTATTCCATAACTACTATTATGATATACTGCCGTTTAAATATCATTTTTTACTCTGTGCAAACTGCTTGGCATTTGCAGCACTGGTTTTGCGTTTTTTTATGTCAGAGAATAAGACAGAGAGTGAAAATCTGGTGGACAGTATAAAGGCTAAGTTGAACAGTATGAATTTTGTTGAGCAGGCGGTACTTATTTTTATAATAATCTACACTGTTTCAACTTTAACCGCAGGCAGGTATATGCGTCAGGCTTTTATGGGCAACGAGGGAAGGTATAACGGACTGCTTTTAATGGGTACCTATGCAATACTTTATTTTCTGCTTAAAGGACATATTAAATTTCACAGACATATGATAACCTTATTTTTAATTGCCGGGCTCTTGATATGCCTTTTTGGAATTACAGATTATTTCAGCCTGGATATTCTTAAATTTAAAGTTCAGATGTCAAGGACCCAGGTAAATGACTTTACCTCTACCATAGGAAATATTAATACTTACACTACTTATGTAGGACAGGTAATAGCGGTTTCAGGAACCTTGTTTATGCTCAGTCCGGCTGATGTTAAAAAAACAAAGGGAGAGGGAAGTATTTTAAGGCTGCTGTTTTATTATCTCTGTATGAGCCTGGGCTTTATGGCTCTTGCTATGGGTAAATCAGATAACGGCTATTTAACTCTCGGTGCGTTTTTCGGCTTCCTGCCCTTTGTGGCTTGGAAAACTCGCAGAGGCTTCAGAAGATACCTTATCACCCTTGCCACCTATTTCAGCGTTATAAAAATAATAGGAATTATAAATTTGAAGTTTGCCGGACAGGTAATAGGCATCTATGGGCTTTATCAGTATATAGCGGAGTTTAAATATATGACCTATGCAGTAGTCTTTCTCTGGGCGGCAGCTTTAATTGCAGCTGTGATAGACTATAAGACTTCAGCTGAGGGGGCGGAGCTTACTCCCGTGCTGAGATGGTTTTGGCTTGGTGTTTTATTGCTGATTATATTTTTTACAGGATATCTGTTTTATAAGGCAAATACAGATTCGGATTTTGCAGCTTCAAAATTAGGGGCTGCAAAAGAATATTTTGTATTTAATGACAGCTGGGGAACTAACAGAGGCTATATCTGGAGGGCAGCTTTGGAAGAATATTTTAAGCTTTCGCCCATACATAAAATTTTTGGAAGCGGACCGGAAACCTTCGGTATTTATATGATGGCACTCAGATATGAAGATATGGTGGTAAAAACAAGTCAAGTATTTGATAATGTGCATAATGAATATATACAGTTTTTATTTACTATAGGTCCTTTCGGGCTTTTAGCTTATCTTATTATGACTTTGGGCACGGCATATATCTGCCTTAAATCATGGTTTAAGAAGCTGGTAGATGAGGAGGAGGGCAGGTATCTTGTGGCAGCTGCTTTTATGATTGTGTGCTATGCTGCACAGGCGACAGTAAATCTTTACATACCCATAACTTCATGTCTGGTATGGGCATTTATGATTTTATCGGCGGGAATGCTAAAAAAGGTTAAATTTCCTCCCTTATTTAAAGTAAATAAAAAATAATAATATCTGTATCAAAGTATGGAGGAGTAGATGAATAGACGAGAGCGCTATAAAAGAATTGTGAAATTCGGTTCTGCGGGATTAATACTATGCATAGAGATATTTATGTACGGCATTATATGGACGGAGCATTTTAATAAAATTTTGCAGCTGCCTTACTGGCGCAGAGGCAACTGGCTGATAATAGCAATGTATGCAGTCTGGCTGATTTTCTTTCTAAGAACCTACGGGGGGTTAAGAATAGGCTATCTTAGAAGAGGAAATTTGATTTATTCACAAATACTTTCAATCATTTTTGTAAATGCCATAGCATATTTACAGCTTGCCTTAATTGACAAGAAATTTCATAATCCCAGTATGTTTTTTATACTTACCGGAGCTGATATATTCGTAATAGTAATCTGGGTGTTTTTTTTCCAGTGGCTTTATTCTCTGCTTTTTCCTCCCAGAACGCTGCTGGTGGTGTATGGCGAAAGACCGGTGTTTCACATACTGGAGAAAATTAATTCGAGAGATGATAAGTATGTGATAGGCGGAGCTATAAATATAAAAAAAGGTATTGATAAGGTTATAGAAATACTTCCTGAGTATGAGGGAGTTATAATAGGTGATATACCCTCACATGAGAGAAATCTTATACTTAAGCACTGCTTTGACAAGGGTGTGAGAAGCTATATGGCTCCCAAAATAAGCGATATACTGATAAGAAGCTCGGAAGAGCTTAATTTATTTGATACTCCTTTAATACTTTCAAGAAATCTCGGTCCTCAGATAGACCAGGAGATTATAAAAAGAGGGCTTGATCTGGTTCTGGGAAGCTTGATGTTTTTATGCTCACTTCCGCTTTTTGCAGTATTTGCAGCTGCAATCAAGCTTGAAGACGGGGGGGCAGTTTTTTATAAACAGCAAAGGCTTACAAGGGCAGGTGAGGTATTTGATATACTGAAATTCAGAACTATGCGTGAAGATGCCGAAGGGGACGGGATTGCAAGGCTTTCTGATAAGGCTGATGCCAGAATAACAAAAACCGGAAGGCTTTTAAGAGCGACAAGGCTTGATGAGCTTCCGCAGCTTATAAATATCCTTAAGGGAGAGATGAGCCTTGTGGGACCAAGACCGGAAAGACCTGAGATAGCAAGCGAATATGAAAAAGAAATACCGGAATTTTCCTATAGGCTTAAGATGAAAGCCGGTCTTACAGGCTATGCACAGGTGTACGGCAAATATAATACCACTCCTTATGACAAACTTAAGCTGGATTTGACTTATATAAGGAATTACAGCGTATTTCTTGATTTAAAGCTCATAATTATGACCCCCAAGATACTGTTTTTAAAAGACTCTACAGAGGGTATAGACACAGGTACGGTTACTGCTTCCGTTGCCAAAAAGGCTGCACTTAAAGAAGAGGTTTACGGCAAGATGCAGGACCTGGAAAAAGAATTTAATAAAAAAGATTAAGACGGAGAGATTAGCATGAAATATGATTTTCTAATAGTTGGAGCAGGACTTTTTGGAGCAGTTTTTGCAGAGAGGGCAAAAAAAGCCGGGAAGCACTGTCTGGTTATTGAAAAAAGAGCCCATGCAGGCGGAAATATCTATACTGAAAAGACTGCAGGAATAAATGTACATAAGTATGGAGCCCATATCTTTCATACTTCTGATAAAAAGGTATGGGAGTATATAAATAAATTTACTCAGTTTAATAATTATATCAACTCTCCGCTGGCAATATATAAGGACGAGCTTTATAATCTGCCCTTTAACATGAATACCTTCAGCAGGCTCTGGAATATTAAAACTCCGGATGAGGCGAGAGCAATAATAAATACACAGATTGAAGGGCTTAATATTAAAGAGCCTAAAAATCTTGAAGAACAGGCACTTTCGCTGGTAGGCAGAGATGTTTATGAAAAGCTAATAAAGGGCTACACCAAAAAACAGTGGGGAAGGGAATGCAGGGAGCTGCCGGCATTTATTATAAAGAGGCTCCCCCTGAGATTTACTTATGACAATAATTATTTTAATGACAGCTATCAGGGCGTACCTATAGGAGGCTATACTGCAATTATAGAAAAGATGCTATCAGGGATTGAGATTAAGCTTAATACCTCGTATAAGGAGTTTACGGCACGGCATGGTGAAGCGGCAGATAAGATTGTTTATACCGGCATGATAGATGAATTTTTTGATTTTAAGCTGGGGGTGCTTGAATACAGGACCTTGAGCTTTGAAAATGAGCTTCTTGACACGGAAAATTTCCAAGGCTGTGCAGTGGTCAATTATACTGATGAAGCGGTGCCTTATACCAGAATTATAGAGCACAAGCATTTTGAGTATGCTGAAACGGTGCAGACGGTAATTTCAAGAGAATATCCCGGCGAGTGGAGGAGCGGAGCGGAGCCTTATTATCCTGTAAATAATGACAGAAACAATGCTTTATACGATGAGTACAGCAGGCTGGCACAGGCACAGAGCAAGGTGTATTTTGGAGGAAGGCTGGCACAGTATAAGTATTATGATATGGATAAGGTTATAGCAGCAGCACTTGAGCTGTCTGAACAAATATTAAATTAAATAATTGTGTGAAAGGAAATGTTTAAATGAAAGGAATAATACTTGCAGGCGGAAGCGGAACCAGACTCTATCCTCTTACAAAGGTAACTTCAAAGCAGCTGCTTCCGGTTTACGATAAGCCTATGATTTATTATCCTTTATCAGTGCTTATGAGTGCGGGAATAAGAGAAATCCTGATAATATCTACCCCGGAGGATACTCCTAAATTTAAAGAGCTTTTCGGCAGCGGAGAGCAGTTTGGACTTGAGCTTTCCTATAAGGTCCAGCCTCATCCAGGAGGTCTGGCTCAGGCTTTTTTAATAGGGGAGGAGTTTATAGGAAATGACAGAGTAGCCATGATACTTGGAGATAATATCTTTCATGGGCACGGCTTAAAGAAAAAGCTGTTAGAAGCCGCTTCAAGAGAAGAGGGAGCGACAGTCTTCGGCTATTATGTTTCCGACCCGGAAAGGTTTGGCATAGTTGAGTTTGATAAGGAGGGCAGAGCAATCTCTATTGAAGAAAAGCCTAAGTTTCCCAAAAGCAACTACTGTGTAACCGGGCTTTATTTTTATGATAACGAGGTGGTAAAATATGCAAAGAGTCTTAAACCCTCAGCCAGAGGAGAACTTGAAATCACCGATTTAAACAGGCTTTACCTTGAAAAGGGCAAGCTTGATGTCAAGTTGCTTTCACAGGGCTTTACCTGGCTGGACACCGGAACCCACGCTTCATTGGTAGAAGCGACTAACTTTATCTATACTATAGAAACTCATCAGCACAGGAAAATAGCCTGCCTTGAAGAAATAGCTTATCTGAACGGCTGGATAGGCAGAGATAAGGTAGAGCAGGCCTATAGGGAATATATTAAAAACCAGTATGGAGATTATTTAAAGGCTCTGTTGGATGGAAAATATATAGATAATCTGTAAATTAAAAAATATAAAAGGAAAAAAATATGAAAATAATAGTTACGGGCGGGGCTGGATTTATAGGAGGAAATTTTGTACAATATATGGTGAATAAATATCCTCAGGACAAGATAATAAATCTGGATCTGCTGACTTATGCGGGAAATCTTGAAACCTTAAAATCAGTTGAAAAATCCAGCAATTACAGCTTTATAAAAGGCGATATAGCCGACAGGAAGTTTATATTTGAACTTTTTAAAGAGATTGAGCCGGATGTGGTAGTAAACTTTGCAGCGGAAAGCCATGTTGACCGCTCAATAGAAGACCCTGAGATTTTTGTTAAAACCAATGTTGTAGGAACTACCACTTTGCTTGATGCCTGCCGGGAATATGGCATAAAAAGGTATCACCAGGTATCTACCGACGAGGTTTATGGGGATCTTCCTCTTGACAAGCCTGAAATGTTTTTTACCGAGGAAACTCCGCTGCATGCTTCAAGCCCTTATTCTGCTGCCAAGGCGGCGGCAGATATGTTTGTACTTGCTTATTACAGAACTTATAAGCTTCCGGCGACAGTATCAAGATGCTCAAACAACTATGGACCCTATCATTTTCCGGAAAAGCTTATTCCTCTGATAATAAGCAGGGCGCTGAATGACGAGGAGCTTCCTGTTTACGGCAAGGGAGAAAATGTAAGAGATTGGCTTTATGTGGGAGATCACTGCAAGGCCATAGACATTATATTAAAACGCGGAAAAGAGGGAGAGGTTTATAATATAGGCGGGCATAACGAGAAAACCAATCTTGAAGTTGTAAAAACGGTGCTTAGAGTTTTAAATAAGCCTGAAAGCCTTATAAAATTTGTTGCCGACAGACCGGGGCATGATATGAGATATGCAATAGACCCTGCTAAAATGGAAACAGAGCTGGGCTGGAAGCCTGAGTATACCTTTGATACCGGAATAGTAAAGACGATTCAATGGTATCTTGATAATCAGGACTGGTGGAAAAATATAATAAGCGGGGAATATACTAAGTATTTTGATAAAATGTATAAGGGCAGAGTGATTTAAGAAAAATTAAATGTGGAGGTTTGATATATGAAAACATGTCTTACAGTAATGGCAGCAGGTATTGGGAGCCGCTTCGGCAAAGGGATAAAGCAGCTGGAACCCGTAGGACCAAAGGGCGAAATTATAATGGATTATTCAATTTATGATGCCATTAGAGCGGGCTTTAACAAAGTGGTTTTTATAATTAGAAAAGATTTATATAAGGATTTTAGAAATATTATAGGAAACCGCATAGAAAAAAAGATTGAGGTTGAGTATGCCTTTCAGGAGCTGGATATGCTGCCTCAAAGCTATAAGGGAAGATGGGAAAGAGTTAAGCCCTGGGGAACAGGTCATGCGGTGCTTTCTGCCTCAGAACAGATACATGAGCCGTTCATGGTAATAAATGCTGATGATTATTATGGCAGAGAGTCTTTTTTAAAAATGCATGATTACATGGTAAGCAATATGAGTTCAGATAAAAAAACTTCACCTATGAAGCTGTGTATGGCAGGCTTTGAGCTGGTCAATACGTTAAGTGAGTATGGTGGTGTGACAAGAGGTATATGCAGTATAAAAGACGGCTTTATGTCCGAGGTTGATGAAAGCTTTGATGTAAGGCTTTCAGACGGAATTATAAAGGCAAAGGACAGGTTCGGAAATCCTAAGGAGGTACCTATAGACAGCTATGTTTCTATGAATATGTGGGGCTTTACACCTGAAATTTTTAACATTTTAAAAGAAAACTTTGAGGTGTTTCTTGAGAACCTTTCTCCTGAGGATATTAAGTCCGAGTACCTCCTGCCTGATGTAATAGGCAAGCTGGTACATGATAAAAAAGCACAGGTAGAGGTGGTAAAAACTTCTGAGAAATGGTTCGGAGTAACCTATAAAGAAGATATAGACTATGTAATGGATTCAATTAGATCACTTATTAAACAAGGCATATATGAATGATGATAAGGTTTCCGTGCTTATATCCGTCTATGCCAAGGAGCTGGAAGCTAACTTAAGCGCTGCTTTGGAAAGTCTGAGAAAGCAGGAATATCAGCCTGACGAGGTAGTAATAATTAAGGACGGTCCCTTAGGGGAGGGCTTAGACAGCATAATTGCCGCCTTTTCAGGCTTGTTTAAAGAAGTTAAAATCATAGCTCTTAAGACCAATATGGGACTGGGCGGGGCACTTAATGAAGGACTTAAGGCTTGCTCCTACGAGCTTGTCGCCAGAATGGACAGCGATGATATAGCACTTTTGCCAAGACTCAAATTGCAGAGGGAATTTCTGATAAGGAACACGGATATTTCAGCCCTTGGAAGCGATATCGCTGAATTTATAGATGAAGACTGCATCCTAAGAATAAAAAAAATGCCGGTTTCATCTCAGCAGTTGTATAAGTACGGCAAATTCAGGAATCCTCTCAATCACATGAGCGTGATGTTCAGAAAAGCGGATATTATAAAAGTCGGGGGGTACCTGCCTTTTCCCGGTCTTGAGGATTATCACCTGTGGAGCAGGCTGCTTGCTGGAGGATTTAAAATTGCAAATACCGGAAGCGTACTTATCAATGCAAGACTTGGCAGAGATTTTTCAAAGAGAAGGGGAGGATTTAAATATTTTTTGCAATATTTTAAGCTTAGAGCCTTTCAAATGAAAATAGGCTATACTAATTTTTTTGAATTTATTTATGGAAGTATTTTAGCTGCAGGAATATGTCTTATCCCTCCTTATTTCAGAGATAGGGCTTATAAGATGTTAAGAAAATAAACAAAAGCTTTGCCTAATTTAAAAACCAGGGAGGAAGTTTATGAACAGAACAGCATATATATGCAGAGAGTATATTGAAAATCCTCATATTACCCAGAGAGAATTAGCTGCAAAGCTTTCGCTCTCACTCGGACTTATAAACAGGGCAGTGGCAGAGGCGGTTAAATCCGGTTATTTAATTAAAGATGATAAAAAATATAAGGTAAGCACTGAGGGTCTTACCTTTCTTAATGCATTTAAGGTTGACAATGCGGTAATTACAGCTGCCGGCTTCGGCTCCAGATTTGTGCCACTTACCTATGATACCCCTAAGGGACTTCTTAAAGTATTTGGGGAGCCTATGGTAGAACGCCAGATAAAGCAGCTCCACAGTGCCGGCATCTGTGATATTACGATTGTAGTGGGGTATTTAAAAGAAAAGTTTGATTATTTACAGGATAAATATAAGGTTAAACTGCTTTACAATCCTGAATACACCACAAAAAATACTCTTGCCACACTGTGGCATGCCAGAGATTTATTTTATGGCAAAAATACTTACCTGCTTGCTTCTGATAATTGGCTCAGAAATAATATGTATCATAGCTATGAGCCTGGTGCCTGGTATTCATGCAGCTATATTGCTGGGAAAACCGGAGAATGGTGTCTGGGAATAAATAAAAAGGGCTATATCAACAAAATAGAGGTGGGCGGTGAAGCGGCTTATGTTATGTACGGTCCCGCTTATCTGAGCCGTGAATTTTCGGAAGTCTTTATCCCAGAGCTTGAAAAATATTATTATAGAAATGGTACTGAGGATTATTACTGGGAGCAGGTGGCGGCTGATATGATTAACTGCCCCGAAAGATTTTCAGTGAAGCTTCCCCCGTTTTTTGCCAATAAGCAGCCTGATAAACAGGTGTATGAATTGGAGAATCTTGAGGAGCTGAGGCATTTTGACACTGCATATAAGACCAGCTCCGACAATATGGCACTGAAGCTTATATCGAAGGTTTTTAAAATAGCTGAAAGTGAAATCAATGATATACGCTGCCTTAAGGCAGGCATGACCAACAATTCTTTTTTATTCTCAGTAAAAGGGATACATTATATATGCCGTATTCCGGGCATAGGCACGGAGGTGCTTATAAACCGCCGGCAGGAGTATGAGGTTTACAAGGCTGTAGAGAGGCTCAAACTCTCCGATGAAATAGTGTATATAGACAGCGGCAACGGCTATAAAATTTCAAAATATTATGAAAATTCCAGAAATGCCGATGCATTTAACTCCGAGGATATGAAAAAATGCATGCAGGTTTTAAGACAGCTTCATAATTCAGGGATTAAGGTCGGTCACAGCTTTGACATAGAAGCTAAAATAGAATATTATGAAAGTCTGTGTAAGGACGGCAGTGATATGATATTTGAGGACTATGACAAGGTTAAGGCAAGGATGTGCAAACTGATTTTGAAGCTTAAAAGCCTTGAAAGACCTTCTGTGCTTGCACATGCCGACAGTGTGGCAGATAATTTTATCTTTATTTCGGATAGCTGCACTGAAACAGACGAAGGCTCAGATTTGCTGCCTAAGCTGATAGACTGGGAATATGCAGGTATGGCGGACCCCTTAATGGATATAGCAATGTGCTGCATTTATTCGTATTACAGCAAGGAGAAAAGTGAAGCTCTCCTTGATACCTACCTTGAAAGACAGGCTGAGGCTGAGGAAAGAAATATACTTTACTCTTATATGGCACTCGGCGGATTTTTATGGAGTATCTGGACAGTGTATAAAACTAAGCATGGCGAATTTTTTGGAGAATATTCTTTAAGGATGTATAGATATGCAAAGGATTATTATGCCGTACTTAAAGAAAATCAATTTATAAGCTGATATAAATGAATTAAATTTTGCTTTTGTATTAATTTTGTAATAAATTTTTATAATCTGTATACTTTTATTAGTGGAAATAGAGTGATATAATGGTATTCCTTAATAAAATAATGTGTCTGTTCTAGTGACACAAGTATGAATATATGAGGAGGGAAACTTCATGAAATTAAAAACCAGACTGCTTATAGCAGGTGCAGCTGTTGCAGGTGCACTCGCACTAGTGCCGGCTCATACTTCCTATGCGGCAACCGGCTGGCAGTCTTCTGATGGTAGCTGGATATATATTGACAGTGACGGAAGCAGACATAAAGGCTGGATTAAAACTACCGACGGATATTATTATATGGACCTTGCCACCGGTCTTATGAGTACAGGCTGGAAAAAAATCAACAGCAAATGGTATTTTTTTAAATCCAACGGTCTTATGAATGTAGGCTGGATTAAAGAAGGAGCTAAATGGTATTATAATCTTGATAATGGAACCTTAGTACAAAACAGCTGGCTGCGTATACAAAATGATTATTATTATATGCGTGGCGCCGGCGAGATGACGGTGGGCTGGCGACAGATTGACAATCATTGGTATTACTTTAAGGCTGACGGAAGATGTGCCTTCGGCTGGCTAAAGCTGGAAGATAAGTGGTATTACCTCGCTTCAGACGGAAAGATGCTGACCGGTTGGCAGCAGATTTCAAATTCATATTACTACCTTGACCCCAAGGGAGTTTTAAGGACAGGCTGGCTCAATGACGGTACCAATAAATACTATATGGAAACCAAGGATGAGCATAACCTGGGCAAGATGACCTATAACTGGAAAGAAATAGACGGTCACTGGTATTTCTTTAATGCGAGCGGACACATGCAAAAGGGCTGGGTAAAGGCAAATAATAAATACTATTATCTCAACAGTGACGGTAAGATGGTGGTAAGCCAGTCGCTTACTATAGACAACCATACTTATAATTTTGATGCCAAGGGAGCTGCCGATGCTACGAGTGTGGGCAATGCACAGGTTTATAATGCCGCTTCAGGTCCCGGGGAGGCTAATGATAATTACAACAGCTCATCAAATAATACAAACAGGCAGGGGGGAGACAGCAATGCTCCCTCAGGCGGCAGCTCAGGCTCGGCTTCAGACCAAAGCCCGGGCTCAGACCAAAGTCCGGGCTCATCATTTTCAAGCGGCAACAAAAGCAACAATCCAGGCAGCAGTACTACCAGTAACAGCAATGACTTAAAGGCAGGGCAGACAGGTGGTCCTCAATAAAACAAATCGTAAAAATAATTTTAAAAGAAGGTGTGCAGGCTTGGGCATGCTTTCTATTCTTGCCGCCGGACTTATAGTTTCTTTTCATTCTTTATTTTTTAAGTCGGATGCAAAGGAGTGGAGCCGGCAGAGCTCTGGAGTCTATCAGCTGGTTGACGGCACCACTATAAGCGGAGTGGTAGCAAGGGGAATAGATGTTTCTCACTGGCAGGGCAAGATTGACTGGAAGGCGGTAGCAGCTGATGACGTAAAATTTGTCATGCTTGGTACCAGAAGCCAGGGCAGACCGGACCCTACCTTTGATTATAATGCCAAATCGGCTTATAATGAAGGGATTGCTCTGGGAGCCTACATCTATTCCTATGCCACCACTGTAAGTCAGGCGGAGGCTGAAGCTGATTTTGTGCTTAATCTTATAAAGGATTATCCCATATCCTATCCTATAGCCTTTGATGCCGAAGACGAACAAACTCTTGGCAAACTCCCTAAATCACAGATTGCCGCAATTATACTTGCTTTTACAAAGAAGATAAGAGCGGCAGGCTATTATCCTATAATATATGCAAATGACTACTGGATAGCAAGCAAGCTTGATTTAAATGCACTTGCAGGCATAGACATCTGGGTCGCAAGATATAATAAGAAGCATGCCTATGCCAATCCTGTGATGTGGCAGGCGACTGAAACCGGCAAGGTAAACGGTATTAAAGGCAATGTTGACATTGATTTTCAGTATAAGGATTTCAGCTCCGTAATTCCCAGGGATATTACCAGGACTATTGCAGGCAAGACCTATACCTATAAAAATTATGTTCTGCAAACTGATAATTCTAATAAGAATCAAAATAATACTACTAAGCCTTCAAAAGACAATACCACCTCTCCTACCGAGCCTGATAATAATAAAAAGAATACTCCGGCTCAGGGCTGGAATCTGATTAAAGGCAAGTATTATTATTATACTAATATTACCGGTAGGGCAGTAACCTCATGGTTTAAGGTAGACAATAAGTGGTACTTCTTTAATCAGGACGGAGTAATGCAGACCGGCTGGCTTAATAAGGATAATCGCTGGTATTACCTTGAAGCCTCCGGAGCCATGGTGAGCGGCTGGATAAAGGTTAATAATATTTATTATTATTTTGATGCTTCCGGGGCAATGGCGACTGGCTGGGTTTCCCATAATTCAATCTGGTACTACCTCGATGATGCCGGGGCAATGGCGACCGGCTGGCTTAATAAGGATAATTGCTGGTATCTGCTCGCTGACAGTGGAGCAATGACAACCGGCTGGGCAAAGCTTAATAATGTCTATTATTATTTTGATAATAACGGAGTAATGAAGACCGGCTGGATTACGCATAATGCAAAGCAGTATTATCTTGGCGATTCAGGAGAGCTGCAGACCGGCTGGCTTAATAAGGATAACCGCTGGTACCTGCTTGAGGCTGCAAGCGGAATGATGGTGAGCGGCTGGGCAAAGGTTGATAATATCTATTATTATTTTGACAGCTCAGGAATAATGCAGACCGGCTGGCTCCCCTATGATTCGGCATGGTATTATATGGAAGCTTCGGGAGCAATGGCGACCGGCTACAGGACTATAAACGGCAAGGGCTATTATTTTGATAATAACGGTATAATGCTGAGCAGTACTAATGTGGTGCATGAAGGCTCGGTATTTGCGGTTGATGCAAACGGAGTAATGAGCAGCATTCCTCTAGGCAAATCCTCAAGCCCTGAGGGCACTAGGCTGGGCTCTGAGGAGCTTAATAAGATTAAAGCACCTGAAGACCAAGGCGAGTCTAAGGGGCAAAACGCCAACAGGCCGAATCCTTCAGAAACCCTTGTTGAAACCAAGCCGAATTAAAATATGAAGCCGGATAATCTTATTAATAGCGATCGTAATATTTTCGTAAGAAATTGTATATAGAAAATATATAGCATTTTTTAAAGCCTTAGTATATACTAAGTACTGTAGTTCAGAGCTGTGATACAAGTGACTTTGATATTTTTTTTATAATTCAAAGCGAAAACAGGTTGAAAAAATTGCCATTAAGTAGTATTATAGCTTCTAAACGCAATTAGAATTTCAGTTTAAAAAACTCAAATTAAGAAAAAGGAGAAGCATTGATTATGAGAAAACAGACAAAAATTGCAGCTGTATTTTCAGCAGCAGCACTTCTTGCTATCGGTGCAGCTATGACTTCTTTTGCAGCTACAGGCTGGCAGGAGGAGAATGGTACATGGGTATATTATAACAGAAGTGGCGATAAAGTAACACGTCAGTGGGTTAAATCAGGAGATAAGTGGTTCTATCTTAACGATAACGGAGACATGGTGGTAAACGGAATCGTTGATGATAACGGAAGCCTTTTCTACGTTGATCAGAACGGTGTTATGGTAACGAATAAATGGGTTGAGGTAGATAACTCGAACGATGACAGCGAGAATGCACCGGCTAAGGTATGGTACTATTTCCAGAGCAACGGTAAGGCATACAAGGCAAACTCAGATTCATCAAATACCTCATTTAAGACAATTAACGGCAAGAAATATGCTTTTGATGCAGACGGAAGAATGCTTTTTGGATGGGTAAACAACTCATCTGAGAGAGTAACCGATGATGAAGGCTGGAAAGAAGCAGATTATTATCTTGGAAATCCGGATGACGGCTCACAGTTCCACAATACCTGGGGCTTAATCCATGTAGTCGACAACGGAGAAGACGAGCCTGATCAGGACTACTGGTTCTACTTCGGCTCTAACGGCAAGAAGTATAAGAGACCGGCTGGAAATCAGGATATCTATGAAAAGACAATTAACGGTAAGAAGTATGCCTTCAATGATTTCGGAAAGATGCTCAGCGAATGGGTAAGATCGGATGCTACACCAGCTACTGCAAGTACTCCATCTGTAATAGATCCATATAAGAACTTTAGAACTCCTGAAGACGGTGCTAGGTATACAAAGGCATGGTTCAGAGTAACTCCAGATAAGGATGTTAATCAGCAGGATTCAAGTGATGGTGACGGTGTTCCTCACTGGTATTATGCTGATGGCAAGGGCAAGCTTTACAACAGCGAAATCAAGAGCATTAACGGTAAGAAGTATGCATTTAATGATAAGGGCGAGATGATAGGCGGTCTTGTATACCTTACATTCAGTGGCAATAAGATCACCAATGTTGAAGATCTTGATGACACCTCCAAGATAGATAACTATACTAAGGTAGGTGCTGGAGCACCAAACGGCTTAGACGGTATTTACTACTTCGGCGAGGAAGATAAGGACGGAGCTCTTAAAACTGGTAATGTAAATGTTACTGTTGACGGAGAAACCTATGCATTTAAGTTTGCTACCGCTGGCTCTGAAAAGGGCAGAGGCTACTACGGCTATAAAGATAAATCTTACTTCGTAAACGGACGTAAGATTAAAGCAGACAGTGATGATAAGTACAAAGCATATCTTCTTGATGCTACTACTAAGAATGTATCAGCAGAGCTTAATTCAAGTGACTTAGTAGATAAGGGTCTCACCTTTAAGAGTGGCAGTCGTACCTATGTAGGTTCAAAATCAGCAATTAGTGGTTATACTTCAGCTGATAAGATTGTAGTGCTTACCACTTCAGGTGCTGTTGCAAGCGGAACCAAGAAAGATGGCAATGATGTATATCTTGTTATTGAAAAAGGTTACCTTGTAGGTGCTTATATTGAACAGTAATTCCTAGAAACTACAGCTTAAAAAATAAAATAGTTTATCTCGAGATGAAATGCTAATTGCGGCAGGGGAGCTTAGGCTCCCCTGTTTTTTAGAAGGAAAGTATAAATTATGAATAGTGAAAATAATAAAGGCAAACAAGAAAATAAGTCTAAAAATTTGAATAATTCTAAATCCGGCGCTGACGTTAAAAATAGCAGCTTAGAGCTTACGCCAATCAAGCGATTAAAGCGGGAGCTTGCCTATGAGGGTACCATACTTAAGCTCTATAAGGACTATATTGATGCCAACGGACATACTGTAGTCTGGGACTATATTCACCACGACGGTGCAGCGGCAATCATTCCGGTAACTGAGGAGGGTAAAATCATTATGGTGCGTCAGTATAGAAATGCACTTGACAGATATACTTTAGAAATTCCTGCCGGCAAGGTTGACAGCCCGGAGGAAGCCAGAAGGCTCTGTGCCTTTAGGGAGCTTGAGGAAGAAACCGGAATGAAGGTGGCTGCTCCTGCGGAGCTTGAATTTCTTATAAGCGTAAATACCACGGTAGCTTTTTGCGATGAGGAATTGGACATTTTTATAGCCAGAAATCTTAAAAAAAGTCATCAAAAGCTTGATGAGGACGAGGTAATCAATACTGAGGAATGGGAGCTTAAGGATTTGCTGGATTTAATCTACAAGGGCGAGCTGCGTGACGGCAAGACGGTAGCAGGGCTTTGTGCCTATGCGGTAAAACTTGGCAAACAGTATAGTTAAATCTTTTCGGTGCTGAAGTAAAAAGCCCATTGGCTTTAAACAATTGGCAGTCTACTTATGAGAGCTGTTGTAGGATATGCCGGCAAAGCAGCTTAACTTATAAATATAACCGAGAAAAAAACCTTGCAGTCGCTCGTTGCCTGCTGAAAATTGTATACTTAATATTGCAAAATATAAAGATTTTATGTATAATATCACTGTGTTACGGAGTAACCGTATCTAAAATTTTAGGGGAGGCAAAAGGAAATGGGAAGTCTTATTTTTATCATTCCGGCGGTTGCAGTGCTTGCACTTTTATTTGCATTCTATCTGGCAACCAAGGTTAGTAAAGAGGATATAGGAACTGAGAGGATGAAAGAAATTTCCTCCGCGATAGCTGAAGGAGCCAGGGCTTTTCTCAACGCCGAGTACAGGATTCTTGCAGTGTTCGGTGTAGTTTTATTTATTTTAATAGGTTTGGGTATAGGGAGCTGGTTTACAGCCTTAAGCTTTGTACTTGGAGCACTTTTTTCAACTGCTGCCGGCTACTGCGGCATGACAGTGGCAACAAGAGCAAATGTGAGAACTGCAAATGCAGCTAAAACAGGCGGCATTAACAAGGCACTTTCAATCGCTTTTTCAGGCGGTGCCGTTATGGGAATGTGTGTAGCAGGTCTTGGAACCCTGGGCGTCAGCCTCGTGTATATTGCTACCAAGGATGTCGGGGTACTTTTCGGCTTTGGACTCGGTGCTTCATCTATAGCACTTTTTGCCAGAGTAGGCGGCGGTATTTATACCAAGGCTGCCGATGTCGGTGCTGACCTTGTAGGTAAGGTAGAAAGCGGAATCCCTGAAGACGACCCGAGAAACCCTGCGGTTATAGCGGATAATGTAGGCGATAATGTAGGCGATGTGGCAGGAATGGGTGCGGACCTTTTTGAATCCTATGTAGGCTCGCTGGTTTCAGCAGTAACCCTTGGACTTGCAACCGTAGCCAGCCTTAACGGCAGCCTTAAAACTAACTATGATGCAGAAACAGTAGTGGTTTTATATCCGCTTTTAATAGCGGCAATAGGCTTGATAGCTTCTATAATAGGAACCTTCTTTGTAAAAACGGATGAAAATTCAAATCCTCAAAAAGCTCTTACAAGAAGCAGCTATATAGCTTCTGCTGTAGTTATAATTGGTGCCATTATATTGAGCAGCACTATGTTTGGAGATATAAAGGCAGCTGTTGCGGTAATAGCAGGTCTTGTAGTAGGCGTTATAATAGGAAATGTTACCGAGTTTTACACCTCTGCGGATTATAATCCGGTAAAGAAGATAGCTGACCAGTCTGAAACAGGCTCGGCAACAACTATTATCAGCGGTCTTGCAGTAGGCATGAGGTCAACCGCAATTCCGATTCTTCTTATCTGTGTAGGAGTATTTGCTGCTTTCCATGCTTTCGGACTTTACGGAATAGCACTGGCAGCAGTGGGTATGCTTTCAACTACCGGAATTACAGTAGCAGTGGATGCTTACGGTCCTATAGCTGACAATGCCGGCGGAATCGCCGAGATGGCAGAGCTTGATGAATCGGTAAGAGAGATTACAGACAAGCTTGACTCTGTAGGCAATACTACAGCGGCTATGGGAAAAGGCTTTGCAATAGGCTCGGCGGCACTTACCGCACTTGCCCTCTTTGTTTCCTATGCGCAGGCAGTTAAGCTTGATAAAATAGATATACTAAGTACTAACGTAGTTATAGGAATGTTTATAGGCGGTATGCTGACCTTCCTCTTTACCGCCTTTACTATGGAATCAGTTTCAAAAGCCGCTTATAAAATGATTGAAGAAGTCAGAAGGCAGTTCCGTGAAAATCCTGGCATTATGAAGGGGGAAGCAAAGCCTGATTATACTTCATGCGTAGGCATATCAACTACTGCTGCACTGCATGAAATGCTGGTTCCGGGAATTATGGCAGTCTGTGCTCCTATATTGGTAGGAGTGCTGATAGGTCCTGATGCACTTGGCGGTCTGCTTGCCGGTGCTTTGCTTACTGGTGTGCTTATGGCTATATTTATGGCAAATGCCGGCGGTGCCTGGGACAATGCCAAGAAATATATTGAAACAGGTCATCACGGCGGCAAGGGAAGTGATGCGCATAAGGCAGCTGTAGTAGGAGATACTGTAGGAGATCCCTTTAAGGATACTTCAGGTCCGGCTATCAACATACTGATTAAGCTTATGACTATAGTTTCACTGGTGTTTGCTCCTCTGTTCCTTAGATTCGGAGGCAAACTCTTAGAAATGTTTACTAAATAATAAGATAGCACGAGCTGTATACAACTTCGGGCTTATCTTTCGCTGAAGGGGCTGCTGTAAAGTTGCAGCCTCAGATGAAGAAACGTCGGAATCGGTTTTTACCGAAACCGGCGTTTGTTTAATTTATCAGCCGCTTGACAATTTATAATTTTGATGACATAATGTTATTGCGTTAGAGCTACCTAACGTATTTTATATGTAAGGATTTATTTCTTATATAAGCTTATAATATTTATGTTTCAAGAAAGGGAGTATATTATGAAAAAAAGATTATTATGCGGCATCGTGCCAGTAGTCTTAGCAGCAGGTCTTATAAGCGCATGTTCCAATAATTCAAACAATGCAGCCTCTTCAGGCTCGGAATCGGCAAATCAGGCTTCTGATAAGACTTCAGACGGGGCTGAGAAAGGCTCCGACGATTATGTGTATGCAAAGATAGATTTGCCTTATGCAGACTTTTATTATGGGGAAATTAATGAGGTGGAGCCTGAGAAGGAGCCTGCAAAACTTACCGCTCAGCTGGATAAGGAGGATGCGGTGGAAAAAGCTGGCTTTAGAGAAAAGGGCTTTTATGATACGGTAAGCTCTCCTACAAAGGGCAAGGTAGAGAATTTTAAAGCTGTCTTTACTAAGGTTGAGGGTGAAGGCTCTGAATATTACGGACCTAAAACTGTAAATATTGCGATTTCAAAAAGTCTTTATGATGATGCCAAGAAGGCTATAGAAGAAAAGAAAACTTCAAAAAATCAGCTTTTAACTCTGGTGGGAGAGATTAAAGAAACTACCGATACGGCTCCGGCGGAGTATAAGGTTATAAATTCTGACGGCGTATTAAGCAAGACTATAGGCAAGACAGAAAAAAATTCTGAGGCAAAGCCTGAGATTACCACCACCTCATCTTACGGAAATTATGAGCTTGAAGTTAAAGGAATTGAGGTGGATCCTGAGATTATTCAGGGCGCTGTAATTGAAACCTCAGACGGCAAAAAGTACGGTCTTAAGCATCTTGACAACCTGTGGACACATGCGGACGAGATAGCATTTGCTGCAGAGGAATTTAAAGATAACCATGATGCTTTTAAAGGCTATGAGCGTTTTAAGGATATACCCGGAAAAACAATTACAAAGATAACCTATATGCTTGCTGATACGGACGATATTGAGATAGACACCTCTCTGTTCTGCAAGGAGCTTGCTCCTAAAGACTATAAGCTCAGCGGAGATGAAAAAGTAAACTACAGCAAGAACGGAACCGAAATAAAATATACTCTTGAAACTGGAGACCAGAAATATACCTTTGAAAGAGCAGTTTTCAGAAAGAAGGATGTTGAAGCTAAGATAGAGGCTGAAAAGGACGGAGTGCTTGTACTCCCGGCAGAATGCACACCTGGAAAGTACCAGCTTATCTTCTCAAATGACAAGTATGCGGACCTTTCCTATACCTGTCTGGTAGAATCAAGCTTAAAGGCGGATGATTTCAGCTTCAGCGGCAATAAGCTTGCACTTAAAGAAAATGCAGATGGAATTGATGTGGCAACCTATATTAAGTCTATCAGCTATGCTAAGGTCGGAGAAACCGAGTATAAGGGCGGAAAAGGCAGAAGGTTCGGAGAAACTGTCTTTAATGAAGACGGAAGTGTGAAGCTTGATGCTAAGTACAGCTCCGATAAAGGCGATGAAAAGGTATTTGAGGGTGCTGATACCTATAAGGTGACTCTTAAGGCTGACGGCTATCCTGATATTGAATTTGAGGTAAAACAGTAGTTAAACTATAAAAAAGGACTTAAATTTATGAAACTTGCTTTATGCTTGATTTTTTCGGCATGGTTTTTTGTAAGCTTTAATAAGGGCATAAAAAAGCATGTGCCGGTATTATATGCTTTTACCGTGCTGCTATCCCTGCTTGCTTTGGCAGCTCCGCACAGCATTATGCCTCCTCTTGTACTTCTTTTTGTAAATAAGATTCTGGTAAGGGGAGTGCTTCAGGGAGCGTTATTCATACTAGTAATGTATGTAAGCGTAATGCCGGAAAAATCCGATATTCGCATAAAATTAAGCAAGGTAAGGGGAGAGATGGCTATAGCCGCCTCTCTTCTTACTTTAATCCATAACATATCTTATGGAAAGAGATATTTTATACTCTTATTTACAGAGGCTTCACAGTTAAAGCCTTATGAGGCTGCTGCTGCGGTTCTGTCACTGGCTATGATTCTTTTGCTCATACCGCTTACCCTTACTTCATTTCAAGTGGTAAGGAAAAAAATGTCAGGCAGGAGCTGGAAAAGACTTCAGCGGCTTTCCTATGTTTTTTATGCACTTTTATATTTTCATATAGTGCTGATATTCAGCAGAGGTATTTTAGCCGGAAAATTAGCTTATCTTGCAGATTTATATATTTATACTCTGATTTTTGGAAGCTATGCTATTTTGCGCCATATAAAGTATTTTAAAAAGAAAGCCAAAAATCTGAGCAACAGCGGTGTCCTCGTCGGAGCAAATCATTATGTAAAACATAAGAGTACAGTAATTATTGTTGTATTTTCCGCCTTGATGCTTGGAGAATGCATCTACGCCGCCCATACCTTTGCTGGTGCAGGAGCAGTCAAAGCAGCAGCCGAAGCTTCCCGGCAGGCAGAAGACGAGAAGAACACGGCTGAAGAAAATTCTGAAAAAGACTCTGGCAAAGCTTATAAAACAGGGAATTCTGAAGCCGAGGCTTCAGCTGAAAAAGACTCGTCAGAAGCTTTAACTCAGGGTAAATTAAAGGATGGAGATTATGAGGGAAGTGCTATAGGCTATAACGGCAAGCTGACTGTGAGTGTAAGCATTGAAGAGGGAAAAATAAAGGACATTAAGGTAATCAAGCATTCCGATGATGAGGAATATTTTTATGATGCCCGTGATAAGGTGATTCAGTCAATTCTTGAAAAGCAAAGCACGGAGGTTGACTCGGTAAGTGGGGCTACTACAAGTGCGGATGCCATTATAAAGGCGGTTAAGCGGGCATTGGGCGAAATAAAATAAGCTTTAACACATAGTGAGCAGGAAATCTCTCACCTCTATAGGTGGCGGGATGAATTGCCTTACAGTAACTCAGTAGCTTTAGATGTTGGGTTAAGGTTGACAAAATTGGCTGTTTATGCTATATTTCTTCTTGCAGGGCAGGATCTGCCCGAATTAACGCCTGTGGAGATAGTAGGTTACGAGGTCTGTGAAGCAGGAAGTTCATTGGCTTTAGACAATGAGTAGTTCACTTAATCACTTAAACTGTAGTTCATGAAGGGGGCACCACCTCGGGTGCCTTGCTTTGTGAACTTTTTTTATGAAATAAATTATTATTATGAGGAAAAAATATTGAAATTACAGTTAATGGGAGAAAACATGAAATTGATTCAGGAGTAAGTTTAATGGAATATTGCTCCTATACCAAGATTTAGTGCAAATACCATTTGTATCTTCATATATAGTAAGAAAGACTTTCCATTCTTTGCATTGATTATTCATCATGCAAGTTACTGTAAATTAAAGGTTGTCACTGGCTCTCATATATGATTGCTAAGATTAGTATTAGAGAGTTCTCAAGGGTATGTAATTTTTTAGAAGAGAAAAAGCTGGGAATATACATACCTGTTTTTATATTATATAATAGACAGTATAAAATTCAAAGAGGATAAAAGGAGAAAATTATGGAGTTTAAACTACATTCGGAATTTGCGCCTACCGGTGACCAGCCTCAGGCGATAGAAGCCTTAGTAAAGGGCTTTAAAGTAGGAAATCAGTTTCAGACTTTGCTTGGAGTAACCGGCTCAGGAAAAACCTTTACAATGGCAAATATAATACAGCAGCTTCAAAAGCCGACACTTGTCATAGCACATAATAAAACCCTTGCCGCTCAGCTTTATGGAGAATTTAAAGAATTTTTTCCGGAAAATGCAGTAGAATACTTTGTATCCTATTATGATTATTACCAGCCGGAGGCTTATGTACCCTCAACGGATACCTATATAGAAAAGGATTCAGCTATAAATGATGAAATAGACAGGCTGAGACATTCGGCAACCGCAGCTTTATCAGAAAGAAAGGATGTAATCATAGTAGCCTCGGTGTCGTGCATTTATGGACTTGGAAGCCCTATAGATTATAATGAAATGGTAGTATCGCTTAGGCCGGGTATGGAAAAAGACAGGGATGAGGTCATTAAAAAGCTTATAGATATGCAGTATACCAGAAACGATATAGACTTTCGCCGAGGGACCTTCAGAGTAAGAGGCGATACACTTGAAATTTTCCCGGCGTATGAAACCAAGACTGCTTACAGGATTGAGTTTTTTGGAGAGGAGGTTGAGAAAATTACAAGTATAGATACCCTTACCGCACATCCTATAGCAGAATTGGGACATGTGGCAGTCTTTCCGGCTTCGCATTATGTCGTAGCCCCTGAAAAAATGCTTGCGGCTACTGAAAACATACTTAAAGAATGCGAGGACAGGGTAAGTTATTTTAAATCGGAAGAACAGCTTATAGAAGCTCAGAGAATAGGCGAAAGAACACATTTTGACGTTGAAATGATGAGGGAAACCGGCTTTTGCTCAGGAATAGAAAATTACTCCAGACATCTTACAGGGATGAAAGCCGGGCAGCCGCCTTATACCCTGATAGATTATTTTCCGGAGGATTTTTTAATAATAGTTGATGAATCACATATGACAATCCCGCAGATAAGAGGCATGTATGCCGGGGACCGCTCAAGAAAGACCACGCTGGTGAATTATGGTTTCAGGCTGCCGAGTGCCTTGGACAACAGACCACTGGAATTTAGTGAATTTGAATCCAAGATAGCTCAGCTGCTTTTTGTATCCGCAACTCCCTCAAAATATGAAACTGAGCACGAGCTTTTCAGGACGGAGCAGATAATAAGACCCACCGGTCTTTTAGACCCCGAAATCAGTGTAAGACCGGTGAAGAACCAGATAGATGACCTGATAAGTGAAGTAAATAGGGAAACTCAAAAAAATAATAAGGTGCTTATTACTACACTTACCAAAAAAATGGCGGAGGACCTCACTGATTATATGAGAGAAGCGGGTATAAAGGTAAGGTATCTGCATTCTGACATAGACACTCTTGAGAGAGCGGAGATTATCAGAGATATGAGGCTTGGAGTTTTTGATGTTCTGGTGGGGATAAATCTTTTGAGAGAGGGGCTTGATATACCTGAAATCACGCTGGTGGCTATACTTGATGCAGATAAGGAGGGATTTTTAAGAAGTGAAACCTCTCTGATACAGACTATAGGCAGAGCGGCAAGAAACGTAGACGGTCATGTGATAATGTATGCCGATAATATTACTGCCTCAATGCAGGCTGCAATAGATGAAACCTATAGAAGAAGAGAAATCCAGCAAAAATATAATGAAGCTCACGGTATAACTCCTACTACGATTAAGAAGGCAGTCAGAGAGCTGATAGCGATTTCAAAGGCTGCCACGGCTCAGAGCAAGGACTGGGAAAAGGATTCCGAATCAATGGAAGATGCAGAGCTTGCTAAGCTGTCAAAGGAGCTTGAGAAAAATATGTTTAAGGCTGCCACAGAGCTGAATTTTGAGCTGGCGGCTGAGCTTAGAGACAGGCTTGCTCAGGTAAGGCAGGAAATTGCCCGAAGAAACACTCCGGAATTAAATTAACCCTCTATTTGAAGCAAGAAGCCCATTGGCCTTAGACAATGGGCAGTTCACACTGGAGTTAATAACTTAATATCCGAATAAACCGTATATATTTGTAAATAAGTGTGAAAAAATATTAAAAACCCTATGATATAAGCCTTTAAAATATATTTTGTGGTAAAATATCAGGGACTGAATTAATCAATATAAGGAATATTATTTTGAAAAATATTAACAAAACTGCAAATACCGCAATGCTTGCCGGGGAGATACTGCTGATAAGCGGAACTGAAATTTTCAGAATAGAAGATACCATGGACAGAATCCTTGATACTGCTCCGTCAGCCAAGCATAATGTTATGGTAATGTCTACCGGCATCAGTCTTACTCTCTCAAACTCAGAGGGAGTGGTTACTATGACCAACCGGGTGCGTGACCGCTCAACAAACCTGAATAGAATTTATCTGGTCAATAATATATCAAGACAGCTCCAATCCGGAAGGATAAATATAGAGCAGGCTTATAAAGAGCTTAATGAAATAAAAAAGCTTATACTCTATCCACCCTTAATAAAATATTCATTTTATGTGCTGTCTTCACTTTTATTTACTATACTTTTCAGCGGAAGTCTTATAGAATGTGCAGGAGCCTTTTTTGCAGGCATAGCTTTGGCACTGATGCATTTCGGGGCTTCAAAATTAGGCTTTAATGATTTTATAGTTAATGCACTGGCTACCTTTTTTCTGACCTTGACTGCGATTATCTTAAAAAGATTTGTGTTTATCAGCATGAATATTGACCCTGTTATAATATCAGGCTTAACTCCCCTGGTACCGGGGGTGGCTTTTTCAAATTCAATGAGAGATATATTTAATGGGGACTATATTTCAGGCACAGGGAGAATGCTTGAAGCTGTAGTAACCGCACTTGGACTTGCAGTGGGTGTGGGCACTGCCGTAGCAATTACAGGGAGTTGGATATAATGTTTAGATTAATTAGTATGATTTTTATTGAAATACCTGATGCTTTTGGTTTTATACGTGGATTTGCTGTAGCCTTTGTAGGAGTGGCGGTATTTGCAGTAATTCTTGATATGCCCAGGCATCTTACCGTATTTGCCGGTCTGATAGGGGCAGTGGGCTATGCCGCCTATCTGATAGCAGGCATGTATTCTAAGCTTGAGGTAACTAAGGTGTTTTGGGCGATGATAGTGGTGGCATTTTTAAGCCATATCCTTGCCAGATGCCTGAAAGCTCCGGCGGCAGTATTTTCGGTCTGCGGAATGATACCCTTTGTTCCCGGAGGTGCAATCTATAGAAGCGTATTATATTTTATCAGAGGACAAAGCGCCTTAAGCAATCACTATTTTTCGGAAACCTTGCAGATTGCAGGTTCTATAGCACTTGCGATATTTATTATGGATTCGTTATTTAAAATGAAGCAAAGTAAAAAATAAACTGCTTCAGCGTGCCTGGCGGGATTCGAACCCACGGTCTTCAGAGTCGGAGTCTGATGCGATTTCCAGCTTCGCTACAGGCACTGATATTTCATACTACAGTTAGAGTATAGCATAAAATTTTAATTTTTGAAAGGAGAAAGAAAAAGAGCGGACTTATTCTGTTTGACTTAAGGTCAGCAGATTTTGCGCTTTTTAGAATTTATGAAATTTGAAAAAAATAGAAAGCTATTCGGCTTTGATGAATTTGAAATTTTCAGTAAGCTAAAGGTGGCGGCACTTCCGGCGATTACCATAATTCTTATCATAGTGATAGTGATAGCGGATAGAAGTACACAAAGCAGGAAAAAAAATGAAGCAACTGCCTCGGTTTCTGAAACTGCTGCGGCTGTAGAAACTGTAAAAACGGAGAATAATCCTGATGACTATGATTTCTATGCCTATGGTCTGCAAAAGGACAGCGTACCTGAAATAAACGAGCTGGTAAACAGCTATTTTAAGGCAAAGCTGGAGGGAGATGCCTCGAAGCTGTATGATATTTACGGCAGAACCGACACTGAAGGACTTGCAGAGCTTAAAAGTGCTTTAAAGGAAGAAAAAAAGCTTTACAGGGATTTTCAAAATACCTCCTGCTATGTGGCAGCCGGTCTGAATCCGGATTCTTATGTAGTATTTATAAGTACGGAGGTTTTATTTAAAAGAGCTGCGGTTAATGCTCCTATGCTTACTGTTGCCTATATTGTGAAAAATGATGAGGGAAAGTATGTAATCAAGGATATGAGTCTTTTAACTGAGGGCGAAAAGAAGGTGGTAGAAAAGGTTTCGGCTTCAAAGGAGGTTATAGAGCTCAGCAATGAAATCAGAAAAAAGCTTTCTGAAGCTGTAGCTTCAGATTTAGGAGTCTCTCTCGCTTACCAGAAATTTATGGAAAGCAATTCTCAGGAGGGGGTTTTAAACGATGAGAGTGGAGAACACCATGAAACTGTAAATCTTGATGATGTTGAAATCTGGCTTGAGGGTGATGACTCTGAAGAAGCGGCAGAAACTTCAGAATCGGCAACGACGGAAGCCTCAAAAGGAACAGAGGCAGAAAGCCGGTAATTCATGAAACTCAATTCTTGAAAGGTTTAAATTATTTATGAATAAAAAAGATTTTTATTACAAGCTGCCTGAGGAGCTTATAGCTCAGGACCCTATTGCAGTACGCTCGCTCTCAAGGCTTCTGGTGCTGCATAAAGAAGCTGATAACAAAATACTAAAGCTTGAGCATCGGAAGTTTACCGATATTGCAAATTATTTACAGTCCGGTGACTGTTTGGTATTAAATGAAACCAAGGTAATCCCGGCAAGACTTTTTGCAGTTAAAAAGGATACCAAAGCCAGAATAGAGGTATTGCTGCTTAAGCGTCTTTCTGAGGATAGCTGGGAATGTCTGGTGAAGCCCGGAAAAAAATGCAGAAAAAATACCGAGCTTATATTCGCTGAGGGGATTTTAGAGGGAACGGTAACCGAGATTGGTGACGGGGGAAACCGAATTATACAGTTTAAATACAGCGGGATATTTGAGGAGGTGCTGGATAAATTAGGCAGGATGCCGCTGCCGCCTTATATAAAGCATGAGCTTAAGGACAAGAACAGATACCAGACGGTATATGCCAGAAATGACGGCAGTGCTGCGGCACCAACTGCCGGACTGCATTTTACTGAGGAGCTTTTAGAAGAGATAAAGGCTAAGGGAATAAATATAGTTAAAATTACGCTCCATGTAGGGCTTGGAACCTTCAGACCGGTTAAAGAGGATGATATATTAAAGCATCACATGCATTCTGAATATTATCTGGTGGAGGAGGAAGCAGCTAAAGAGATTAATCTTGCCAGGCAAAACGGCAAAAGAATAATCTGCGTAGGAACTACTGTCTGCAGAACGCTTGAAAGTGCAGCTGATGCTAGCGGAACAGTTCACGCAGGAAGCGGCACCACGGATATATTTATCTATCCCGGCTATAAATTTAAGCTGATGGACGGGCTGATTACCAATTTTCATCTGCCCGAATCCACTTTGATTATGCTGGTAAGTGCTTTTGCAGGCAGGGAAAAAACTTTGGCAGCTTATGAAGAAGCGGTAAATAACCGCTATAGATTTTTCAGCTTCGGCGATGCTATGCTGATAATCTGAAAAATCTAATAAAGATGCTCTGAAATATAATATAAAAATACAGTTTTGTAAAGAAATTGTAAGTTTACTATTAGCTTTTTAGCAATTATACTAAATATATAAGAAAACTTATAAGGGGGAAATTATGAAGCGTATTAATATAATTTTGAGCTTAAGCCTTATAATGTCAGCTTCTTTTTTCATTGAAGCTTTTGCAAATATCAAGACTATAACCGAGGTAAGCTTTAAAGTGCATCATGAGCTGGAGGCGGGACTGTATATTGAAAATCTCGCAATAGACACCGATTCTGCGACAGGCAGTGATGTAAATATATATTCCAAATCCAAGCAATATAGTCTGAGAGTAGTCAAAAGAAGCAATTCGGATAAGCAAAGAATCGGCATCGGTGATAAAATCAGGCTTAATGTAGCTGCCTATCCTAAAGACGGCTCAGACGGCTATCAGTTCAGGGGAAGCTATTCAACAGAGAATGTCAAGGTGACGGGAGCTGAGGTAATCTCAGTGGAAAGGGTAGGTAAACGGCTTGAAACCCTGATTGAGCTGGCACCGGTAAAGGGAACCTATGCAAAGCCGATTGATGTAGAGCTTATTGACAATCAAAATCTTATAGGCAAGGGAAAATGGAAGGCTCCGGAGGACAGCTCCGGTTATTATGATATAGTGCTTTATAACGGAACTAAAGAGATTTTTTCAGTGAATGAATATCAAGGAGAAACCTTTAATTTTTATTCTTATATGACCTCAGAGGGCATATATAAGTATAAAGTAAGGACAGTGCCTCATACCGAAGCTCAAAAGAAGGTCGGCAAAAAATCTGAGTGGGCTGTATCTGATGAATATTATATAGACAAAAACCATGTTTCAGACGGAAGCGGCAGGGAAAATATTTCGTCACAGAATTTCGGTCAGGTAGGCTGGGTGCAGGAAGGTGTTTACTGGTATTACAGATTTCCTAATGGGGCTGTTAAAACTAATGGCTGGGAATGCATTAATGACAAATGGTATCTATTTAGCAATTCGGGAATTATGCTGACCGGCTGGCAAAAGTATAACGACAAGACTTATTATCTTAATCCTGAGGGCGATATGAAAACCGGCTGGCTCTACAACAGCAATAAATGGTACTATCTAAATGCCGATGATGAGGAAAAGAAGGGGCAGCTGGTAAAAAATACCTGGATTAGAGTCCCTGAAAATAAAACCTATTATATGAATGATGACGGTGCTATGGCTGAGGGCTGGACTCAGATAGGAGATAAATGGTATTATTTTTATCCCTCAAGCGGACAGATGGCATATAATACCAGAATAGATACATTTTATCTAGATGCTGACGGAGTATGGATAAAAAATAATAGTAAATAGAAGTTACAATATTGGCTGGAAGATTATAGTCCTAACAGGAATGACAGATAAAGCAGAGAGTTTAGAATCTAGTAGGACAGGAAAATTTATTTTTTAAAAAGAGTAGAATCAGAAAACTGCAAAATAAGCATCTTAAGCATCTGCTTAAGAAATGCCGGAACCGGCATTTGCCGGTTCCGGCGTTTCTTGGCTTTAGCATCCGCATAGCTTTAAGAGGTTTTCCTTAGAGAAGCTCCGGCAGCACTAAAGCTTGACATTTTGCAGAGGTCTTTTCGTGATTTAATTGAAACCAGACTAACGTATTTTTGTCATTTTTCCATCTTCATTGACATAGTAATTATCAATCCATTGCTCTGTCTTAAGCTTTCCTTCAGCATCAAGGTAATACCAGGAGTTTTTATACTTAATCCAGCCTGTTTTCATAATGCCGTCCTTATCAAGGTAGTAAGTGGCTTCGTTATAATTAACCCAACCGCTTACATTTTCTCCCTTGTCATTAACGCAGTGCCATGCATTTGAGCCGTTTTTTGCCCAACTATAGGCATTCCCGTCGGCTGCCTTAACTGAGGCAAAGGCTACAGTAAACGACATTATGGAAATTATAAAAGAAAGTATGAATGAATATAAAATCCCTTCTTTTTTCACTCTCATATCCGATGCCTCCTTTTAAATTTGGATATTATCAAGTTAATATGGAAGCCTTTACAAGGCGGATATTTATAATCCGCTTTATGTATTGCTGTTGTGTGAAGCAGGGAACTGTCTACATTGGCTCCATTAACTTACAGTTTGATTATAGCAGATATTTAAAATAAAAAAAGAGTAAAACGATGATAGTAAGAACATTGTAAGAAAGCTGTAACTGAGAATGTTTTTTAGTTTGAGGCTTTCGATAAAATGTGGTATACTTGGGTAAAACTTGCCCGTGTTTATTGCAGGTTTTGCAGATTAAAAGTGAGGAGATTGAAAAAAATAATCAGAGATGAAAATTAAACTAAGTGACTATATTGCTCAAAAAGTAGTTGAACTAGGCATAAAGCATTCATTTTCAGTAACAGGCGGAGGTGCTATGCACCTTAATGACTCATTTGGACATCAGAAAAACTTAACTACCATTTATAATCACCATGAACAGGCGTGTGCTATTGCAGCTGAAGCTTATGCAAGAATACATAATAGAATCGCTTTGGTCTGTGTTACCACAGGCCCGGGAGGAACTAATGCGATTACTGGGGTTGCAGGAGGCTGGCTCGATTCAATACCCATGCTGATAATCTCAGGTCAGGTCAGGTATGACTGGACTGCGAGGTCCTCCGGGGTTGATATAAGGTCTATGGGAGATCAGGAGTTCGATATATGCAAGTCAGTTTCATGCATGACCAAATACTGTGAGATGGTAACAGACCCGATGAGGATAAGGTACTGTCTTGAAAAGGCGGTATATCTTGCCTATTCAGGCAGACCCGGTCCCTCTTGGCTGGATATTCCTTTAGACGTACAGGGAGCTTATCTGGAAAGTGATGAGCTTATAGGTTTTGACAGTAAAGCGTATGAAGCGGGCGGTGACGGCTGGATGCAAAGCAGTACACATAAGCTGGATGAAGATATAGCCGGACAGGGTGAAAAGAGGCAGAAGCTTCCTCCAAAAATCAGTGAGGAGCTGGCATTAAAAATAATTGAAAAAATAAGACAGGCGGAAAGACCTGTGTTTAATGCCGGCAACGGAATAAGAATAGCAGCTGCACATCAGGAATTTATAGAGCTGGCACAAAAGCTTGGAATACCGGTAGTTACAGGCTGGAACAGTGAGGACTGTATCTGGGATACTCACCCTCTCTATGTGGGAAGACCCGGGAATTTTGGCGACAGAGCCGGAAATTTTGCAGTACAAAATTCTGATTTGGTATTTTCGGCAGGCTCAAGACTGAGTATAAGACAGGTAGGCTTTAACTGCAAGGGCTGGGCAAGACAGGCGTATACTATAGTAAATGATATAGATGAAAATGAACTTAAAAAACCTACCTTACATGTGTCGCTGCCGGTACATGCCGACTGCAGAGAGCTTTTTAAGGCTATGCTGAAAATCCTTGAGAATGAAAAAACTCCGGTCTGGCAGGGCGGAGGTCCCGGAATTAAGGGCATGAACTGGGCTGATACCTGCAAGTATTGGAAAAATAAATATCCTGTCTGCAGAGAGGGATTTTTAAAAGAGGATGACAGCAGACCGGCTGATGTCTATGCCTTTATACATGAGATAGGACTTCGTGCTAAGGAAAATCAGCTTGTGGTAGTAGGAAACGGCTCCGCCTGTGTAGTAGGAGGTCATTCGTATATAATAAAAAAGGGACAGAGATTTATCTCAAACTCAGCCTTTGCCTCAATGGGCTATGATTTGCCTGCTGCCATAGGCATCTATACTGCAAATGAAGGCTATGAAAAAGACGTGGTGCTCATTACGGGCGACGGCAGTATACAGATGAATTTACAGGAGCTACAGACAATAATACATCACAATATGGATATAAAAATATTTCTGATAAATAATGAGGGTTATCACAGCATACGGCAGACTCAGAGAAAATTTTTTGCTGAAAGATCTACAGTAGGAATAGGTCCTGAAAGCAGAGATTTAAGTTTTCCCGACATGGAAAAGCTTGCGGCCGCCTACGGCTATAATTATGTAAAGGCAGAGCATAATTCACAGCTTAAGGCTGCAGTTGATAAAGCATTTAAAACCAAGGGAGCGGTAATATGTGAAGCTTTTGTAAGTACCGACAGGGAATTTGAGCCTAAATCCTCAGGAAAGAGACTTCCGGACGGAAGCATAGTAAGTCCTCCTCTTGAAGATTTGACTCCCTTTCTTTCAGATGAAGAAATGGAGGAAAATATGATAGTGCCCAGGGAAGCCTAGAGCTTAGTGTTTTTAGATGGGTGCAGAGATAAGTCTCTTAAATGGCAAGACGACTTTTATCCTGAAAATAAATATAACTAGGAAAGTGATACGTAAATATGAAAATACTTCTGACAGGAGCGACAAGCTTCATAGGCAGGCACCTAGCTGCTGAACTTGTAAACAGGAAAAATGAGGTTTATGTCCTTGTTCGTCCTGATTCTAAAAATAAAGATAGCTGTGATTTTAAGAGGATGACTGTAATAAAACAAGATATGAACTCAATAGAAGAGCTTGAGTATAACAGATTTCCAAATATTGATGTATGCATACATCTTGCCTGGGCAGGAAAGGGGATTGAAGGCAGGATGGACTTGGCGGTGCAGAGATTGAATATAAAAAATACTCTGAACCTCATAAGTCTTGCTCAGATTGCAGGCTGCAAAAGATTTATATTTGCAGGCTCGCAGGCGGAATACGGAGTGACACTGGAGAGGATAGGAAGAGAGGGCTTTGACAAAAAGTATGTCTATGATGAAAACCTCGTCTGCACCCCTGTGTCAGAATATGGTAAGGCAAAGCTTAGAATACTTCAGAATGCCTGCATACTTTGTGAAGATATGGATATGGAGTACATGCATCTGCGCCTTTTCAGTATCTATGGAGAGGGAGACCATCCGACTTCACTTATAAATACCTGTGTAAAATCTCTACTTGCAGATAAGGAAATAACTCTCGGTCGATGCAGTCAGCTTTGGAATTATCTGCACGTAAGCGACTGTGTGAGTGTGATAGCAGACCTTACGGACTGCAGATTTATGCCGGGCAGGTCTGAAGAATCTCACGTGGTAAATATTGCCGGAGAGGATACGAGAGCACTGAAGGATTTTGTGCTTGAAATAGAAGAAGTGCTTGGGAAAAAGGGAAAAGCGTCGTTTACCGGAAAGGACGAAAGAAAAGAGGGAATCCCACATCTTAATCCCTCTATAAACAGGCTTAAAAAGCTGACGGGCTTTAAGCCTGAGGTAGGCTTTAGGAAAGGAATACAATTACTTGAAAAGATGTATAGCATGTCAGGCGAAAATTAAAGCTCTGCTTACTATGGAAAATATGCCCTCAAGTGCACAGGACATACCTGATTTAAAAAATCTCGGCAAGGATGCTCCGATTGACATAAAGCTCGGCTTTTGCACAGGCTGCGGGCTTGTACAGCTTTGCGGAGAGCCTGTAGCTTATTACAGAGATGTAATAAGAGCCGGAGGAGGCTCAAGCACGATGTATGAGCTTAGGAAAAATGAATATAAAGAGTTTATAGAGCTTGGAAAACTTAAGGGGAAAAAAATATTGGAGGCAGGCTGCGGAGCCGGAGAGTTTCTTGAGATTCTGGCTGAATTTGAAGTGCTTGCCTACGGCATAGAGCATAATGAAAAATTGGCTGAGGCTGCCAGAAAAAAGGGACTTAAAGTGGAAACCGATTTTCAGGAAAATGAGGAGGCAGTATTTAAATATGCTCCCTTTGATGCTTTTTGCTCATTTAATTTTCTTGAGCATCAGCCTAAGCCGCTTGAATATCTCAGAGCCATCTATGCAAATTTAACTGAAAACGGCTGCGGTCTTATTACAGTGCCTGATTTAGATTATATAATTAAGAATAACGGCTATTATGAAATTATTCCCGACCATATAGCCTATTATACTGTTGACAGTCTGAGCAGCTTATTAAATAATGCAGGCTTCAGAGTGGTCAAAAGTGCAATAGTGAATCGGGATACCATAGAGGTTATAGTACAAAAGAAATCAGCTCCTGATTTAAGCTCGGTGTTAAAACAAAAGGATGAAATTAAAAAAAGCTTTAGAGAGCTTTTTAATAAAGCGGAAAAGGAAAATAAAAGCCTGGCTGTATGGGGAGCAGGGCATCAGGGCTTTACTCTCTGTGCGACGATGCTTTTAGGCGAAAGAGCCGAGCCGGGCAGCAAAGGAAATATTATAAAATATATTATAGATTCGGCAAAATTTAAGCAGGGAAAATATGCACCTGCCTCGCACCTGCCTATCGTGTCGCCCGAGTCGGCATTAAAGGATTCGGTGGATATTATTGTAATAGTGGCTCCGGGCTACAGCTCTGAGATAGAAAATATAATAAAAAGAGATTTTAAGCCAGAAATGGAAATCTATACGCTTAAAGATGATAATTTAAGGAAAATAAATTAAGGATGAGGTAGTAACTTATTGAAGGCATTTATTTTAAATGCTCCCGGCGAGGCGCTGCTTGCAGAGATGCCCAAACCCGAGCTTAAAGATGAGTATTCGGCAATATTGAAGCCGGTGGCAGTGTCAGTTTGTACTTCAGATGTAAATACGGTTTATGGCAGCGGAAGCAAAAAGCCCGACAGGCTTATACTGGGACATGAAGCTGTGGCAGAGGTTTATCAGACAGGTTTAAAGGTTAAGGATTTTAAAGAGGGGGATTTGGTCGCAGTTCCGGCTATGACTCCAGACTGGAGGAATACCGAAATTCAGGAGGGGAATTTTCTTCATGCGGGCAGAGCCTTTTCCTCAAATGCGCTTGGAAGAAGTCTGCCGGGAGTTTTCGCAGAATATTTTATGGTAGAGGACGCAGATGTCACCTTGGCTAAAATTCCCGATGCAATCTCGACTGAGGATGCACTGATGTGTGTAGATATGGTAACTACAGGCTTTAGTGGAGTGGAAGCTGCCGATATACGCTTTGGCGATACCGTGGCGGTAATAGGCATAGGTGCCGTGGGGCTTATGGCGGCGGCAGGAGCAAGACTTAAGGGAGCCGGAAGAATAATAGCAGTAGGCAGCAGAAGAGCTTCTCTGCCACTCGCTTTGCGTTATGGAGTAAATGATATTATTAATTACAAGGAAGCTGATGTCAGGAGTGAAATCCTGGAGATGACCCAGCAAAAGGGTGCTGATGTAGTGATAGTATGCGGAGGAAATAATAAGGTACTTGAGCTCGCCTATGAAATAGTGCGCTACGGCATAGGACGTATAGTGAATTTAAAGCATTTTCCGGGAGAAGAGCCCATACCTCTGCCTAAGTTTTATTCAGGCAGAGGTATGGGCGGAAAAACCTTGTATATGGAGCTTGGAATGGGAGGACGGGCAAGGCTGGAAAGGCTTATGAAGGTAGTGCAGTATGCAGATTTCAAACCGGGAAAGATGGTGACTCATAAGCTTTACGGATTTGAAAAGCTTAGCGAAGCTCTTGAGCTGATGAGATTTAAGGGCGAGGAAGTTGTTAAAACCGAGGTTTTGCTTTGATTTTATTGAAACGGCGCGGCAATTAAAACGATGAAATGGATTTTATTATGAAGACTATAAGCATAGTTGTACCCTGTTATAATGAGGAGGCGAATATAGAGGCACTTGCACAGGCAATAAAGGATATTTTCAGACATAGGCTCGGCTCTTACAGATATGAGATTATATTTATTGATAATGATTCATCTGATGCTTCAAGGGATATTATAAGGAAATTATGTGCAGAGGATAAGGACATAAAGGGAATTTTAAATGCCAAAAACTTCGGTCAGTTTAACTCTCCCTATTATGGCATGCTTCAAAGCAGCGGGGCTGCGGTAATACTGATGGCAGCGGATTTCCAGGACCCGGTTGAGATGATACCTGAATATGTAAGGGCTTGGGAGGAGGGCTATAAGATAGCAATAGGCATCAAAAAAACCAGCCGTGAAAACTTTTTAATGTACAGATTCAGAAGTCTTTATTATAAGATTATTAAAACTCTCTCCGAAGTGGAACAGATTGAGCACTTTACAGGCTTCGGGCTGTATGATAAGAGTTTTATAGAGGTGCTTAGAAGACTTGACGATCCCACTCCTTTTTTGAGAGGAATTGTGGCGGAGCTTGGCTTTAAACGCAAGGAAATTCCTTATGAGCAGCCGAAGAGAAGGGCAGGAAGGACGAGCAATAATTTTTACAGGCTTTATGATGCCGCCATGCTTTCCATTACCTCTTATACCAAGTTTGGGCTTAGGCTTGCTACCTTTGTGGGTGCAGTTTCCTGCGTTTTAAGTATGGCTGCCGCTTTTGTATATCTGGTGCTTAAGCTTGTATACTGGGATAGATTTCCTGCCGGTATGGCTCCTATCCTGATTGGAATGCTGTTTTTAGGCTCCGTTCAGATTTTTTTTATCGGCATGATAGGAGAATATGTGCTTACTATTAATCACAGGGTGATGAAAAGACCTCTTGTGGTGGAGGAGGAAAGGATTAACTTTTAAACGGAAGGTTTGTTATGAAATATAAGATAGATATAGTGAGAGTCAGGGAAAACAGTATTACTATAAATGGCTGGGTAGTCGGAAAAAGACCCGATTCAATAATCAGCTTTACAGTAGCGGATGCTGATAAAAATAAAATAAAGTTTGAATTAGCAGCTACAAGGCGTGATGACGTGAGCAGGATATATTTCGGCGAAGCAGTTGACAAGGAGCTTGGCTTTGATATTCGTTTTGACTATAAGAGAGGAGAAGATTATTATCTTATTATAAATGCCGACAATGCAAAAAAAACTATAAAATTTAATGAAGAGCTTATAGCGAAACGCTCAAGTGCCGCACATAAGAGGTTTGAAAAGATTAAAGACCTTTGCAATATGGAAACTTTAAGAGTATCCTTTAATTTTTTGAAGGAGCACGGTCTTAGAGCATTTTACAGGAAGTCTGTAGGAAAAATAAAAGGAATTGACAGTGATTATGAATATGGTGAGTGGTATGAAAAGACTAAGCCCTCACAGGAGGAGCTTGAAAGGCAGAAAAAAACTGTGTTTAAGCTTATGCCGAAGTTTTCCATAGTGATTCCTGCTTATAAGACTCCTGAATTTTTTTTGGTTGAGCTGCTTGAAAGCCTTACGGCTCAGACCTACAGCAATTTTGAGATATGCCTTGCCGATGGAAGTCCAAAAGCGGAAGAAAGCGCCCAATCACTACCGGGAATAGAAAAAGTCCTTGCTGAATATCAAAAGAAGGATTCAAGATTAAGGTATAAAATACTTGGAAAAAACTTAGGAATTGCCGACAATACGAATGAAGCCTTAAAGATGGCTGAGGGAGATTTTATAATTCTTTGCGACCATGATGATGTGCTTCCGGCTCATGCACTTTATGAGGTGGCAGCCGCAATTAACGAAAATGAGGGCTGTGACTGCCTTTACAGTGATGAGGACAAGCTTGACCTTGACGGAGGAGCCTTATTTGACCCTCATTTTAAGCCTGATTTCAATATTGATTTACTGAGAAGCGTAAATTATATATGTCACCTTTTTATAGTAAAAAAGGATTTGCTTGATAAAATCGGCATGTTTGATGCCGACTATGACGGAGCTCAGGATTATGACTTTATCTTTAGAGCCTGTGAAAACGCAAAGAGGATTGTGCATATACCTAAGGTGCTTTATCACTGGCGCTGTCACATGAATTCCACCGCTGCCAATCCCGAGAGCAAGCTGTACGCCTTTGAAGCGGGAGCAAGAGCTATAAAGGCACATTATAAAAGAGTTCATCCTGAAATAAAAATAGATGCCGTAGAAAAGGGGATCGATTACGGGATTTACCATACTTTTTTTTACTTTAAAACCGAGCCGCTTATATCGGTTATAATTCCGAATAAGGACCATAGTGAGGACCTTGAAATTGCTGTAAGCTCACTGAGGTCCGGAAGCTATAAAAATCTTGAGTTTATCATAGTGGAGAATAATTCCACATTGGAAAAAACTTGGGAATATTATGAAGCTCTTCAAAAAAGCTATGACAATGTAAAGGTAGTAAAATGGGAAAGAGAGTTCAACTATTCGGAAATCAATAATTTCGGAGTTGAAAGTGCAAGTGGCAATTATCTGTTGTTTATGAATAATGATGTGGAGCTTAAGGAAAAAAATTCTTTAAAAGAGATGTTCGGTTATATTCAGAGAGAAGATGTAGGGATATGCGGCTGCCGGCTTTTATATAAGGATGACACTATACAGCATGCCGGGGTGGTAGTAGGCTTTGGCGGGATAGCAGGTCATACCTTTATAGGACTCCATGATACCCAAAGCAGTTATTTTCACCGGGCTGCCACAGCTCAAGACTATTCAGCAGTGACAGCTGCCTGTATGCTGACCAAAAAAGAAGTGTTTAAGGCTGTGGGAGGCTTTTCAAAGGAGCTTGCGGTGGCTTTTAACGACATAGACTACTGCATGAAGGTCAGGCAGCTCGGAAAGCTTGTGGTCTATAATCCTTATGCGGTATTTTACCATTATGAGTCAAAATCAAGGGGACTTGAAGACACTCCTGAAAAAATGGAGAGATTTAACAGAGAAACTGCCAGGTTTATACAGAAATGGCCTGAAATACTTAAACACGGTGACCCTTATTACAATCCCAATCTAACCCTGAGAAAGTCTGACTTTTCACTTAGGGACCTTTATAAAGAAAAAATCGGAGAGCAGTATCACATAAAAGATATAGAAAAGTATTTTACTTAAATGATTATTATAAGGAAGCTATATAAAATTTTATGAAAAAAAAAGTAAGAGTAATTATACCGAATTATAACGGCATCAAATTTCTGCCGGACTGTATTGCGGCACTTAACAGGCAAAGCTGTGACTGCTTTGAGATACTTGTGGTGGACAACGCCTCAAGTGACGGAAGCAGGAGGTGGCTTAGAAAAAACAAAATCCCTGCACTCCTTCTTGATAAAAATTATGGATTTGCAGGCGGAGTCAATGCAGGGATAAGAGCAACAAGCAATAAGTATACAATCCTGCTTAACAATGATACTGTAGTGTTTGAGGATTTTGTAGAAAAACTGCTTAAAAGAATAGAAACTTCAGACAAAATATTTGCAGTTAATCCTATGATGATACAGGCTAATAATAAAAGTCTGATCGATGATGCCGGAGATGGCTACAGCCTGATGGGCTGGGCATATCAAAGAGGTACCGGCGAAAATATAAAGGACTATACAAAATCAAGCTTCATATTTGCCGCCTGTGCAGGAGCTTCAATTTATCGAACTGATTTGGTAAAGAGGCTTGGTGCATTTGACGAGCTGCATTTCGCTTATCTGGAGGATATTGATTTGAGCTACAGGGCGAGGCTTGCAGGCTATATAAATATTTATGAGCCTGCCGCAAAAGTCTATCATCTCGGAAGTGCCACCTCAGGCTCAAAATATAATTCCTTTAAGGTCAGGCTTGCAGCCAGAAATAATATATATTTAAACTATAAAAACCAATCGAATCTGCAGCTTCTTATAAATATAATTCCCCTGTTGCTTGGGATTATATTAAAAGGAGGATTTTTTTATAAAAAAGGATTTTTAAAAGAGTATTTAACAGGTATAATAGAGGGACTGACAACCTTTAAGAAATGTCGGCGGGTTGATTTTAAACGAATTCCTGTATTTAGAAGGCTGGCAGTTGAATTTGAGCTTTTTGTGGGAGCGGTAGAATACACTGTACATTTTATAAAAAGAAGGATAAAATAATTACAGTTCAGGCAATTTATCAGCGATTTATTAAAACAGCATAAAGCCTGTGATTCAGCTTCATAATTTTGGATAATTATAAAGCATGGCATTATTAATCTGCGCTTATAAAAAAATTAATGGAAAAAAACTGGAAAAATATGTATAATATACGGAGCAGCAATTATGATAGAAAATAATCAAATACGTCTTAACAGGCTGTATATGATAATTGACGCATTAACCATCATTGTCGGATACATGGCGGCATATATCTATATATTTGGAAGTAAAGCCGCGGCGGCGGCAGCACTGCCGGCAAGTATATATATAACGGCACTGGCAATGATAGTTCCGCTGTACATAGTGCTGAACGAGATATTCGGACTCTATACTCCAAAAAGAATAGGCGGTATAGGAAAGGAAATTGAAGGGATATTAAAAGCAAATACTATAGGATTTCTGATAATAACTCTGATACTTTTTTTAGGCTCTAAAAACCTTTACCTGTACCATTTTTCAAGAAGACTTGTACTTATATTCTATATAGACTGCATAGTGCTTGAGGCCATAGAAAGAAATGCCATAAGAATTTTTTTCAGAAGATTAAGGCTGAACGGACATAATCTGAAGCATATACTTCTTGTAGGCTACAGCCGTGCAGCGGAGGGCTATATAGACAGAGTAACTTCAAACTTACAGTGGGGATATAAAATTATGGGTATCCTGGATAATAATAAGGCACCGGGGTATTCCTATAAGGATATTTCTGTTATAGGTGATATAGAAAGTCTGAACGGCATTCTTGAAAGCAACAGCCTTGACGAGATTGCAATTACACTTGGGCTTGAAGAATACGAGCATCTGGAAAGAATCGTAAAAAGCTGCGAAAAATCGGGGGTACATACCAAGTTTATACCGGATTATCAGAATATAATTCCGACTATTCCTTATATAGAGGATTTAATGGGGCTGCCGGTGATAAATATAAGACATGTACCTTTAACAAGATGGCATAATGCTGTGATAAAAAGAGCGGTTGATATAGCGGGTGCAGTGGCAGGGCTTATAGTATTTTCGCCAATTATGCTGACGATAGCTCTGCTTATAAAATTGACCAGCAAGGGACCTGTAATTTTTTCACAGGAAAGAGTCGGCTTACACAATAAGCCTTTCAGAATGTATAAATTCAGGTCGATGACGGTGCAGGAGCAAAAAAGAGAATTAAAAGCCTGGACCACTCCCGATGACCCTAGAGTAACAGTTATAGGAAGGTTTATAAGAAAAACCAGTATAGACGAGCTTCCGCAGTTTTACAATATTTTAATAGGAAATATGAGCATAGTAGGTCCAAGACCTGAAAGACCTTACTATGTTGAAAAATTTAAAGAAGAAATTCCGCATTATATGATAAAGCATCAAATCAGACCGGGGCTGACCGGCTGGGCACAGGTAAACGGATTTAGAGGAGATACTTCGATACAAAAAAGGATAGAGCATGACTTATACTATATAGAAAATTGGACTTTAGGGTTTGATTTTAAAATAATGTTTCTTACTATTTTTAAAGGCTTTATAAATAAAAATGCCTATTAAACAGAAAATGTCCAATCAATATGGGAGCCAGTTTTTAAATTTTGAGAAAGGTGCAATGTATGAGAGATGATTCACAAAAAAAGAATGTAAAATCAAGGTCAAAAAGCCGGAAAAAGGTTTTAAAGGCTGCTGCAAGAGAGCAGACAAATAAAAATAATAAAAATAACTATTCCACAATGAAGCCTGTCGCAACTTTGCCGGAAAAGGCAGCAGCTGCTTTAAAAAGTGCGGAAGCTGATAAAATCCCTCAAAAATCTGTGGAAAATAAACAAGCTGCTCAGAACAATGCTGTAAAGCAGAGCAAACCGGCTGAGCCGTCAAAAAGCAATGAGCTTAAAAAACAGGACAACCAGATAAAAACTGCTAAGAAAAGCAGAAAGAGTGCTGAAAGGATTAAGCAGGAAAATCGTGCTAAAAAGGCTGAGCAGGCTCAGAATAAGAATCAGCCTCAAGCTGCGGCAAAGAATGCTTCTGCACCAAAGAATAAAAATCAGGCTCCGATGCCGAATAATATACAGGAGATAAGGAGAAATGTTAAAAGCCGCGCTTTAAAAAAACCGGGTGAAGCTAAGCCTAAAAAGAAGTCAAAGCTTCTTAAGGTAGTGCTTTTAGTGATTGCGGAAGCCCTTGTGCTTGGAGTGATTTTTTCTTATGCCTATGTGCTTGATAAGGTCAGCAGAGTGCAAAGACCTGAATTTAATAAGAAGAATGTTGTCAATAATGACCTTTCGGTAGAAAATATTAAACGTATGGAGGGCTATAGAAATATAGCAATCTTTGGTGTGGACACCAGAGATAACTCGGTGTCAAGAGGCAATTCCGATGTTATAATTATTGCAAGCATTAATCAGGCAAACGGTGAGATAAAGCTTGTGAGTGTATTTAGAGATACTTATATGAGCACGGGCAATGACAAGTATAATAAGATAAATAATGCCTATGCCGTAGGAGGTCCCGAGCAGGCGCTAAAGGCAATCAATAAAAACCTTGACCTTAATATTACTGAATATGTGACCTTCAGCTGGAGAGCAGTGGCTACAGGCATAAACATACTGGGAGGTGTTGACCTGGAGATTACCAAGGCGGAGCATAAATATATCAATTCATATATTACAGAAACGGTAAAATCTACCAAAATAGGCTCTGTTCAGATACCTGAGCCAGGTATGCACCACCTTGACGGCATACAGGCGGTGGCTTATGGAAGATTAAGATATATGGACAGCGACTTTGCAAGAACTGAAAGACAGAGAAAGATAATAGCTCTTGCACTTGAAAAAGCTAAAAATGCAGACATTAAGACCCTTAATGATTTGCTTGGAAATATGCTTGAGATGGTGGCAACCAATCTGACCTGGCAGGACGGTTTGGATGTTATTTCAGATGTTAAGCTGTACCACATAGGTGAAACCGCAGGCTTTCCTTTTGCCAGAGGAGCCGGAGATATAGGCAGAAAGGGGGACTGTGTAATCCCGCAGACTCTGGAAAGCAATGTAAGAGAGCTTCATAAATTCTTATTCGGCACGGAAAATTACGAGCCTTCTGAAACCGTTAAAAATATAAGCAGGAGAATTTCCTCGGATTCAGGCATGTATAAAGAGGGCAAGTATACAGACCGTGAGCATAGCGATAAAGACTATGAGCCGGGTGAGGGCAGTGCATCACGCTCAAGCTCAGGGGCTTCAAAATCAAGCGGCTCAGGAAATTATGGCTCGGGCAGTTCTGGCTCAGGAAGCTCAAAGGCTTCAACCAGAAAAGCCGGCGAGTACGGAGTTGATTATGAAACTGATGCCAGAGGGGAAACAAAGTGGCTCCAGGACAATCCTGACCCTGATGAGGACAGATATAATAAAAATAGACATGAGCCCTCATCAAGAGGCGCTTATGAGCCTAAAACAACTGAGGCAGTCAAAAAGAGCTCGGCTGCAACAAGTGAAGAATATATAGGAAGCAAAGAAACAGAAAAGAGAAATACTGAGAGCAGCTCAAAAAGTACAAATTCAGCTAATGAAAGCACTTCGGAGAAAAAGCCTTCAGCTGAGTCCAGACCGACAGAAGCTACTGCTGAAAGAAAGCCCTCAAAGAGCGGTGAGAATACTTCAAAAGCAAATGACGGCACCGCTGAGAAAAAGCCTTCTCAGCAGAATGAAAGCAAGCCTCAGAAGCAGGCAGGCGGTGGGGAGGAAACAGTTCCCGCACTTAATTAAAATAAAAGCTGCAGCTCAGGCAGGTTATTCCTGATTATAAAATAGATTTTCACAAAATCATCTGTATTATTACACAGTTTATACACAAAGCATTGGTAAACTTACAACCATAGTTTACTAATGCTTTTGTGCATTAAAGTTGGAAATATAAGATTTGACTTAGATGGAGGTTAATATACTATGTATGATAATTATGATGATGATATAAATAAATTAAATTCAGACAATTTGAACCCAGACTCGGAAGACAGGGAAAAAGACTTGTATAATGATTTTGAGGCTGATAAAGAGCCTGACAGTGTAAGTCCCGCTCAAAACTCCAAAGCCGCAGAAGCTGTTAATGCAAATCTGTATGGCAGCTATGATACATTTCAGAGTATGAATACTGATAATGATGCTGAGCATTTCCGGAATTTAAGAAGAAGCTATAACACTGGTTTCAGCTCAGGCAGTGCTTATTCCTCTTCAGATAATGCAGCGCAAAGCAGCCGCTTTAGTGCCGGTGAGAATCCGCCCGCTGCTTACAGAAGCTACGGCAGTTCTTACTCCTCAGGCACAGGATACAGCTCGGGAGGCTCCAATATCCCGCCGAGCAGCAGTGCCGCTTCTTATAGAAGCTCAGGCAGAAAAAGAGGAGGAGCAGCAAAAAGAGTAGCCGCCTTGGTAGCCTCGGCAATGTTATTTGGCACTGTGGCAGGAGGAACTATGGTGGCAGTAAATAAATATGCCGGTGGCAATACAGCTTTAACGGAGCAGTCTCAGACAGCTGCTCAGGCTTCTCAGATTTCTAAGATAAAGCTTAAAGAGCCCGGTGCCGGAAGCGAAGCCGCTGCAAATGCTGCTTCACAAGGCTCCGGAAATGACATAGAAGCGATAGCCGAACGCTCTATGCCTTCAGTAGTAGCTATTAATGGAACTACTAAGCTTAAAACTTCGGGCTGGTTTGGAGAAGGTCAGGAATATGAAGCACCTTCAAGCGGCTCAGGCATTATTATAGGTCAAAATGACAGTGAATATCTTATAGTTACAAATAACCATGTTATAGATGATACAAGCAAATTAAGCGTAGTATTTATAGATGGCGAAGAGGTGGAGGCAAATATTAAGGGCGGAGATTCGGACTCTGATATAGCTATAATTGCAGTTAAAAAATCAGATGTCAAGCAGGAAACTATTGACAAGATAAGTATAGCAAGCCTCGGAGATTCCGATAAGGTGAAGGTAGGTCAGAGCGTAGTGGCTATAGGCAATGCACTCGGCTACGGGCAGTCGGTGACGGCAGGCATAGTGAGTGCTTTAAACAGAGAAGTCCAGACCCAGGACGGAGTAAAAAAGAGCCTGCTTCAGACAGATGCCGCTATCAATCCCGGAAACTCGGGCGGAGCACTTATAAATATGGACGGCGATGTGATAGGCATTAACTCGGCAAAATATTCCTCCACTGAAGTTGAGGGCATGGGTTATGCAATTCCCGTATCGACAGTAAAGGATATAATTGAAGAGCTTTCAAACCAGCAGACCAAAAGTGAAAAGGTTGAAGAGGCAAAGCAGGGCTACCTTGGCATACAGGGGCAAAATATAGATTCGGATATGTCGACGACTTATGATATGCCGAGAGGAGTTTATGTGTATAAGATACTTGAAGGAGGAGCTGCCTCAAATTCAGAGCTTAGAGAAAAGGATATTATTACCAAGATTAATTCTCAGACTATAAAAACTATGGAGGACCTTAAACTGCAGCTTACTTATTATTCAGGCGGAGAAAAGGTAAAATTGACGGTACAAAGACTGGAGGGCAGTCAGTACAAAGAAATGCAGATTGAGGTAACCCTCGGATTCAGGCAGGATTCTGAGATGAATAAAGAAAAAAATAAATAGTTCCGGTTAATTCACCGGTTAATTTGAGAGATGAGGCTTATTCTCATCTCTCTTAGCTTATGCAGAATTTAATCAAAGATAAGATTGCTTGCACAAGTGATAAAATCTGTATATAATTAAATATAAGGTAGAATTTCTGCCTCCTGTAGAGGATTTAAAACTATGTTAAAAGCAGAGAGCTTTAAGCGGCAGATCGTCCGCCTTAGATTAAAAGAGGAAAAACAAATATGAAGCCTAGGAAAATGGAGATAAAAAGCCGTGCCAGCAGTGATAACGGCAGCAATAATAGTAACTATAATAAAAATATCGGCTTTAACGATAAAAATAATAAGAAGAATGCTGATAAAGACAATGCACAGGAAGATGTATGTACGATGTGCCGCAGACCTGAGCATATTGCCGGCAGGCTGATGAATATGCCCGGAGGAATCAAGCTCTGCCACGATTGTATGCAGAGGGCTATGGATTCGGTAAGCGAGAGCAATTTTGACCTTAATAAAATTAATGGCATTTCCTTTGTAGGAGATATGAGAAAGGATTTTGAAAATTTAATGAATTTTAATACAAAAAGAAAGCCTAAGAAAAAAAGTCAGGTAAAAAAGCCTATGTTCAGCATGAAGGATATACCTGCTCCGCATATTATTAAAGCTAAGCTGGATGAATATGTGATAGGTCAGGACAAGGCGAAAAAGGTGCTTGCAGTTGCAGTTTACAACCATTATAAGAGGGTATTTCTTGACCAGAGAAGAAGCGGAAGAAGTGGTGAAAAGGGGTCTGAAAATGTGCAGTACAAAGAAAGGTCGGCAGACAAATCTAAATCTGTAAACAATGTAAAGATAGAAAAATCAAATATACTTATGATAGGTCCTACCGGAAGCGGAAAGACTTACCTGGTAAAGACCATAGCTAAGCTTTTAAACGTGCCGCTTGCCATTGCAGATGCCACTTCACTTACAGAAGCAGGCTATATAGGGGATGATATAGAAAGCGTCGTTTCCAAGCTGCTTGCGGCAGCAAATAATGATGTTGAAAGGGCTCAGTGTGGAATAATCTTTATAGACGAAATAGACAAGATAGCTAAAAAGAAAAATGTAAGCTCCAGAGATGTAAGCGGAGAAAGTGTACAGCAGGAGCTTCTTAAGTTGCTTGAGGGCAGCAGAGTGGATGTACCGGTAGGCTCAAACCAAAAAAATGCCATGTCCCCGCTGTACAGCGTAAATACTGATAATATACTGTTCATCTGCGGAGGAGCCTTTCCCGACCTTGAAGATATAATTAAGGAAAGACTTAATAAAAAAAGTCTGATGGGTTTTAATTCGGAGCTTAAGGATAAGTATGATAATGAAGATATATTGAAATATGCTTCTAACGATGATATAAGGAAGTTCGGAATGATACCTGAATTTCTCGGCAGGCTGCCAATATTGGTGACTTTGGCAAGGCTTAAAAAGGAAGATCTTGTGAAGGTGTTAAAGGAGCCAAAAAATGCTATATTAAAGCAGTATATAAGGCTGCTTGAGCTCGATGGTGTAAAGCTTGAATTTGATGAAGATGCACTGGAATGGATAGCTGAGGAGGCTATCAAGAAAAATACTGGAGCAAGAGCTCTGCGCTCTATTATAGAAGAATTTATGCTTGACATAATGTATGAGATACCTAAGGACCCGAATATAGGCAGAGTAGTTATTACCGGTGCTTACCTTGAAAAAAAAGGAGGCCCCGGCATCAGTATGAAAATAGATGAAAGCAGAAGCTTCACTCTGGGAAAATAATTTGTATTATAAAATAAGTATAAAGAGGAAAAATGCTGTATTATATGCTAATAGCCCTACTATCAGGGCTTGATATAGGTATAAAAAATCTGATAGAAAGTATTCCTGACTCTAAACTTCCTAAAGCTTTGGAAATACCGCTTATAAAAGTATCGGATAAAAAAATTATATTGTATAAATCTCATAACAGGGGATTTCCTTTAGGTGTGCTTGAAGAAAGGCATAAGCTTGTAAGATGCCTTCCGGTTTTTATTACTGCCGGTCTGAGCCTGTGGCTGGCTTTGGACATTAAGCAAAAGAAAAGCTTTAGAAGCAAGCTTCCCTTAAGCCTGATTATAGCGGGAGCTTTAAGCAATATCTATGACAGGCTTAAAAGAGGCTACGTAGTTGATTATATTAATATAAATATTTTGCCGATAAAAAAGCTGGTATTTAATCTGGGAGATGTAAGCATACTGCTTGGAAGCATACTGCGGGCTTTTCTGAAAAGGTAGGTAGGGGAGAAACTTTGGACAATCATACTATTTTACATATAGTGATACTTGCAATGCTTTTAGGGCTGTCAGGCTTTTTTTCATCAGCAGAAACCGCCTTTATAAGCTCTAATCAAATAAAACTTAAAACATTGGCTGCAAAGGGGAGTAAAAATGCACTCCTGGTGCTTAAAATTATGGAAAAGCCTGAAAAGATGCTTTCAGCAGTGTTAATAGGCAATAATATAGTAAATCTGTCCGCTTCGGCACTTGCGACAACTATTATAATAAAGCTTTTCGGGAATGCTGCTATAGGTGTGGCAACGGGAATGCTTACTTTTTTGATACTGATATTCGGAGAAATAACCCCTAAAAGTCTTGCTTCAAAAAAGCCTGAAAGCATGTCACTGGTTTATGCAGCGCCTATTTATGCACTTATGTTTATACTCACTCCGGCAATAGTGACAATCAACCTCGCTTCTGGCTTCGTATTAAAGCTTTTAGGAGCAGGCAATGCTCCAAGACAGGATATTATGACGGAGGAGGAGCTTAGAACCATAGTTGATGTCAGTCACGAGGAGGGAGTTATAGAAAATGAGGAAAGAAAAATAATAAATAATGTCTTTGACTTTGCCGAAGTGCTGGCTAAGGATGTAATGATACAGCGCATTGATATGGTGCTTATAAATATTGAAGCAGGCTATGAGGAAGCTATAGAAATATACCGGCAGGAAAGATATACCAGACTGCCGGTGTATGAGGGAAATACTGACAATATAGTCGGAGTGATTAATGTCAAGGACTTGCTGCTGCATAAAAGTGAAAAAAAATTTAATATCAGAGATTATATGAGGAAGCCTTTTTTTACTTATGAGTACAAAAAGATAGCCGAGCTTTTGCTGCAAATGAAAAAGTCCTATGCCAATATTGCGGTAGTGCTTGATGAATACGGCATGACTGCGGGTATGATTACGATGGAAGACATATTGGAAGAAATAGTAGGAGAAATAAGGGATGAATATGATATTGACGAGGAGGAGAGCTTTAAAAAAATCGGTAAGGATGTGTACCTGCTTGACGGCTCGGTAAAGCTTGATGAAATAAATGAAAGACTCGGAACGGATTTAAATATGGAGGATTATGAATCTATCGGCGGATTTGTGATGGGACAGCTGGAGCATCTGCCTAAAGTAAGAGAGGGGGTCAGGACCGAGGGAGTAAGACTTACTGTTGAAAAGATGGACAAGGCAAGAATAGATAAGGTAAGGCTTGAGATTTTAAACAAATAAATTTAGAGGGAAAGATTATGAGATTGAAATGGTATTTAATGAGTTTGACTTTTGCAGCGGCTCTGTCTTTGTCCGCATGCATAAAGCAAAGCTCCAAGAAGGAACCGGTAACTGTAAGTATATGGCATGTATACGGCGGACAGGTAAGCTCACCTTTAAATGATATAATAGACGAGTTTAACAGTACAGTAGGAAGAGAAAAAGGCATCTATGTACAGGTGACCTCCGTATCAAATACCAACAGCATCCATGAAGCTGTGCTTGCCGCATCAAATAATGAGTTGGGAGCTTCAGAGCTTCCGAATATGTTTGTATCCTACCCCAAGACGGTAGTTGCTTTAAAGGACAGCAATATACTTGTGGATTATAGGGATTATTTTTCAGAGGAAAAGCTCAGTGAATTTGTGCCGGAATTTATAGAAGAGGGAATGATTGACGGTAAATTAAATATTCTGCCCCTGGCTAAATCTACGGAGATTATGTTTATAAATAAAACAGCTTTTGACAGGTTTGCCAAGGCTTCAGGAGCCAAATTGAGCGACCTTGATACTTGGGAGGGACTCTTTCAAACCTCAATCAGGTATACTGACTGGATAGATTCGCTGACTCCCGATATTGAGGGTGACGGAAAGCCTATGTTTGTGCATGATTATCATTTTAATTATTTTCAGGTAGGAATAGACTCGCTTGGAAGAAGCTTTTTTGATGAAAGTGAAAATATAGATTTCAGCCCTGAATTTTGCAAGGTATGGGAGCCTTATGCAAAGGCGGCGGTATATGGAGGGGTATGGCTGAAGGAGGGCTATGCGACAGAACCCTTAAGAACAGGAGATGCAATAGTAAGTGTGGCTTCGTCTGCCAGCGTACTGTATTATTATGATGTAGTTACTTATCCCGACAATACTTCAGAACAGGTACAGCTGATAGCGCGACCCTGTCCAATATTTAAGGACGGAAAAAAAGAGGTGATGCAAAGAGGTGCAGGAATTTGCACTGTCAAGACCGATGCCAAGCATGAAAAGGCAGTGATGATTTTTCTTGAATGGCTTACTGATGTTAAGAACAATGTAAATTTTGTTACTAAGGCAGGCTATATGCCTGTAAAAAAGGAAGCCTTTGAAAAAGAGCTTCCGGCTGCCATAGACGGAATAAAGGAGCCTAAGTATAAGAGCCTGTATGAGGCTTTTTTGCAGACCAATGATGAATATCAGTATTATACCGCACCGCAAATTAAAAATTATCTGAATTTAGAAACTGATTTTGAAAAAAATTCCCGTGCAGAGCTTGACATAGCTCATAGCAAGTATATTGGGCAGGCAGGCGGAATTTATGATGAGAAGCTGCTTAACAAATTGGTAAAGGAGTATTATTACGAATTAAGGCAAAAATTTAATTGACACAGTAAGGTGACAATATGTTTACTAAATTAAAGAGAATAAAACCTCTGCTGAAGGCGACTAAAAATCAGAACTTCAGTATGCAGAGAAAGCTTATGATATACCTTATAGTGATACTCACTGCCTTTTTTTTAATACTTACGGTGGTGCTTACATTTTTCGGCATATTTTCCGATAATGATAAACAGCTTAGCAATATTATAAATGTTTATCATACTGATGTGAGTAAAAACATAAACAAATATTGCAATAATCTCTCTGCGAGAGGAATTAAGCTGGCTAAAGACTTAAGTGCCGAGTATAATGAATTAGCGGAATTAAGTGATATAGAGCTGAAGGATTTTAATGACAGCCCTTATCTGATTAAGCCGCTTGAAGAAAAATTTTATATTCATATTAATAATGCACTGCAGAGTGTTAATTGCAGCGGAGCTTATTTCATACTTGATGCAACGGTAAATTCTCAAATTGACAGAGCTGAGGATTCAAGAAGCAGTCTGTATTTAAGATATGTCAATATCAATGTTTCAAATCCGGTAACTCCTTATATAACCTATTACAGAGGAATACCCGATATAGCGAGAGTTTATGGAATAGAGCTTCATAACAGGTGGAATCTTGAAGCGGATATTTCGCGCATACCTGAGTTTAATAAGCTTAAGCACATGAAAAGCGAAGACCTGGCTGATGAAACCTATATTTGGAGCAAAAGAATCAGTATAGCGGGAACTTGGGAAAATGCCATGATTTTGTGCGTGCCTATAAGAGATGCACGAAATAGATTTGTAGGAATGTGCGGTTTTGAGGTTTCCGAGCTTTATTTTATGCTTTTATACCCGGGCTTTAAAAGTGATTACGGCTCTATGACAACAGTACTTGCAGCTTCTGATGGAAAGGAGCTGAATCTGTCAACGGGGCTGAAAGGGGGAGTGGAAGATACCTATCCGGTTGCGGGCGAAAAATTTAATATAATTTATAAAAAATACTTAAATATTTATAAAAATGAAAGCTCTTATGATACCTCTTATGTAGGAATACAGAAGCTTCTTGATATTTCCGAATATGATAAATGGTATTCAGTAACACTGCTTCCGATAGATAATTATAATTCATATATTTTTTTAAGAAGAATAAAATTGGCAGCAGTGGGTATAATCACGTTAATTGTGGTTGCGGTGCTGTCTGCCTATATGTCAAACCGCTTTGTAGCACCTATTGTGGATAATTTGCAGCTGCTTCGGGAAGAAAGTGCGGCTTCAAGGAATTCGGGAAGGAAATCTGGCATACTTGAGATAGACGAGCTGGTAAACTTTTTAAATCTAAAATCTCAAAACTCAGATGAAAAGCTTCCTCCCAAGCTTGAAAAGGTGGTAGATAAATTTATAGAAAAACTGAAGGATTTAAGTCCGCAGGAAAGGATTATATTTAACTATTATATAGAGGGGCATGATATGGAAAGTCTTCCGGGACTTACCTATATAAGTCTTGAAACGATAAAGAAGCATAATTTGAATATCTATAAAAAGCTTGGAATAAATTCCTTAGACGAGCTTATAATTTATATAGATTTATTAAAAAGATGTTCAAGAATCAATGAGCTTTATTAAAGAAATATAATTGAATCCTACCCAGATGGGTAGGGTTATTTTTTTATATAAAAATTATAATTAAGTCAAAAGGAGGTATAGTATGCAGAGGATTGTTTTACTGATGAAACAGAGGATTTTTGCAGATGTAATTATGAAGTATGCCATTACTTCAGACAATCCTGAGATATATTATAATAATAATTACTCGAATGCGGCGGATATTGTTAAAACATCTCAGGCAGAAGGGCTGATAATTGGAGTAGAAGAAAATGGAAAATATAATGTAGACTATTGCCTAAGCTTGTGTAAATTAATAAGAAATGAAGATTATAACTGCAAGCTGCTTTTAATCTGCCCTGAAAGTAAAAACGAGGTTATAGAGAAAACTATCTTGGCAAAATCAAACAAGGTAATAGATGATTTTGTGTTTTATGAAAGCAGTATAAAATATCTGTTTGCTGTAATTGATGCATTATAATATAGACATATTGTTTAAAAATATTGTATACTAATCATATAAATACATGGTTTTTCAAATAAATTAGTTAAGAGGTATACAGGATATTTTATGAAAGTTATATATACTATTTTGCTGGTGATAGCTTTGGGTATGATACTGCCGGACTGTACTTGTAAGAACTGCTATGCTTCACAGCCGGTTGTACCCATACTTAAAGCTGATTCAATCCTGCTTTATAATGACAGTGATGGTACTTATGCTCAGATATTGTCAAAGCATTATAAAGATAAGATGATTATAAGAAGCAATGCGGAAATAATAAGCTTTTTGTCCCTGCACGGTGAGGAGGGAACAATAATTGAAAGCTTTTCAGACAGTGCTTTCAGAATACGTAATTCGGGTGTAAAGGCGGCTTATCGAGCCGATTATCTGGCTACTCCTGTCATAGCAGTTGATAAATCAAAAACTCGGCTCCCTATAACTTCCTGGAGAGATTTGGACGGTATAGATGAATATGTTTTTATAGATGAACTCTATATAGATTATATACTTGCAGCAGCTTCTTACGGACTGGAAGGTAAAAATTATACTCTTAATGAAATACTCAGAATACTTAAGCATATAAAAAAGAGAGGAAGGCTGGTACAAAATAAAAATAAAGCAAGTATCCTGTTATGCTTTGATTATCAGGCGGTACATATGAAACATACGGGGCGGGATGTAAATATAGTCATTCCCTCAGAGGGGACTATAAGCTATGAGAGAGGACTGCTGGGAAGCGAAAAGGAGCTCAATATAGATACTAAAGAGCTTAAAAAAGACCTGTATAATGCAGGCTTTCGACTGACTGACAAGGGAGCGGACTATACTCCTGATGCAGGCAGTTACAGTACGGCTTATATTCTGCCTGAAGATGAGGGACTCAGGATGGCTGCACAAAGCAGCTTTAAAAGATTTAAAAGGGAAGTCCTTGGTGAGAAGCTGCTGGCTTCAGCAGACGGAATTGAGCAGCAGGAGCTTGCCTTTATATATATAACTGCAGTAATACTGTGGATAGGCTATGCAGTCAAAAGAGTAATGCGGCTGGATATAAGGAAAGCAATTTTTATGATAGGGGGGATGCTTGCAGCTTGGGGAATGATAAGATTTTTAAAATATCAGGTAAATCCGAAGCTTGTTTTTGCAAGATATCTTTGGTTTTCATATTATATATTTATGCTTGCAATTCCAAGCACACTGCTTTGGATAGGCTGCAGAATACGCCATGATGAAAATATTAAAAGAGTGGATTCATGGTTTTATATTATAATGCTGCTGGATGTGCTGCTGCTGACTGTGGTATTTACAAATGATCTGCATCATTCAGTCTTTAAATACAGCGACCCGGATGTTGCCTATACTAAAAATTATACCTATAATATAATGTACTATATAATTATGCTCTATATATTTTTTAAAATCCTTCTTGCGGTAATAATATTTAATAAAGCCTCGTCCAGTAATTTAAATCGTCTTAATGTAACGCCGGTAATCCTGATAATAGTTTTCCTTGCAGCCTATGCCATAGCCTATATAGGAAGAATAGATATAGTTTTTAATACAGATATAACTATTGTAGTAGGTGCTATAGGAATTTTAAGCTTTGAGCTTATAGTGCATACCGGTATGATACCTATGAATTCGGATTATGAGAGGCTGATTAAAAATTCAACTATGAATATAGCCATATTTGATTTATACTCCGAATGTGTACTGAGCTCGAGTGGAAAATATATAAATCAGGAAGACCTGTTTATAAGGAAAAAAACAATAAGCGGCGGAAGTGTAATCTGGGAGGAAGATATAGGCAATATTAGGGCGCTGAAAAGAAATCTTGAGAGGGCGGCATATATGATAGATATTGCAAACTCCATGCTGACTGAGGAAGAAATTATACTGAAAAGATCTGAAACAATGAGAGTAAGAAACGAACTTTTAAATAAATTAAATTTTGAATTGTTTCAGATGAAGGAAGTCTTTACAGATATGCTTGCAAGGTACAGACAGTCGGCAGATCCCAAGCTGCTTGCTCAAATCATGCTTCTGCTCTGTTATATAAAAAGGCGCTGCAATCTGTTTTTTAGAAAAAATGATGATACCAAACTTTCATGCAGAGAGTGTGCCATTTATATGGATGAGCTTGCACAGCTTGCCGCCTATGCCGATTCCAACTGTATACTTGTTTCAGAAACTGAAAAATATTACAGCGGTGAGCTTATAAATTTTCTTTATGATTTTTACTATACCGTGATAGCTCATTGTGTAAGGCACAATATAAACGGTATGTTCAGGCTGAGTTCTGAAAACTCAGACTGCAGCTTAAGCTCCATTCTTACAGGGAGCATAAATTTAGATAATATACCAGAGAGAATGAGGGAGTTCGTTAAGGCTTATGGGGGAAGACTGGTGATAAGCAGCATGGGTAAATCTCATGTATTGACATTAAGCTTTTCAGATTTTGAGAATAAAAATGAAATCGGCTCAGGAAGCTGTTATTTTGAAGCTGAGGTGGATTGATGATATATTTTTACATGCTGCCTAATTCATTCAGAAGTGCGGTGGCAATGCTGGCGTCGGTGGCAGTGATAGCTCAGGTTTGGGTAATCAATCTTGTATTGTATAAATACCTGGACAAAGTAAAGAGAGTAAAAGAGCTGGTATTTGAGACAGCAGTGCTTGCCAATATATTTATACTGACGCTCAGACTTGCGCAGGTGCAGTTTTTTTCACTTTACGGCAGGGTGGCAGGGCAGGATTTTTATAAGCTAAGATATTTAATGACTGCTATTTTTATACTGCAGGTATTCATTCTGAGAGAAAGAAGCTCTGTCAATACTTCGGTGCTGACAGCCTGTTTTGCGAGTCTGCCCCTGGTTGAAAGGCAGCTTGGACAAATTTATGTGGCTGTCTTTATATTGACAATAATACTGTTCATCATGCGCAGCCTTTATCTGATAAGGCTTAAATTAAACAAATTTAAGACTGAGCTTTCATTTTATTCGGTTAAGGAAGCGGTGGATAAGCTTGATACCGCACTGATGTTTATGAATAAGGGAGGGCATGTAGTGCTGATAAACCGTAAGATGGAAGAATTGATGTACAGGCTTTGCAAGAAGTATTTCAGGAATGGCATTGATTTTATAAAAGCTCTTGAAAGCAGAGCTTCGGATGAGGAAGTGGAGGTAATTGAATATGATGAGCTCAGGTTTTATAAGCTTGATGATGAAAGCGTATGGAGGTTTAATCAGGAGTATATCAGAGAAATAGGATGCATACAGGCGACAGGTATTGAGATGAGCAGGGAGTGGGAGTATATAGATGAATTAAAAAATAAAAATGAGATACTCGAAAGGCGTAGGCAGGATATAAGATATAAGCTTGAAAATGTAAAGCTTATCTGTGAAAGAGAGGAAAATATACGTGCCAGAGCTAGAATCCATGACGTGCTTGGACAGAGGATAAGCTTTTTACTGCAAAGTCTCAGGAGCGGTAAAGCTATAGCAGCTTCTGATTTTGATACAGTTGACAGTCTGATTGAGGATGCCATAGTTAAAGAGCATAAAAACATTTCCGATGAGCTTGAGATACTTAAAACTACAGTGTCTGACATGGGTGTAGGGCTGGATATATCGGGAGAGGCTCCCAAGGAGAAAGAAACGGCAATGATATTTATGGATATAATTGCAGAAGGAGTGAGCAATGCTATAAGACATGGACTTGCAGATACGATTAAGATTATTTTTGAAAATACTGAAAATCACTATGGACTGAAAATCGTTAACAACGGCTTTGACAGCGGAAGCAAAAGAGAAGGACAGGGCATAAGTTCGATGAGAAAAAAGATAGAGGCTTTAGGTGGAGAATTTAATATAAAGCATTCTCCGTTTTGTATTAATATAAGCGTTCCAAGGAGAATATTATGATAAGAGTATTGATAGTGGATGACCATACCGCACTTTGCACTTTATTTAAAAATGCATTTGGAGAACATGAAGACTTTACAGTGATAGGGGAATTAAGTGATGCCAATCTTGCCTATTCTTTTTGCAAATATAAAATTCCCGACCTTATCCTTATGGATGTATGTGCTGACGGAAAGGCACTTGGTCTTTATGCTGCAAGAGATATAAAAAAATCTTTTCCAAAAGTAAAAATTATAATGATGTCAGGCTTTGATGAAATATCTTTTGTACCGAGGGCAAAGGCACTTGGAGCAGATGCCTTTATCTATAAAAGCAGCAGTCTGGACTATTTTCTGGAAACGGCAAGTAAGGTTATGAAGGGAGAAAAGATATTTCCGGCACCTAAAAAGATAGAGATGCCCATAGAAGGAGAGGTTCCCTTTACCAATAAGGAAATGATGATACTCAGGCTTTTATGTCAATGCAAAAACAGAAAGGACATAGCTAAGGAGCTTAACATAAGTGAAAATACTGTAAAATATCATATTATGAATATGCTCAGTAAAACCGGCTTTGAAACAGCGGCGGAGCTTGCTATATTTACAGTGTCGGGAGGCTGGATAAACCCAAGATTTTAATAAACCTGAAAGGGGGTTTTTATGTACAGAATATTACTTGTTATGGAAGAAAGATTATTCGCTCAGAGTCTGAAAAGGAACTTTGAGGAGAATGGACTGTTTGAGTGCTTTATAGAAAATAAATATGATAATGTGAATTTATCTGCAACGATGCATAAAGTGGATATAGTGCTTATAGGTATTGTATTAAAATATGAAAGCTTAAAAGATAGAACAGATAATATCTCATATAAACTTGATAATATTCTGAACAGTATTAAAGACAGTAACTATAAAAAGATGATTTTGTGTTCAGGAGAAGATAATAAAAGCAGGAAGCTTGTAGTTAAGCTCAAAAAATCGGGATTGATAGGTGATTTCATATTTTATGACAGCAGTCTTGAATATATGAAGTCCAAGCTTAGAGCTATAGCCTAATGGGGCTGTCCTTATGAATAGACAATTTATAAAAAAAGTCCTATAATCAGTTAAAATATGATAAAATAATATTTAATATTTAAGGAGGTAGACTTATGAGTGACGAGTATTATAAGGGTGACCCGAGCCAAGAGTCCATACAGGTGGATACTAAAAGTGAAACTGATAAGAAATGTCCAAGCTGCGGCGGAGTAATGGATTTTGACCCTGCAAGCGGCGGGCTGGCATGTCCGTTCTGCGGCTTTAAGCAGGAAATAGCGGTGGCTGACAGAAATTTTACTGCGGTAGAGCTTGATTTTAATTCGGCAGAGGACGAGGAAAACTGCGACTGGGGAACCACTACCAAAACGGTAATATGTAAATCCTGCGGAGCAGCCACTGTATATGAGCAAAAGCAAATTGCAAATGAATGTCCCTACTGCGGTTCAAACCAGGTAATGGAGGAAGCTTCAGGCAATGTTATGGCTCCGGGCGGAGTAGTGTTATTTAAGATTAATATGCAGACCGCAGCGGAAAGATTTAAAAAATGGATAGGCGGCAAGTTTTTCTGCCCCAAGCCGGCAAAGGAAAGTGCAAAGCCGGAAGCGTTCCACGGCTTGTATGTGCCCTTCTGGACCTTTGATACCGATACGGAGAGCCGCTATAACGGAGAGTACGGTATTGACAGCAGCTACAAGGATAAAGACGGCAATACGAAAACCAGGACCGACTGGTATAGAGTTTCGGGCAGGTATTCTGAAAGCTTTGACGATGTGCTGGTCTGCGGCTCCTCCGAGCAGAAGGAAGCTATGATAGGAGCGCTTGAGCCCTTTGATACCAAGCAGGTGGTGCAGTATAAGCCCGAATATATGGCAGGTTTTTCTGCGGAAAGATATACAGTGAAGATGAAAAATGCCTGGGAAAAGGCTAAAGAGAAAATAAAAAGAATTCTCAGGGGAAATGTGGAAAGCAAGGTAAGAACCGAAAAATCGGCTGATTCGGTAAGGAATATGAATATTAATACGGAGTTTAATAATATTACCTATAAATATCTGCTTCTGCCTATTTGGATTTCTTCATTTAAATATAATAACAAGGTGTATAACTTCATGGTCAACGGTCAAACCGGAAAAGTAAGCGGTAATACTCCTATTTCCTGGATTAAGGTGGCAATTACGGTGATTGTGGTAATAGCTGCTATAGCAATTATAATGCACTTCTTGAATCAAGATTCAAATGCTGCGGAATATATGATTAAGAGTATGTAAAATTATATTTAATACAACATTTTAACTAGGTATATAAGAAATATTTGTTTTTGTATAGCTAATATGCTATGGTAGATTATAAAAAAGTGTGATATAATCTGTCAAAGCTATATTTATTAAAGAAAAAGTAAACAAAATAGAAGGAGGATAATATGGGACTTTTAAGTGCAGGTATAGGTGCTGCAAGCGGCGTGCTGGCAGACCAGTGGAGAGAATATTTTTATTGTCCCTCTCTTGAGGCTGATGTTCTTGTTAAAAAGGGCGAGAATAGAAAAGCTAAGAGGGGCTTTAATACCAAGGGCAGCGATAACATTATATCAAACGGCTCAATAATAGCGGTCAACGAAGGTCAGTGCATGATTATAGTTGAGCAGGGTGCTATAGTTGAAATAAGTGCACAGCCGGGCGAGTTTGTTTTTGATAATTCAACGGAGCCGAGTATTTTTTACGGCGGATTGGGCGAGGGCGTTAAAGCGAGCTTCCGTACCTTTGCCAAAAGATTTACGATGGGAGGAGATACAGGAAAGGACCAGAGAGTATATTTCTTTAACACTAAGGAAATTATAGGAAATAAGTACGGTACCGCCAATCCTGTACCCTTCAGAGTGGTAGATCCTAACATAGGACTTGACCTTGAGATAGCGCTTCGCTGTCACGGAGAATACGCTTATAAGCTGATAGACCCTATACTTTTTTATAAGAATGTCTGTGGGAATATAGATGGTGAATACAGAAGAGATAAGATAGATTCTCAGCTTAAAACTGAGCTGCTTACCGCACTGCAGCCGGCTTTTGCTAAAATCTCAGATATGGGCATCAGATATTCTTCGATTACAGGGCATACTCAGGAGCTTGCGGATGCTTTAAATGAAGTGCTTTCCGAGAAATGGGGCGGCAGGTACGGAATTGCAATCTCAGCCTTTGGAGTAAGCTCTGTCAAGGCACCTGAGGAAGATGAGAAGATGATAAAGGAGCTGCAGAGAAATGCCGTTTTCAGAAATCCGAATATGGCGGCGGCACAGCTGGTAGGTGCTCAGTCTTCAGCTATGCAGGCGGCAGCTTCAAACACTTCCACCGGACCTATGATGGCATTTGCAGGTATGAATATGGCAGGCAATGCAGGCGGTATGAATGCTCAAAGCTTATTTGCCATGGGACAGCAGCAGAATATGCAGCAGGGCATGTATCAGCAGCCTGGCATGCAGGGCAATATACCGCAGGGTCAGGGCATGTATCAGCAATCAGGCATGCAAGGCGGAAATTCGCAGTACCAGCAAAATCAGCCAGGAATGCAGGGCAATTCGCAGTACCAGCAGAGTCAGCCGGGAATGCAGGGCAATACTCTGAACAAACAGAACCAGAGTGTGCAGGGGGCGGCAGCAACAGGCTTTTGGACTTGCAGCTGCGGAGCTCAGAACAAGGGTAAATTCTGCATGGAATGCGGTAAACCCAAGCCGGCAGGCATGCCTCAGTATAAGTGTGACAAATGCGGCTGGGAGCCTCAAGACCCGCAGCATCCGCCAAAATTCTGTCCTGAATGCGGAGACCCCTTTAATGAGGGCGATATAGTTTAATTTATTGTAGGGGGTAATTAATGCAGCAGAGTGGACTAGATTCTAAAAGAAGTTTTGCGGATTCAAACGCAGTATAAAATAAATATAAAATAATTTAAGGAGAATTCGGTTATGAAAAAAGGTTGTAGTCTTATGAAGACATTATTCAGCGTTTTAATGGTAATGGCAATGATGGTATTTATTGCCGGCTGCGGCAGCAGTGAAGAAAAGGGTGTGTTTGTACAGGAGGAAGGCTCTACAAAGATAACCTATGAAGTATACCATAAAAAGGATGCGGTAACTAAGGTTAAGATGATAACAGAGTCAGATGCAAAGGAATTAGGAGATATATCGGACGAAGAATTAAAAAAGTTCCTTGACGAAGCTGTTGAATCATTTAAAAAAGAGATGGAAGGTGTTGATGGTATTGAAATAACCGGCGACGTAAAGGAAGGCAAGGCAACTATGGAAATAACCGCAGATGTTGAAAAGGTTAAAAAATCATCCCCTGATAAAGCTAAAGAGCTGCTGACGGATGAAGCAGATATTTCAAGCTATGAGGCTGTAAAGGCATCCTTAGAGAAAATAGGCTTTAAAGAAAGCAAGTAAAGGTTTTATAGTATTAATTTAGAAACACTATTTTTTATATCCTAGAAGTTTTTATCATAAAAATTTCAAAAATATATTCTGCTGTGTTTATTATATATTGAGTTAGGCTAGAAGGGCTGTTGCAAAATGGGTGAACAATCATCTATGGAGTAGCAGCTCCTTTTTATGTAAAAAGCAAAAGGACAGTATAATTTAAAATGCAAAATATTTTTTGTTTCTTTTGCCGCTGTTGCTATTAAATAATAGATGGAATTTGCATAGAGTTGGTTAAACGTCTATATATACTTATGATATCTGCCATTGTATATGCCGGATATCAAATTGAATAATTGTAATTTGATTTTAGAGTGAGTAAATCGGTTTTTGTAAAAACAGTAATATTAACCTCATAAATTCAGTACGAGTTTTATTAGGCTAAAAAATATGTAATCTAATATAATAATATTCCATAGGAAGTTTTTTGGAAGAATTGATATTTTTTAGACTTGTATGTATTAATTAAATATGCTACCATATACAAACATCAGCATGTGTTTATTAAAAAAACAACCTGCTGGCTTTTATGCAATTTCAGGCAGCTGGATTGTATTTGCTGTTTATTTTGCAAGGTGATTTGTGAAAAGGAAAATTTGATTAATGAAAAATTCAGTATTATATTACAGCGTTGCCGCACTTTTATACTGCCCTGCAAACAACGAGAAGGTTGCAGAAAAGGTAATAAACGAAGCCTTCGGCAAAAATTATTCTCTGGCTCTCTGTCTGGAAGACACTATAAATGACAGCTTTGTTGAGCATGCTCAGGCAAGCCTTTGTGATTCAATAACAAGGATATATCAAGCCCGACTTGAAAAAGAATTTTACCTGCCCAAGCTATTTATACGTGTAAGGAGTGCCGCTCAGCTGCTGCATGTATACAAAAGACTCGGAAATGCAGTTGAGGTAATTACAGGCTTTATAGCACCGAAGTTTTCACTTTTAAACTCTCAGGAATATATAAGTGCCTTAAGCTATCTTAACGGAAAGTCGGAAAAGCCTTTGTATTTTATGCCTATCTATGAGAGCGAGGCACTTATTAATTTAAGTACCCGCTATGAGGTTTTGTATAAGCTTAAGGACAGCCTTAAGAGTATAGAGGAGATTATACTTAATATACGTGTAGGCGGAAATGACTTATGTCATATATTCGGCTTCAGGAGAACCGTCACAGAGTCTGTACATCAGATAAGACCGATAGCACAGATATTTTCAGATATTATCACCGTGTATGGACTTGATTATGTAGTTTCTGCTCCAGTGTGGGAGTATTTTAACGGTGACGGCTGGGAGCAGGGTATGAAGCGAGAGCTGGCTGATGACAGACTGTGCGGCTTTAACGGCAAAACTGTGATACATCCCAAGCAGATAGCGGTGGTAAATGAAGCTTATGCGGTAAGACGCAGTGATTATGAAGCGGCAAAGTCGGTGCTTAACTGGGATGATAAGCTGCATACACTTGTGTCGGGAGATTATGTCGGTGAGCGTATGAATGAGAAGAATACGCATACAAACTGGGCAGAAAAGATTCTGCTTTTATCAGAGGTATACGGTATAAAGGACTGAGCTATTATTAAGTGTCTGCAAGCCTTTTAATTAATCCGCAGCATTTATAATTTGTCAGCTTATAAAATTCTATTTCCGTATTTTTTTCATAAGCAAGCCTGATAATATGTCTTAAGGTTTTATCCTCTTGATATAAAGGGTCTATAAGGATTTTCCAGGGTACACGCCTTAAAAGCACTCTTGTAGTTTCACCTATGCCGGGTTTGATTAAATTAATATCTTTAATCTTAAAATGAGAGGCAATCTCACGCACTTCATCTATACCTCGGCGGAGTGTTTTTTCGAGATTGCTTTCCTTGCTTAAGGGGGCAGCATTGAGATCAAAATATTTTTCTACAGTATTGATAAATTCATAGGAAATATCGCTGTCCTTTAACTCTTCATAGCATACGGCACCGTGGAAATCCTCCGCCTTGATTATGTCCTCACGTAAAAAGGTTCGGCTGATAAGCCCTGAAACAGTGCAGTTAAGACATGAGCTGGGAATCAGGATATCCTCGTGAGTACCGCATAATTCGGTAACACAGGCGGGGTCCGAAACTACCGCTATATCTGAGGAAACACCCTTATAAGCACTTAAGTTTTTTTTTAATTCATTTAATATAGCTCCCTTTCCTATCCAGCCGTCAACAAATAAAAGGCTCTCAGGCGCATATCTTTTCAGGAGATATTTAATTGCGTTATCATCTATTCCCCTGCCTCTGATTATTGAGATTGAGTAGTGCATGGGATTAAGCTTATACTTTGCCTGTATAAATCTTTTTAAAAGTATGCCTATGGGAATCCCGGCTCTTGCAAGGGAAACCAAAACTATTTCCCTGCCCCTTTCTGCCAGGATTTTATCGGCAAGAACACCTATGGCAAGTGCTGTGGGCTGGGCATAGTCCTCAAGTGCTTTTTTATACATTTCCATATACTGTGCTGTGGGCATATATTCTATAGGGAGCATTTCACAGTAGTGCCTGCCTGCCTGTATCAGTTTTTCTCTTTCTTCGGTAGATTGGGGCTTGACCAGCCCGGTAATATCCTTTAAAAGAAGGATTACATCTTCGTTTTTATATGAAGTTTTCATCATTATAGCCACCTTATCAGATAGATTTGATTATTTCCCTCCAGCTTAAGTGCCTGCAACAGGCTTGCTGTGCCCTGAGCTGAGGGAGTGGGGGAGTCCGTCATTATAAGTACGCAGTCATAGCTGTCAAGCTCATAAATATAGGTGGTACGCTTGAAGTCATAAAGACTTTTAAGCTCATATCTGGTATGAAGCGGATAGGCTTTATTCTCACTTACACTGATAGGACTCCTTGTAGTAGAGTGACTTTTTGCCTGTATACCGATTTCTTCAAGCCTTCTTGCTATAAAAAGTGCAGGATACATAAATTCCTCGGTACCAAGTACGAGGACTTTATTAAAATGACTGAAATTAATCGTATTTTTTACAGCTTCCCAGAGAGAAAAATTTGCTGCCACATAATCCTTAATAGACACAAGCCTTCTGGTATCCATATAGGGCACTGAAGTACTAAAATTATATTCATTAAAGCTGAAATCATTAAAATTAAAGCTGCTGTTATTATCACATATAAAATATCTGCCGTTGTTCTTAAATTTTTCAGCTGCTGTATCACAGCCGGTATTATCGGCTTTTACAAGGTAATGCAAGTCGATTTCATGGCTTTTATATAGCTGGATATCGGAGTTTCCCATTCCGTTTAAGATTGAAGCGGCACCGTAGTGTTTAATCCAAGGATAGTGTTTTTTAAGCACGGAGATAATATTTAATATAGTTTTTCCGGTAGTAATCTCGTCTTCTGCAAATATTACTCTTGAAATCTTATTTTCAAGCTTGTCAAGCTCACCTTTTACAAGCTTCTGCTCGGCTGCATGGCTGTGTTCTTCTGAAAAATAAAGGTATTGTGCCTGTGAAATATTCTCTCTTGTGGTATGTATATAAAAAGAATCAAGTGCCTCGCTTACCGCTGTGCCTATGGCGGTTGCGGTTTCGGCAAAGCCTATTATAAGCAGTTTTTCATCTTGATAGGCAGTTTTTAGTTTTCCGGCAAGCTCGTTAAACATTAAAAAAGCTTTTGAGGGCTGTACTGGTATATGCTTGCCCTGTAAGCTATTAACTAAAAGATAGTTTCTTTTATTATTATTTTCTCTTTTTGCTATCTGTATAAATTCATGTCCAGAGTGCATCAGCTCTCCTTATATAATAAATTTTTTAATCTTAATAATAACATAAAAAACGGATTTTGATAATTGTTTTTTGCAGTGCTTTGGTAAATATAAATAATCTGATAAATATGATATTGGAATAGAGTAAAATAATCATCGGCAAAAACTGATATTGGCAGAATGCAAAAATGGACTTGGTTTGAGCCTGATACTATGTTATGATATAAATAAAGCGGAAACTCGCAGTCCGCTTTATTATTTACAGATATGAACAATTTTGCAAAGGTATCTATATAGTATAGTGGAATTATGTTTGAACACCATAAAATAAATAAGCTTAAGGACTTCTTTGCCGACTTGAATGCAAGAGAGCAAAGAGGAGTGTTTTTTTACAGAATAAATGGCTATAATGAAGAAATAGCCGGCTTTATCAAGGAATATTACGAGTCGGCAATAAAAAGCGGAGTAGTGATAGAGGGAAAGATTCCGAATCCTGATGAAAAAAATCTTGCCTATTATGACGAGATTATGGGAAAGGGCTTTGAACTTAATGAGGTCTTTATATCAAGAAGTTTAAAAAAATGGCTGCCGCGTATGAATGACTATCAAAATCTCAACGTTGCTGCCTCATTATATAATACCCTTAACAGACTTAAAGCCGCCGGCAAAACAGAGGCTATGATTAAAAATGCCTATATTAAGTTTATGTGCTGGCTTTATTATAAATTTGAGCGAATAGTAAATCTGCTCGGAGAAAACCGTCTGCCCAAGATACTGTATGAGGGAGGAATAGGAAATTATGAGCTTATGCTGATAGCGATACTTTCAGGAGCGGGCTGTGATGTAGTGCTTTTACAGTATGATGAGGATGCCGCTTATATGAAATCGGACCCGACTTTAACCTTATCTGAAAATCTTAAGCTTCCAAATATGCTGAAATTTCCAAAAGATTTCAGCCTGAAGAAAATCAGAGAAGACCTGGCCAGGGATTTCAGTCGTGAAAGGCTGTACGGCACCAAGCCGGATTATGCAGGCTGTACAAATGCCTGGATTAGCGGAAAGGGTCTGGAAGATATAAAAACGGCGGTAAATCTAAGAGAGGGTATGCTGGGCAGCAAGGCAAGCAATTCCGGAAGGCTGTTTTATAACTGCTTTATACGTATAAACGGGGTAGAGGACAAGGTAAGCTATTCAAACGACTTATATAAGCTTTTCAATGAGGTTAAGGCCTGCAGCAGAAATATCGTGGTGGTGGATGCAGGGCTTTTGGCACCTGCTGCGGAAGAAATTGCCTCTATAAAAAGGCAGAGTTATAAGAATTGTGAGCAGATGCTTTTAGATTTAAGCTCAAGCTTGCCGCCCGTTTCTGATATACAGCTACAAAGACTGATTAAAAAAGCTTTTATTGATATAATACTTGATGAAAGCGGTACTGACGGCAATCTGAGTAAACTGATGAATAAGGCGGTATACCTGCTGTGCTGGTTAAAAAGATATGGTGTACAGCTGTTTGCAGCCTATAAGCTGCCTCAAATAAGCTGTTTTATTCACATGGGAGCTTGCAGGAGCAAAGCAGAGGTTCTGTTTATCAGGCTGCTCGCAAGGCTGCCGGTAGATGTGCTGATATTAAAACCTGATTTAAGTAAGAACTGCCTGGTAGAGGATAAGCTGCTTTATGAGATAAGCTATGCCGAATCATTGAATTTAGAGGTTTTTCCCCGAGAAGGCAGCTTAAGCATGGGAACTGCCGCCTACCATGCTGAAAGAGAGCTGGATACCCTGTTGTATCAGGACAGTGGTGTTTACAGAGAGGGGCAGTATAAAAAGGCTTCAGTAATCAACCTTCGCACTATGTATGAGGAGATAAGCCTGCTGTGGGACGAGGAGGTTAAGTTCAGACCCAATTTCAGTACAGAAAACGATACGGTAAATTTGCCAGTGATATTTGCAAAAATATCGGGAGTGAAGGACGCAAATGTAGGGAATTACTGGAAAAGCCTTGCTGCGCTGATAACCTCTGACAGTATAGTGGTAAAGTTTGCACGTTATATAGACGGCACGGACTATAATCCTATAAAAGCTCATTCCACGGAGTTTTTTAAAGGAGGGAAAGTTCAAAAAACTAAAATTAAAAATCATCCCGCATATATGTACGGCTTTTTAGGAGATGCTATACAGGATTATATACTGGATAAGCTTCAGGAGCTTATAGATAACAGGACAATTAAGGGGACCTTTGAAAACGGTACTGAATATAGCATAGTTTCACTGGTTTTAAACTTACCAAGAGAAGTGCTCCGGCTGATTCAGAAGTTTGATTTTACCAAAAAGAATCCTAAATTTATCTATATAAATACCGGAGAGAGTATAATCTCTATAGAGGATGCTGTCCTTACGGCTTTTTTAAATTTGATAGGCTTTGATGTAATATTTTTTATACCTACGGGTTATAAGAATGTTGAGAATCATTTTAATAAAGCTCTACTTGAAGAGCACAGAATAGGGGAATTTATCTATGATTTAAAAGCTCCCGATTTGGATATGCTTAAGAGGACTGTCAGAACTAATAAAACCGCAGGCACTAAGCCGTGGTATGAAAAAATATTTAAGAGAGGTAAATAAATATGGGAATTGATTTTAGCAAGTCAAATACTTCTGCCGCACCGCAACCGCAGGCTGATAATACAAATGAAATGGCAGTGGTTGAGCAGTATGATATTGCAGCAGACAGACAGAGATTAAACGCTGAATTGCTTAATTCGCAGGAGGTTGACGATTTAGTCAGCAAGATAGAGGTAAATAATCTTGAAACCATAGTATCCTTTGGCGCTCAGGCGGCGGAGGAGGTATCAAAGGCTTCTGATGTGGTGCTTAGAGGTATGGATATGTCGCAGATAGAAGAATCCAGCCAGATGCTTACTACTCTTGCAAATATTATGAATAAGTTTGATATTGACGAGATTAAGGAAGACCCCGGGCTGTTTGCAAAAATATTCGGAAATATGAGAAAGCAGCTTGATAAGCTGCTGGCAAAATATCATACCATGGGCGAAGAGGTCGATAAAATTTATGTGCAGCTTAAGCAGTATGAATCTGAGATTAAGCAGTCAAACAGAACTCTAGATGCTATGTTTGAAGCCAATGTAAAGTATTATCATGAGCTTGTGAAGTACATTCTTGCAGGAGAGCAGGGCTGTAGGGAGCTTGAGGCATATATTAAGCAGCGTCAGGCTGATATGGAGTCAAGTGGCGACGCTTCAATTCAGTTTGAGCTGACCTCATTAAACCAGTCGCTGATGATGCTGGAGCAGAGGACTCAGGATTTGCGTATCGCTGAAAATGTCGCTATGCAGTCCATACCTATGATAAAGACTATGGAATTCAGCAATATGAATCTGGTTAGAAAGATTAATTCAGCCTTTATCATTACTCTCCCGGTATTTAAACAGGCGCTTGCTCAGGCTATGCTGCTTAAGCGGCAGCGTATACAGGCTGATGCCATGGCTGCTCTTGATGAAAAGACTAATGAGCTTCTGATTAAAAATGCAAGAAACACCGTCGAGCAGTCCAAGATGACGGCGATGCTGGCCTCAGGAAGCTCAGTAAAGATTGAAACCCTTGAAACCACTTGGAAGACCATCGTTTCCGGCATCGAAGAAACCAGGCAGATTCAGGAAAATGCAAGAAAGCAAAGAATTACCGACCAGGCTAAGCTTGAAACGATTAAGGAGGAGTTTAATCAGAAGTATCACATGCCGTCCAAATGAAAAATGGGGCTGTGTCAAGCATCACAGTGCTGAAAATTCAATCCAATCTTAAGCTTGTACTGGCAGAATAAAGATAAATTCCCTAAGCTTATATTAAAGTGCAATATAATATAGGCTTTAGGGAATAATTTTTGTATAATTTATAGTGCTTGCTTTATTTCCATAATATTTCCAATTCTTTTTTATTGTCTGCACAATCGGATAGGTACAGGTTAATTAGTGTTTGATAGGGTATGCCTGTTTGCTCGGATTGCTTAACAAAATAATCAATAGTATCAACATTAATATTAATTGTAATTTGTTTTTTTAAACGTTTTGAATATGGATTTTTTCTGGGGTTAAGATTTTTAATATCATATTCTTCTCTCATAATCGCCTTCTCCTTATTGATACTCGTAATATAGCTGAGCTTCTTTTTTAGTTGCCTTTCTTGCAGAAATAACGCGGATTACTCCTTCATTGTTACGATAACAATGACTTACAATACATATTTGTTGTCTCTTAGTCAAACCAATGATTAGAAATCTTTCTTCTGTTATAGAATGCTCGGGATCATCAAATAGTATAGCATCATTATCATAAAATACTGTTTTAGCTTCTTCAAAATCTATTCTATGCTTTTTTATATTATTTTGATTTTTATTATCATCCCATTCAAATATAATCATAATTTATATTATAATTATATTTTAATTATTGTAAAGATATAATTCAAGATATTTTTTGCTGACAATAATCAAGTAGTTTACGAATGTCTGCTTTACAAGTATTCATAAAAGAGTTAGAATATAAAAGCAGTTTTATACATTTTATTCTTAAAATTTATAAGGAGGTATGTTTATGCCAATTAATTTATCAAAAGGGCAGAAAGTAGATTTAACCAAGGGAAATCCCGGTCTTAAAAATATTCTGGTAGGACTGGGCTGGGATGTAAATGCTTTTGACTCAGGAGTGGCTTTTGACCTTGATGCCGCTGCATTTATGTGCGGAGCAAATGGAAAATGCCCCAGTGAAAAGGAATTTATATTTTACGGCAATCTTGAGCATGCAAGCGGTGCCGTAAAACATCTGGGAGATAACCTTACCGGAGAGGGTGAGGGCGATGACGAGCAGATTCAGATAGACTTAAGTCAGATTCCTGCCAATATTGATAAAATAGCTTTTACAGTTACGATTTATGATGCGGATACAAGGCATCAAAACTTCGGACAGGTTTCAAACTCATTTATACGTATAGTTGACGAGTCAAATAATACGGAGCTGATAAGATTTGATTTGGGAGAGGATTTTTCAATAGAAACCGCAGTAGTAGTCGGAGAGCTTTACAGAAATGCGGGAGAATGGAAATTTAATGCTATCGGAAGCGGCTTTCAGGGCGGTCTTGCTGCACTTTGCGGACATTATGGCATAGAAGTGGCATAGCGGTTTGTATTATTAAAAAATTAACGGATAAGGAGATAATAAAGATATGCCGATAAGCTTAGCAAAGGGTCAGAAGGTGAGCCTTACTAAAGATAATCCCGGTCTTAGCAGGGTTATAGTAGGTCTTGGCTGGGATGTAAACGCCTTTGACACAGGAGGAGATTTTGACCTTGACGCTGCTGCCTTTATGGTGACGGAGAGTGGCAAGGTATCCAGACAGGAGGATTTTGTCTTTTACGGCAATTTAACTCATCCCTCAGGCAGCGTGCAGCACATGGGAGATAACCTGACCGGAACCGGAGAGGGTGATGATGAGCAGATTAGGATAGACCTGTCGAAGATTCCTCCTGAAATATCAAAAATAGCCTTTTCAGCAACTATTTATGAGGCGGAGCAAAGACATCAGAATTTCGGACAGGTGAATAATGCTTTTATAAGAATCTATAATGAGGCAAGCGGTGAAGAAATGCTTAGATATGACCTAGGGGAGGACTTTTCAATAGAAACCGCGGTGGTATTCGGAGAGTTGTACAAAAACGGTACTGAATGGAAGTTTAACGCGATAGGCAGCGGCTATCAGGGTGGACTTGCTGCACTTTGTGCAAATTTCGGAATTAATGTAGGTTAGGAGGTTTTTGTCAATGTCCATTAGTCTGCAAAAAGGGCAAAAGGTCAGCCTGTCAAAGGATAATGCCGGGCTCTCAAATGTAATCGCCGGACTTGGCTGGGACGAGGTAAAACAAAAACACGGGTTATTCGGCTTTAAAGCGGCTGAAATTGATTGTGATGCCTCTGCTATCCTGCTTAAAAACGGCAAATTTACTTCAAAGGATGATGTAGTTTATTTCGGTAATCTCAGACATAAGTCAAATACTGTGATGCATATGGGAGATAATCTGACTGGGGCAGGTGAAGGTGATGACGAGCAGATTATGATTGACCTCGGACATCTTCCCCCGGAATATGACAGAATAGTTATAGTTGTAAATATATATGCGGCAGTTAAGAGAAAGCAGCATTTCGGACTTATAGAAAATGCGTTTATAAGACTGGTTGACGCAAGGAGCAATACTGAGATTTTAAGGTATAATCTCACTGAAAATTACTCCGGTATGACGGCAATGATTTTCGGAGAGATTTATAGATATAACGGGGAATGGAAATTCAGTGCAATAGGTCAGGGAACAAGCGATGCCAGTATAAGTGAACTTGTTCAGAGATATGTTTAGGCATGAAAATTCAAAATAAGCTGGTATTTTTATAATATCTATATTATAATACGACTTTAATCAAACGAGAGAGAAACTGTGATTTGGTTTCTCTTTTGTTTGATTATATAAATTTATAAGGAGAATTTAGTTTATGAAATTTAACGGTTTGACGGATAAGGAAGTTGAGGAATCAAAACGCAAGTTTGGCTCTAACGCTATTCCGGATTCTGAACCCACTACCTTCTGGGAGGAATTTAAGGAAACCTTTAAGGACCCTATAATAAGGATTTTGCTTGGCATTTCAGTCCTTATGATAGGAATGTTCTTTTTTGGCTACGCTGAAATCTATGAAGCGGTAGGTATAATAGTTGCCGTTTTAATAGTAGCCTTTGTATCGGCAAAGACAGGTGTTGCAAGTGATACAAGATACCGAGAATTAAAGGAGATGTCTGAGAAGGACAAGTGCAAGGTTTATAGAAACGGACTTATAACTGTACTGGAAGTAGATGATGTAGTTGTAGGCGATAAGATACTCCTCCAGTCTGGCGATAAAATCCCGGCTGACGGTGTGCTTATTGAGGGAGCTTTAAAAGTAAATAATGCTGTACTTAACGGTGAATCAGAGGAATGCCTCAAAACTGCGGCAGCCCCTGATTTTCAGCTTGAGGAAAATATTACAGGGGAGAGCTTTATTGATAAGCACTCCTTATTTAGAGGTGCGGTAATATTTGACGGTGAGGGTGTGCTTGATGTAAGAAAAGTAGGTCTTAAGACCATGATGGGCAGGATGGCAGAAGAAATGAAAGAAAAAGAGCCGGATTCTCCACTTAAGGTCAAACTGTCAAAGCTCGCAGACCAAATCTCAGTGTTTGGCTATGTGAGTGCGGTGATTATAGCGGTATTCTATCTGATATACTTTATTATTTCTGCTGGGGGACCTGCGGAATTTTTTTCTATGGGCATAAAAGATATTCTTAAGAGTGTGCTTGAAGCCATATCGCTTGCAGTGGTTATAATTGTCTGTGCCGTACCTGAGGGACTTCCTCTGATGATTTCTATGGTGCTTATGCAAAATACCAGCAAGATGCTTAAACATAATGTCCTGGTGAGAAAGGCGGTAGGTATAGAAACTGCGGGCTCACTCAATGTACTGTTCAGTGATAAAACCGGAACGATTACCAAGGGCGTGCTTGAAGTAGTAGATTTCTTTTTAGGTGACGGAAATTCAATTAATATTAAGGATACCAGTAAGCATAGTGCGGTTAAGGGCTTGCTCGATATCGCCATAGGAAAGAATTCCCAGTCGATGTTTGATTCGGAGCATAGAGTAATCGGAGGCAACTCCACCGACCAGGCACTTATGAAGTTTTTAGGAGAAGAAACCTTTAAGACCTTGGATGCCAATAAGGATTATATTATTGCAAGACAGCAGAATTTTAATTCTACAAACAAGTTTGCTCAGTCGGAAATCCCGAGTCTGGGAAAGGTTTTTTACAAGGGAGCTCCGGAGCGTCTGCTTGAGCATGCAACCAAGTATATTGATGAGAACGGGAATATTAAAGCTCTTGACAGGGCGGTGATAGACAGAAAGATAGATGAACTTGCGGCAAAGGCGATGAGAGTCCTTGCCTTTGGATATTCTGAAACGGAATTTATAGAGGATAAGATAAACTCCGATTTAGTGATAATAGGCATGGCAGGCATTAGAGATGATGTTCGTTCTGAAAGCATAGAAGCAATTAAAGCGGTGCAGGGAGCCGGAATACAGGTAGTCATGATTACTGGCGACCGACTGGAAACCGCAGTGGCAATCGCAAAGGATGCAGGTCTGCTCAGGACTAATACCGACAGAGCTGTGACCTCGGCACAGCTTAATGAGATGAGTGATGACGAGATAAAAGAGATAATACCGGATATTAGGGTAATTGCAAGAGCACTTCCTACTGATAAATCAAGAATGGTAAGGCTTTGCCAGGAAATGAACCTGGTGGTAGGCATGACAGGCGATGGAGTAAATGACTCTCCGGCATTAAGGAGGGCTGATGTGGGCTTTGCTATGGGCAGCGGCACCGAGGCGGCGAAGGAAGCGGGAGAAATAGTGATTCTTGATGATAATTTTAAATCAATTAAGGATGCTATCTGGTATGGCAGAACTATTTACCACAATATACTTAAATTCTGCAAATTCCAGCTTGTAATAAATGTTGCCGCAGTTATTGTCAGTGCGATAGCTCCGTTTTTCGGAATTGATGCTCCGCTTAAGGTAACTCACCTCTTATTTGTAAATCTGGTAATGGACAGCCTGGGCGTGATTATGCTTGGCAATGAGCCGGAGCTTGAGGTGTATATGACTGAAAAACCTAGAAGAAGGGATGAAAATATAGTAAGTCCTCAGATGGCAGCCCAAATCATCACTATGGCGGTGTGGGTAACTGTTATAAGCTTTTTATATCTGAAGCTGCCTTTTTTTGTGAGCCTATTTGAAACTCCGGAAAAGCATCTTACCGGATATTTCGTATTATTTATAGCAGCTGCACTGTTTAACGGCTTTAATGTGCGTGATGACGGCTTTGCGATTTTTGCGAGACTTGGCAAGAACAAGGGCTTTTTACAGGTGTTTTTTACAATTATACTGGTGCAGGCTTGTATTGTAAACGCCGCCTTGGTGCCGCTTGCTCCCTTTAAATGGATAAGTGGGATGTTCAGCTGCGTGCCGTTCGGGATAAAGGGCTGGTTTGCAGTGATTGTCCTGGCAGCTACGATGATACCTGTAGACCTTATAAGAAAAGCCGTTATAAATTCAGGCAGAAGGTAAGCCCTAAAATGTATATATTTAATGCAGACCTTGATAATACTCTGATTTTTTCCTATAAGCATAACATAGGGATTGAAAAATTAAATGTAGAGCTGTATCAGGGCAGGGAAATTTCCTTTATGACCGAGTTAAGCTTTAAACTTTTAAAAGAGGTAAATAAAAAAGCTGTATTTGTACCTACAACTACAAGGACTGCTGAGCAGTATAAGAGAATTGATTTTGGAATGGGACCTTTAAAATATGCGCTTGTATGTAATGGAGGAATTCTTTTAAAGGACGGTATTGAGGATGAAGACTGGTATCAAAAATCCCTTGAGCTTGCAGGACCCGCCTCTGCTGAGCTTGACAAAGCTGCAGGCTTTCTTGAGAAGGATTTAAGAAGAAGCTTTGAAGTCAGATTTATAAACAGGCTCTTTGTATTTACAAAGTGCAGGGAGAGCCTGCAAGTGGTCAAGACTTTAAGGAGCCTGCTTAATACCTTACTGGTAGAGGTATTTAATAACGGCGAAAAAATCTATGTGCTGCCTAAAAAGCTTAATAAAGGAAAGGCTATATTAAGATTTAGAGAAAAGCTGAGCTCAGAGTTTAATTTAGAAGCTCCCAAAATCCTTGCTGCCGGAGACAGCGAATTTGACACCGCTATGTCCAGGACGGCAGATGTGTTTATAGCACCTTATAATTCACAGGCTGTATTTGGGCAGAGCAAAAACCTGATTTTCATGAGCGGAAAGCAGGTATTTTCAGATGAAATGCTACAATATATTCTAAATTATATTGATAATACTTAATTGTTTTCAGGCTCTTTTAACTGTTAAAATCAGTTAAAAGGGCTTTTTTACTTGTAAAAAACTATAAAATATGCTACAATCTGGGCGACAGATTACTTTTAGGCAAGGGAGGTAAAATAATGAAACATGTAAAGACATTAAACGACAAGCCACTTAAAGAAAGCATGAAAAGAGGAGGCTGCGGAGAATGCCAGACCTCATGTCAGTCTGCCTGCAAGACTTCCTGTACTGTAGGAAATCAGACCTGTGAAAATGCAAACAGATAAAATAAAGCGGTTTTAGTATGCATATTCCCCCTACGGTCATACAATGATTGTAGGGGTTGTTGCGTTGTAATAGAGAGGTACAAATTGATTCACCAATATATAAATAATGGTTATTATATCATTCTTGATGTGAACTCAGGCTCGGTGCATGTGGCCGATAAGCTCATCTATGATGCGGTAGCCCTGACCGAGCCTCTGATAGGAGAGCTGGAAAAGCCTGTGGAGCTGAGCAAAGAAATAAAAGTTCGGGTCAGCACCGGATTAAAAAGCAAAGGCTATACAGAGGAAGATATAGAGGAAGCTCTTAGTGATATACAAGAGCTTATAAATATGGAAGAGCTTTTTACTAAAGATATTTATGAATTATATATAAAGGATTTTAAAGCAAGAAAGACTGTAGTAAAGGCACTGTGCCTGCATGTGGCACATGACTGCAACCTTGCCTGCAGGTATTGCTTTGCAGAGGAAGGGGAGTACCACGGCAGGAGAGCCTTAATGAGCTATGAGGTCGGGAAAAAAGCCCTTGATTTTTTAGTTGCAAACTCAGGCAAAAGGCGCAATCTTGAGGTTGACTTTTTCGGCGGAGAGCCGCTTATGAACTGGCAGGTGGTTAAAAAGCTTGTAGCCTACGGGCGCTCTCTTGAAAAAGCTAATGATAAGAATTTTAGATTTACTCTGACTACAAATGGAATGCTGATCAATGACGAAGTTATAGAGTTTTGCAATAAAGAGATGAGCAATGTGGTGCTGAGTCTTGACGGAAGAAAAGAGATAAACGATGCCATGAGGCCGGCAAGAGGCTGCAAAGCCGGAAGCCGTAAGGGGAGCTATGATGTAATAGTTCCCAATTATAAGAAATTTGTAAAAAGCAGAGGAACAAAGGATTATTTTATAAGGGGAACCTATACCAGAAATAACCTTGACTTTTCAAAGGATGTGCTGCATTTTGCGGAGCTTGGATTTGAGCAGACAAGTATGGAGCCTGTGGTAGGTGACGAGAGTGAGAGCTATACTATAAAATCTGAGGATATACCGAGGCTGATGGAAGAATATGATAATCTGGCAAAGGAATATTTAAAAAGCAAAAAGGAAGGCAGGAGCTTCAATTTCTTTCATTTTAATATAGATTTAAAGCAAGGTCCCTGCGTAGCCAAGAAGCTTTCAGGCTGCGGTGCGGGAGTTGAATATCTTGCAGTTACGCCGTGGGGAGATTTTTATCCCTGTCATCAGTTTGTGGGAAAAGAGGAGTTTTTGCTCGGAGATGTTGACAGAGGACTTATAAGGCAGGATATAAGCGATGAGTTTAAGCTCTGCAATGTATATGCAAAACCAAAGTGTCGTGACTGCTTTGCAAGATTTTACTGCAGCGGGGGCTGTGCAGCAAATTCCTATAATTTTCACGGCTCACTTACTGATACCTATGAGCTTGGCTGTGAGCTTCAGAAAAAGCGTATAGAGTGTGCAATAATGATAAAAGCGGCATTAGCCGAATAAAAAGGAGAAAATATATGAGAGTCAATCAAAAGAGGGGGGTTTTAAAGCTCATAGTAGTATTTGCGGCATTGGCGGTATTTGCCTACCTTGCCTATATGAGCATGAGTCAGATTAAGCTTGGTCTTGACCTTGCCGGAGGTGTCAGCATAACCTACCAGACGGTTGAAGAAAATCCGAGTGATAAGGATATGAGCGATACTGTGTATAAGCTGCAGCAAAGGGTTGATAATTATTCAACTGAAGCAGAAGTATACAGAGAGGGAGATAACAGGATAAATATAGACATTCCCGGAGTATCGGATGCAAATGCCATACTTGAGGAGCTCGGAAAGCCGGGTTCACTCAGCTTTGTAGGTCCTGACGGAAATGTAATATTAACCGGTGACATGGTAGAATCAGCTCAGGCAGCTTCAACAGTGGAGCAGAGCACCGGTCAGAGAAAGTATTTAGTTGAGCTGTCATTTAAAGAAGAGGGCAGGCAGGCTTTTGCAGATGCCACCACCAAGTTTTTAAATCAGAATATTGCCATAATTTATGACGGCAAGATGGTGTCCAATCCTGTAGTCAGAGCTGCTATTACAGACGGCAAATGTACTATAGACGGCATGAAGGATCACGAGGAGGCTGAAAAGCTTGCTTCTACAATACGTATCGGCTCTCTTTCACTTGAGCTGATGGAGCTTAGAAGCAATGTTGTAGGTGCAAAGCTTGGTCAGGATGCCATAGCTACAAGCTTAAAGGCGGCAGCTATAGGCTTTGCCGCAGTAGCGGTTTTTATGCTCGTCGGCTATCTGCTTCCGGGACTGGTTGCTGTAATAGCACTTGCAATTTATGTGGCAGTCATGGTATGCCTGCTGGCAGCTTTTGAAATTACCCTTACCCTGCCCGGTATTGCAGGTATTATACTGTCAATAGGTATGGCAGTGGATGCCAACGTAGTTATATTTGCAAGAATTAAAGAGGAAATCGGTGAGGGCAAGGCAGTTGATGCTGCAATCAAGGCTGGCTATCATAAAGCGCTTTCAGCTATAATTGACGGAAACATTACTACACTGATTGCGGCTGCGGTACTCTTTATAATGGGAACAGGTACTGTTAAGGGCTTTGCCTCTACTCTCGGTCTTGGCATACTGCTTTCAATGTTTACCGCAATATTTATTACAAGAAATGTAATGGACGGATTTTACCATGTAGGAGTCTCGGACCCGAAGCTTTATGGAAGCAAAAAGGATAAAAAAATAATAGATTTCTTATCAAAGAAAAATATTTTTATAGCAGCTTCGGTTATTGTGATAGGCATAGGCATGGTGACAATGTTTATGAATGATGCGGCTACAGGCAAAAAATTTAATTACAGCATAGACTTTAAGGGCGGAACCTCCACCAATGTGACCTTTAATGAGGACATGTCACTTGAGGATATTTCAAGCAAAGTCGTTCCGGTAGTGGGTCAGATAACAAAGGATGCAGATATTCAGACCCAGAAGGTCAAGGATTCCAATGAGGTTATCATTAAAACCAGAACACTGAATGTAGAGGAAAGGGAGCAGCTCAATCAGGCGCTTGCCTCAAATTTCGGAGTTGATGCTGAAAAGATTACCGCTGAAAGTATTTCTGCTACAGTAAGCTCGGAAATGAAAAAAGATGCGATTATAGCAACTCTTGTAGCGACTGTGCTTATGCTTTTATATATTTGGATAAGATTCAGCGATATTAGATTTGCGGTAAGCTCCGTGATGGCTCTTATGCACGATGTACTTGTGGTAGTTGCCTTTTATGCAGTGGCAAAATGGAGCCTTGGCTCAACCTTTATAGCCTGTATTCTGACTATAGTAGGCTATTCTATTAATGCCACCATAGTTATTTTTGACAGACTGAGAGAAAATCTGAAGAACCTGTCACGTAAGCTGGGAAAGAAAGAGATAGTTAATTTAAGCATTACTCAGACCCTGTCAAGAAGTATAAATTCTTCTCTTACCACCTTTATCACTATATTTATACTTTATCTGTTCGGAGTATCTTCTATAAAGGAATTTGCACTTCCCATTATGGTAGGTATAGTCTGCGGAACCTATTCTTCAGTATGCCTTGCCTGTGCTTTTTGGTATATATTAAGTGAATCTGTGAAAAAAGCCCCAGCGGCACCAGCTTTGGAGAATGCTGACAAAGCTAAAAAGCCGGAAAGGATTTCAAAGGTTAAGGCTGAAAGTGCAGATATCAATAAGGAGCCGGAATCTGAAAATAATTATAGCAAAGTCTCTAATAAAAAGAAGTCTAATAAGAAAAAAAGAAAAAGATAAGCTGCATTTATAAAATTTTGGGAGTCTTTTATGATTTATAAGGTGATTGCAAGACAGGGGAGAGCGAAATCAGCAACTGTTGAAACTGTACACGGGATAATAGAAACTCCGGTATTTATGAATGTAGGAACAGCGGCTGCAATAAAGGGAGCCGTATCCAGCGAGGATTTAATCCAGATAGGTACTCAGGTTCAGCTGTCAAATACCTACCACCTGCATGTACGTCCGGGTGACAATATTATAAAAAGGCTTGGCGGTCTGCATAGCTTTATGAATTGGAGAAGACCTGTGCTTACCGATTCCGGCGGGTTTCAGGTGTTTTCGCTTGCCGGCTTGCGAAAAATAAAAGAAGAGGGCGTGCATTTTAATTCACATATTGATGGCAAAAGGATTTTTATGGGACCTGAGGAAAGTATGCAGATTCAGTCCAATCTTGCTTCGACTATAGCCATGGCATTTGATGAATGCCCTCCCGCACTGTCAGAAAGAGAATACATAGAAAAATCAGTACAGCGGACAAGCCGGTGGCTTGTCCGCTGCGTAAATGAAATGAAGCGGCTTAATGCACTTGAAGCTACAATTAATAAGCAGCAGCTCCTTTTTGGGATAAATCAAGGCGGAATTTTTGAAGACATAAGAATTAAGCACGCAAAGGAAATTTCGGAGCTTGAACTTGACGGCTATGCAATAGGGGGACTTGCAGTGGGAGAAAGCCATGAAGATATGTACAGAATAATTGAAGCGGTGGTACCTCATCTTCCTGCAGGCAAGCCTACTTATCTTATGGGAGTGGGAACTCCGGAAAATATCCTTGAGGCTGTTGAAAGAGGAGTTGATTTTTTTGACTGTGTCTATCCCAGCAGGAACGGAAGACATGGGCAGGTTTATACTAATTTTGGCAAGCTGAACTTGTTTAATAAAAAACATGAAATTGACGCAGCGCCTATAGAGGAGGGCTGCGGCTGCCCTGCATGTAAGTCCTACTCAAGAGCCTATATAAGACATCTGCTTAAGGCAGGTGAAATGCTGGGCATGCGTCTTTGTGTATTGCATAATTTATATTTTTATAATAAAATGATGTCTGAAATCAGAGAAGCAATAAGGCAGGGAGATTTTAAACAGTATAAAAAAACTAAATTGGAAAGATACAGGCAGTCCCTCGCTTCAAATGTTTAAAGCTTGGAGCGGAACAGGCAATACAAAATTAATAAAGGCTTGGAGATAAACAATGATAAAAGCATTAATAAGAGCAATAGTAAGATTAATATTAAGATTTTAAGGTATACCCTGCCTTAAGCTGAGCAGGAGCAGCAGCTTGTCAATATTATATTTTTAGGAGGTTTTTATATGTTATTAGCTGGTACAGCAGGTACGGGAGGATTTAATATAGGTATAATTATCATCTATATTGTAGGCTTTGGTGCCTTGATGTATTTTATGTCATATCGACCGCAGAAAAAGGAGCAGGATAGAAAAAAGGAGCTTCTTTCAAGTCTTGAAATAGGAGATTCGGTATGTACTACCGCCGGATTTTATGGAGTCATAATTGACATTACAGAAGATATGCTTATAGTTGAATTTGGAAATAATAAAAACTGCCGTATCCCTATGAGAAAGGATGCAGTAGTTGAGGTTGAAAAGCCTGAAAATTAAACCCCGCATTAATTAAACTGAAAGCAAAAAATAAATACGAACTGATTAAACTCCTATGCTGTATAGTATAGGAGCTTTGTATATATTTTAACTAAATGCATTTAGAGAGCTTATATAAGGAAATTTAATTTTATGAAAATTTTAAAATTATTAAGAAATAAATTTGTTGTGCTGGGAATAGTATTTACAGTGGCTCTAATAGGCTATTTTGTTATGATTGCCGGCAGGGGCGTAAAGGGAGGTCCGGTATATACCAGCATAGAAGAAGCATCTTTGCCGGTATTATGGGTTGAGATGACTGGAAAACAGATGAATTGTATGAGAGGCTTTTTAAATGACCCGGGAATAAATGTAAGCTATGATACTTTGACAGTAGTACCTGAGGACAGAAAGCTTAAGCTTTTTATCAGAGAAAATTCTATGACTATCACAGGTATTAAATATGAAATTAGAAGTGCGGACCTTTCAGAGCTGATTGACAGAGGCAGTGTTGACGATTTTTTAAATTCAGAGAGTGAACAGGGGATAGACTTTATACTGCCGGTGGGAAATTATCTGAGTGAATGGAAGAAATACCGACTTGACATTACGCTGATTACCGAAAATAAAGGTGAGGTACATTATTATACCGGGCTTATGAAGGGCAAGCAGGAAGAGCTTGTTAAGATGATAGAGCTCGCTAATTCCTTTTCTGATAGAAATTTTGATTATAATGCTGCCAGAGAAAATGCTACTTATTTGGAGTCGGATGATACAGGTGACAATACCAATCTTGGAGTGGTAAACTTAAAAAGCAGCTTTGAACAGCTGACTTACCGACAATTAAATCTACAGATGATAGGGGTTAAGGATATCAGGCTCTGTGCTTATGATGGCTATATGGGTGAAATTAAGATTACCTTTAGTGCGAGCAGTAAAAATGACAACGAAGCTGCCCAGCTTTACGAAATAAGTGAGAGTTTTGTAATACGTGTGGCACCTGAAAGACTGTATATGATGGATTATACAAGGACTATGAGTGAAGTGTTTTTAGGAGATTTAAGCCTGTTTAATGCTCAGAAGATTTGGCTTGGAATAAACAAAAATGATATAATTTCAGGACTGTCAAGCCCTAATGAAAGGTTTACGGCATTTGTTTCCAATAGAGACCTTATTTATATAGACAGAGGGCTTGCCGACGAAAAAAGTAAAAGGACTGAGGTTAAGCCCGGTGCCATGAAGCTTTATTCATTTAGAAGCGGTGTAGATTCGGGGCTTAGGAGTGCCTATAATAAAAACGATATTAAACTCTTAAGAGCTGACGATGAGGGAGGAGTTGATTTCCTTGTTTACGGCTATATGAATCGTGGAGAGCATGAAGGTCAAACCGGTATAATTTATAACAGATATGAACCCCAAAAAAATATTATAGTTGAAAAATTTTTTATCCCAGTTGATAAAACCTATGAGGAGATAAGGGAGGATGTGCTCGCCCTTGCACATCTTGGAGCGAACAACAATCTTTATATAAAGCTGGGCTCGGGAGTGTATTCTGTCGACCCTGACGGGGGCAGCAGCATAGCTGTGGTAGAAGGCCTGAGAGAGGGCTGTTATAGTATAAGTCCTCTTGAGAGCAGACTTGCATGGCAGGTAAAGCAGGATAAGAGCGGGAGCGGGATTGTCAATTTTATGAATCTTGATACCGGAGATAAAAAGGAAATTAAAGCGGAACCCGGAAAACTCCTGTCTACAAAGGGATTTATAGATACCGACCTTATACTTGGGATTTCGGAAGAACAAAATTCATGGCTGATAAACGGCAAAACTGCATTGACACCGTATAATGCCATTGAAATAATCAATGACATGCTTGAAGTTCAGGAGCATTATGAAAGGGTCGGAAATTTTATAAGTGATGTAAGAGTTGAGGGCGGCAGAGTACATCTTAAGCTTTTAAGCAGAACAGGAGATACAAGCTTTAATTTTGTAGCGGATGATACTATAGTAAGCAATGCGGAGCTGGTCACGGCGGCAGTTAAAGGGATAGGCTATAATATGTCGGAGGATAAGGGCAGAGTATTTTTCATGGAGTCTGATTTTATAAATGGAGAAAAAATCAAAAAGCTTACAGTACCTGAGAGCATAAGCTATGAAACTACAAAAAATATTACAATAAAGCGGCAGGATGAAGAAAAAAACTTCATCTCATATGCACATGGCGATATGCTTGCCAGCCATGAGGAGGCTGCCGCAGCGATAGAATCGGCTTATCAGAATATGGGACTTGTGAGAGAAAACGGGACTCTCTTCTATGCAAGGGCAGCAGTATTAAGCTATAAGCTGCTTAAAGTCCCTGCGCCGAGGGCGTTGGAGTTTATGCAGGCGAGAGAGGAAGATTCTCTGACCTCACTTAGGGGAATAAGTCTTAAGCAGAGCTTTTATTTTCTGAACAGAAATCTTTATGTGCTTGGATATTCTGACGGAGGTGTACCGCTTTTAATTTATGGGTATGATAAGAATAATATAAGTGTATATGATATTAATACTGGAGAAACTAAAAAGATAGGAATTAAAGAGGCGGAGCTGATGTTTGATTCCGGCTATAATGATTTCTCTATAAATATTATACCCCGCCAGCATTAAATCAATCTAGGAGTTGTTGCAAAATGGCAGCAGCTCCTTTTTGTATAAAAGTAAAAAAGCAGGGGATGCCGCTCAATCATCCGCTTTGAGAATTTTACTACATCCCCTGTTTAATTAAGTACCGGTGCTACAGGAGTCCCATCACTTTCTGCATTATAAGGCTTACGATCGTGATTGCGCCCCAGCAGCCCATACCAAGTATTATTGACTTGCCTCCGGTTTTTATGAGCTTTACTATATCCGAATTAATGCCGATGGCAGCCATTGCCATAATTATAAAGAACTTGCTTAATTCTTTGAGTGGAGTAAAAATTTCTTTCGGTACACCGAGTGAGGGGGCTAAAGTAGTGATTATTGAGGTGGCTACAAAATAAAGTATAAACATAGGAAATATTTTTTTGAGATTAAAGCTTTCCGCCTCGGCGTTGTCCACCTGTCTGTTTTTTTTAAGACGCAGATAGCTCAGTGCAAGGGTGATAGGTATAATAGCGAGGGTCCTTGTGAGCTTGACGATTACGGCCTTATCCAGGGTTGCACTGCCGAGCGACCACATGCTGTCCCAGGTTGAGGCGGCAGCGGTGACTGAGGAGGTATCATTTACCGCAGTTCCGGCAAAGATACCGAAAGCCTCTCCGCTGGCATGGTCAATCCCTATGGCTTTGCCGAGTACAGGGAAAATTACAGCGGCAATTACATTAAAAAAGAAAATGACGGAAATTGCCTGGGCAACCTCTTTGTCATCAGCTTCAATTACCGGTGCAGCGGCAGCTATGGCGGAGCCTCCGCAGATGGAGGAGCCTACACCTATGAGGGTAGCTGTATTGGTTTCGATTTTAAGGAGCTTATGCAGGAAATATGCCGTAATCAGTGAGGTGGCTATAGTGCAGATTATAATAGGGAGGGACTGCTTTCCGGTTTGAAATATTACATTCAGATTAAGCCCGAATCCCAACAAGACTACAGCCCACTGCAAAACTTTTTTTGAAACAAATTTTACTCCGGGTTTACTACCTTCGTCTAAGCTCTTGAAGGCTGAGATAATCATGCCTGCCAGCATTGCGATTACCGCTCCTCCTATCAGGGGATAGCTTTTTCCCAAGAGCCATGAGGGTGCGGCAACGGCAAGACAGATAAAGATGCCTTTAAAATTAGTTTTAATAAAATTCATAAATTTGTGCCCTTTCTTTTGTTAGTTTTAGCATGAGATTATTTTATATCCGTTTTCAACCTAAGTATTTTTACTAATATTATAGTTTGCAGTAGCTGTATTGTCTATACTTAGAGCAGATATTCACTATCAGTTTAGAAGATTATTTAGAGGATGCTGCTTATTAAAATATAGTCGGAGCGGCTAAAAAAGCCACATTGACAAAGATTTATTAGAAAAGTTTTACATAATTCTTTACGTTTTATTAATATTATGTTATAATCCTCTGTAATAAAAAATGAATTACGAGGTTGACTATGCGTTGCTATGCGATTAAAGGGGGCTATCCCTTAAAAGGAACAGTTGCAGTAAATGGTTCCAAGAATGCTGCACTCGGTATTTTAGCCGCTGCAATTATGACAGACGAACCGGTTTTTATTGATAATATTTCGGATGTTACAGATATAAACATCATGCTTGAGGAAATCGCATCTTTAGGTGTTAGAGTGGATAGAGTTAGCAGGCACAGCGTAAAGATAGATGCAAAACATATAAATTCAGTAATTGCAGATGATAGTAAAATGTCGGAGATGAGGGCTTCATATTACCTTATAGGTGCTCTGCTCGGAAGATTTCAAAGTGCTGAAGTCAGGCTTCCGGGAGGCTGCTGCATAGGTACCCGCCCTATAGACCAGCATCTTAAGGGATTTAGAGGACTTCAGGCGAAGACTGAGGTATCAAATGGAAACCTTAAAGCGCATGCCATTGCCCTTATAGGCGGTACTATAGCCTTTGATACCGTGTCGGTAGGAGCTACAATCAATACAATGCTTGCGGCTACACTTGCGGAGGGCAGGACTATACTTAGAAATGTGGCAAAAGAGCCTCATATCGTCGATGTTGCAAACTTTTTAAATTCTATGGGTGCCGATATTAAAGGAGCAGGAACTGATGAAATAAGAATACAGGGCGTAGAAAAGCTCAGGGGTACAGAATACTCAGTAATTCCTGACCAGATAGAAACTGGAACCTTTATGTGTGCGGCAGCAATTACAGGCGGAGATATAAAGGTTACCAATATTATACCAAAGCACATGGAGGCGGTTTCACAAAAGCTTATAGAGATGGGCTGCGAAGTCAGTACCGGAGATGATTTTATAAGAGTGAGGGCTGGAGAAAAGCTTTTTGCTTCTGATGTCACCACTATGCCTTATCCGGGATTTCCCACTGATATGCAGCCGCAGATAACTACTGTTTTATCAGTTGCTTCAGGAGTGAGTGCGGTAGAAGAAAAGATTTTTGAAAACAGATTTTCCTATGTTGACGAGCTTGTCAAAATGGGAGTTGATATAAAGGTAAGGGGCGAAGCTGCTTTTATATCAGGGGTGTCGGAAATTACCGGAGCCGGACTTTCCGCCCCGGACCTCCGAGCAGGTGCCGCACTTGTGCTTGCTGCACTGAAGGCTGAGGGCTACAGCACTGTCCATAATATTCACTTTATACAAAGAGGGTATGAAAGATTTGATGAAAAATTAAGAAATCTTGGCGCAAGGATTGAAACGGCGGTAATAGAAGACCTCGAATCGGAACGCAAGGCGGAGCTGAAACTTGATTTAAAGTACGGGAATTAATATAAATAGTATTGCTGAACTGTAAAATCAGTTGTATAATAAATTTTATTAAAAAACGGCTTTTTATAAAGGCTGTTTTTTCTTTATAAAGCTTTTAGTCTGTTTATTCAGACAATAGCATAAATATACAAAAGAGGAGAGCAAAGAGATGAAAAAAAGATTAAGTCTATTTACAGCAGTAGGGCTCGCAGGAATTATGCTTATGCTTAGTGCATGCAGTTCAGGAGGCAAGCAGTCGGATACGGCTGCGTCCTCCGATTCAGGAAAAAAGAAATTAAAGGTCGCTATGGAATGCAGCTATGCACCTTATAATTGGACCCAGCCGGATAATTCAAACGGTGCAGTGAAAATATCAAATGGACAAAATGAGTATGCCTACGGCTATGACGTAATGATTGCGAAGCGCATTACCGATGAACTTGGATATGAGCTTGAGATAGTAAGACTTGACTGGGATGCACTTGTAACTGCTGTACAGTCCGGACAGGTGGACTGTGTTATAGCGGGGCAGTCAATCACTTCTGAGAGATTAAAAAGCGTGGATTTTACCAAGCCTTATTACTATGCTTCAGTGGTAACGCTGGTAAAGGGTGACGGCAAGCTTGCTGAGGCGAAAGGGCTTTCAGACCTTAAGGGAGCTTCCGTAACAGCACAGCAAAATACTATATGGTATGATATATGCACTAAACAGATACCTGAGGCTAAGATACTTACCGCTCAGGATTCATCACCGGCAGCACTGGTAGCGCTTGATACGGGAAAATGTGAAGCGGTAATTACGGATATGCCTACTGCAAAGGCGGCGATCGTAGCACATCCTGATTTTAAGCTGCTTGATTTTTCCGGAAATGCCGAGGGCGACTATAAGGTTTCAGAGGAAGAGGTCAATATAGGCATTTCATTAAAACAGGGAAATACCGAGCTTAAGGATGCTATCAATTCTGTACTTGATAAGATGGATAAATCGGAATTTGAAAAAATGATGGACGAGGCGATAAAAGTACAGCCTTTAGGTGTTTAATACTAAAGTGGTGCATGGAATGCCATGCACCACTTATTAATAATATGGAGAAAGGAATAAAAAGATATGCCTCAGGATTTTTTGGGAAGAATTCTATATTTGCTTTCAAAATATGGGATAAGTTTTTTAAACGGTGCACTCCAGACTATGAATATAGCACTGGTAGGCACTGTAATAGGCTGCATCATAGGCTTTGCGGTAGGCGTGGTACAGACTATACCGATTTCTAAAAATGACAGCTTTGTAAAAAGAATTTTATACAGGATAGTAATGTTTATATTGAATGCCTATGTTGAAGTTTTCAGGGGAACTCCCATGATGGTGCAGGCCATGTTTATATACTACGGCTCCTCGGCTTTATTTAATATAAATATGTCCATGATGTTTGCCGCTTATTTTATAGTTTCAATAAATACCGGCGCTTATATGGCGGAAACTGTGAGAGGAGGCATCCTGTCAGTGGATTCGGGGCAGGAGGAAGGAGCCAAGGCTATAGGAATGACGCATGTGCAGACTATGGTGTATGTTATACTTCCGCAGGCACTTAGGAATATCATGCCTCAGATAGGAAATAACCTTATTATTAATATCAAGGATACCTGTGTGCTTTCAATTATAGGCATAGTTGAGCTTTTCTTTGCTACTAAGGGAGTGGCAGGCACCTACTACACTTATTTTGAAGCTTTCACAATTACTATGGTGATTTACTTTATACTTACCTTTACCTGTTCAAGGCTGTTAAGGCTGTGGGAAAGTAAAATGGATGGACCGGATAATTACGACCTTGCTACTACCGATACTCTTGCCTACACGAGCGGAATGGTAAAGTTTCCTAATCCCCAAAAGAATAAGGAGGAGAAGTAATGGAGAAAGATATACTGCTTAAGGTAAGCCATCTGAGCAAGACCTTCGGCTCAAATGCGGTGCTTAAGGACATTGACTTTACAGTAAAAAAAGGTGACGTAACCTGCATTATAGGAGCTTCCGGCTCAGGCAAGTCAACCCTCTTAAGATGTATAAATCTTTTGGAAATGCCTACTACCGGAAGTATATTATTTGAGGACAGAGATATTACGGACAGGGACAGCAATCCGGCTGCCTACAGAGCGAAGGTAGGAATGGTATTTCAAAATTTTAATCTGTTTAATAATATGACCGTAATTGAAAACTGTATTATAGGGCAGACTAAAGTGCTTAAAAAGGATATTAAAGAAGCCAGGGATAAAGCTATGTATTACCTGAAAAAGGTAGGTATGCTCCCCTATATAAATGCAAAGCCGAAACAGCTTTCGGGCGGTCAAAAGCAAAGAGTGGCTATAGCGAGAGCACTTGCTATGGAGCCGGTGCTGCTGCTTTTTGACGAGCCTACCTCCGCACTTGACCCTCAGATGGTGGGAGAGGTGCTTGATGTTATGAAAAAGCTTGCCAAAGAGGGACTTACCATGATTATAGTGACTCATGAGATGGCTTTTGCAAGGGATGTATCAAGTCATGTAGTATTTATGGCGGAGGGAGTGATAGAAGAAGAGGGAAGCGTTGCGGAGGTTTTTAATAATCCTAAAAGTCTTGTAACAAAGGAATTTTTAAGCCGCTTCATGAAAGAATAAAGCAATAAAGCTTATGTTTTTATATTGCTACATTTATATAAATGATAGAGTAACTGACATGGTATTTTTTAAGAGAGTGTGCTATAATTAAAGGCGAAAAATTATAGTTTATTATATTAGCTGTAAAGTTTTTATATATGGAGGAAGATATGCCTGAAAAGAGATTATTTACATCTGAGTCGGTTACAGAGGGACATCCTGATAAGATGTGTGACCAAATCTCAGATGCCGTACTTGATGCATTGCTTGAGCTTGACCCCTTAAGCAGAGTTGCTTGTGAAACCTGTGTCACTACAGGGATTGTAATGGTAATGGGAGAGGTGACTACAAAGGCCTATGTCGATATACAAAAGATAGTCAGAGATACAGTCAGAGAAATCGGCTATGACAGAGCAAAGTACGGCTTTGATGCCGATACCTGCGGAGTTATAGTATCGCTTGACGAGCAGTCGCCGGATATTGCGATGGGAGTTGACAAGTCGCTTGAAGCTAAGCAGGGCGAAGAAAAGGATGATTTGAATATAGGTGCAGGCGACCAGGGCATGATGTTCGGCTATGCAACAGATGAAACTGAGGAATATCTGCCCTATCCTATAGCACTTTCACATAAGCTTGCAAGAAGATTGAGCCAAATAAGAAAGGATAAGAGTGTTAAGTATTTAAGACCTGACGGCAAGGTTCAGGTAACGATTGAGTATGATGAAAATAATAAGCCTGTCAGGATAGATACTGTGGTGCTGTCAGCTCAGCATGATGAGAGTGTCACTCATCAGGAGCTGGAGAGGGATATTAAAAAGCTGATTTTTGATGAAATACTGCCAAAGAATATGATAGACAACAACACCAAGTTTTATGTAAATCCGACCGGCAGATTTGTAATCGGAGGACCTCATGGAGATTCAGGGCTTACCGGAAGAAAGATAATAGTTGACACCTATGGAGGCTTTGCACGCCATGGAGGCGGAGCCTTTTCAGGAAAGGACTGCACCAAGGTTGACCGCTCGGCTGCTTATGCGGCAAGGTATGCTGCAAAGAATATAGTGGCAGCAGGGCTTGCTTCAAAATGTGAGATACAGCTTTCCTATGCTATAGGTATGTCGCACCCTATTTCGGTTTCAGTGAATACTTTTGGGACCGGCAGAATAAGTGATGAGAAAATCTGTAAGCTGGTAAGGGAGCATTTTGATTTAAGACCGGCAGGTATTATTAAAATGCTTGACCTCAGGCGGCCTATTTATAAGCAAACCGCAGCCTATGGACATTTTGGAAGAACTGATATTAATCTGCCGTGGGAAAAACTTGATAAGGCAGAGGAGCTTAAACAGGCTGCGGCTTTATTGGAAAATTAATTATAAGTAAGTAAGCAGTAAGGTGGTTTGTCAATATCTGCCTTACAATATAGATTATGTTTGGCTGCTGTAAAACAATATGTTTCCTGCATTTGTTTTGCGGTAGCTATTTTTATAAATTCCAACAAAATTAAAAGGGTTTAAATTTATGAGATTAAAAACTGCTCTGATAAGCATATTTACAGGCATAAGCATAACTGCCGCCATTTTGCTTTTTGCCAGTATATTTAAGCATAACAGTGAGAAGATACTCGACATTTTAATTACCACAGTGGCAATCCTTATCTGTGTGGCATTTTTAATGATTATATGGATTTACAGCTCTATTTTAAAGCCTCTTTCAAAGCTTCAAGAGGCTACAAGGAAGATTAAAGAGGGAAATCTTGATTTTACACTGGACTTTGAAGAACATGACGAGATAGGACAGCTTTGCATGGATTTTGAGGAGATGAGGATAAGGCTTAAGGAAAATGAGGAAGAAAAGCTTCAGGCGGATATGGACAATAAAGAGCTGATAAGTAATATTTCACATGATTTAAAGACTCCTATCACCGCTATTAAAGGCTATGTGGAGGGGATTATGGACGGAGTGGCGGCTTCTCCCGAAAAGCTTGATAAGTATATAAGAACTATTTATAATAAAGCTAATGATATGGATAGGCTGATAGATGAGCTTACCTTTTATACTAAGATTGATACCAATAAGCTGCCTTATAATTATGAGGAAGTAAATATAGTGGATTTTTTTCAGGATTGTGCTGCCGAAATAGGACTTGATATGGAAGCTGCCGGCATAGGCTTTTCTTTTGACAGCAATATAAAAAAGGATACGATTATAGTTGCCGATGTGGAGCAGATGAAGAGAGCTATCAACAATATTATAGGAAATTCAGTAAAATATCTTAACAAAATCCCCGGAAAAATCGGTATCAAGCTGCTTGACGAGGGAGATTTTGTAAGGATAGATATAAGCGATAACGGCAGAGGGATAGACAAAAAGGATTTGCCCTGTATTTTTGACAGATTTTACAGAGCCGATTATTCAAGAAATTCCTCAACCGGAGGAAGCGGTATAGGACTTTCAATAGTAAAAAAGATAGTAGAGGCACATAGCGGTTTTATAAGAGCCGAAAGTGATATCGGCAAGGGAACAGATATAATAATACTGCTTAGAAAGCATCAGTCATCAAAAAAATTTTAGAAGGAGGTGAAAGGGTTGAAAAAAATACTTATAGTTGAGGATGAAGAAAGCATAGCGGAGCTGGAAAGGGATTATCTTGAAATATCCGGCTTTGAGGTGGAGCTTTGCAATAACGGCGATGAGGGGAAATTCCTGGCGGTAAGTAATGAGTATGATTTAATAATACTGGATATAATGCTTCCGGGCAGTGACGGATTTGAAATTTGCAAAAAAATCAGAGAGGTTAAGGATATCCCGGTGATTTTAATAAGTGCTAAAAAAGAAGATATTGACAAAATCAGAGGGCTTGGACTTGGGGCTGATGATTATATTACAAAACCTTTTTCTCCAAGTGAGCTGGTAGCCAGGGTAAAGGCACATATGTCAAGGTATCAGAGAATCCTTGACAATGCTCAGCAGGTAAATGATGTTATAGAGATAAGAGGGCTAAAGATAGACAAGACTGACAGAAAGGTCTGGATAAATAAAAAAGAAACAAACTTTACCGCAAAGGAATTTGACCTTTTAGTCTTTCTAGCTTCAAATCCCAACCATGTTTTTACTAAGGAGGCTTTGTTTAAGCATATCTGGGATTTGGAATCCTTAGGAGATATAGCTACTGTCACTGTACATATTAAAAAAATAAGAGAAAAGATAGAATTTGATTCCTCCAGACCTCAGTATATAGAAACTATATGGGGGGTGGGATACAGGTTTAAGGTTTGATTTCTTTACTGTAAGATAATATTAAATTAAAAAACTGAAAAATATGATATAAATATATTTATTATTTAATAGGCTGTGAAAGACAGCGCTGTATATGAGAGAGGAGATTTTATGGCACAAACTAATGTACTTGTAGTAGATGATGAAAAGGAAATCGCCGACTTGGTAGAGATACATCTTGTAAGTGACGGATATAAGGTATTTAAGGCTTCAAATGCAAAAGACGGGCTGGATATACTGGACAGAGAAGACATACATCTTGCACTTTTAGATATAATGATGCCCGGAATGAACGGGCTTGATATGTGCAAGAAAATAAGAGAAACTAAAAACATCCCTATCATAATGCTTTCGGCAAAAAGCTCAGACCTTGACAAGATAATGGGACTGGGCACAGGGGCGGATGATTATGTGACCAAGCCCTTTAACCCGCTGGAGCTGACTGCAAGAGTTAAATCTCAGCTCAGACGCTATACTCAGTTTAATCCCAACAGCGGAAATGTCAAACCGCAGAATGAGATAAGTATAAGAGGACTGGTGATAAACAAAGACAATCATAAGGTAACGATCTATGACGAGGAGGTTAAGCTGACTCCAATAGAATTTGAAATTCTTTATCTTTTGGCGAGCAATGCGGGCAAGGTGTTTTCAACCGATGATATATTTGAAAGGGTATGGAATGAAAAGGTCTATGAGGCAAATAATACCGTAATGGTACATATAAGAAGATTAAGAGGCAAGATGAAAGAAGATGAGCGTGCGGATAAAATTATAACTACAGTATGGGGAGTAGGATATAAGATTGAAAAGTAATCTGAAAATAGAAACAAAGAATATTATTAAAAAAGGATTAACCTATAAGAAATTTCATACCAAGGTGCTTATAAATGTCATTTATTCACTTATAATCAGCTGCCTTATAGAATATTTTTTAGTAAATAATATTTTTACGATTCTTGAGCTTCCGAGATTTCGCCAGTCAAAAAATGAGGTGGTGGTTTCATTTATAAGATTTGAAACAGTAACCGTGCTTTTGCTTGTGCTGTTCGGCGTGGGTATGTTTACTTTAGTATTCTGGCTTTTGCAAAGAAAAGCCTTCGGATATATAGAGGATATATCGCAGGCAATGAAAAGTGCCGCTTCAGGCGATTTGAATACAAGCCTTGAAGTTGAGGGAGATGATGAGTTTTCAGATATGGCATCAACCTTAAACTCTATGGTCAGTGATATTAAAAGTCTGATGGAAAGAGAAAGGGAGTCGGAGCGTACTAAAAATGAGCTGATTACAAATGTAGCACATGATTTGAGAACTCCGCTGACTTCAATAATAGGCTATCTTGAGCTTTTATCAAAAAATAATAAAATTGATGAAGAAACAAGAAATAATTATACTAAGATAGCCTATACAAAGGCAAAAAAACTTGAAAAGCTTATAGAGGACCTTTTTGGATTTACCAAGCTTAACTACGGAAAAATAGCAATGAGAGTGGAAAGCATAGACATAGTGAAGCTTATAAGTCAGCTTATGGAGGAATTTTATCCTAATTTTATGGAAAAGGGACTTGCCTTTTCACTCACTACCAATAAAAACAGTAAATTAATAAATGCTGATGCAAACCTGCTGGCGAGGCTTTTTGAAAATCTGGTAGGCAATGCTATAAAATACGGTGTTGACGGTAAGAAGATAGACGTAAGGATAGAGGCTTTAGAGGACTATGTTACTATATCCGTAATAAACTACGGCAAGGTAATACCGAAGGAGGAGCTTCCGCTTATCTTTGAAAAATTTTACAGACTTGAAAGCTCAAGGTCTTCTGAAACCGGAGGTACGGGGCTTGGGCTTGCGATTGCAAAAAATATCGCGGATATGCACGGAGCTTTAATTGAAGTTAAAAGTGATTTGAATGGTACTGCTTTTATAGTTAAGCTTAAAGCTGATTTAGATATGGAGAAGGAAAATTTTACAAATGCCTGGGATTAAAAAATTAATTATATGCTTAAGCCTCATACTAGGATTTATATTTATAGCTGCGATAACCTATGCAAGGGATTTGCAGGAGGTTGATATAGAGGTAAGCTATGGCTATGACAATACTGCAAGAACCGGGAGATACCTGCCGGTTCATCTTGTATACACAGTAAAATCAGGAAAATTTAAAGGAAAAGCTGCGATTAAAACCAAGGCTTCAGACGGCAAAATCTATGAATATACCTATCCTCTGGATTTTGAAAAAAGCCGTGAGCAGACCTGCTACATACCTATAGGCTACGGGATTGACAGAATCTTTGTCAATCTCTACGACAGCGATTCTAAGCTGCTCAAAGAAAAGGAAGTCGAGCTTGATACCTCTCCTGCTTCTGATAATCTCTTAATAGGCATTTTAAGCGATACGCCTGAAGCCCTAAGCTATTTTGACAGTGTATTTATCAATTATGGAGTTATTTCCACTAAATCGGTAGTTATTGATAAAAACGATTTTCCTGAAGATTCGGTGGGATTATCTCAGCTTGATATCATAGTTATAAGTAATTTTAAAATCAGGGATTTAAATGAAGCTCAGTCTATGGCACTGATGGACTGGGTGGAAAAAGGCGGAATAATGCTGCTGGGCACCGGAGAAAGAGTGGATGATACACTGGGAAGATATGCTCCCGAGCTTCTGGATGATATGTATGAAGCTCCCGAGCTGAAAGAGATAGACCTTGGTGAGCAGCTTGGAATAGACGAGCCCGGAAGCAGTGTTGAGAGCATCAGCTGTGTCAATTTTCAGCTTCATGGAGGCAGCATACTTATACAGGGGGATGATGCTCCGCTGCTAAGCTCGGTAAATAAGGAAAACGGAGTAATAGCTGTAGCAGCCTATGATTTTGCAGATGAGGCTGTATTGGATTATGCCTCTAAGCATATCTCGTATATAAGCACTGTATTATCAAAAATACTTGGAAATACAAGGCTGGAGTCGCTTGGAAACGGACTCTACGTACAGGATTACGGCTTATATTCAGATATTCAGTCAATAATAAATACTGAAAGAGCTGATAAAATTCCTAATATTTCCATACTCGCTTTTTTGATAATCCTTTATATAATAATAATAGGTCCCGGAATATTTTTATTTTTAAAGCAGAGAGGGCTTAACTCTCTTTATATAAAAATAGTCGGTATTATAGCTGTATGCTTTACAGTGATAATCTATCAAATTGGTGCAAGAACCAGATTTCAAGAGGCTTTTTATAATTATGCTAGTATACTTGATGTTGATGAAGATAATATTTCAGAGCAAACCTATGTTAATTTTAGAAATCCTTACAATCAAACCTATAATATGGATATATCAAAACAGTATTCGGTACGTCCGGTATCAGGCGAAAGCTTAAATTTTAGAAAACAGATATTTAATAAAACTGACAGTGTTGATGTAGGGCTTGGGTTTTACAAGGATAAGACGGAAATAAATGTATACGCTCCGGGGGCTTTTGTCTCTCAGTTTTTTAAGCTTGAGAGAAATTATGAAAATAAGGAATCTATAGGCTTTTCAGGTGAGATCAGCCTGTTTAAGGATGAGCTTAAGGGATATATTACAAATAATTATCAAGAAAAAATAAACAGTGTGGCAATTATTCTTTATGGCAAGCTGGTGCTGCTGGGAGATATGGAGGCGAACCAGACTATAGACCTTGACGGTCTTAAGGTGTATAATATACCGCTGACAAATCTTAAAGCTGTATCAAAGGCTATCACGGGAATTGAGAAGCTTGCTTCTGAAAATATAAGCACCTATGAATCGGAAGCTTTTTATATGGAAGCACTTGGAAAAGCGGAGCTTGCCACCTTTTATATGTCCTTCCATCAATCAGGCTATTCGGCAGATGCAAGAATTATAGGCTTTACCGAAAATAAACCAGACAATAATATAGTTTTAAACAAGGAAATAAAAAACCTGGGAATCTCACTTTTGGTAAGTCAGTTAAATACGGACAATAAAAAAGGAGACTTAATCTATCGCTCGGCACTGATGAAGAATCCTACGCTGCTTGGAGGTGTATTCTTTGCAAATATTAATGCTTTCTACCCTGTAGAGCCTTTGGTGCTTGAATATCAGATAGGAGATGATATAGAAATAGATGAGCTGAATTTTGAAACTATTTCATCTGAATTTTTGAGTAATGATAAGGACATAGAAATTTTTGAAGGAGAGATGTATTTCTTTAATTATTTTAAAGGAAGCTATGATAAAAAAGAGATTAGAAATTACAGCATAGACGAGCTTAAAGAATATCTTTCACCGCCTAAAACCATAAGAATCAGATATGTATATAAGGAAAATAATTCGGCTTTGGTGGTATCCCTGCCTATGATTTCTGTTACAGGCTCTGATAATGAGCCTCAGAGTGAAAGGTAAACTGAAAGGAGGCTAAATGCTTAAAGTAGAAGGCTTAAAAAAGAAATATGGCAAGCATGCCGCTCTTAGCGGACTGGATATGAATGTTAAAAAAGGGGCAGTATATGGGCTTGTGGGTCCAAACGGTGCCGGTAAAACTACTGCAATAAGGCTGATTACCGGATTAAGCTCTGTTGATGAAGGAAAGATTATAATAAATGGAATAGATGCAAGGAAAAATTCTTTAAAGGTCAAAGAAACTATAGGCTATGTACCTGATAACTGCGGCTCCTACTTTAATATGAGTGTAAGTGAATATATGGAATTTTTTGCTGCCGGCTTTGGAATAACAGGAGTAAGGGCTGCCGAAAAAAATTTTAAATTATTGGAGCAGGTAGGACTTGAGGATAAGGCAGACTTTTTAGCAGATACACTTTCCAGAGGTATGCAGCAGAGATTATCACTTGCCAGAGCACTTATACATAATCCGGAATTTATTATAATGGACGAGCCTACAAGCGGGCTTGACCCCAGAAACAGCTTTGAATTTAAAAGACTTGTTAAGGAATTGAAAGAAAGCGGCAAGACTGTATTGATAAGCTCTCATTTATTATCGGAATTATCGGAGATATGTACAGATATTGCAGTCATTGAAAATGGGAAAATGGTGGCTGAAGGAGGTCTTGCGCAGATACTTGGAAGAATAGAGCATTCAAATCCTATAAAAATAGTGGTGCTGGGAGCGATAAGCTCTGCAATGGCTGTGTTTAAGGAAAATTCAGGAGTTAAAACTGTATCGAGAAACGACAATACCTTTATGATTAAATTTGAGGGAGGCAAGCTTGAAGAAGCCAGACTTTTATACGAGCTTATAGAGATGGAGGTTCCTGTATGCGAATTTGTCAGGGAAACCGGAAGCCTTGAATCCTTTTTTATACAGATAACAAATCATGATGAAGAAAGGGTGCTTATTGAGAATGATTATTAATCCTATATATGTTTATGAAAAAAAAGCTATGATTAGAAGTGTCAAATTTTCCATAGTGATAAGCTTGTTTAATGCTCTGCTTGCTTTTATAGTGCTGGCTTCAATGAGTGCGGTAATCCAGGATGTTAAAAATACGGCAAGAGTTCAGTACCTTTCTTTTCTTATAATTTTCAGGCTAGTGGCACTTGTAGAATTTTTAACGGTACTATTTATCATACCGGCTTTTACCGCAGGAGCCATCAGCTCTGAAAGAGAGAGAAAAACTCTTGATTTGCTTTATACTACACGCATAAGACCTTTTGATATAGTATTTGGAAAATTTACTGTGGCAATTTTTACTGTCTGCACCCTGGTGGTTTCCAGCCTGCCGGTACTGGCACTTGTTTTTGTATATGGAGGCATCACTGCCGGCGGAGTTCTAAGACTTTTCACATCCTATCTGATTGTAGTATACTATGCAGGAAGCATAGGACTTTTTGCTTCTTCATTTAGTAAAAATACTGCTATGGCAGTAGTAATAGCTTATTCGGTGCTTATTGCCTTTATACTCGGTACTCTGCCTCACAGATTATTCTTCGGAGGATTGCCGGCAGACAATCAAAATCAGGCAGCCGTTTCTGTAGTTGCCAGCGAGCTTATGGCTACCTATTCAAATCAGAGCGATGTATCCGGCGTTATGAGCTTGATTTATTCCATCAACCCTGTTACTGCCTTTTATATTAATATTAATTCAGTGATAGGAAATAAGGAAAGCGTTAATTTACTGTTTGATTTAATTGGCGGAGACGATACCGGTTTTATAAGAAAAAACTGGTTCGGCATAAGTATGGGCTTTCAGTTTGTAACTGCAACCGTTTTAACCGCCCTGTCAGTCTGCAATATCACTCCTGCCCGCAGCTTCGGACTTTTTAAGGAGAATTAGCTTTGGTAACTGAAGCGGTCAGCAAGGTGAATTGTGCATATTTGTTTTAGTAGAATACAGTATAAGGAGAACTTGTATGGAGGCACTTTCATATAAATGTCCGAATTGCGGAGGGGATTTGAAATTTAATCCGCAAGGTCGAGGATATAAATGTGATTATTGCTCGTCAGAATATTCACAGGAGGAGCTTAATCAGATATTTGCCGATAATGAATCGGCAGCTTTAAGAGAAGCTGCACAGAATGAGTCTGTTGAAGATGTGAACACCTCTGACGAGGAAGTCGGCAGGCAGCAGGCACTGTTATACAGTTGCCCCAGCTGCGGAGCTCAAATAGTTACCGATTTTACTACGGCGGCTACCTTTTGCTATTACTGTCACTCTCCGGTGGTGCTTTCAGGCAGACTTGACGGAGCTGATACCCCTGATTATGTAATACCCTTTGAGATTGACAAGGCAGGAGCCGAGGCGGCGTTTGCTGCGTGGATAAAGAAAAAAAGATATGTACCGAGGAGCTTTTATTCAAAAGACCAAATAGATAAGCTGAGCGGAGTGTATTTTCCGTATTTGCTTTACAGCTGTAAGGTGCATGCCAGTTTGGATGCCGCAGCGGAAAAGCACAGCAGAAACAGAATTGGAAATACGGAATATCAGCATATTGACAGCTACCATATTAAAAAGGAAGGTGATATGGATTTGAATAATATCGCCAGAAATGCTTTGAGAAAAGCTAATAAGGCTCTGGTAGAGGCTGTGCTGCCCTATGATTTTAATCAGGGCAGGCAGTTTAAGCTGTCTTACCTTTCAGGCTTTATGGCAGAGAGAAAGGATATGCAGACCGCTGATTTTTCAGAGAATATAAAAGCGGAGGTTAGTACCTATGCTATGAGCCGGCTGGTAGATTATCTGGCAGATTATTCAAACATTACTGTTTATAACAAAGAGGTGGCTGTAACAAGCGGAAATTGGCAGTATGCTCTGCTGCCGGTCTGGACTTTGACTTATAAGGACGATAAAAATAATAAGGTATATTATTTTTCATTAAACGGTCAGAATGGCAAGGTTGTGGGTGAGCTTCCTGTTGATTATTCAAAGCTCATGCTTACCTTTGCTTTAATAGCTCTACCTCTTATAATCCTTATGCTTTTGGCTTCATACTTTGTTTTATAGGGGGGGCTTTATGAAAACTAAAATTAAATTTATTATTATGCTGTTGTTTTCCGTAATATTTATTTCAGGCATGAAATACGAAAATGCAGTGTATGCAAAGGATTTCGACACTTATGTATACGATAAGGCGGGAGTTTTAAGCAGTGAGGAAGAAGAACAGCTGAATATGGAGCTAAAGGAAGCCAGAGAAAAGACAGGTATGGATTTTGTCGTGGTTACAACTAATAATACCGGAGGCAGGTCTGCTGAAAGCTATGCGGATGATTTTTATGATGAGGGAGGCTTCGGAAGTTCAAAAGACCGCAGCGGTATGCTGCTTTTAATGGATTTTGATAATAGGCAGCTGCACATATCGACTGCAGGCTCCATGATAAGAATCCTGGATGATAAAAGGATTGAAAGCCTGCTTGATGATGGAATTAAATTTATGAAGATGGGACAGTATTATTCCTGCGCTTCAGTACTCATTGTTGAAATACTGCATTATGTAAAGCTGGGCGTGAGAGAGGGACAGTATAATTATGACAGGGAAACCGGCAAAATAAGCTATTATAAGTCGCCTAAGAAAATAACCTTCTATGAGCTTTTACTATCTTTGGCAGTACCGCTGATAATAGCAGGAATATATATTAAGGGAGTGAGGGATGATTATGCTATGAAAAAAGCAAAAAAGAAGCTGCCCGCTTATCTGCTTTCATATAGAGCGGGAGCTGCCTATAATTTAATAAACGATACGGATGAGTTTTTAGGCAGGCGTACTATAACCAGGCATATCAGCTCAGACAATCATCATCCGGGAGGCTCGCACGGCGGAGGCTTCAGTTCAACCACACATACCGGCAGCAGCGGAACTGCACACGGCGGAGGCGGCAGAGGATTTTAAATACTCAGGCGGAGAATGTCAGCTTTAATATAATAAAAAGGAGAAGGAATGGATAAGCGTATAGATTTAAGGTATTCAAGTACCAGGGGAAAAGACAGAGGACTTACTGCTTCACAGGCAATATTGAAAGGTCTTGCCGATGATGGAGGACTTTTTATGCCCGAAAAAATCCCGGCATTTGATTTTAAGCTGAAGGACTTAACAAGCCGGGACTATAAAGACATAGCTTATAGGATAATGAGGCTTTATTTTACTGATTACAGTGAGGAAGAATTAAAGGAATGTATTGAGAAGGCTTATGGCAGAAAATTTGATACTAATGAAATAGTGCCGGTTAAAAAGTTCTGCAAAGCTTATTATCTGGAGCTTTTTCACGGCGAAACTTTGGCATTTAAGGACATGGCGCTTTCGATTTTGCCGCATCTTATGATAGCTGCAGCTAAAAAAAATAACATAAAGAATAAAATAGCAATACTGGCAGCCACCAGCGGAGATACCGGAAAAGCGGCGATGTCGGGCTTTGCGGATGTCGAGGGAACTCAGATAATAGTATTTTATCCTAAAGGAGGGGTGAGTAAGATACAGGAGCTTCAGATGACTACTCAAAAAGGAGCTAATGTTGAAGTTCTGGCAGTACACGGCAATTTTGACGAGGCGCAGAGCGAGGTTAAAAAAATCTTTTCAGACCGGGAGCTGAAAATCCTTTTGTCAGAAAATAATATCAGACTTTCAAGTGCCAACTCTATAAATATAGGCAGGCTGGTGCCGCAGATTGTATATTATGTGTATGCCTATGTAAGGCTTTTGGAAAGAGGGGAGCTGGCTGAGGGCGAAAAAGTAAATATTTGCGTGCCTACCGGAAACTTCGGCAATATTCTTGCCGCCTATTTTGCGAAGCTTATGGGACTTCCTGTAAATAAGCTTATATGTGCTTCAAATGAAAATAAAGTGCTTTTCGATTTTTTTAATACAGGAGCCTATGATATAAATCGTGATTTCATACTTACCAGCTCTCCCTCAATGGATATACTTATATCAAGCAATTTTGAAAGACTGATATATCTGAGCAGCGGCTGTGATGCGGATAAAACGGCAAAGCTTATGTCGGAGCTTTATAATAAAGAAATTTATAAGGTGAGTGAGGAGATGAGGAGCTTTATGTCTGATTTTGAAGGCGGCTTTGCTGCTGAAGCAGAAAATATGCAGAATATTAGGAGAGTGTATGAAGACGGAGGATATTTGCTTGATACTCATACTTCGGTAGCTTCCTGTGTTTATCAGAAGTATCTGAATAAATCCGGAGATAATACTAAAACTCTGATTGCCGCTACTGCAAGTCCTTACAAATTTGCAAGGAGTGTAATGGAAGCTATAGCTGATATAAAGGATAAGGATGAGTGGGAAATCATAGAGCTGCTGAGAAGCGCTTCAAAAACGGATATTCCTCGTGCCATTCTTGAGCTGAGGGAAGCTCCGGTACTGCATAAGGGAGAATGCGATATTGAGCTGATGGAGAATATGGTTAAAAAACTTCTTGGAGTCAGGGATTAAAAATAGTATAATAAAGAAAATAATATTACAAAGGGGGAAAAAGCAATGTTAGTTCCGGCAACAGAGATGTTAAAAAAGGCTAAGGCTGCTCATTATGCAGTAGGTCAGTTTAATATCAATAATTTAGAGTGGACAAAAGCAGTACTGCTGACAGCACAGGAGATGAATTCACCGGTGATACTTGGAGTATCGGAAGGTGCAGGCAAGTATATGGCAGGCTTTAAGACAGTAACCAATATGGTAAAGGGTATGCTTGAGGAGCTTAAAATTACCGTTCCTACAGCGCTCCATCTTGACCACGGCTCTTATGAAGGCTGCTATAAATGTATAGAAGCAGGCTTTTCATCAATAATGTTTGACGGCTCGCATCTGCCTATAGCTGAAAATATAGAAAAAACAAAGGAGCTTGTGGCGGCAGCTCATGCAAAGGGAGTTTCTATAGAGGCTGAAGTAGGCTCAATAGGAGGAGAAGAAGACGGAGTTGTAGGTATGGGAGAATGTGCCGACCCTGAGGAATGCAGAAAGATAGCAGAGCTTGGCATAGACTTCCTTGCGGCAGGCATAGGTAATATACATGGAAAGTATCCTGCAAATTGGCAGGGACTAAATTTTGAAGTGCTTGCACAGGTACAGGAAAAATCCTTCGGACTGCCGCTGGTGCTTCACGGAGGTACCGGAATTCCCGGAGAAATGGTGCAGAAGGCTATCTCTCTTGGAGTTGCAAAGGTAAATGTAAATACGGAATGCCAGCTCAGCTTTGCGGAGGCGACACGCAAGTATATAGAAGCAGGAAAAGATAGAGAGGGCAAGGGCTTTGACCCGAGAAAACTTTTAAAACCAGGTACTGATGCAATAATGCAGACAGTTCGTGAAAAAATAGAGCTTTTTGGCTCAGCAGGAAAGGCTTAGGACAAGATTATGGTGCGGTGTATAGCTGATTATTATGGTTGTAATGTATTTAATGATGCTGCTATGGCAGTTCATCTGCCAAAAAATATTTATAGACAGCTTAGGCAGACTATAGAGGACGGAACAGAGCTTGATGCCGCTATGGCAGATATAGTGGCTCACGGTATGAAGGAATGGGCTTTGGAGAACGGAGCGACACATTATACACATTGGTTTCAGCCCTTAAACGGTGTAACTGCACAAAAGCATGATTCATTTATATCTGCTCCCGGAAAACGCGGCAAGGTAATTATGGAGTTTTCGGGAAAAGAGCTGATAATGGGAGAGCCTGATGCTTCAAGCTTTCCCTCAGGAGGACTTAGAGCTACGTTTGAGGCAAGGGGATATACGGCATGGGATTGTACATCCCCTGCCTTTTTAATTAAAGATACTATAGGTGTGGTATTATGCATTCCGACCGCTTTTTGCTCTTATAAGGGAGAGGCGCTCGATGGAAAGACTCCTCTGCTCCGCTCTATGCAGGCAGTAAACACCCAATCCTTAAGAATACTCAGGTTATTCGGCAATACAACTTCAAAGCGTGTAGTACCGAGCGTAGGTGCAGAGCAGGAATACTTCCTTATAAACCATGATAAATATCTGAAAAGACCGGATTTAATCTATTCCGGCAGGACCCTGTTCGGAGCTATGCCTCCCAAGGGACAGGAAATGGACGACCACTATTTCGGCGTAATCAGAGATAAGGCAGCTGCCTATATGAATGACCTCAACCATGAGCTTTGGAAGCTTGGTGTTCCTGCAAAAACTCAGCATAATGAGGCAGCTCCCTCACAGCACGAGCTTGCCCCTGTATATGAGCAGGTAAACGTAGCTACTGACCATAACCATCTTATAATGGAAACCATGAAAAGAGTAGCCTTAAGGCACGGTCTTTCGTGTCTGCTGCATGAAAAGCCCTTTGCAGGGGTCAACGGCTCAGGTAAGCATAATAACTGGTCACTTGTAACCAATGACGGCATAAATATGCTTAATCCGGGCGATACTCCACATGAAAATATTCAGTTTTTACTTGTGCTTGCCTGTATATTAAAAGCGGTTGATATACATGCGGACCTTTTAAGAGAAACTGCGGCGGTGCTTGGAAATGAGCAAAGACTTGGAGCAAATGAGGCTCCTCCGTCTATTATTTCCGTATTTTTAGGAGAGCAGCTTGAGGATGTGCTTGATCAGCTTTGTGCAACTGGTGAGGCGGTAAGGTCAAAAAGCGGAGGCATGTTAAAAACCGGAGTTGCTACCCTGCCTGATTTTGAAAAGGATGCCACAGACAGAAACAGAACCTCTCCCTTTGCCTTTACCAATAATAAATTTGAATTTAGGATGCTGGGTGCTTCCGAGTCAATATCCTCTGCCAATGTAGTATTAAATACTATAGTTGCAGAGGCCTTTAAGGAAGCGGCGGACAAGCTGGAAAATACAGCTGACTTTGACATGGAGGTACATAATCTGATAAAGGCACTCCTGTCTAAGCACAGGCGTATAGTCTTTAACGGCAATGGCTATTCAAAGGAATGGATAGAGGAGGCAAAAAGGCGGGGGCTGCCTAATCTTAAAAGCATGGTGGATGCTATAGGAGCACTTAAAAGTGAAAAGGCGGTGAAGCTTTTTGAAAGCTTTGGCGTTTATACCAGAGCAGAGCTTGAATCAAGGTCTGAGATTGAGTTTGAAGCTTATACCAAGGCGGTGGCAGTAGAAGCAAAAACTATGCTGGATATGACGGGGAAGCTCTATATTCCTGCAATCATTAAATATATAGGTGCACTGGCACATTCTATGAATGAGGTCAAGGTTGCAAGCAAATCAATTTCTGTAGAAGTACAGGAAAATTTATTAAAGGAATGTACAGAGCTTTTAACTCAGGTGAAGGAAGCTTATAGCGGCTTAGATGCCGCACTTGACAAGGCTAAGGCAATTAAGGAAAAAAATAATGGGAATTGCGGATATGAGGCTGCCCATTTTTACCATGACAGTGTAGTTGCCGCTATGGAAAGACTGAGAAGCCCTGTAGATAAGCTTGAGATTATTACTGATAAGAATTACTGGCCTGTTCCGGGATACGGGGACATGCTTTTTGAAACTATGTAGAGGGCTGCCGCATTTTAAAAGTGCAGAGCTTTAAGCGAGAGTATAGAAGCCAGCTTTATTTATATAAAAGGTGCTTGGAAGAGAGGAAGAGCAGGCTTCCTAAGCAATAGGCACAGAAGCAAAAGTCTTTTAACTGCAATTATAATGAAAGGATTGCAAGCTTTGTACAAACCTCAAAAACTGATATAATGTAAGATGTTTGAAGTTGCAAATGGGCAGAATCAATCTTTAGATTTCTGCCCCTAATTGCATTGTACATAGTTATCGTAATTTTTGTAATTTTACGAAAATGCTTTATTTTATTTAAAAAGTATTCTGTTAAATGACCTCACTTGCAGATACATTTTTAAATTCTAAGACACCTACTAAGCATTTTCGCCTATTGCTTTTATTTCTGCAAGTGCATCAGCTTCCGGGGTTTCAAGATTGCCGTAAGTTTTTATTACCACTCCGCCATTTGAAACCACATCTTCCTTCCAGGTATCAAGGAAGGCTCCATCTCCCCAGCCGAAGCAGCCAAAGAGTATAACCTTCTTGCCCTTAATCTCAGCTGCATGACTGTCATAGAAAGGCTTCATCTCTGTTTCATCAATTTCCTCAGTTCCCTGTGCAGGTGAGCCAAGTGCGATTATATCAAAATCAGAAAGGCTTAAAGAATCCGCTTCTGAAACTTTTTTTAATTCAACTTCAGCCTTTGAACGAAGTCCCTCGGCTAGGCTTTCAGCCAGCATTTCAGTATTGCCTGAAGTAGTAAAATATATAACACATGCTTTCATAAAAAATATCCTCCTTAAAATTCGACTCTGTTATGCCGATATTTATTTGTGGCTATAGTGTATCAAAACCTAGCATTTATAGCAAGAGTGGAATTAGAATAGTTATTATTTTTATTACGAAAATATTAGAGTAATTTTTTAATATCCAGTTTGACATTCTGTCGGTTTTAGACAGAAATGATAAAGCAGTGAAAGCGGATTATTCAAATATCTGGTTTGCAAAGCTTTATCTGGCTTCATTATCGGATAAGATAACCTGAGAGTGCTTAATCAGAGCAGGGATTATATGTATCCCCTGAATCCCGTGTTTATTAACAGTTATTTGGAGGATCATTGTTTCATCAGTGCCTTTTGGTATCTGCTTATCAAATATAAAATTTCCAAGACTGTAAAATATATATTTGCCATTATAGATTTCGTGCGGCTGTATAACATGGGGATGGGTGCCTACTACAAGGTCTGCACCGCTGTCTATGGCTTTATGTCCCAGTATACGCTGCTTGTCATTTATAAAAGGCTCATATTCCACTCCCCAGTGGAAGTATACTATTTTAAAATCGCAGTCCAATTTTTTTAAATCAGCCCCAAGCTCTTCCTGCTTGGCAATTCCGGTATACTGTATATCCGCTTTGGAGGCGTCATAAAAATAACCCTCGGGTGGGAAGATGCTGTAAGCAAGAAAGCCTATTTTTATTCCATTTTTTTCAAATATGTATGAGAAATCGGCTCCTGAATTATCTCCGGCACCCACAAAGGCTATACCATTGTTTTTTAGATACTCCATGGTATCGGACAATCCTCGGCTGTCTTGGTCCATACTGTGATTATTTGCCAGTATCATGCAGTCAAAGCCTGCTTTTTTTAGAGCAGAGGCATTTTGAGGGTCGGCTCTGAAAAGAAATCTTTTATCCTTGTGCACCGGATTATTAAAGCTTGTAATAGGGCATTCCAGATTGCCTACAGTGAAATCATCATTTAAAAAGATAGCTGCGGTATTTTCATAAGGATAATCATAGCCGTATTTATCAAGCGCGGTCTGTACTCCTCTGGAAAGCATTACATCTCCTACAAAGGAAAGAGTTACTGAATTTTGAGGAATGAGCTTTTGATTGCCGATAAAGTATACCGCCGCTGCTGCTAAAAGCAGCAGGGCGGCGATACCTGTAAATAAATATTTGGAGCTGATTGTTTTTATGCTATACCTGACCATGATATTTAGCAGCCGGAAGAAAACGGAGAAGCCGGAGTTGGAACCTCATCTCCTATGATTTGCTCCATAAAGGAATCCACGAATGGAGGTCTTTGAGGAGCTGAAGCTTTAAGCTTTTCCTGCCACTGCTCGTCTGTCATACGCTCCTGAGAGGTAAATTCAAAATAGTCAAATACCGCTCCTCTAGTGAGAAAAACCTTGCCCTTATATGGAACTGCAACATACATTTCAGCTGCGTGTCCTACTGCGGCTTCAAGGTATTCATAGCCGCTGCCATAGGATACAGAGTGTACATCGGCGATTACCGCCATATTTTTATCGGTATCATTCTCTATCAGGTGCCAGTTATCAGCTTCTGCTATAGAGCTTGAGATATACTCAAGACTGCCGCCGTAAGTAAGTATAGTCTGGGTTTCTTCATAGGAAAGGTCTTCACCGTTAAGCTCTTTCACCGCACAGTTTTTCATAAAGGTCAGCATTTCTTCGACATTTTCATACTTATACTTCATTGCTTCACTTAATATGCCGCGTGACTCAAGGTTTTCCTTAGTATAGGAAGTAAGCCATAAAAGTCTGTTGAAAAATTCGGGGTTCGGCTCTACATAGCCTATAACCTCAGGAGGCTCGTCACCTCCGCATTCCACTGAGCTTTGCTTGCCGTAAAGTATAGTATCATGACGCATTTCCGCCCAGCTTCCAAGTGCGGTTGCCAGTGATTTGTCTTCCCAGGCTTTGTTCTGCATAAATAAAGGATAGCCTTTGGAAAAAGGCACTGTAAGGCTTTTTAAGGTATAAAGCCAGGTGGTATAGGCATTATGAGTTTCCTGCGCTATATCATAGGATTTAAACCTCTTTTTTAAGCCTTCAAGCACTTTTTTATATTTAGGCACTGATTTACCCTTTAAGTAAATTTCATCAAGAAGCTCATCCGCTCTTTCAGAGCCGAAAGCGGCAAATATATCAACTCCGCTTGGAATCAATCTTTCTCCGGTATCTGAGAGCTTTTGGAAAATAAAGGAATCAGGCAGGTATCTCTGTCCCATAAAGCACATCTTAGGAGCACTTTCTTCTCCTGAATCCATGCCTATTTCGGAGCTTCTCATTTTATCGACTTCATCATAAAACTCGTCCATTCTTTCCGGAATTTCATCGTATGAGGGCATACCGCCGTAAGCCTCTTTAACTGCAAGTGATACCTCATAAGGATTAATGTCATCCGATTCACCTACAAAAAAGCTTGTAGTGCTGTAAATATTTTCCCAGAGGTCAACGCCCTGAGTATTGTCAAGCTTACATAATGCCATAGTAGCTATAATCGCTCTCTGAGCTGAATCCTCATCTCTGCCCTTTTCCTTTTTATTATCCTTATAAAAAGGCATAGAGGCTATGCCGTACCAGCTCATAGCACGGAAGAATTTTTGAAGCTGCTCGCTCCTTGTATAATGTCCTCTCGGCTTAAAGAGTGAATAATCAATACCACTCTTTAATAGTAAAGAAGCTTGAGGGGCTGAGGCAGCTTCTATGCGGGAAAGCTCCTCGCGGGCAATTTCTGCAATATTTTCAGGGCAGCCTTGAGGAATTTCCTGTCCAAGACAGAGGTTGCAGACTGAAAAGTAGCCTATCATTACTCCTATATTTTCCTTAACCTTTTCATTTTGAACCTCAGAGTAGGCCCTTATAAGCTCACCTGTGATATTATTATTTAAGGCGGCTAAGTCATTATAAAAATATTCAGTTTCGACATTTCTAAGTGAATAATCAAAAAGTATGTGATAAAGCTGAAGTACGGAATCGCTGGTTACGAATCCGGGAATTTTTTTATAAGTATTGTCCTCATAAATATAAAAAAGCTGTTCCGAATTTGTAGGTGCTACTGCAAACCCGTTTTTTGCTATAAGCTCTTTTTGCTTTTGACTTAAATTGCCGAATTGATTAAGATTTGCTATATTGGATAAATCCGGGTTAATTGTATATTCCTGGGATTTTGCTTCTATATTTAAAGGAGTATATACTTTACCTGAAGAATTAAAATCAGGTTTGAAATCAACATTTATAACTCCGGCAGCAATTTCCTTTTTAGGCTTCTTTTTTCTTACTACACCTTTGGTTCCGCTATCTTCATCTTTTTTAATTTTTTTATTGGTTTCGGCTGATACCGTACTTTCCGCCTTTTTTGCGGAGCAGCCGGACATGCAGCTTGAAACAAATGATAAGGACAGCAGTACGGCAAGGAAGCCTGAACCGGGTCTTCTCATTTTTTTAAAAAATTGTTTAAACTTTTGCATTTTATATCCTCCCTTATATTTTAGTATTGTAGATTTATAGCTTATGACAGCAAACCTCAGGCAAAGCAGATATTTGCAGGCTGCTTTACTGTTTGCTCATAAATCAATTAATTGTCTGTGCTGCTTAAGGATTTGTATAATCCGGAATTATTAGTTTAATATAATGCGTTCACCTTTAAGCTCCAGTATAAAGGCAGCTCCGCCTGTCTTCACCTTCAGGTTTTCTTCTTTAAAGTGTATATTGTTAGCAAAGGAAGCCTTTGCTTTAAGCGGCTCCGACATCGCATTTACTTCAAATCCGAAGCCTTTCCAGTCGTACATGACTATAATTTCACTGCCGTCCTGAAGCCTTTCTATGCTTACTATTTCATCAGCTCCATCCTGATCCAAATCGTAGAGCGTGTATTCACTGAAGGGTCTGGCAAGTCTTGAGCCGAGCCAGAACGGTGCTAGAGCTCCGCTTTTTGTACTGTAAAAAAAGGGACGTTTATCAGGCTTATTATCAAACTTCACTGTTTTATAAACACATACGGTAATTTCTTCAAAACCGTCACCATCGACATCTCCCGCCTGAACCTTTGAAGGCATAAGCTTCCAAAGCTCATAGGTTTGCACCGGCTCTCCCTGTACATAAGGTTTATTGTTTTTTAAAGTAAAGTCGGAATATATACTGAGTAAATCTCCGTGTTTTTCAGGATTTATCAGAGCTGTCCGGTCGTCGTTAAATTTATCCTCCTGACTGTTTCTATCGGAATTAACTGTATTGGCTGAATCTGCATTTGAAGATGAAGCAGTTATGACAAGAAGCTCCTCTTTGCCATCCCGGTCAATATCGGTAATATAATAAGAAACTATATTAGCATTATTGTCGGGACTATTGTTTATTTTAGACAGGCTTCTTATATATAATATACAGCTAAATCCGCCTAAAATCAATATAAGTGCAGTTAATTTAAGCTTCAAAGTTGATCTCCTCCTGAAATAATTTTGATTAAAATAATAATTTAGTTTCTTGGCGGCTCGGTTTGCTTTACTTTTTAAATCTATTGCAAATCCTATTATATTGATGAGTATATAGATTTGTCAAACATATCTTATAAACGTACATTTGAGAGATATTAATGCTGCGAAAAAAATATTGTTAGAAGAGCTAAGACAGATAGCATAAGAAAGATAAATATAGGACAGGGGCTGCTGCCCGAATTAATGCTTGCAGAGATAGTAGGCTACGAGGTGATAGTTATGCATAAGATAAAATTTGCAAAGGAAGCGGCAGACACGGTGATTTTTATGGACAATGGCAGGATTATGGAAAAAGGCAGCAAGCATCAGATTTTTGAGGCACCTGAAAACGAGAGGACAAAACGATTTATACAGCAAGCTCTGAAAACATAATAATGAAAATTATAGCTGAATTTTCACGACAATGTATTATGTTGACAGGGAATATCAGCTAAGCTATAATCTGAAATAATTATAATAAAGTATGTGGAGCTTTGATTTTATAAATTAAATAAGCAGTAGTATTTAATTTTATATGAATATGAAGACTTAAGAAGGAAATTATATGTGGGCAGAAAAAAGTGTATTTTATCAATTTTATCCGCTTGGTATGTGTGGAGCACCAAGTGAAAATGACGGGATTACAGTACCGAGAATAAAAAGAATTATAGATTGGATACCTCATCTTAAAAAGCTTAATATTGATGCGGTGTATTTTTCACCTATATTTGAGTCGGACAAGCATGGCTATGATACAAGGGATTATCGAAAAATCGACTGCAGGCTTGGAAATAACGAAGACTTTGCGCAGGTGTGCAGACAATTAAAGGAAAATAGTATAAAAATTGTGCTGGATGGAGTATTTAACCATACCGGCAGAGGCTTTTGGGCTTTTCAGGATGTTATTAAAAACAGGGAAAATTCACGCTATAAGGATTGGTTTCATATAAGTTTCAACGGCAATTCAGGTTTTAATGACGGCTTTTATTATGAAGGCTGGGAGGGATATTATGAGCTTGTCAAGCTTAATTTAAAAAATCCTGAGGTTTGTGAATATCTTTTTGACTCTATACGTATGTGGGTTAAAGAATTTGACATTGATGGCTTAAGGCTTGATGTGGCATATTGTGTAGATGAGGAGTTTTTAAGAAAGCTGAGAAGCTTCTGTGATTCGCTAAAACTGGATTTTGTGCTTATAGGAGAGATACTTTCAGGCGATTACCGGAGAATAGTTAATAAAGACATGCTGCACAGCTGCACCAATTATGAGTGCTATAAAGGACTGTATTCAAGTTTTAATGATTTAAATTTATTTGAAATTTCATATTCTTTAAACCGGCTTTTCGGAGCTGAGGGAGCCGGGATTTACAAGGGGACTCATCTGCTTGCATTTGCCGATAACCATGATGTAACAAGAGTAGCCTCTATATTAAAGGATAAAAAGCATCTTGCTCTGCTTTACGGTCTTATGTTTGCCATGCCCGGGATTCCCTGCATATACTATGGAAGTGAGTGGGGGATAGAAGGAAGAAAAGAAAAATACAGTGATGCCGCACTTCGCCCTGAAATAGCAAGTCCTGAATTTAATGAACTGAGCAAGCTTATTGCAAAGCTTGCAAGCCTTCATAAAGAAGAAAAGGCACTAATCTATGGTGATTACAAGGCAGTGCTTCTTACGAACCGGCAGCTTGTATTCAGGCGTGAATACGAGGATGAATGTATGTGGATTGCAATAAATGCAGATTCAAATAATTACAGGGTAAATTTTAACGGTATGCAGATAAGAGGTGAGGCTAGAGATTTATTGAGCGGAGAGAAAGCTGCTTTAGCTGATGGAGCGGAGCTTGCTCCTTACAGTATGCATTATTGGAAATTTGATTAGGTATAATTATAAAACTTCCCCCGTTTTAAAACGGGGGAAGTTTTATGAAATCACGGTTCCTGCCTCGCCTGCAAGTGCTTTTCTGCATTTATCAAGTGAGGTGATGATTGCCTGGCGGTTTTTGCCTGCATTAACAAAGTCAACGCTTGCCTGTATTTTAGGCAGCATAGAAGCAAATTCAAAATGTCCCTCATTAAGAAAACTTCTCGCCTCTGCAATATTCATTTTGCTGACAGGTCTTTCCTGCGGAGTCCCATAATTTAAGGATACCTGCTCAACGGCAGTGAGAATAAGAAGTACATCGGCGTCCGCCTCTTTTGCGAGCAGCCCTGCGGCAAGGTCCTTTTCAATTACTGCGGAGGCTCCCTTGAGCTTGCCACTTTGCTCAATAACAGGGATACCGCCGCCTCCGCAGGCAATGACCACCTGGTCGGCATTAAGCAGTGCTTTTATAGCATCAATTTCCACTATTGCCACAGGGTTTGGAGAGGCGACTATACGTCTAAAGCCTCTGCCCTTAATTTCAATGATGGAATTGCCTTTTTCTTCTTCGATTCTGGCATCTTCAAGACTCATTATCCTGCCAATAATCTTTACAGGAGTATAAAATGCCTCGTCATAGGGATTCACTGTCACCTGTGTAAGTACAGTTGAAACTGTTTTATAAATCCCCCTTGAGATAAGTGTACTGTGCAGAGTGTTCTGTAAATCATAGCCTATATAGCCTTGACTCATTGCAGAGCAGACGCTCATAGGAGCATTGGTATAGCCTTCGTGAGTTTTGGCAAACTCATTCATTGCGGTATGTATCATACCTACCTGCGGAGCATTTGAGTGGACTATGGCAAGCTGCCAGCCGTCCTGTACAAGCTCTGCAAGCACTTCTGAAGTCTTTGCAATAGCTTTTTTCTGCTCTGGAAGATTAGTTCCCAAATCCTTATGTCCTATTGATACAACAAGTCTTTTCTTTGCCATAGTTAATTTCTCCATTCATATAAGTTAATAAATATTTTAGCATATTGCAGTTATTTACTCAACTGAAATAAGTGGTGGTCAAATAAACAGAATTTATGTATAATGATGTGGAGCTATAATTAAGATAAAGGAGAATGACTGCAATTAGATGACTTTTTTAGGAAAAATATGGCGAGCGGTATATCCTGTATTATTGTATTTGGCATTGCAGATATTTTTTATTGCAGCGGTATCATTTATTAGCGGTATTTTGCAGGTTTATGACAGTCTGACAGGTGCAGAAGCGGTAAATATAGATTTGGAAAATGCCGTAGCACAAAATGCAATCATAATTACGGGACTGCTTGCTTTTTCAGCTATACCCTTTATGGCAGGACTTTATGCTGACGATGTATCAAAATGGGGCTTTGATGACGGGATTGAAGTCAATAAGACAAATCTGAAGGACTATGTTATGGTGATATTACTTGGAGCCTCGCTTGCCTTGACTTTAAATATAGCACTTACATTTATTTTTAATGTATTCAAAATAAATGACCAGGTCTTTGAAGAGGTAAACAAAAGTATTTCAAATACAGGCATTGCCGCTCAGTTTCTTGTGGTGGTTATACTTGGACCTATAGTTGAGGAGCTTATATTCAGAGGTTTGGTATATAGAAGAATGAGAAAATATTTCAGCAATATACCTGCCGTTATAATGTCTTCATTTTTATTTGGTCTTATACACTTTAATATAAGCCAGGGAGTGTATGCCGGGCTTATAGGCATATTACTTGCCTATATTTATTATAAGAAAGAAAACATATTCTTATGCATAGGCTATCATATGGGTGCCAATGCTACGGCAATTTTAATCAGCAGTTTAATAGACGGCTTTGAAAATGATATTGCTAAGGGTATTGTTATAATGCTTTATGCATTATTTGCAATAATAATATCAATTATAGGCTTAGTATATGTAATTAAGATGAGGGTAAATAAAAATGAGTTGGCTAAAGAGGAGATAGTATGAAAATATTAAGTATAGCAGTACCCTGCTATAATTCGGCAGCTTATATGAGAAAGTGTATTGATTCCTTGCTGCCCGGAGGAAGGGATGTAGAAATCCTTATAGTAAATGACGGCTCATTTAAGGATAATACCGCTGAAATAGCTGATGAATATGAGAGGCGCTATCCGGGGATATGCCGGGCAGTGCATAAGGAAAACGGCGGTCACGGAGATGCAGTTTTTGAGGGGCTTAAGGCGGCTCGGGGTGTGTTTTTTAAAGTAGTGGACTCTGATGACTGGGTAGATGCGAAGGCTTATGCCTTAATTCTTGACAAGCTCAGGTTTTTTGCCAGTCAAAGTGACACTGAGCTTGATTTGCTTGTAAGCAATTTTGTTTATGAAAAAGAAGGAGCAGTACATAAAAAGGTAATGAATTACAGGAGAGTGCTTGAAAAGGACTGTATATTGACCTGGGACGACATAGGAAATTTTTTGCCGGGTCAGTACATTCTGATGCACTCTGTAATTTACAGGAGGGCTATGCTGGCAGAATGCGGTCTTGAGCTTCCCAAACATACATTTTATGTAGACAATATATTTGTATACTATCCTCTGCCCCATGTAAGAACCTTATACTATATGGATGTTAATTTTTACAGATATTATATAGGCAGAGAAGACCAGTCGGTAAACGAAGGCATCATGATAGGAAGGATAGATCAGCAGATTAAGGTGACAAAGCTTATGATAAACTCCTATAATCCTTATAAAATTGAAAACCGCAAGCTGAGAAGGTATATGATACTTTATCTTGAAATAATGATGATTATCTGCTCAATTCTTGCGATTAAATCGGAAACTGAGGACAATCTGGCTAAGAAAAAAGAGCTGTGGAAATATCTTAGAAAGAGCAACCTAAAGCTGTTTTTACGCTTGAGATGGGGATTTTTGGGGCAGGGAGTAAATATACCGTTTAAGCTGGGAAGAAAAATATCAGTGCTTTGCTATAAAATCACTCAGAAGTTTTACGGGTTTAATTAATGGAGAAGCCGCAAAATCATCAAAATAGATGATTTTGCGGCTTCTCCTGCTGTTTCAGTTTTACACAAAAAGAAGTTTATTTTATATTGTAGTAGATTTTCTTTTAGTTTTTTTCGCGATGCCCGGTAATTTTTCAGGAACCTGTACCTTTCCATATACTACAAAGTACATCACAGTACCAAGTATAATTGCAGCACATACATCAAGTATGGAATGCTGCTTTAAAAAGACCGTTGAAGCACAGATACTTACACAGGAAATCAAAGAAAATATATTTACGGGGATATTGCCCTTAAAATATCGGCTCTTTGTGATGGCAATATGTGCCCCTATGGAGTTGTATACATGAATACTCGGAAACACATTTGTATTTGTATCTACACTGTAGATAAAGTGCACCAGCCCGGCAGCCCAGTTTTTATTAAAATCACAGGCAGGTCTTAAGTCGGTTCCATTAGGATAAATCTGGCATATAAGCAAACAGGTGCTCATGCCTACACATAGGTAGAACATAAACCTATAGAATTCATCTTTATTCTTAAAAAATAAAAAAACTGTAACAAAGGTAAGGTAGATAAACCAGTATAGATAGGGTATTATAAAGTACTCAATAAAGGGTATCATATCGTCATAAGGACTGTGTATGATATTAAATCTAGTAGTAACAGTGTTTTCAAGGTATTGATACCAGATTAAATATAGTATGGAATACGAAAATACCCAGGCATGATTGTATTTTTTAAACGATTTTAAAATACTTTCTTTCATAAGCCTTCCTCCTCTATACTATTATTTTTATATCATATATAATATAACGAAAGACAAAATTAAGCAATAAAAAATAGCGGAAGGGAGATTTGAACTCTCGACACCACGGGTATGAACCGTGTGCTCTAGCCAACTGAGCTATTCCGCCATATGCTATATAGAAAAAATGGGACCTACAGGGCTCGAACCTGTGACCCTCTGCTTGTAAGGCAGATGCTCTCCCAGCTGAGCTAAGATCCCATAGCTTTTCAAACGCCAGATAAGTATATTCAAAAAATTCAATATTGTCAAGGGTTTTTTGATTTTATAATTTACTTTTCGCTTTTGATTTACTATCTTATGTGATATAATCCCCATGCAGAGAAAACTGCTAAAATTACACGAGGAGATTATATTTGCTTAATTTTATCATAAATCCTAATTCAGGCGGCGAAAGAGGCTATAGATTATGGAAAAAGCTTGAGCATCATCTGATAAAGAAAAAAATAGTATATAAGGCATATATCACGGACGGAATAGGTGATGCTGCAAAGATAGCGCATGATATTACCGATACTGAGGATGAGGTGTGTATAATAGCTGTGGGCGGTGACGGAATAGCAAATGAAATACTGGACGGGGCGAGAATCGCTCCTAATTTTACTATGGGCTATATACCCACAGGCTCCGGGAATGACTTGGCAAGAGGGCTTAAGCTTCCGAAAAATCCTAAAAAATGTCTTAAACGTATATTAAAGCCTAAAGAAATTAAAGAAATAGATTATGGAATTTTAAATTACGGAGAGGGGGAGCACAGACGCTTTATTGTCAGTGCAGGAATAGGCTATGATGCACAGGTTTGTCATGATATTGCTGAAAGAAGAAGGCTGGGAATACCCTCGGGATTTTTATTTAAAAAGTTTATATATATAATTTCGGGAATAAAACAGCTTTTAAGAGCAAAATCGGTAAAAGGCTATGTAATCTTTGACGGAGATAAAAAGATTGAATTTAATAATATAGTGCTGGTAGCTTCACATAATCACCCCACTGAGGGAGGAGGCTTTAAATTTTCACCCAAAGCGGATAATGCAGACGGTGAGCTGTCAGTATGTATTGTACATCATAAATCCAAGCTTAGGCTGGTAAAGATACTTTTGAGTGCATTGCTCGGCAATCATCTGAAGTATGCAGGAGTACGCAACCGAGAGTGCCGCGAGCTGAAAATTCATACTGAGCTGCCTCTTGCGGTGCATACCGACGGAGAGGTGGTGGGTATGTATACCGATATAGAATTAAGATGTGTAAAACAAAAGCTGAGATTTATAATATAATATTTTTTTGAAAGGAAAATTATGAGAATTGGACAAGGCTATGACGTACATAAGCTTATATCGGGCAGAAGGCTTATAATAGGAGGAGTTGATATCCCATTTGACAAAGGACTTTTAGGTCATTCCGATGCTGATGTGCTTGTGCATGTTGTGATGGATGCACTTTTGGGAGCTGCTGGACTTGGAGATATAGGCAGGCATTTTCCTGACAGTGATGAGAATTACAGGGATATTTCGAGCCTGGTTTTACTTGAGAGAGTGGCACAGCTGCTTGAAGAAAAAACTTATATTATAGAAAATATTGATGCTACCATAGTGGCACAAAAGCCTAAAATGGCTCCGTATGTTAATGAGATGAGAGAAAACATAGCCAAAACTCTTAATATAGCCGTTTCACAGATAAATATAAAGGCGACTACCGAGGAGGGGCTTGGCTTTACCGGTGCAGGAGAGGGGATAAGTGCTTATGCAATCTGTCTTATAACCTCGGTAAGAGATATAGCTTCACAGGATTTAAGCGGAGGAAGCTGTGGAGGCTGCTGTGGAAGATTTTAATTATAACTAAAAAAGGTATATAACAGGGAGTATGTGATTATGAAGATTTTTAATACGCTTACAAGAGCTAAAGAAGAATTTGTACCGCTTGAAGCCGGAAAGGTAAAAATGTATGTCTGCGGTCCTACGGTCTATAATCTAATACATATAGGCAATGCAAGACCCATGATTTTTTTTGATACGGTAAGGAGGTATTTCTTATATAAGGGCTATGAAGTAAACTACGTTTCAAACTTTACCGATGTGGATGATAAGATTATAAACAGAGCCAAAGAGGAGGGGGTTGACTCAACTCTCATCTCTACCAGATATATAGCGGAGTGCAAAAAGGATATGGAGGGTATGAATATAATGCCTGCTACGACGCATCCGCTTGCCACGGAGGAAATAGACGGCATGGAAGCAATGATAAAAACGCTTATAGAAAAGAAACATGCCTATGTGGTAGAAGACGGTACCGTATATTTTGATGTGAGTAGCTTTGAGCGTTATGGCAGACTTTCAAATAAAAATATAGAGGAGCTTCAATCAGGCTTCAGAGAGCTTAAGGTTACGGGAGAGGACTCTAAAAAGGCTCCGGCGGATTTTGTACTTTGGAAGCCTAAAAAGGAGGGAGAGCCTTATTGGGATTCACCCTGGTCTAAGGGAAGACCGGGATGGCATATAGAATGCTCGGTGATGAGCAGGAAGTATTTGGGGGAGCAGATAGACATACATGGAGGTGGTGAAGACCTTATTTTCCCTCATCACGAAAATGAGATAGCTCAGTCGGAGTCAAGCAGCGGCAAGAGCTTTGCAAATTACTGGATGCATAATGCTTTTTTAAATATTGATAATAAGAAGATGAGTAAATCGCTTGGAAATTTCTTTACTGTAAGAGAAATCAGCGAAAAATATGATTTGCAGGTGCTTAGGTTTTTTATGCTGAGTGCACATTACAGAAGTCCTTTAAATTTCTCGGCAGACTTAATGGAAAGCTCTAAAAATGCACTTGAGCGTATAATCACTTCGGTGGAAAGACTTAAGGAAGGCCTTGTAAAAAGCAGCCGCAAGGAGCTTAATGAAATAGAAGCCGAGAATTTAAACCGGCTTGAGGAATTAAAGGATAAGTTTGAAGCTTTTATGGAGGATGATTTTAATACGGCAGATGCAGTAAGTGCAGTATTTGAGATAGTTAAGCTTGCAAATTCAACAGCCGATGAAAACAGCTCCGGGAAGTATTTAAATAAAATACTGAATACTATAAACACCTTGTGTGAAATACTCGGTCTTATAACTGTAAGAAAGCAGTTAAGTCTGGATGAGAAGGTTAAGGCTTTAATTAATCGAAGACAGGAGGCAAGAAAGGCAAAGGATTTTGCTAAAGCTGACGAGATAAGGGACAGGCTGCTTTCCATGGGTATAATACTTGAGGATACAAGAGAAGGTGTAAAATGGAAGAAAGCCTGACCTGCATCCTAGAAAGCTTTAATATAGCATTGTCGGAGCCTACTCAATATTCGCCACTTGTACTTGCCTATATAGGAGATGCGGTATATGAGATGATAATAAGGACTGTGATTATAAGCCGCGGAAATAAGCCTGTTAAAAAGCTGCATACTCAGGCTACGCATTATGTAAGTGCTGCCGGACAGGCGGAGATTTCAAGGCATATTAAGGATATGCTGAGCGATGAAGAATATACAGTCTTTAAAAGAGGCAGAAATTCAAATTCACACAGCAGTGCAAAAAATGCCACTGTTTCTGATTACAGACATGCCACAGGCTTTGAGGCGCTTATAGGCTTTCTTTATATTAAAGGAAAATATAAAAGAGCAGTAGAGCTTGTCAGAGCAGGCTGCAGGGGCTTGGAAGATAACCGGCTGCAATTAAAGCTATAAGGTATTTGATTAATAAAAAGGAAGAATTAAATATTAATGAAGGAAAACATGATTTACGGCAGAAACTCAGTTATAGAAGCACTTCGCTCGGGTAGGAGCATTGATAAGCTTTATATTCAGGAGGAGCTTAAGGACGTTGCGGTATTAATGGTGCTAAAGGAAGCTAAAAAGCATGGAGCTAAGACGGAATTTGTTTCAAAATCCAAATTGGATAAGCTGAGTGAATCAAAAAAGCACCAAGGGGTGATTGCCGCTGCCGCCGCCTATAACTATGCTGAAGTAGAAGACATACTTAAAGTAGCCGAAGCTAAAAACGAGCCTCCTTTTATTATAATTCTTGACGGTATAGAGGATCCTCATAATCTTGGCGCTATAATAAGAACTGCAAATCTTGCTGGTGCACATGGCGTGATAATACCTAAAAACCGTGCGGCAGGTCTTACTCCTGTGGTAGCAAAAACCTCAGCCGGAGCACTTAATTATACTAAAATTGCCAAAGTGACAAATCTGGCAAGAGTTATTGAGCAGTTAAAGAAAAAAGGAATATGGTTTGTGTGTGCGGATATGAGAGGAAAGTCTATGTATGAGCTTGATTTAAGCGGTGCTATAGGACTGGTTATCGGAAATGAGGGCAGGGGAGTGAGTGAGCTTGTTTATAAGAAATGTGATTTTTACGCTTCAATCCCTGTAAGGGGAGAAATTGAATCACTTAATGCTTCTGTGGCTGCCGGAGTGCTTGCCTATGAAGTGGTCAGAAGAAGATTATAAGCATTAAGATTATAGCTTACTTTTAAATTAAAGAGCTTTAATATAGCAAAAAATATCTCTAGCGGAAAGGGGGATAAAAATGCCCTCCGTATAGAGATTTTTTTATTATAAATTTATAGTCGGGTTTTTATATAAACCGTTTCGAATTATTCCAGCAGAGCTTTCACGCTTCGACATTGACTACCCGCCTTGGGTAGGGTTCTGACGGAGCAAAATATATTCGTAAATCTTAAAAACTATTGACTAAAACATAAAATTAGGTTATATATAAGTAAAGAATTAGGCATTATGAATATGTATTATTAGGCAAGCCTAAAAAATAAAAACAAAAAGGAAGGTAGTTTAAATGATAAAATTAGGTAGAAAATCAAAATTAATTTTAGCTGCGGCTTCAGCACTGATACTTATGGCAGCTTGTCAGCAAAAAGGAGCGGAGCCTCCTTCAGGCTCGGAAGCTGTAAAGTCTGAGAGCGGTGCCGCAGCCGATACAAAAAAGGATTCATCAAAAAAGACCGTAGTGGTGACAACTTCATTTTTACAGGATATGACACAGCAGCTGGCAGGAGATACAGTAAATGTCGAGCTTATAATCCCTGCCGGTGAGGATCCGCATCTTTATACCGCAAAGCCTGAGGATAATAAAAAACTTCAGTCAGCAGACCTCGTGCTTTATCATGGGCTTCATTTTGAAGGCAAGATGGTGGAAGCACTTGAGCAGCTTGGTATCGCGGTAAGTAAAAATTTTCCAAAGGATAAAATAGGTCAGATGGATATGAACGGAGAGGTAGTTACAGACCCTCATTTTTGGTTTGATATAGATTTATACAGGATGGCGGTGAAAGAAGCCTGTACTGCACTATCAGAATTAAATCCCGAAAACAAAGCAATGTATGAGAAAAACAGAGATGATTATATTGTACAGCTTACAGAGCTTGATGAATATATAAAGAAGGCTATAGCAACCATTCCTGATGACAGGAGATATCTTATAACTCCGCATGATGCATTTAATTATTTTTCAAGAGCCTACGGAGTTACTGTAAAGGCACCGCAGGGAGTAAGTACCGAATCCGAGGTTTCAAATCAGGATATACAGGAAACTATTGATTTTATAGTTGAGCATAAGATAAAGGCTGTATTTGCAGAATCAACTACCGATCCTGCACGTATGGAAAAACTGAGAGAGGGTGCCGCGGCAAAGGGCTGGGACGTTCAGATAGTCGGAAAAGAGGGTGACCAGGACGAGCAGCTTTTTTCAGATTCACTTGCACCAAAGGGAAGTCAGGGAGATAATTACATAGATATGTATAAGCATAATGTTGACCTTATAGTTAAATATCTTAAATAACTTTTACAATATATTGACTGGTAATTAATTATGTATAAGAAGATTAATCAAGAAAGAAAACAAACCGACATTCTCGAAAAGTCTTTGGATTCAGAAGATTTGAATCAAAACTATTCATTGGAAAAATCTATAGTACATGTCGAAGATTTTACTATGGCTTATACCGATAAGCCAGTAATCTGGGACATAGACCTTGATATATGTGAAAATTCCATCACTGCCGTTATAGGACCGAACGGAGCGGGAAAGTCAACTCTGATAAAGGGAATTTTAGGGCTTTTAAAGCCGGTGTCGGGCAGAGTGTCCATTATGGGCAGACCCTATAAAGAGGTGTATAAAAATATCGCTTATATACCTCAGTCCGGTAGTGTAAACTGGGATTTCCCCACTACTGTACTTGATGTAGTTATGATGGGAAGATATACGCATCTCGGGCTTTTTAAAAGACCCGGAAAAAAAGAGAGAGAGCTTGCACTTAAGGCGCTTGAAAAAATGAAAATGACAGACTTTTCAGACAGGCAGATTTCTGAGCTTTCAGGCGGTCAAAGGCAGAGAGTATTTTTAGCCAGAGCGATAGCTCAGGATGCTTTAATTTACTTTATGGATGAGCCGCTTCAGGGTGTTGATATAAAAACGGAAAGCATCATAGTCGAAACTATGAGAGAGTTTAAAAAAGAGGGAAAGACCATTATAGTGGTACATCATGACCTTTCAACCCTTGAGGAATATTTTGACCATGTAGTCATAGTAAATAAGCAGCTTATAGCTGATGGAAGGGTGGCTGAAGTATTTACTAAGGAAAACTTAGACATTGCCTACGGTAAATAAGATGGAGCCAATTCAGCTCGTGAAATAAAACGGGTCTCGGCTCATTGGTAAACGGCAAAGAGGATTTTTAATATCTGCTTTACCAAAATAAAGTAAGCTTATAAATACCGGTGATGAAAAGAAAGCCGGGATTTATTGTATTTTTAGTGAGGAAATTATATGGATTTAACTATTTTAAGAGAATATTCCTTTATAGTAGTCGCTTTGGGAACTGTGCTGCTTGCCATGGCATGCGGCATTATAGGCACAGTAAGTATCTTAAAGGGTCAGAGCCTTATAGGTGATGCTGTAGGACATGCCTCACTTCCCGGCATAATACTGGCATTTATGATTTCAGGTCAGAAAAACTCGGTAATTTTAATGTTCGGTGCAATACTGGCAGGAATAGCGGCCTTTTTGCTGATACAGACTATATCCGATATATCAAAGATTGAAGCTGATACCGCTATGGCAGTGGTATTATCTGCTATGTTCGGTCTTGGTATGGTATTAAAAAGCTATATACAGGGTAATGCAAAATATCAGAGAGCTTCACAGTCGGGGCTTGCCAGCTACATATTCGGGCAGGCGGCATATATATTAAAGGATGATGTGACGGTCATATTTACAGTATCAATTATATCAATTTTGTTGTTTGTGCTTTTTTATAAGGAGATAAAGGTCTATGTATTTGATGAAGCTTATGCAGGTACTATAGGGATTAAAAAAAGATTGCTTTCTCTGCTGATTATGATAATGACTATGCTGCTGATAGCGGCAGGTTTAAAGACTGTGGGAGCCATACTTATAAGCAGCATGCTTATCACTCCGGCTGTAACAGGACTGCAGTGGAGCAAGAGGTATGAGAAGGTACTTATGATTGCTATGGTGGCAGGAGGCTTTTCAGCCTTTGTTGGAACATTTATAAGCACTACCTTTAAGGGATTTTCAACCGGACCGAGTATTACTCTTGTAATGTCTGCAATCGCACTTTTATCCGTACTTCTTTCACCAAGAGGAATCATAGCGGTAAAAATCAGAAGAAAGAAGATGAGCAAGCAGAAAAGCGAATTGTAAATATCCGTGTTTACATCAGCTTTTTATAAAGAGGTAGGACTATGATAGAATCATTATACATATTAATAATTACAGCCGCAGCCTGCAGTATCCTTGGCGTGTTTCTTGTGCTAAGAAGGCTTTCAATGGTATCGGATGCCATATCTCACTCTGTGCTGCTTGGAATAGTAATAGGTTTTTTTATAACGAAGGATTTAAGAAGCGTATGGCTTATAGTGGCAGCTGCTTTATTTGGAGTATTTACAACAATGGCAATAGAAGTACTTATAAAAAGCCGGAGAGTAGGTGAAGATGCCGCAGTAGGCATTATTTTTCCGCTTTTTTTCTCGATTGCGGTAATTCTTATTACAAGATTTGCCAGAAATGTCCATCTGGATACCGATATGGTACTGATGGGAGAAGTTATAGTAGCCCCTTTTAACCGTACTACAGTATTGGGCATAAGTCTTCCTAAAGCACTTGTACAGATGAGTCTGGTACTTATACTCAATATAGCCTTTGTGGTGCTTTCATTTAATCGTATGAAAATCTCCACCTTTGACCCTGTCTTTTCGGCGGTTTCAGGGATAGGCGTAACGCTGCTTTACTATATTTTTATGGGGCTGGTATCGCTTACCTGTGTTGCAGCCTTTGAATCTGTGGGAGCAATCCTTGCCATATCATTTTTTATAGCACCCGCAGCCAGTGCGTACCTTATATCCAAGAGATTAAAAACCACTCTGCTGCTTGCGGTAATATATGCTATAATCAACAGTATTATAGGTTATATCCTCGCAGTGAAATATAATGTATCAATGTCGGGAATGTGTGCTTTTGCTTCGGGAATTACATTTTTTATCACTGTACTTTGCTGCCCCAACGGTATAATTACGAAGGAAATTGAAAGAGTCAAGAAAAGGCTGCGTTTCAGAAATGAGCTTTTGCTGCTTCATATAGGCAACCACGGCAGTGCTTCTGATATGTTAAATGAGCTCGGGCTTGGAAGCATCACAAAGCATATAGGCTGGAACGATACCTTGCTCAGGCTGCATGTAAACAATCTTATATCAAAGGGCTATGTATATAAGGCAAATGAACGGGGAATATATAATCTTACAGAGGCTGGAATTGAAAAAGTAAATGAAATTAAAAGGCTGTACGGCCTTGTTCTGGGAGGCAAGACTTTGACTAAGATAGACACAAGCAGAGATGACTATATAATAGCGATTTATGAATGCAAGGAAAGAGGAGAAACTGCTACAAATAAATTGCTTTCCGAAATGCTTAATATTAAAGCTGCTTCAGTAAGCGAGATGATTAAAAAGCTTACTGAGTCTGAAGATGTATACGTAGAAAATAAAGATATATATCTTACCGAAAAGGGCAGTCTTGCTGCAAGAACTTTGTTGACGAAGCACAGACTTTGGGAAATGTTTTTAGTGGAGCATCTTGGATACAGCTGGCAGGAGGTCCATGCCGATGCTGAGGTGCTTGAGCATGTCACTTCGGAAAATCTTAAAAACAGATTAAATGAATTTTTGCACAGACCTCAGCACTGCCCTCATGGCAATGAAATCTATGAAAATCATCCTGACAAGGATAAGCTTATATGCCTGGCGGATATGAAACCTGGCGATAAAGGTATTATTCATAAGGTTTGGGACGATAAAAAGCTTTTGGAATACCTTGAGGAAAAGGATATAGTTTTGAACGATGAAATTGAAATTAAAGAAATAGACAATTTCGATAATTCGGTATTGCTTAAAAAGAAGGGTAGAGAGGTTTATATAGCCGGAAAGGCTGCTGACAGAATTATGGTAATGAGTATTAAATAACTTAAAAATGAATTGACAAATACAGCGCCTTATGATAATATCATAGGGCTGTAAGCTGATGTGGCACAGTCGGTAGCGCACCTCATTGGTAGTGAGGAGGTCACGGGTTCGATTCCCGTCATCAGCTTCCTGAAAACCCTTGAGAAATCAAGGGCTTTTTTATGTTTAAAAAAAGAAGCAATGCGGAGGAAAGGGAGATGAAGATAGTTATTTTAGATGCTTATACTGAAAACCCGGGTGATTTAAGCTGGGAAAGGCTGCAAAGTTTGGGAGAGCTGATAATTTATGACAGGACCCCCTACACAGATACGGCGCTTATAGCAGAAAGAATTGGAGATGCCGATATAGTGATTGTGAATAAAACCCCTGTATCGGCGGAAGTAATTGACCGCTGCCCCAATCTTAAATTTATGGCAGTATTCAGTACAGGCTATAATACGGTCGATTATAAGTATGCCGCAAAAAAGGGGATTCCTCTTTCAAATGTACCTACCTACGGCACTAATGCCGTAAGCCAGTTTACTTTAGGGCTGCTGCTTGAGGTATGCTCTTTTTACGGGCACCATGACAGAACTGTAAAAGAGGGCAGATGGCAAAACTGCAAGGATTTTTGCTACTGGGATTATCCTATGATAGAGCTGCACGGCAAAACAGCGGGCATTATAGGACTTGGAAAAATAGGCAGGGCGAGTGCCGGGCTTTTAAAGGCACTGGGGATGGAAGTAATCGCCTACAGCAGAAGTCATACTGAAGAAGGTGCCAGGGCGGCAGAATATGTTGACTTTGATACCTTGCTTAAAAAATCTGATGTAATACTGCTTCACTGTCCTTTATTTGAAGAAACCAAGGGAATGATTAATAAAGAGAATATAGCTAAGATGAAGGACGGAGTGATTATAATAAATACCAGCCGTGGACAGCTTATAGTGGAGGAGGACCTTGCACAGGCGTTAAACAGCGGCAAGGTTTATGCAGCAGGAGTTGACGTATTAAGTGAAGAGCCTGTGAAAGCGGACAATCCCCTGCTCAAGGCTAAAAATACAATTATAACTCCTCATATTGCATGGGTTTCAAAGGAAGCAAGACAGAGAATACTTGATACTACCTATGAAAATATCAAGGCATTTCTACAGGGAAGCCCTATACATGTAGTAAATCTGTAATTAATACAGTCTGCTTTTGCACTTTAAAAAATACGGGGCTTAATTAAAAAGGGCAGGAGTTAAGCTTAGACCGGGTAAGCAGTAAAGCAAGATTGAAATGAATATAGCTGGGAGAGAATTTTGGAATGAGCGATAAAATAAGCGGCAGGAAGGAAAATCACAGCAAGCCTGTGATAGGCATTTCTTCAAATGTCATGGTGGAAAAAGGGGGATTATTTCCCGGATATAAAATAAATTATATAAATAAGGACTATGTGGATTCGGTTATAGCAAGCGGCGGAACTCCTTTAATACTTGCCTTCAGCACCGACATAGAGCTGATACGCATCCAGGTGGATATGCTTGACGGAATGATACTCTCAGGGGGACATGATGTATTTCCTCCGAATTACGGCGAAGAGCCTCGCCCCAAATTAGAGGAGGTATTTCCTGACAGAGACAGCTATGATTTCATGCTCCTGGAGGAAGCAAAAAAAAGGCGGATACCTATTCTCGGAATCTGCCGGGGAGCACAGGTCATAAACGCTTATGAGGGCGGTACTCTTTATCAGGATCTATCCTATATGAATAATGAGGAGCTTTATAAACATTCACAGGGGCATGACCCGAGAATCAAAACTCATGCGGTGAATGTGGAAAGGGATTCTGTCCTGTATAAGGCTTTTGGTGAAGAACAAGCCAGAGTAAACTCTTTTCACCATCAGGCTATTAAAGAGGTGGCCCCGGATTATAAGGTTACCGTAAAGGCAGGTGACGGAGTTATCGAAGCTATAGAAAGCAAATCTTATCCGTTTCTGGTTGGAGTTCAGTGGCATCCCGAAATGCTGATTAAGGACCATGAGGATATGAGAAGACTTTTTGAATTATTTATAAAAGAATGTAGCGAATGAGATAAATATTCTTGACAAATCTATCCGTGTAAGTTATTATATTGAACTGTGCAATGTGTGTGTAGCTCAGCTGGATAGAGCACTTGGCTACGGACCAAGGTGTCGGGAGTTCGAATCTTCTCACGCACGCGGAAACCCTCAAAGCCATAACAGGTCTTGAGGGTTTTTGACAATTACAGAATAATAAAGTAAATTATAATATACAGATTAATATAAATGCATAATACGGAGAATTATGGGTATTATAAGGGCTGCTAAGCTTATTTTTGAATATATAAGCAAGGATGAAGAGGATAACGTAGACGAGGTTAGCCGGGCTATAAATAATCTTGATTTGGATATAAAAGAGGGGGATTTTGTCGCTATACTCGGGCATAACGGCTCAGGTAAGTCGACCTTTGCAAAACATATAAATGCCATACTGTTGCCTACCGAGGGAACAGTGTGGGTTTCAGGCATGGATACTGCAGATGATTCAAGTCTTCTTAATATACGAAAAACTGTGGGAATGGTGTTTCAGAATCCGGATAACCAGATTATCGGAAATATAGTTGAGGAGGATGTGGCTTTTGGACCTGAAAATATAGGAGTTGAAACTGCACAAATCTGGAAAAGAGTTGATGAAAGTCTGAAGGCTGTGGGCATGACCGCCTATCGTCTTAAATCACCTAATAAGCTTTCGGGAGGTCAAAAGCAAAGAGTGGCAATAGCAGGGATTATGGCGATGAAGCCTAAATGCATAGTGCTTGATGAGCCTACTGCAATGCTTGACCCGAACGGCAGGAAAGAGGTTATAGACACAGTCAGGAAATTAAATAAACAAGAAAACATAACGGTGCTTTTAATAACTCACTACATGGAAGAGGTGGTGAAGGCTGACAGAGTTATAGTAATGGACGGCGGAAATATAGTAATGGATGGAACTCCGAAAGAAATATTTTCACATGTAGATGAATTGAAAAAGTACAGGCTTGATGTACCACAGGTCACCGAGCTTGCCTATGAATTAAAAAAATCGGGATTGAATCTGCCTGAGGGAATACTTAACATAGACGAATTTGTAGACTGCCTTATACCTGCTATTAAACAGGGGATGGAAAAATGATAAAAGAAGTTATAATGAAAGCAAAAAATCTTAATTACATATATTCTCAGGGAACGGCATTTGAATATTATGCCATAAAGAGTGTAAGCTTTGAAATAAAGGATGAGGAATTTATAGGTATAATAGGTCATACCGGCTCAGGCAAATCGACATTGATACAGCATATGAACGGACTTATAAAGGCTACCTCGGGAGAAATATTGTTTCATGGCATAGATATATATTCAGAGGGATACGATATGAAAAAGCTCAGGCAAAAAGTAGGGCTTGTATTTCAGTATCCTGAGCATCAGCTTTTTGAGATAGATGTTCTGGCGGATGTATGCTTCGGACCTAAAAATCAGGGACTTAATGATGAAGAAGCAAAGGAAAGAGCTTATTATGCGCTTTCTGTAGTAGGGCTTCCTGAAAGCCTTTATAAAAAATCGCCGTTTGAGCTTTCAGGGGGTCAAAAAAGGAGGGTCGCAATAGCAGGAGTGTTAGCTATGAAGCCTGAAATCCTCGTGCTTGATGAGCCGACCGCAGGGCTTGACCCGAGAGGCAGGGACGAGATCCTTGATAAAATCAGTGAATTGAGGGAATCTGAGCATATGAGTGTGGTGCTGGTATCGCACAGCATGGAAGATGTGGCAAAATATGTAGACAGACTTATGGTAATGAGTGCCGGCAGCAAGGTTTTTGATGATACTCCCAAAGAAATCTTTAAGCATTATAAGGAGCTTGAAGAGATAGGCTTAAGTGCTCCTCAGATAACTTATATAATAAAGCGGTTAAGAGAAGAGGGGCTGGACCTTGATAACGGGATAACTACAATAGAGGAGGCAAAAAACGCCATACTCGGACTTTTAAATAAGAGGCATGGTTTTTAAAATATGATAAGGGATATAACTTTAGGGCAGTATTACCCTGTAAATTCAATTTTACACAGACTTGATCCGAGGGTAAAGCTATTTGGAACCATGATTTTTCTAATAGCACTTTTCATAGGAGATTCATGGCTGGGATACTTGCTGTCAACTATATTTTTAGCTGGCGTAATAGCACTTTCAAAAGTACCCTTCAGGTTTATGGTAAAAGGGCTGAGAACAGTAATACTGCTGCTCCTGGTGAGCGTAGGCTTTAATATTTTTCTTACAGAGGGAGATGTGGTATTTCAGATTTGGATATTCAAGGCTACAAGGCAGGGAATAATACTTGCAGTTTTTATGGGAATAAGGCTTGTTTATCTTATGATAGGCTCTTCGGTAATGACGCTGACTACAACGCCGAATGCACTTACTGACGGACTTGAAAAGGGGCTGGGATTCTTAAAGGCTGTCAAAGTTCCGGTGCATGAAATTGCAATGATGATGTCAATAGCACTTAGATTTATACCTGTGCTGATAGAAGAAACTGATAAGATAATGAAGGCACAGATGGCAAGAGGAGCTGATTTTGAAAAGGGAAATCTGATTCAAAAGGCAAAGGCTATGGTGCCTCTTTTAGTTCCGCTTTTTATTTCAGCCTTCAGGAGGGCGACGGACCTTGCTATGGCTATGGAGGCAAGATGCTATCATGGTGGGAATGGACGGACTAAGATGAAGCCGCTGGTATATAAAAGAGTGGATTATATCGCTTACACTATTTTGCTTTTATATCTTGGAGCTGCCATTATATTAGCTTTCTGCAAGGGGCGGACGGCATGAGTGAATTAAGAAGAATAAAGCTTATAGTATCCTACGACGGTACAAATTATTGCGGCTGGCAGAAACAGCCAAATGGTATCACTATAGAGGAAGTGCTTAATAAAGCACTTTCATCTTTATGTGGCGAAGAAATTGAAGTAATAGGTGCAAGCAGGACAGATTCAGGGGTGCATGCTTTTGGAAATGTAGCGGTATTTGATACAAGGATGAAAATGGAGGCTGCAAAATTTGCCTTTGCGCTTAACCAGAGATTGCCTGAGGACATAAGAATACAGGAATCTGAAGAAGCAGATTTGGCATGGCATCCAAGAAAATGCGACTGTGTAAAAACTTATATTTACAGAATCCTGAATAGAAAAATAAACATACCTACCGAAAGGCTTTATGCTCATTTTTGCTACTTTAGGCTGGACATTGACAAGATGAGAGAGGCAAGCGGATATTTTATCGGAACCCATGATTTTACAAGCTTCTGCTCCCAGAAGACTCAGGCTCAGTCCCCTGTGAGGACCATACATTCACTTGAGGTTCTCAAAGATGAGGAAATGATAACTATAGTGGTAAGCGGTGACGGCTTTTTATACAATATGATAAGAATTATAGCGGGAACTTTAATCAAAGTAGGGACAGGAGTATATCCGCCGGATTATGTAAAGCAAATCTTCAAGGCGAAAAACAGAAGAATGGCGGGGCAGACCATGCCGGCGAGGGGTCTTACCTTAGTGGAAATTGAATATTTATAAGCTGCTGACGGCACGGCTCAGCCTCACTAAATCGGCAATATAATCTAACAGTATGTTTGTATAAACACAAACATACTACAAAATATCATTAAATAAAGGGTTTTTCTTATAAGATATAGGAAGTAATGTACAAAACACATTGACTATATTACTTAAAAGTGTTAAAATTTCGAGTGTATTGGTGCAGAGAGTTAATATTTAAAGCAAAAGGGGCTGGTAGTCTGGATGATTGCGGTAATGAATGATTCACATGAGCCATATTTTAATCAGGCATTTGAAGAATATATTTTTAATACAATAAAAGAGGATGATGTAGTTATTATATGGAGAAATTCTCCGGTGGTAGTAATAGGCTGTTATCAGAATATATGTAGGGAGGTTGATGTATACTCACTTAAAAAAGCCGGCATTCCGATAATAAGGAGAATGAGCGGCGGAGGGACGGTTTACCATGACCTTGGAAATATAAATTACACTATGATTTGCGATAAAAGCAAATTTGCAAACGGCTTTATTAATTATGAAGACTTTCTTGTCCTCGTTATCAATGCACTTAACAGGCTTGGAATACCTGCCGGCAGAGAGCGTTCGTGTGATATTGCAATAAACGGCAGAAAAATTTCAGGCAGTGCTCAAAAAGTTTCGGGAGGGCGTGTACTTCACCATGGAACCTTACTTTTTGACTCCAATCTGTCGCTGCTTGATGAGATAACTACTAAAAATAAGAATGAAAATTTTATTTCCAAGGCTTCTGAATCCGCTATATGCCAAGTGACGAATATAAAAGAAAGCTTTTTAGCTCTTGGTAAGTCCAACACTGAATATATGAGTGGAATAAAACCGGGCGGAATTGCTGACATTGACAGGTTTTGCAAGGCTTTGCTTAATGAGCTTGCAGGAAGCGCTGCAGTAAAATTTTATCCTGATGCTCGAGGCATAAATGAGATTAAGGCTCTGGCGGAGGATAAATATAAAAGCTGGGAATGGACCTGGGGAAAAACGCCGGCTTTTATTTTTGAAAGGAAAGCCGCATTTAGAGGCAGACCCGTAAAAATATCGTATAGTGCAAAAAAAGGTATTATAACTCATTTTGATATTGAAGCGGATTTTATTGACTCTGTTAAGGCAAAAAAGCTGTTTGAGGGAGCAAGATTTGAGCCTGATTTATTTCAGGAAAACCTCTGTCTTATAGCCGAAATCAGCCGAACAGAGAGTGAAGAGCTGATTAGATTGATGATGTAGCAAAAATTATCTACAGAATACTTTTTTATAAAAAATAATAAACATATAGGAGGATATGTTATGGAAAAGAATCTTTTAATGCCGAAGCTCAGACCGGAGATGGAGAAAGCTGTTTTATGTGCCTGGCTCAAGGAGGTTGGTGAAGAGGTAAAATCAGGAGAGCCAGTATATGAGATAGAAACCGATAAGGTGGTGACACAAGTGGAATCCTCCTGTGACGGCATCCTTAAAAGCAAGCTTTATGAGGAGGGAGATACTGTAGAGGTGCTTCTTCCTGTAGCTGTGGTAGAAGAAAAATAGAGTATATTTTTAGAGAGTATATATTAAGGAGGGTGTATGATAGAAAAAAAGCCTGACTGGCTCAAAGTAAGATATAATCAAGAGGCTATAGATGAAGTTGCGGAGCTTATGAGGGACCTCAACCTCAATACGGTGTGTAAGGAAGCAAATTGTCCAAATCTTGGTGAATGTTACCGCAAGCATACAGCTACATTTATGATACTGGGCAGTATATGCACCAGAAATTGCAGATTTTGCAATGTCTGCTGCGGCAAGCCTATGCCGCCGAACCCTCAGGAGCCTGAAAATGTAGCAAAAGCTGTAAAACACCTCCATCTTAAGCATGTGGTGCTTACCTGCTCTACAAGAGATGATTTGCCTGACGGAGGAGCGCTTCAGTTTGCAAAGACGGTGAATGCCATAAGAGAAATCTGTCCCCGTACCACTGTGGAAACTCTTATTTCAGATATGAGGGGAAACAGAGAATCACTTGACATAGTGCTTGAAGCCCGGCCTGATGTGCTTAACCACAATGTAGAAACGGTAGAGGAGCTGCAAAAAGCCATACGTCCGCAGGCAGGCTATCAAAACTCCTTAGGAGTGCTTAGATATTGTAAGGAAAAAGCACCTGAAATGAGGGTAAAAACCGGGTTCATGGTAGGGCTTGGTGAAACTGAGGAGCAGATAGACACCCTGCTTGATGACGTGCTTGATACAGGCTGTGATATACTCACTATAGGACAGTACCTCCAGCCTACACCCTCACATTATCCTGTGGCGAGGTATGCCACCCCTGAGGATTTCGCAAGGTATAAGAAAATTGCTTTGGAGAAGGGCTTTAAGCATGTTGCTTCGGCACCGCTTGCCAGAAGCTCCTACAGAGCCTGGGAAGCACTGGAGGACATTCATGATTTATATTGATACCGCTTCCTCGGATGTATATTATAATTTCGGCTGTGAGTATTACTTTGCCGCAGAAAAAATTTTTAAAGATACGGTATTTTTATTCTGGAGAACTTCTCCGACTCTTATGGTAGGAAAATATCAGAACATGGCAGAAGAAGTAAATATGCCCTATGTCAAAGCACATAATATAAATCTGGTACGTCGCATGAGCGGAGGCGGAACCATCTATACCGATATGGGAGGTTGGCAGTTTACTTTTATTGACAGAAATACTGAAAATACCATAGAATTTCAAAAATATATAGCTCCTGTAATAGAGGCTCTGGCTCTGTTTGGAGTTAAAGCGGAATTTAACGGAAGAAATGACCTTTGCATAGAAAATAAAAAAATTTCGGGGAATGCGCAGTACAAGCTCGGTGACAGCATTATACATCACGGCTCTCTATTATTTGATACCTATATTGAGGGGATGGTAAATGCCACTACTGTAGACAGCTATAAGATAATATCTAAAAGCATTAAATCGGTACGTGACAGAGTGACCAATATATCGGAGCATACCAGGGACAGCTATGGAAGGCCTGTAAATATAAAGCCTGAAGCTTTTAAGGAGGCTATGGTTAATTCCATACTCAAGGGCAGCGGGCAAGGAAGTGTATATGAAATAAATTCAAATGATGCTGCAAGAATCAAGCAGCTTGCAGCTGAAAAATTTAATAATTGGGAAAGCATATACGGAAGCAATCCGAAGTTTAACATAGAAAGAAGCGGCAGATTTGAAGGCGGCAAGATGGTTTTTAAGCTGGAAGTATTACATGGAAAAATAGAATCAGCTTCAGTATTTGGAGATTTTTTCAGCACACTGGATGCCGGAGAAATAAGTGCAGCCTTAAAGGGCTGTGCTTATGATAAAAAATCAGTCTATGAAGCTCTTACCAAGCATGGTATAGCAGGAGCGATCTATAAGATTTCAGCTGAGGATATAGCAGGAATGATAGCTGATTAATTATAAAGGAGAATAAAAAAATAAGCAAAAGCCTGTGGCAGGTGACTTGACAGAGCTGCTTGTTAAGGGTATAATTAAGCACTGTGACGTTAGAGATTTTTGTTTATTCCAATGCCCCGGAAAGCATTTATCTGTAATGATGAGCCGGTAATCTCGGCAAACACTTGATAAATAAATTAAAAGAAATAATTATTAAAAGATACTGAAATATGCATATTTTAGGGATTTGAATCCATAGCTGTTCTAAAACAGCTTGTCGGGGTATGCGTATAATGATTTAGTGGAGGTCAAAAATGAGCACTTTTATGGCTAATCCTGATAAAATCGACAGAAAGTGGTATGTTGTCGATGCTGAGGGACATACATTGGGAAGACTTGCATCACAGGTTGCAAGTGTATTAAGAGGTAAAAATAAAGCAGTGTTTACACCTCATATTGACTGTGGTGATTATGTTATAATTATAAATGCTGAAAAAATTAAAGTAACAGGCAGGAAGCTTGAACAGAAAATTTACTACAATCATTCAGAATATGTAGGCGGCATGAAGGAAACCAAGCTTAAGGATATGCTTCGTAAAAAGCCTGAGAGGGTTCTTGAGCTTGCAGTTAAGAGAATGCTTCCGAAGGGAGCGCTCGGAAGCAGGATGTATACCAAGCTTCATGTATACGCAGGAGCAGAGCATAACCATGCAGCACAGAAGCCTGAAGTACTGGATATTAAAAGGTAAAGGAGATAAAAACAATGGCTGATAATAAATTTTATGGAACAGGCAGAAGAAAAAAATCTATTGCCAGAGTATATCTTTTACCTGGAACAGGTAAGGTTACTATAAATAAAAGAGATATTGAGGATTATTTCGGGCTTGAAACCCTTAAGGTTATAGTTCGTCAACCCCTGGTAGCTACCGACATGCTTTCCAAGTTTGATGTGCGTGTAAATGTACACGGAGGAGGATTTACAGGTCAGGCGGGAGCTATCAGACATGGCATAGCGAGAGCACTGCTTCATGCAGATTCAGATTTCCGTCCTACTCTTAAAAAAGCAGGCTATCTGACAAGAGACCCGAGAGCTAAGGAGCGTAAGAAGTACGGTCTTAAGGCAGCTCGTAGAGCACCGCAGTTCAGCAAGCGTTAATCGGCAACTGTGAAATACTCAAAAAGCTTGGAAAATCAAGGCTTTCCGGGCTTTTTTTGTGTCTGAAATTGTCATAACCTCATCCTTGACAGATGCTGACGCTTACAACAGTAAAGGCTTAAAACGATTAAAATCACTTTTTTGACTAAGTTTTTGATTAAGCTTTTGATTAAGTTACAGCCGCCGTTGATAAATGTCCAGACTCGCTCCGGTTTTTCTGCGAAAAACCTAATGCGCTCGCTTAGGCATTATCAGCTCTGGTTGCTTAATTGAAAACTAAGTAAATCAAAAAGTTGTGAACTCATGTCAATATGAGCGGGCAGAGATTAATATACATTGTTGCTTACGGTTCTATTGTTGACAACATCAATGAATAAAAAGGCAGAAAAAACAAAATCATCATGAAAAAGTAGAAAATTTGCAAAGGGTAGTACTAATAATTTGAGGAAAGGAGTTGAGCAATGCCATTACAAATAGTGCGTAATGATATTACGAAAATTAAAGTCGATGCGGTTGTGAATGCAGCGAATGAATCTCTCCTAGGCGGCGGTGGAGTGGATGGTGCAATTCATCGTGCTGCAGGCTCGGAACTTTTGAAAGAGTGCAGAACACTTCAGGGATGTAAAACGGGAGAAGCGAAGGTCACCGGTGCGTATAAGCTTCCTGCAAAATATGTCATTCATACCGTGGGTCCGGTCTGGAAGGATGGAGCACATCATGAGAAAGAATTGCTGACCTCCTGTTATCAAAAATCGCTGGAGCTTGCTAAAGAATACCAATGTAAAAGTGTTGCATTTCCGCTGATTTCTTCCGGTATTTATGGATATCCTAAAGCAGAAGCATTACAGGTTGCGGTCAATACAATTAGCACATTTCTTTTAGAGAATGACATAACCGTATATATAGTTGTTTTTGATAGAAAAGCAGTTAGAATCGGAGAAAAGCTTTTTACGGATATTCAGGAATTCATAGATGATCATTATGTGAAAGAGCATGGGGATTCTCATGATAAAATCAGTCAAAGACGCAAATTGGCACTCAGGTTTATGGATGAAGTGGCGGTAAAATTTGACGCAGAAGAAAGACCGGCTCCATGTCTTGGAGCAATGAATGATAAATCATCATTGGAGGATGCTCTGAAACAAATGGATGAGAGTTTTTCACAGATGCTGTTAAAAAAAATAGATGAATCCGGAATGAAAGACAGCGAATGTTATAAACGTGCGAACATTGATCGAAAACTGTTTTCTAAGATACGAAGTAATGTAAACTATAAACCGAGTAAGCAAACAGCAATCGCATTTGCAATCGCACTTAGGCTCTCTCTGGATGAGACAAAGGATATGTTGATGAAAGCCGGATATGCACTTTCTCATTCCAATAAGTTTGATATCATCATTGAATATTTTATCCGTCAAGAGAAATACAATATCTTTGAAATCAATGAAGCGTTATTTGCCTTTGATCAAGTTCTCCTCGGTAGCTGATAAAATGTCGCTTTTCATGCGACCAAACTCACGTCAGAATAAAGTATTCTATAACTGTAAGGTACAGAAAGTACCGAGCAGTCATTTTTTCTAATGGAGGTCGAATAACATGAAGAAAAATCTTACCGAGCTTGTATTCATTTTAGACAGAAGCGGATCAATGGCAGGACTGGAAGCAGATACGATCGGAGGCTTTAATGCTATGATTGAGAAACAGAAAAAAGTAGAAGGAGAGGCACTAGTATCAACTGTATTATTTTCTAATGATAGCGAAGTAATCTATGACAGAGCAGAGGTCAGAAAAATTGAGCCAATGACGGAAGATACCTATACTGTCGGTGGGGGTACCGCATTAATTGATGCGATTGGCGGAGCGATTCACCATATCAGAAATGTACATAAATATATTCGTAAGGAAGATGTACCGGAGAATACCATGTTTATCATTACGACAGATGGAAAGGAGAATGCGAGTCACAAATATTCAAGCAATCGTGTTAAGAAAATGATCAAGAAGCAGCAAGAGAAATACGGCTGGGAATTTATTTTTCTTGGAGCAAATATTGATGCAGTTCAGACAGCTGCAAATTTCGGAATACGTAAAGAAAGAGCAGTCAATTACCATCCTGATACCGAAGGAACTCAACTTAATTACGATCACCATATTATAGATGCCCTCTAAGTAGGTTTCTACCTTTTCAGTAGTCCGGTCCATAACGGCGATATAAGGAAGACCTCCGTCGCTCATATATTCCGAAAGACCGCGCTCCGGATCCATGTCGGTGATTTCCAGAAACTCCCGGAAAGACAGGGGCAGCATCTTAATTTCCACATAGCGACCGGTCAACAGTGTAGCAAGATCTCCGGAAAGCATGTAGGCGTTGGAGCCGGTGATGTAGATGTCAACATCCGGCTTGACATACAAACTGCCTACGACCTTCTCGAAGGATGGAACCTTCTGAATTTCATCCAGAAAGATATAGGTTTTTCCCCCCTCACACAGATGCTCCTTGAGATAGGCATACAGCTTTCGATAGTCCTGCAGCTCTTCATATTCCAGCTCTTCAAAATTAACAGAAATAATCTGCTCCTTTGAGACACCGTTTGCCTTAAGCCATGTCTGATATTGCAGCAGCAAGATGGATTTTCCGCAACTCCTGATGCCTGTGACAACTTTGATGACCTGTTCGTCCTTCCATTGAATCAAACAATTTAAGTATTCTTTTCTCTCAACCAAGATGATCACCTCCATCAAATAATATTCCGATTTTGGCACATAATATGTGAAAAATCAATTTGTATTCCAAAAATAGAACATAAAATGATTTAAGCGGACGGATATTTTACTTGCAATATTGGAAAAGTATCCTTTGCTACTATTAAAAAATATATTGAAAAACAAGTGGGGGCCCTGTGCTTATTTTTACAATGGTGCATCTGTTGTTAATTTTTTAGAACTTTTGATAAATCAAAAAAACTATTGAAGAATAAAATTGGTGAACTATAATGAAATTATGTAGTTTTAACGTTTTCTATTTTGTTTAAAAAGAGAGTTTTCTGAGAAAGCAGTAGTTTTATACTGCTTTAGATGATAATATTAGTCTACAGCATTTGAGTTGGATTATAGAAAATAATCGGAAAGGAAAATGTATATTGCTCTTTTTATATACTCAATATACAAGGGAAAAACATGGCATACAGCGAGCTGGTAAAAAATTTTAATCGTATCCGTGATTATATGCGGGAATTCTATGTCTATGGTTTTAAGAGCAGAGATGAATTCACCAGAAAAAGTGCACGCTCTTATGATAATGAGCGCCGCCGTCTGGAAAGTTGGCTTGGCAATTATATGCGATTTAGGCGCACACCTGAAGGAAAAAATGTTTTCATTTCCATAGACAGCCGTATATCAGGGCATAATCCGCTTTATAAATCCTGGAAAGCCAAGAGCTTTACAGAGGGAGATATTACGCTGCATTTTATACTTTTCGATATTCTGTTCAAGCCTGAGCTCAGCATGACAGTCAGTCGGATAATAGAGCAGATTGATACCTATCTTGCTCAGTTTTCAAAACCAAAACTGTTTGATGAATCTACAGTCAGGAAAAAATTAAAGGAATATGCTGCAGAAGGGCTGCTGATTGCAGAGAAAAGGAGAAAAGCCGTCTGTTACAGGAGAGCTGAGCCTAATTCGCTGCCAGATAAAGCTGTGTTGGATTATTTTTCTGAAGTGCTCCCCTGCGGAGTAATCGGCTCCTTTCTGCTTGATAAAATTGATAGAGTCGAGCAAAATAAAAAGTACTTTGTCTTTAAGCACCATTACATTACCGGAGCAATGGACAGTGAAGTGCTCTATTATTTATTTATTGCAATAAGAAAAAAGTACAGCATTACACTGGAAGCAATAAACAGATATAAGAACCAGATTACAGAAAATCAGGTTATTCCGCTCAAGATTATGATTAGTGTTCAGAGCGGCAGACAGTATCTCATGGCATATACTCCAAGCTTCAAGCGTATTGCCGCTTTCAGAACCGACAATATTATTTCGGTGAAATTAGATGGAGCTTGTGAGCGGTATGAAAAACTGCAAAGCAAGCTTGAAGGCATGCTGCCTCATATCTGGGGAGTAAGCACACAGAGCCATTTAGGTGAGCAGCTTGAGCATGTAGAATTTACAGTCAGATATACAGATGACGAGCAGCATATTAAAAACCGCTTGGAGCGCGAGAAACGCTCTGGGAGGGTTGAGCATTTAGACAATAATACCAGTAAATTTACAGTGGACATATTTGACTCCAGTGAAATAATTCCTTGGATTAGAACCTTTATATGCAGAATTACAGATATTCATTTTTCAAATGCTGAACTGGAGGAACAGTTTAAAAACGATATAAAGGAAATGTATGCACTGTACGGCTTGGGAGGTGAGAATTAACTATGATTTTCAGTGAACTGTACGGTACTTATTACAATACGGTTGCTGTGGTACTTTCGGAAGCGGCTTCTCATCCTGTTTCAAATGAGGAGCTTAGAAAAATCATTGAAAAATATGCATTTGGAGAAAGCCTAGTAGCCATTTCGGAGGCGTTTAAAAAGGAGCGTTGGCAGTTGCTTAAAGCAGATGGAACAACGCCTGTTAAACACGCTCCGACTCTGCCTCTTTCAACTCTGCAAAAAAGATGGCTGAAAGCGGTAGCCTGTGACCCGAGAATCCGTTTATTCGGAAGCATTGATTTGGACTTTCCGGAGGTAGAGCCCTTATTTCTTCCCTCTGATATTATTGTATTTGATAAATATTCTGATGGAGATGATTACACGAATGAAGCCTATATTTCAAACTTCAGACTTATTCTTGATGCGATTCGTAATAAATATCCTCTAAATATTGAAACCTTAAATCGAAAAAGAAATCCTATTTATGAGATAATTCTTCCGGAATACCTTGAATATTCGGAAAAGGATGATAAATTTCGTCTGATTGGAGTCGGGAAGAGATTTGAAAGCACAGTCAATCTTGGACGTATTATAAGCTGCAAGCCTTATGCAAGGAATTTTTCGGTTAACTGTAAAAAGCGAAAGCCTTCCGGGATTAGAAAGGTTGTATTTGAATTGACAGACCGAAGAAATGCGTTGGAGCGAGTCTTGCTGCATTTTGCACATTTTGAGAAGACAGCGGAAAAGATTAGCGATAATCAATATACAGTTTCGGTCAATTATTATAAGGAGGATGAGATTGAGCTTGTAATTCGCGCTCTTTCCTTTGGACCTATGCTCAAGGTTATAGCACCTCAGCATTTTATAAATTTAATAAAACAGAGATTAATAGAGCAAAAAGGTTGCGGACAATAGCTGTTCGCAACTTTTTTTCCGTGAATAACTGCAAATTATAAAATATAATAGCCTCATCAACAGAATAAGTGAGCAAAACACTGTGACTGCGGACTTAGAAGTTGTTCAATATTTTCAGCAGACAAGCAGCAGTCACCTAATATTTGCAAGTGCTTATTTTGTTGCACATAAAGACGCATACAGCAATTTTTTATCTTATATTGATAATTACTACAGACCCAAGGGGTTGTAATTAACCGGATGCCGAAAGGCTGCGTCTTGTATGAGCCTGTCCAGGCAGCTCTCCGGTCCAAAAGTGTTGGAGCTTTAAGCAGGAGTGATAGGACAAAGAGCTGAAAGACTTATTATTAAAGGCACCAACAGCAAATCTTAAGAATGAAAAAGTTACTATTAAAGCGGTATGCTCCCTACCCACTGCAATGTGGGTCGGAGCTTCGCTTCCACTTAAAGGGTGCCTTGTATTTTAATTATTAGAGAAAGGGAGAATACCTATATGTTGAAGCTTATTAAACAGGAAGCAAATTTGACACTGACTGAAAATGGTGCAGTTACTAATGCAGGCAGCGGTTCTGACTGCTTAGATTTATTTGCAGCAATCGGTGCTCTGCGCCGTGAAAGTGATGAAGAGATTATTGCTCGCTTTGTTCGTGCATATACTGAAAATGCCGATTTGGCAATGAAACTCCTTTTCTTTGCAAGAGATATTAGAGGTGGGCTTGGAGAGCGCCGTGTATTTCGTACATTATTGGTCTGGCTTGCAAAAAATGAACCTGAATCAGCAAAGAAAAATTTAAAATATGTTGCAGAATATGGTCGTTTTGATGATATTCTTTCATTATTGGATACCGCTTGCGAGCAGGAGGCTCTTGAATTGCTGAAAAAACAATTTGAGCAGGACTTAAAGTGTATTGAAAGCGGAGAAAGTGTATCTTTGCTGGCTAAGTGGCTTCCTTCTGTAAATGCCTCCAGTAAGCAGACGATTTATTATGCCAAAAAAATAGCAAAAGCCTTTGGAATAAATGCTGCAAGCTATAGAAAGACTGTAGCCGGGCTTCGTAACAAGCTTCATATTATTGAGAATAACCTTCGTGAGAAAGATTATTCATTTGATTATGAAAAACAGCCATCCAGGGCTATGTTTAAATATAAGAAAGCCTTTATGAGAAATGATGGTGAGAGATATAATGCCTTTCTTTCAGGTGTTGCTTCCGGAAAGGCGAAGCTTCATGCCGACAATGTGTCACCCTACGAGTTGATTGAACCCTACTTGACAATAAATTGGTACAGCAATCAGCACTCTTTTATGAAAAAGCTTTCCCCTCAGGAGAAAGCCGTGCTGAATGCAACCTGGGAATCCCTGTCTGATTTTGGAGGGGACGAAAATGCAATTGTGGTAATTGATACCTCAGGTTCAATGTACCAGGATGCAAAGCCTGTACCTGCAGCGGTAGCATTGTCACTTGGATTATACTTTGCAGAGCACAATAAAGGCAGCTTCCGAAACCATTTCATTGAATTTTCTGCAAGACCTCAGTTAATTGAAATTAAGGGAAAAACCTTTGCGGACAGACTGCGTTATATAACTACTTTTAATGAGGTAGCGGATACAAACCTGGAAGCAGTGTTTGACTTAATTTTGAATGCGGCAGTTAGAAACAATGTCAATCAGGAGGAGATGCCTGCAAAACTGATTATTATTTCGGATATGGAGTTTAATGCCTGTATTACGGAGGCTTCCGAAACAAATTTTAATAATGCAAAGAAGAAGTATCAGGCGAAGGGCTACAGACTTCCTGATATAGTTTTCTGGAATGTTGCAAGTAGAAATCGCCAGCAGCCTGTCACCTTGAATGAGCAGGGAGTGGCACTGATTTCCGGAGTAACTCCGAGAATTTTCTCTATGGTTGCCGGAGGTAAATTTTCTCCCTATTTATTTATGATGGAAGTGTTAAACAGTGAGCGCTATGCGGCTATAGCCGCATAGCAATGCCAAAAATAATTAAACAATCACAAGGCGAAACAGCACTGATGATACCGAGCAAAAAATGCCTTTTCAGATAAGTAAAAATATGATATTATAAACGGCGGATAAGAATGTGATTGGATTGAATTATAAATGATGCTTGTGTGACAGTTACATTGATTTCCATTAGAAACCTGTTAGTAATAAAGCACCTTCAAGGGTGTATAAAATGAGTATTAGGAAATATCAAGGATAATTGACAGCTTCAAAAGCTTCAAAATATTAAAAAAGTCTAGAAAATTTTAGTTTTCCGGGCTTTTTCTTTTTTAAAGAATAAAAAAAGACAGTCTTAAAGGCTGAAAGCGAAGGTGGTAAAACAGGATGATTACCGGTACAATTAAAAATAAGGTGGACAAGCTTTGGACAGATATTTGGGCAGGTGGAATAACTAACCCTTTAACTGTGATTGAGCAGCTCACCTATCTTATGTTTATTCGTTCTCTTGATGAGAAGGAAATGGAAAATGAAGCCTTTGAAACCGAAGGCGGAGTGAAGACGGATAAGATATTTCCGACATCGGAGGCGGGACAGTCTATGCGCTGGAGCAGATTCAAAAACAATGATTCGCGTGATATATATGCAATTATGTCACAGCGAATCTTTCCGGCAATTAAGGGATTAAAAAATGGACATTTGCCGGACTTCAATGAGCAGGGGAAGATGCTTGAAGTGCTGAGTGAAAATGGTGAAGAAATACAGGAAAACACAGCTTTTGCCCGTTATATGGAGGACGCTATGTTTTTAATTCCCACTCCGCAGGTTTTACAAAAAATTATTACGGGGCTGGATGATTTATATGAGCATGACATTGCTGATTTGGATATGCAGGGAGATTTATATGAGTATATGCTGGGCAAACTGGCAACGGCAGGTCAGAACGGTCAGTTTCGAACTCCGAAGCATATTCGTGAAATGATGGTAGAACTGCTTCAGCCGACTCCCGAAGATACGATTTGTGATCCGGCATGCGGCACGGCAGGCTTTCTCGTAAGCTCCGCAGGATACATACGTAAGCATTATGAGGATGTCATGAGTTCTGAACAGTGGGTGCATTTTACCGGTAGGGCATTTACAGGTTTTGATACAGATCGTACTATGCTGAGAATTTCTGCTATGAACCTGATGCTGCATTCTATCAGCAATCCGGAAATCAACTATAAAGACAGTGTTTCCAAGCAGAATGAAATCAGCGATTACTATACAATGTGCCTTGCAAATCCTCCATTCAAAGGGACAATAGATGCAGAAAGCATCAACGATAATTTGAAGGCGGTTACTAATACTAAAAAAACCGAGCTGCTTTTTCTGGCACTCTTTCTTCGTATGCTGAAAAAAGGCGGTCAGTGTGCCTGCATCGTTCCGGATGGAGTATTGTTCGGATCCTCAAAGGCACATAAGTCTATTCGCAAGGAATTGGTAGAAAATCATAAACTGCGTGCGGTGATTTCAATGCCTTCAGGTGTATTCAAGCCTTATGCCGGAGTTTCTACGGCAGTGCTGATATTTACAAAAACCTGCGCAGGTGGTACGGATAAAGTTTGGTTTTATGATATGAAGGCGGATGGCTTCAGTCTTGATGATAAACGTTCTGAAATCAGTGATAATGATATTCCGGATATTATTGAAAGATTTCATCATTTGGAGTGGGAAGAGGAGCGAGAGCGAACAGAGCAAAGCTTCTTTGTACCAAAAAAGGATATTATTGCTAATGACTGCGACCTTTCAATTAATAAGTATAAAAAGACTAAGTACGTGCCTGTAGAGTATCCACCTACATCGGAAATTATGGCAAATATCAGAGAGCTTGAGAAACAGATAAGCTGGGAAATGGATGAGCTGGAAAAACTTTTGAATGAATAAAATGAGGTATCCTGCGGGACCGGAATATAACAAATTAAGGTTTGTGGTGGAATGTGAATGAAATATAAATTAAAAGATATAGCGAAGATAACTATGGGGCAATCCCCTGATTCATCAAGTTACAACAAAAATGGTAAGGGATTACCATTTTTTCAAGGAAATGCTGATTTTGGGGAATTATATCCAAATGAGAGAGTTTGGTGTAATGACCCAAAGAAAATTGCTGAACCTGGAGATATTTTAATATCAGTAAGAGTTCCTATAGGAGCTCTTAATTATGCAAAGAAGACATGTTGCATAGGGCGAGGATTAGAGGCAATTACCATAGATGATGAAGCGGAAAGAAATTATGTATTCCATCTGCTGAAAGCGAGAAAAAATGATTTAAATAATAAAGGCAGTGGGAGCACTTTCAAATCCATTGGAAAGAATGTACTTGAAGAAGTTCCGGTGCCACAGTTATTGCGAAATGAGCAACAGAAATTCATGGATATAATGGATTTATTGGAATCAGTTATAAGAAAAAGAAAGTTTCAGATAGATTCATTAGATAATATTATAAGAGCCCGATTTGTCGAGATGTTTGGTGAAGGAATGAAAGATGATGATAGATTTCCATTACTGCCTATTGCTGAGATTGGCAAAGTAATTTCTGGTGCAACACCTAAAACTGAAATTAATGAGTATTGGGGTGGAGAAAACCTATGGATAACTCCTGCTGAATTATCTGGTAAATCATTTATCATATATGATTCAGCAAGAAAAATAACTAAAGAGGGTGTTAGAAGTTGTGCGCTGAACCTATTGCCAACAGGTACAGTGATTCTTTCAAGTAGAGCACCTATTGGTAAAGTAGCCATTGCAGGGGTTCCAATGTATTGTAATCAGGGATTTAAAAATATTATTCCAAATGAAAGGATTAATTCAATATATTTATATGAACTTCTTGGAATGGAAACAGATTACTTAAATTCGCTTGGTAGAGGTGCTACATTTAAAGAAATTTCTAAACAAATAGTTGAGAATATTAAAATTAAAGTACCACCTATAGAGTTGCAAGAAAAATTTGCTGACTTTGTTAGAAAAATAGACAAATCAAAATTTGCACTTTACTCAAAACCTATACCGCACAGCTGCAATATTATATAAACAGGAGTAGATTTTATGTCAAACTTTGAATTTTTAAAGAATATAAATGAATATGCATTATTCGCTTCAGCAGCCATTGAAGCCGAGCGGATATACTCATCTGCTCCTGCAATGTGTGCGGTGGGATGCAGAAAGGCACTGGAGCTGGCGGTGAAATGGGTATATTCAGCGGACAATACTATGCAGCTGCCCTATAAAGATAATCTTCAATCACTGGTCCATGAACCAAGCTTTCGCTTTGCTGTAGATTATAATACCTGGGGGAAGTTGCCCTTTATTATTAAGCTTGGCAATTTGGCGGTTCATACGGAAAAGAGCATGCAGAAAAGTGATGCACTTGCAGCTTTAAGAGCTCTGTTTGAATTTGTTGGGTGGCTGGATTACTGTTATGGAAGCAGCTATGCAGAACGCAAATTTGATGAAAATCTGATTCCGACCGAGCAGATAACTGTAGATACGAAAAAGATTAAAGAGCAGGAGAGCCTGCTTGGTGAGAAGGAGGCGGAAATTGAAGTACTGCACAGGTAAATTGAGGAGATGGCTGAGCAGTACACTGCTGAAAAGGAGCAGCACAAGGAGGCACGCAGCTTCAAGTCTGAGGATATTTCGGAATTCAAGACTCGAAAAACTTATATTGATGTAGATATGAAGCAGATGGGCTGGAAATTTACAGGTGCAGATGCAGATGTTCAGGAGGAATATCCGGTTGAAGGCATGGCGGGTATAGTCGGTAAGAGGGGCTATTGTGATTATGTTCTTTTTGGAAAAGATGGTAAGCCTTTGGCAGTGGTAGAAGCAAAGTGCAGCAGCAAAGACCCCAATATCGGTCGCAAGCAGGCGGTGCTTTATGCAGATTGTCTTGAACGCAAATTTGGTCACAGACCTATAATATTTACTACAAATGGATTTGATACTTATTTTTGGGATGATAAGACTTCTCCACAGCGACCTGTCAGCGGAATCTTCAGTAAGGACGATTTGCAGAAACTAATAAACAGACGTTCAGAACGTATGGATTTGATGAAGGTTCCGATTGATGATAAAATTACAGATCGTTATTATCAAAAGGAAGCTATTCGTGCAGTATGTGAGTAGGTGAAGCAAGGCTTTCGCAAGCATTTGCTGGTGATGGCTACGGGTGCTAATGATATAATGATGACAGTACAATAAATCCAAGCAAAATCAAGGGTTAAAGGCTTCCACAAAACTTTTAAACTTTGATGATGGATAAACTGTCATCATTTTTTTATACCGAAATATATCTAAAAGTATAGTATAAATAAAATCTCTGTATGGAGAAGAAGGAGGTACTTATGGCAGAAGTTATTACTATAGCCAATCGAAAAGGAGGGGTTGGAAAAACGACTACCGCTTTAAATCTTGCCTACTCATTGAAAGAACTCGGTAAAAAAGTATTAGTCATAGACCTTGATCCACAAGCCAATCTTACAAGGTGCTTTGATGTAGAAAATCCGGAAAATATAAAAACCATAGGTCATTTATTAATGGCTGAACTGGAGGAAGAAGAAAATTATTCGGTAAAGGATTATGTCATATCTTATGATGAAATAGACCTTATACCATCAAGCATTTACCTGTCAGCTACAGAAACACAAATGAGGTCGGAAACAGGTAGTGAAAGAATATTATCAGAAATTATTGAACCGGTAAGAGAGCATTATGACTATATCCTTATAGACACTTCACCGGCACTTAATATTTTAACTATAAATGCTCTTTGTGCTTCAGACAGTGTTCTTATAACAGCAGATACTCAAATGTTTGCAGTTGTTGGAATAAATGAACTTTTAAAAACAGTTCAAAAAATAAAAAAGAGAGTTAATTCCGGGCTTAAAGTAAAGGGAATTCTGCTGACTATGTGTGATAACAGAACCAATCTGTATAAAACGCTTACAGAGCAGGTAGAAGAAATGTTTCAAGGAAGAATAAAGGTCTTTCAAACTAAAATTCCTAAAACAGTTAAGGTTGGTGAAGCCATATACAGCGGTCAAAGTATAAAGAAGTATGCAAAAGGCAGCAGTGTAGATGTGGCGTATGATAACCTTGCAAAGGAGATTTGCTATGAGTAAGAAATTTATAAAAAGGGAAATAACAGACGCAGTAGATTTTTTACTTAATGACATAGATATCGCAGAGCAGAAAGATATACAGAATATAGAAATCAACCTGCTTGAAAATTATCATGACCATCCGTTTAGTCTTTATACAGGAAAGCGATTAGATGATATGGTTGAAAGTATCAAAGAAAATGGAATACTAAATCCGATTATTGTTATGAAAAAAGAAGCCGGAGACTATGAAATACTTTCAGGACATAACAGGGTAAATGCAGCAAAACTTGCCAATCTAAAAATAGTTCCTTGTATCATAAAAGAAAATCTGACTCAGGGGCAAGCCTATACCTATGTAATTGAAACCAACTTGATGCAGCGTTCCTTTTCTGACCTGTTACCGACAGAAAAAGCTGTTGTGTTGAAACTTAGATATGAAAAAATAACAAGTCAAGGAAAGAGAAATGACCTGCAAAAAGAACTGAACAGGCTTAACGACGGTATTGTTGTGAAAAAGAATAAAAGAGCTGAAGATAAGTTGGACAGCAGAAAAAACATAGGTAAGGAATACAATTTATCCGGGGCATCAATTGCAAGATATTTAAGATTAAATTATTTAACGGATAGTTGGAAACAAGCTGTAGATAATGATGAAATCGGACTTATGATGGCAGTTGACATATCCTATCTTATTACAGAGCTGCAAGATTATTTATACAAGGAATGTAAAGAATGGGGGGTGTGTTTAAAGCCAAGTGATGCTAAAGCACTTCATCTGATGGATAGGAAGGAAGCTCTTAATAAGGAGATGGTCAATACATATTTACTGAACCTGGAAAACTCAAAGCCTAAGGAATATCAGAATATCAAGTTATCTCAAAGTGCTTATAAAAAGTTCTTTAGGGATGAAAGTAAGGAAGAGGTGGAGAAAATTGTAGAAAGGGCTTTAGCGATGTATTTTAGAGAAAATAAACAGGTTTTATAAAATCATACATGGGAGTATAATAAGGACATAAGATGTTGTCTGGAAATAAATTATAAATATAAAGGGTTAAGTCAATGGATGAAATAAAGCTATATGAAAATAAACAAATACGCTCCGTTTGGGATGAGGAAAAAGAAGAATGGTATTTTAGTGTGGTGGATGTCGTAGGAGTGCTTACAGAGCAAGAAAGTGCAAGAGGCTCAAGCACTTATTGGGCGGTGTTAAAAAAGAGACTGAAAGAAGAGGGAAACGAACTGCTTACAATTTGTAAGCAGTTGAAAATGAAAGCGGCAGACGGAAAGATGCGTTTAACGGATGTAGCGGATATTCAAGGCATTTTCCGTATTATCCAGTCTATTCCATCACCTAAAGCAGAACCGTTTAAGTTATGGCTTGCAGAGGTTGGAAAAGAGCGAATTGATGAAATCATTGATCCGGAACTTACAATAGACAGAGCCTTGGAGACCTACTTAAAGAAGGGGTATAAAAGTGAATGGATAAATCAAAGACTGCAAGCTATTCAAGTCAGAAAAGAACTTACAGATGCATGGGATGATGCAGGAATTCAAAAGGGAATAGAGTATGCAATCCTTACAGATGAGATTACTAAAGCTTGGTCGGGGATGACAACAAGAAGATATAAAAATCTTAAGGGACTTAAAAAAGAAAACTTAAGA
>CALBCM010000038.1 GCA_937927235.1 uncultured Johnsonella sp.
GAGAGCATCTGCCTTACAAGCAGAGGGTCACAGGTTCGAGCCCTGTAGGTCCCATAGCTTTTAAGCTATTGATAGTATAACAAATAATATTTGTATGCTGTTAATGCCGATATAGCTCAATTGGCAGAGCAGCTGATTTGTAATCAGCAGGTTATCGGTTCGAGTCCGATTATCGGCTTTCTTATGAGAATAAGAAATAAGTTCTTTGAGAACATTTATCATTTTTATATGGGGGAATTCCCGAGTGGCCAAAGGGGACAGACTGTAAATCTGCTGGCTTCGCCTTCGGTGGTTCGAATCCACCTTCCCCCATCTTTTGTATTTAAGATTGATATATTATATCGCGGGGTAGAGCAGCTTGGAAGCTCGTCGGGCTCATAACCCGGAGGTCGCAGGTTCAAATCCTGTCCCCGCAATTTATGCCTTGGTAGCTCAGTTGGTAGAGCAGAGGACTGAAAATCCTCGTGTCACTGGTTCGATTCCGGTCCAAGGCATTTATCTTGTATGGGATACTAGCTCAGGTGGTAGAGCACTTGACTTTTAATCAAGTTGTCCCGGGTTCGAGTCCCGGGTGTCTCATTACAAACAGCCTAAATACCTGATATAGCAAGTATTTAGGCTGTTTTTTATTTTCAGCTCTAAAGGCATTATAAAAACTACTGCAACATAAGGCTTACAGCAGTTTTTTATAATATCTTTATTCAGCAAATAATTATAAAGCTTACATTGACATAGCAAGCGTACTGTTTAACTATAAATTTCGCTTGGGGTCGAGCTTTCTGCATAGTTCAAGTATAAGCCTTTGAGAAGGAGAGTCCATATGTCTGAATAATCGCAGGCATTCTTCTTCCGCTTCAGTCAGCAATACAGGCGCTGCATCGGCATTATAGTTATTAATATTAATGTCGTCATTCACAAGAAACTCTACAGGTACATCAAAGATATTGCTGATTTTTGTTAATGTTTCATATCCTGCTTCACTTTCTCCATGCTCATACTTGCATATAGTTTGCTGTGAAACATGAACCATTGATGCAAGCTGAGATTGTGACATATTTGCTTTTTCTCTTAATAATTTTAAATTTTTCAATTTCTTCACCTCATTGTATATTCTAACAATTTTATGTGGTAATATAAAGCTATATTTTGTTGTTATAAAATAACTCCTGTTAGTTGTTTAATAATAACTCAGGTATAATATCACTAAAGTAATAAAAATGCAATCAAAAGGGAGTAAAAGCGTTTGTAAATATGGACATTATAGCGGTTATATGCTATACATATAATAAGAAAAAATTATATAAATTTAGATTATTAACAGCAGGCTTGATGCTGATATTGGAACAATTCGACCGCAATCCCACTGATTTTAAACGGTAGATTAAGGTAGATAAAAAAGGAAATAGGGCAGGGACTGCCCGAATTAACGCCTGTGGAGACAGTGGAATACGAGGTCTAAGAAGCAGGAAGCCCATTGTCTAAGGCCAATGGGCAGTTCACTGGTTTACACATTATGATTAATACAGAATATCTTGTTGTACTGCTATTGATATTCGGGAGAGGACATTGATTAATTTAGAAAAGCTAAGTGAAGCGGCAGAGAAGATAAAGAACAGAGAAGTTGAAGGACTTGAGAATTTATATTTATTAACGTATAAAGATACCTATTCTGATATAAGAAGCTTTATTGAGGATGATGATGAGGCGTGGGATATACTCTTTGATGTCTATATTCAGGTTTGGAAACGTGCCTTTAGTATACCGGATGCCAATATAATAAAACTGTGGATAAGGGTAATTATAAAGGCTCTGGCAAGAAAAGAAGGAATAACCGAGATTGGTGATTTTGCAAGTGCAGATATATCGGAATACATAAGGCTTGAAGAAAGAGCGGCAGCTGTTCTTATAGAAATTGAAGAAGAACTTGGTCTTTTTGAAGTGGAGGAGGAAGAATATACTTCAAGAAAAAACCGAAAATTAAAAAAACATAAAACAGAATATAATTTAACCTATAATAGCAGTGAAGAAGATAAAGAAATTAAGACTGAGGAAATTAGTGCTTTACAGGAAGCTGAAGAAATCAGTCCTAATAATGAAAATAGTAAAGAAATTGATAAGGAAGCCGATGAAGAAATTAGAGAAGAAAAAAGTAAAGACAAGTCTGAGCCAAATATAAAAAATAAATTGTCAGTGGCTGAAAAAAGAGAGAGAAGAAAGCAGAGGAGAAAAAAAAGACGGGCAAATAGAGATAAAGCCGATAAGGTGGATTCAGACAAGCCAAATGTAGAAAGACTGGAGCTGAATGCAGAAGTATTAAATTCAGAATCATCTAAGAAATTAAAATCAAGCTTTAATAATATTGTAATTGAAGAAGAAGCTCAAGATGAAATAATTAAAGAGGAGTCTATTCAAGTTGCAGCGCTTTCAAAAGAAGATATAAATGAGGTTTATATAACAAATTATAATAATCATGATTATAAGGATTTGTCAGGAGAAAATTATAACAATATTACTGCCTTCCCGGATGACAGAGCGAAGGAAAAAGATCTTGAAACTGAATTAAAAAATGAACTTAAATATAATACGGTACTTGATTTGGAAAATATGTATGATGAGGAGCAGCTTAATGGAGGAGAGCTTGGAGATGGCCAAGATGTGCAGCTTCCATCTTTTTTTAGAGTATGCGCAGCAGCTCTGGCTACGGGAATAGCTATTGCAATTATTATATATATAATTGACGTAGTAAAAGAAGATAATTCCATACATACCTTTGCTTCAAATATAATTGAAAAATCTATGGAGCAGGATTCGGATGCCATAATTACAGGAACTATTCCGGAGGATTCAAATTCCGGTGCCTGGTTAAAAAGCAAAGACGGTCAAAAATATAAATATATGAAATCAGATGGGCGTTTTAAGCTGGAGGAATGGCTTGAAGAAAATGGAAAGCTTTATTACTTTGATGATACAAGTTATATGGTGACAGGCGAAAAGCGCATGGGAAGCCAATCCTATACCTTCGATAAAAACGGTGCTTTAACAAGTATTAAATTAAATTTTATTCCTGAAGATAAAAATACTGCTTTAAGCAATGTGTTCAGAGAAATAGGGGCTGAAGCCTTTTCAAGAAATATTGTTATGGATTCAGTGGCTTATGGCAGTGAATGGATATACTTTTTATATATTACAGACAGTGATCCTAATGTCGCTCCTGCGCTGATGCGTATTAATAATACAAGTCATTCCGTTGAAAAGATAACTGACAAGGTAGAGGGCTATATAGTATTGGGAGATAGTGTATGGTATTATAAAGAAGGCAGTATGCAGATGTTTTCCGCACTCGACAGCGGAGCAAACATATCAGAGCAGTATACTATAAGAATTAATCAGGGACTGTACAGTATGATAGACGGTATTGGAAGAATAGTTGATCTTCCGAAGGGACAGACTAAGCTGATAGGAGATAGGGAATATACCATAACTGACAGTATTATACGCTCTATAAAGCCTGCTGTAGTTAAGCCCGGAGAAAGAGAGCTTAAATTTGACCCTTCAAATTCAGAAAATATCTATAATATTGATGACAGTGTATTCTTAAATGTGCCCGGAGGTGTGAGTGCAGCCTGTGTCAAAAGAGATTTGCTGTATTATGCTCAGGCTTTTGAAGATAATGGCCGTATAAATACAAGCATCTATACGGTTGATATAAATACCGGAAAAAAGGAAGCAGTCAGAGAAAAAATCAAGGGTGAAATAAAGAGCTTGTACTATTACAGTGAATATGATGAAATATACGCCGAGTATGCTCCTTTAGGGAAACAGAGTCCCTATACTCAAATTATTTTAATTGATAAGGACGATAAGGTGAATATTATTGGGAACAGCACCGGCAAGCCGGATAATATGGAAAATATTGATGAAAATCTTGCTTTTATCGGTATAGAGGGAGATAAGGTTTACTGCTATAGGAATAAAGTGAAATTTGGGAAGGATGGTATCACTTTTACTATAGAATATACTTCGGCACTTATACTTGATAAAAGGCAGAGGTTGGAAATTAAATAAAATGAATATAGAAAAAAGTCTGGCATATAAGTTAAAAAGCTATGTAAATGAAAATAATTATCCTTTTCACATGCCCGGTCATAAAAGAAATGCTCCGCAGCAGATCAAAGCAATGATGCAGGATATATACAGCTTTGACCTCACTGAGGTTGACGGCACGGATGAGCTTTATAATGCTGAGGGAATTATAAAAGAAGCTATGGATAATGCAGCGGAAATTTATGGTGCCGATAAAACCTATTTTCTTATAAATGGGAGCACTTCCGGAATACTGGCGGCTATCAACGCCTGCTGCAATGGCAAAAAATATATAGTTATGGCTTCAAATTCGCATATAAGTGCCTACCATGCAGTGGAAGTTTGCGGTGTAAAGCCTGTATTTATAAAGCCTGAAAGGATGCTGCCTTATGAGATTTATTCGTCTGTAAAAACAGAAGAAGTTTTAAACAGTATAGAGAGTCTGGAGGAGCTTCCGGTAGCAGTGTATATAACTTCTCCGACTTATGATGGCGTAATATCTGATATAGCTTCAATCGCAAAGGCTGTGCATAAATATAATATACCTCTTATAGTAGATGAAGCTCATGGTGCTCATTTGAATTTTTTTAACAGATATGCTCATACCGGAGTGGACTCCGCACTGGATTCAGGTGCAGATTTAGTGATTCAAAGCCTCCATAAAACCCTGCCTGCACTGACACAGACGGCAATCCTGCATTTAAAATCAAACTTAATTGAATTTGACAGGATAAAGCATTATTTAAAGGTGTTTTCAAGCTCTTCTCCTTCATATATACTGATGTCGGCAATTGATTTGGCAGTAAGATATATGGATGAAGAGGCAGGTGATAGCCTGGTGAATTTGTTTAAACTGCAAAATAACTTTAGAAAAAAAGCAAAAAAGCTTAAATATATAGAAATCTGGGAGCCTGCCAAGGTATATCAATATGATTTTACGAAATTTATAATAGGGATAAAGGATAAGTCCCTTGCTGATAAGTTAGGTATGAGCGGAAATGAAATAAAAAGATATTTGAAGCAATCTAAGATAGAGCTTGAGATGTCCGGCAGCAGCTATGCACTTGCACTTATGGGAATAGGAGATACAAAAGAGGGCTTTAACAAATTATTTGTGGCATTGAAGGAATTGGATAAAATTATTGACAGTGCAGTAAAAAATAATCAGAAGCTGTTAAATAAAACTGATGTTGATATTACCGATAAGCTTGATAGGCTGCATAGATTAAATAATTTCGCAGTTAAAGACTATGTTTATGCATATCCTCCCGGAATTCCTATTGCACTGCCGGGAGAATTCTTAAATAACGAGAAAATTAAAGAAATTGAAGAATATATTAGAAGCGGAGCTAATATAATAGGCATATAAGATGGGTAAAATATATTACATAATGGGAAAGAGTGCTTCCGGAAAGGATACAATCTATAATAAGCTTTTTGAGGAATGCCCTGAAATTAAAGGAATTACTTTATATACTACAAGGCCTAAAAGAGATGATGAGACGGATGGAAGACAGTATTATTTTGTAAGTGAGGAAGAATTATCGGAGCTTGATAAGAAAGGAAAAATTATTGAGAAAAGAGTCTACCACACTATACATGGCTTATGGAGCTATGCTACGATTGATGACGGGCAAATTAATTTTAATAACGGGAATTATGTTGTTATAGGAACTCTCGATTCATATAACAGTATGATTAAATATTTTGGAAATAAAAATATAGTTCCTGTCTATATAGAGCTGGATAATGGAACCAGGCTTACAAGAGCATTAAATCGGGAAAAGCTTCAAAAAGAGCCTAAATATACTGAGATGTGCAGGCGCTTTCTGGCTGACGAGATTGATTTTTCACCGGAAAAGCTCCAAAAAGCAGGTATAATAAAAAAATATATAAATGAAGATCTGAGAAAATGCCTTGATGAAATTAAAAAAAATATTGAATATTAATAAATTTTATTTTAAATTTATAGGAAAAGATAATGTTAAGCTATAATGATGTGTACGGGCAGTTATATATTAAGAATTATCTGAAGCAAATTAAAGAAAAAAAAGAGATATCTCATGCATATATTATAGAAGAAGATTCAGGAATGGGAGCAGAAAAGCTTGCATTTGCCTGGGCGGCGCATCTGCTGTGTGAGAGCCATGAAGCTGAAAGCTGTCAAAGCTGTCATTCCTGTAGGCAGATGGCTGCAAATTCGCATCCTGATTTTATATTAATTGAAGCAAAAAATAAAAAATCAATAGGAATTAAGGATATAAGAGAGTATGTAGGTGATACAATAAACTTGCTCCCTTATTATGGCGGGTATAAAATATACATTATAAAAGATGCACAGAATATAACTTTACAGGCACAAAATGCACTGCTTAAGACTATAGAAGCCCCTCCAAGGTACGCTGTTATAATATTGCTTTGTACAAATACCGATCTGCTTTTGGAAACTATTAAAAGCAGATGTATTAAGCTGAGGCTTAGATATGAAACGGAGGCTTCTATAAAAAAGGGGCTGCTTTTACTCGGTGCTGCAGAAGCGGAAGCTGAGATTTATGCTTCCTATTCGGGAGGAAATATGGGCACTGCACAGAGGCTGCTTTTAGATGAAGATTTCAGAAAGCTGTTTTTAGAAAATATAAATATACTTGAGAATATAGGACGGGGTGCTGGAGGAAGCCTGGTTAATGCATTAGAGGTGCTTAAGCAGAGAAACGGAGATTTTAATGAGTTTATTGAATTTTGCAGACTTTGGTATAGAGATGCTTTAATCTTAAAAAAAATGAATAAAAGAGATAGGCTGATTTTTAAAGCAAATTATACAAGCCTTAAATCTTTGGCAGATAATTTAAGATATTCTGATTTTTATAGAATATTCAGTGCTTTTGATAAGGCTTATGACAGACTGAAAGCAAATGTCAATATTGATATTCTTATGCAGATATTGCTTTCCGAGCTTAAAATGAAGCTATAAGGAGATTATATGACTAAGGTAATAGGAGTTAGGTTCAGAGAGGTTGGAAAGGTATATTATTTTTCTCCCGGAAACTTTGAGCTGTCATCAGGAGAGATGGTTATTGTTGACACCTCAAGAGGAATGGAGTGTGGAACTGTGGTGATGGGAAACAAGGAAGTAAATGAAAATGAAATAGTGCTTCCTCTGAAATCTGTGAAAAGGCCTGCAAATGAAGAAGATAAAAAAAAGCTTGAAAAAAACAGAAGCAGAGAAAAAGAAGCTTTTCTGATATGCAGAGAAAAGATAGAAGAATATAAGCTTGATATGAAATTAATTTCTGCCGAGTATTCATTTGATGATTCAAAAATATTATTTTATTTTACAGCTGAGGACAGAATAGATTTTAGAGAGCTGGTCAAGGCTCTTGCAGCTACTTTTAAAATAAGAATAGAGCTTAGACAGATTGGAGTAAGAGATAAGGCGAAGATGGTAGGAGGCATAGGCTCCTGCGGAAGACCTATATGCTGTCATGCTTATCTGCCTGATATGGTACATGTTTCCATCAAAATGGCAAAAGAACAAAACCTTTCATTAAATCCGCAAAAGATAAGCGGAGTCTGCGGAAGACTTATGTGCTGCCTTAAAAATGAGGCTGATACTTATGAATATCTTAATAAAAGAATTCCTAAGGAGGGAAGCGTAGTGGAAACCTATGCGGGCTCAGGGATAGTTGCTTCTGTAAATGTGCTTAGGCAAAGGGTAAAGGTTATCATAGAAAAATCAGATGATGAAAAAGAAATGATAGAAATAGATGCTGCGGATATAAAGTCTGCTGAGGGCATGAAGCTTAAGAAGGAGAAGCTGGGTGTAAAATCAAACGTAAATTTAATTGGAGCGGACGACAGGAAATAAATATATGGATACTGATTTGGAGCAATTAAAACCCGGCGAGCGCCTTGATGACCTACAAAGAAGCGGGCTGAAAATTATACAAAATCCTGAAAAGTTCTGTTTCGGTATGGATGCGGTGCTGCTTTCCGGATTTTCCGGTATTAAAAAAGGAGAAGTGGCGGTTGATATAGGTACCGGCACCGGTATTATACCGCTGCTTTTATCTGCAAAAACCTACGCAAGACATTTTACAGGTATAGAAATTCAGGAATATATGGCGGATATGGCAAGAAGAAGTGTATTGCTTAATAAGCTTGAAAATAGAATAAGCATTATAAATAAAGACATAAAGCAGACTTTGGAAGAAATCCCCTCAGGCTCTATAGATGTGGTGACTTCAAATCCTCCCTATATAGAGGACAGGCATGGACTGCAAAATATAGACAGTGCGGTTGCCATTGCCAGGCATGAAATTAAATGCAGCTTAGATGATGTTTTAAAAGAAGCTGCAAGGATGCTGAGAAATGGCGGGAGATTATATATGGTATACAGACCTCATAGATTTGCAGAGCTTATTTATAAGATGAAAGAAAACCTACTTGAGCCTAAGAGAGTAAGATTTGTTCATCCCTTTACAGACAAGGAGGCGAATATGGTACTGGTTGAGGCCTGCAAGAATGGAGGAAGATGGCTTAAGGCGGAATCTCCACTTATAGTTTATGAAAATATAGGGAAATATACAGAAGAGATAATTAATACCTATGGATACTAATATTAAAGAATATGGCAGGCTTTATGGAGTGGCAACTCCTATAGGAAATCTTAAGGATATAAGCTTAAGGGCAATAGAAGTGCTCGAGGCGGTTGATTTTATAGCCTGTGAAGATACAAGGAATACTGTGAAGCTTTTAAATTATTATAATATTCACAAGCCTCTCACAAGTTACCATGAGCATAATAAGATAGAAAAGGCTTATGAGATAATTAAGGAAGTAAAGCGAGGCAGAGACTGTGCTTTTGTAACTGATGCAGGAATGCCGGCTATTTCAGACCCGGGTGAAGAGCTGGTGCGTATCGCAAGGGAGGAGGGAGTGGAAATAAGCATAATACCGGGAGCCTCAGCTTGTCTTTGTGCAGTCGCCTTAAGCGGGCTTTCAAGCCGAAGCTTTGTATTTGAAGGCTTTATCCCTGTTGAAAAAAAGAACAGAAAAAAGGTGATGGAGAGACTTAAGTCTGAGGAAAGAACCATAGTAATATATGAAGCTCCACATAGGCTGGTTAAAACCTTAAAGGAGTTAAAAATAATATTTGGAGCAGGCAGGCGCTTAAGTCTTGTCAGAGAAATTACTAAAAAATATGAAGAGGTCTTAGCGACTGATTTTAAGGAGATGGTATCTCTTTGTGACGAGGGAGGGTATTTACCTAGGGGAGAGTATGTACTTGTGATTGAGGGAAAACCTGAAAGTGAGGCGATGGCAGACATAGCTTTGCTATGGAAAGATATAGACATAGCTTCACATCTTAATCTGTATTTAGACCAAGGACTGGATAAAAAAGCGGCGATTAAGCAGGTAGCAAAAGACAGAGGAGTATCAAAGCGTGAAATTTATAATTATTTGGTTAAATAAAGTCTTGGTATATCTGTGAGAGTGCCCTTTTTTCCTTGACATTATTATAATCAGCCATTAGAATAGTTTGGAAATCAGATTGATTTGGTTTTTACGAGGTTTTAAAGGAGAATTCCATGGACATAGTGTTATCTGGAAGTGGTTCGGCACTGCCCCAAAAAAAGCTGACAAATGACGAGTTAAGCAAAATTGTAGATACAAGTGATGAATGGATAAGGAGCCGCACAGGTATAGGCAGCAGGCATATATGTGAAAAAGAGGAGTCCTTATCCTTTCTGGCATCAGCTGCTGCTAAAAAAGCTCTTGAGATGGCTGAAAGCTCCAAAGATGAGATAGAGCTTATAGTGGCAGGTACTTCAAGCTCTGACAGAAACTTTCCCGGCTGTGCCTGCGAGGTTCAGGCATTGATAGAGGCAAAGCAGGCAGTTTGCTTTGATGTAAGTGCGGCTTGTTCAGGCTTTATATATGCAATGCATATTGCAGATTCCATGATGAGAGCTTCTGGCTATAAGAAAGCTCTGGTAATAGGAGCAGATGCTCTTTCAAGACATATTGACTGGTCGGACAGGACAACCTGTGTGCTTTTTGGTGACGGAGCGGCAGCTGCGGTGCTTACAGCCGGAGAATTTGGAGGCAGGGGCATACTTGCCGCAAAGCTAGGCTCTGATGGAAATAAAGGGAGTGTACTTACCTGCGGCTCCATTAAGGAAGATAAACTGCTTTATATGGACGGAAGCGAGGTCTTTAAATTTGCCACAAGAAAAGTGCCTGAAAATATGCTTGAGGTAATTAATCAATCCGGACTTTCTAAAGAAGATATAAAGCTTTTTATACTTCATCAGGCCAATGAAAGGATTATACAGAAGGTAGCCAAAAGGCTTGACCTGCCATTGGAGAAATTTCCTATGAATCTTGAATATACCGGCAATACTTCGGGAGCGAGCGTACCGCTGCTGCTTGATGAGCTGATAAGAGAGGGAAGAATAAAAAAAGGAGATAATGTATTGCTCTCGGGATTTGGGGCAGGACTTACCTGGGGAGCACTGATATTTAGATATTAAATTTAGGATTGAGCCAATCTTAAATTTAAATATAAAAATAAAAGTTAATATTTTATATATTTTAATCAATATAAAAAAGGAGAAAATAAAAATGGATAAAATTAAAAAGATAATAGCAGAGCAGCTTAATATTGACGAGGACAGCATAAAAGAAGATTCAAATTTTAAAGATGACCTCGGTGCAGATTCACTTGATTTATTTAATCTGGTAATGGCATTTGAAGATGAATATGGAGTGGAGATACCTTCTGAAGATCTTGAGAAAATCACCACGGTTTCAGCAATAATAAATTATCTTAAAGATAAAGGCATAGAAGTATAAGACGGAGCAGATATGAAAACTAAAATTACGCAGCTGTTGGGAATTGAACATCCTATAATACAAGGCGGTATGGCATGGGTAGCTGAACACAGTCTGGCAGCGGCAGTAAGCAATGCTGGCGGATTAGGACTTATAGGGGCTGCAAATGCACCCTATGAGGTTGTAAAGGATGAAATAGAAAAAGCAAAAGCTATGACCGATAAGCCATTCGGTGTAAATATTATGATGCTCTCACCTCATGCAGAGGCTATTGCAAAGCTTGTAGTTGAAGAAGGCGTTAAAGTTGTAACAACTGGTGCCGGCTCTCCGGAAAAATATATGAAGCTGTGGAAGGAAGCAGGAATAAAGGTTATACCGGTAGTGGCTTCAGTCGCACTTGCTAAGAGAATGGAAAGATCCGGGGCAGATGCAGTGGTTGCAGAAGGCTGTGAATCAGGTGGACATATAGGCGAAAGTACTACTATGGTCTTAGTGCCACAGATTGCAGATGCAGTTAAGATTCCTGTAATAGCGGCAGGAGGAATTGCTGATGGAAGAGGGCTGCTTGCAGCTCTTATACTTGGAGCCGAGGCAGTTCAGATCGGAACCAGGTTTGTGGCTTCAAAAGAAGCAGTAGTACATGAAAATTATAAAAACAGGGTAGTTTCAGCAAAGGATATAGACACTGTGGTAACTGGCAGAAGTCATGGGCATCCTGTGAGAAGCTTAAGAAATAATATGACAAGAGAATATGCAAAGCTTGAGGCGGAAGGTAAAGGCTTTGAAGAGCTGGAATATCTGACACTTGGCACTTTAAGAAAAGCGGTTCAGGAGGGAGATGTGGCAGGCGGAACTGTTATGGCAGGTCAAATTGCAGGTATGATAAAAGGAATTCAAACCTGCGGTAAAATAATTAATGATATGGTTGCTCAAGCACACAATCTTGCAAACAGTACTTTACAGTGGTTTTAAAATTGAGGAGAAGATATGAAAACAGCTTTTTTATTTCCGGGACAGGGTGCACAAAAACGTGGCATGGCAGAAAGTTTTTATAAAAATGATGCCTCTGCTGCAGAGGTTTTTAAGCAGGCAAGCGAGATACTTGGATTTGATATGGAGGCGCTTGTATTTGAGGCTGATGAAAGGCTGAATATTACTTCATTTACCCAGCCTGCTATGGTCTGTGCCGGAATTGCTATGCTTGAGGTTATTAAAAAGAGAGGTCTTAATGCTGAGGTTTGTGCAGGTCTCAGTCTTGGAGAATATGAGGCATTGTATTATTCAGGAGCCTTAAGCAGGCAGGATGCGTTACGCGTAGTGGGTGTGAGAGGAAGACTCATGCAGGAAACTATGCCCCCGGGAATAGGCACAATGGCTGCTGTGCTTGGTCTGAATGCTGATGTGGTGCAAAATGCTATAGAAGGTATAGCTGATGTATGGATTGCAAATTATAACTGTCCCGGTCAGATAGTTATAACAGGGCTCAGGGATTCTGTGAACAAGGCTTGTGAAGCACTTAAGACTGCAGGTGCCAGAAGGGTGATTCCGCTGAATGTAAGCGGAGCATTTCACTGCAGACTTTTTGAGGAGGCTGCGATGAAGCTTTATGAATTTCTTGCAGATATAAATATCTCAAAGCCATTAATTCCTTATGTAGCAAATTATACTGCAGAATATATATATGAGGCAGATAATATAAAGCTTCTGCTTAAAAACCAGATATCAGGTGCTGTAAAATTTGAACAGAGCATAAGAGGTATGCTGGAAAAAGGAATTGATACTTTTATAGAGATAGGTCCCGGTAAAACCTTAAGCGGATTCGTTAAAAAAATAAGTGCAGAGGCTGCAATTTACAATATAGAAACTATAGAGGATTTAGATAAGGTTTGTAAACAATTACAATAGTTTAAGCAAAAGACAGGAAATTCTATCAGCTGTAAATATATTGTAGTAGAATGGAGAAGGTAGCAGATGAAACTTAAAGGAAGGGTAGCACTTGTCACGGGAGGAGCCAGAGGAATAGGAAGGGCTGTTTCTTTAAAGCTTGCTGCCGAGGGTGCCTTTGTTATAGTAAATTACTCAAGCTCTCAAGAGTCGGCAAATAAGACTGTTGAGGAAATTAAATTAAATGGCGGAGCTGCTTCGGCATACAAATGTGATGTGGCAGTCTTTTCTGAGGTAAAGGAGATGATTGCTCAGATTATAAAAGAGCATTTAAAGCTGGATATACTTATAAATAATGCAGGGATAACAAGGGATAGCCTGCTTATGGCTATGAGTGAAGAAGATTTTGACAGGGTGATTGATATTAATCTGAAGGGCTGCTTTAACTGTATGCAGGCGGTAAGCCGTGCTATGATAAAGGCAAGACAGGGGCGGATTATAAATATATCCTCTGTGTCGGGTGTAGCAGGAAATGCCGGACAGATTAATTATAGTGCAAGCAAGGCAGGTATAATAGGTATGACAAAATCTGCTGCAAAGGAACTGGCATCAAGAAATATCACGGTAAATGCTATAGCACCGGGATTTATTATAAGCGAAATGACTGAAGTTTTATCAGATAAAATAAAGGAAGCTATAAAAGAAAGCATTCCTATGAAGGAATTTGGCAGAGCTGAAGAGGTTGCAAATGCAGTGGCTTTCTTTGCAGGAGATGAGGCAGGCTATATAACCGGTCAGACACTTTGTGTTGACGGTGGTATGACCTGTTTTTAATAATATTCGGAGGAATAACATGGCAAGGAGAGTAGTTATAACAGGTTTAGGAGCCGTTACTCCTACAGGACTTAATGTAGCACAGTTTTGGAATTCATGCAGAGAAGGTCATACAGGCATAGCGCCTATAACATATTTCGATATAAGCAATTATAAAGCGAAGCTTGCGGCGGAGCTTAAGGGATTTGATGCAAAAAATTTTATGGATGCAAAGTTTGCAAGACGTATGGAGGCATTTTCACAGTATGCGGTTGCCGCTTCACGGGAGGCACTTGAAGATTCCGGGATAGCTGTTGAAAAAGAGGACAGTTATAGAATAGGAGTATCTATAGGCTCGGGCATAGGAAGTCTTCAGGCTATGGAAAGAGAACACAACAGACTTTTAGAAAGGGGACCCGGACGGGTTGCTCCTCTCCTGGTACCTATGATGATTTCAAATATGGCAGCGGGAAATGTAGGAATAGCTTTTGGGCTTAAAGGCAAAAATATGAATATAGTTACAGCCTGTGCTACCGGAACTCATTGCATAGGTGAAGCTTTTCGCTCTATAGTTTATGGCGAAGCTGAGGTAATGCTGGCGGGAGGAAGTGAGGCATCAATATCGCCTATAGGAGTAGCAGGCTTTTCCTCACTTACCGCTTTAAATACTACAGAAGATGTAAACAGAGCCTCAATTCCGTTTGACAAGGAAAGGGCAGGCTTTATTATGGGAGAGGGAGCCGGAGTGCTTGTACTTGAGGAGCTGGAGCATGCACTTGCAAGAGGAGCTAAAATCTATGCGGAAATGGCAGGCTATGGTGCTACCTGTGATGCTTATCATATAACCTCTCCGGCGGAAGACGGCTCGGGAGCAGCTATGGCTATGAAATATGCCTTGAGCGATGCAGGCTTTAATCCTGAGGATATTGATTATATAAACGCACATGGAACAAGTACTCCGTATAATGACTTATTTGAAACTAAAGCTATTAAGCTCGCTTTTGGAGATTATGCCTATAAAGTAAAAATTAATTCCACAAAGTCTATGATAGGACATTTATTGGGGGCTGCCGGAGGAGTTGAGGGTCTGGTATGTGTCAAATCTATTGAAGAAGGCTTTGTACATAAAACCGCAAACCTTATCGTAGAGGATGAAGATTGTGACCTGGATTACTGCAAAGACAGCGGTATAAACATGGAGGTAAATGCTGCCATGAGCAACTCGCTCGGATTTGGCGGTCATAACGCAAGTATTATATTTAAAAAATACAGAGATTAAAGCAGCAGTATAATCTGTAGAAATGAAGGGTTTTAATTTATGAATATAGAGGATATGCTGGTACTGCTGGAAGCGGTAAAAAGGCATGGCATAGATAGTTTTTCATATAAAAATGAAACTGAAAAGATAGTGATAAAAAGACAGCCGGGCAAAGTAAGGGCTGCAAAAGCGGAAGAAACAATTATTCTGCAGCCGCCTGAGGCTCAGGAGGATATGCTGTCAGAAGCCGCAGTGGATATAGGGAGCGATAAGATAGTGGCTTCACCGCTGGTGGGGACTTTTTATTCTGCTCCCAGTCCTGAAGCGGAAGCCTTTGTAAATGTGGGAGATAAGGTTAAAAAAGGGCAGATCCTTGGAATTATAGAAGCGATGAAGCTTATGAATGAGATTGAAAGTGAATATGACGGAGTTATAGAAGCAGTGCTCATAGAAGATGGCTCAGTGGTAGAATATGGGCAGCCTCTTTTTAGAATACGCTGATGATTATTAGGGTTTTTACTTTTAGTATTATAAAAGTAAAAACCTGTATAATTTATAGCATTAAAAAAACTTGTTTGGTGAAAGGAAAATTATGCTTGGGATTAAAGAAATAATGGAAATTATACCGCATCGCGCTCCGTTTTTGCTTATAGACAGAATAGAAAGCCTGAATCCCGGAATGAGTGCTGTAGGCTATAAGGCGGTCAGTTACGGGGAGCCTTTTTTTGCAGGGCATTTTCCGAAGGAAGCAGTTATGCCGGGAGTTCTTATAGTTGAAGCACTTGCACAAACAGGTGCAATAGCTATACTTTCGCTTGAAGCAAATAAAGGCAAGATAGCCTATTTTGCCGCTATAAATAATGCTAAATTCAAGAGAAAAGTGGTACCCGGAGATGTGGTTAAGCTTGAATGTGAAATAATAAAATCAAAGGGACCTTTGGGAATAGGTAAGGCGACAGCGAGTGTAGACGGTGAGCTGGCAGTGAGTGCTGAGCTTACATTTATGCTGGAAAAATAAAAAATTAAAACAATACAGGCAGTTCTTCGCTTGAGGATGCAGAGCTTTAAGCGAAAACAAGGATTTCAAAAAAAGTAGGTACATAAGCATTATGTTTCATAAAATACTTATAGCAAATCGTGGTGAGATAGCAGTTCGTATTATAAGAGCATGCAGGCAGATGGGCATAAAAAGTGTTGCAGTTTTTTCGGAAGCAGATAGAGAAAGCCTGCATGCAATGCTTGCAGATGAGGCTTTATGCATAGGACCTGCTGCCTCTTATAAGAGTTATCTTGATATAGAGAGGATATTAAGTGCAGCAGAAGCGACAGGTGCAGATGCAATACACCCCGGCTTCGGATTTTTATCTGAAAATGCAGCCTTTGCCAAGTACTGTAAAGAATGCAATATAAAATTTATAGGTCCCGACAGCGAAATTATAAGCCGAATGGGAGATAAAGCGGCAGCCAGAGACAGTATGAAAAAAGCCGGAATTCCGGTAATACCCGGAGGAAACGGGATAGTTAAGGAAATTGACGAAGCCCTTTTAGAGGCTAAAGAGATAGGCTATCCCGTGATGATAAAGGCGGCACTTGGCGGCGGCGGCAAGGGAATGAGAATTGCAGCTTCAGAGGAGGATTTTACCGAGAATTTCTTAAATGCAAAAAGAGAAGCTTTAAACGGTTTTTCAGATGATTCAATGTATATAGAAAAGTATATTGAAAAACCTAGACATATTGAGGTGCAGATTCTGGCAGATGAATATGGAAATATAATTCATCTTGGAGAGAGAGACTGCTCAATACAGAGAAGACATCAGAAGGTTCTTGAAGAATCTCCATCAGCGGCGATAGATGATGAGTTGAGGAAGCGTATAGGTGAAGCTGCTGTTAGGGCTGCAAAAGCCTGTGGATATGTCAATGCCGGAACTATTGAATTTCTGCTGGATAAGAATAAAAATTTTTATTTTATGGAAATGAATACCAGGATACAGGTGGAGCATCCTGTAACTGAGATGGTGACGGGAATTGATATAGTGAAAGAGCAAATAAGGATTGCGGCAGGTATGGAGCTTAGATTTAAACAGGAGGATGTAAAAATCAGAGGACATGCGATTGAATGCAGAATAAATGCAGAAAATCCTGAAAAAAACTTCATGCCTTCACCCGGTAAAATCACCAATCTTCATATTCCCGGAGGCAATGGAATCAGGATAGATACTCATATTTACAATGGCTACACGGTTCCGCCTAATTATGATTCCATGCTTTTAAAGCTTATAGTACATGGTGATGACAGACAGGAAGCGATTGAAAAGATGACAAGTGCACTTGGAGAAATGGTTATTGAGGGACCTGATACGAATATTGATTTTGAATATGATATTATTAATCATAAGGTATATCAAAGCGGAGATATAGATACCGGATTTATAGATAAGTATATGAGGACCTAGTTTTATAAGAATGCAGGAGGTAATAGCTTATGTTCAGGTCAATGTTTAAAAAAACTTACACAAGGCTGGGTGACGGAGGCAGTGATGAGCAGGTAAAAAGCAAGGTTCCTGAGGGCATGTGGAGAAAGTGCAGCAAATGCCTGTCACCTGTGTATGCTGAGAGTGTGAGAAATAACTGCTATGTATGCCCTAAATGCGGGGGATATTTTAGGGTCCATGCTTACAGGCGCATAGAAATGATATGTGACAGTGGCAGTTTTGAGGAGTGGAATGCAAAGCTGCCAATTTCTAATCCCTTAGATTTTCCGGGTTATGAAGAAAAGCTTAGTGAAGCAAAGGCTAAATCAAGGCTTGATGAAGCGGTAGTGACGGGAAAAGCAAAAATAGAGGGGCTTCCTGTAGTAATAGCTTCCTGTGATGCCAGATTTTTAATGAGCTCCATGGGTCATAATGTGGGAGAAAAAATTACTTATGCTATAGAGAGAGCTGCTGAGGAAAAGCTGCCGGTGATAATATATTCCTGTTCAGGAGGTGCAAGGATGCAGGAGGGAATAGTTTCACTTATGCAGATGGCAAAAACTTCTGCTGCCATAAAAAAGCTGCACGAAGCTGGACAGTTATATATAAGCTTTCTTACAGACCCTACAACCGGCGGAGTTACCGCTTCGTTTGCTATGCTTGGCGACATAATACTGGCGGAGCCTAAGGCGCTGATAGGCTTTGCAGGTCCCAGAGTAATTGCTCAGACTATAGGAGAAAAGCTGCCGGAGGGATTTCAGCGAGCTGAATTTTTGCTTGAGCATGGTTTTATAGATGCAATAATTGAAAGAAAAGACCAAAAAGCAGTGCTTGCCAAAATCTTAAGGGCATGTACAAAAACGACTAAGACTGGCAGACTGCAAAAGGAATATAAATATAAAAATCCTTTGACTAAAATAAATAACAGGTATAAGCTGAAGCTTGGCAAAAATAAAGCTGATAAAAGTGCTTGGGACAGTGTGCTGATTTCCAGAAGGAAGGACAGGCTTACAGCCGTGGATTATATAGATGCCATATTTGAAGATTTTTTTGAACTGCATGGTGACAGATATTTCGCAGATGATAAGGCGGTAATAGGAGGCATAGCGTTTTTTAATGAATTTCCAGTAATAGTGCTGGGACAGCAAAAGGGAAAAAATCTGAAAGAAAATAAATTGAGAAACTTCGGTATGCCCTCCCCCGAGGGATATAGAAAGGCTCTCAGGCTTATGAAGCTTGCTGAAAGCTTTGATCTGCCTGTGCTCTGCTTTGTTGATACCCCCGGAGCCTTTTGCGGAATTGAAGCGGAGGAAAGAGGACAGGGAGAAGCTATCGCACGATGCCTTTGTGAGATTAGCAATTTAAAGACTCCTGTGCTTTCCATAGTGATAGGTGAGGGAGGCAGCGGAGGAGCACTTGCTATGGCAGTAGCCAATGAAGTCTGGATTCTGGAGCATGCGGTTTATTCCATACTTTCACCTGAGGGGTTTGCCTCAATACTTTATAAAGATGCTTCTAAATGTAAAGAAGCTGCACAGGATATGAAGATAACCTCGGGAGAGCTTTTAAATCTTGGTATAGTAGAAAGAATTATACCTGAAAGAAAGCCTGCCTGCAGCGATAATATAGATGAAATGAGCGCATATATGAGCAGCAAAATTGAAAAATGGCTCAATAAATATTGTGCTATGTCAAAAGAGGATTTAGTAAAGCAAAGATATGAAAGATATAGGAAATTTTAATTTAACAATGAGGAAGATCAATGCAGGCTGCACAACTTATAATAGGAGATGTTGAAGTTGAAAAACCTATAATTCAAGGTGGTATGGGAGTAGGCATAAGTCTTTCAAATCTTGCAGGAAACGTTGCCGCCTGCGGCGGTATAGGGCTTATTTCCACCGCACAGATAGGCTTTAAAGAAGAAATTTTTAATAAAAAACCACACGAAGCAAATCTTCTTGCAATAGCTTCAGAGCTTAAAAGGGCGAATGAGATAGCACAGGGCAGAGGACTTATAGGCTGCAATATAATGGTTGCTACTAAGGGCTATGAGGACTATGTAAGAGCTTCAGTCGCACATGGCGCTGAGGTTATAGTGTCAGGAGCAGGGCTTGCACTTGATTTGCCCGCACTTATACTTGAGGGTATGACTTTAAGAAAGGGCCTGCCTTCTGGCGAGTTTTTCTCTAAGGATAAAAATACGGTAACAAAGTATGCTCCTATAGTTTCAAGTGTAAAATCAGTTAATGTTATCCTGAAATTATGGGACAGAAAGTATAAACGGACGGCGGATTTTATAGTAGTTGAGGGACCTCTTGCCGGAGGTCATCTCGGTTTTTCAGTGCCGGAGCTTGGTGATATGGGTTCAGATACCGAGCAGGTATCAAAAACCTATAAGAGAGAGCTTTATGACAGGGAAATAATTGGTATTATAAATTCTGTAAAAGTGTTTGAAAAAAAATATAATAAAAAAATACCGGTAATTTCAGCCGGAGGTATTTATTCCCATCAAGATTTTAAGCATGTCTTAAGCTTAGGAGCATCAGGTGTGCAGCTCGGTACCAGATTTGTTACTACTTTTGAGTGTGACGCTCCCCTAAGCTATAAAAATACTTATATCAATGCCAAAGAGGAAGATATTGTGATTACTAAAAGTCCTGTAGGTATGCCCGGCAGAGCTATAAAAAATAGCTTTCTTGAAAAACTTAAAGAGGGAAGAATCCCTGTTAAACACTGCCATAATTGTCTGACAAAATGCGACAAGGTAAGTATTCCTTATTGCATTACTGAGGCTTTGATTGCTGCCGCTTATGGAGATATAGAAAATGCTCTGCTGTTTGCTGGTGCAAATGCCTGGCGTTCCGATAAAATTGAAAGTGTTAAAGAGGTTTTTGATGATTTACTGAAATAAAATCGGCTGTCCCGAAAGCTCTCAGCTTTGGGACAGCCGATTTTTCTATTATTAAAAAATCTAAGTAAATTTACTATTCAGATTGAACAGAGGGAGTCAGCAGAGCAGGATTGTGATGTCTGGCTCGTTTTTTCCTAAGCTCTGCTTTTCGCCTTCTAATATCTTCTGCAGCCTCAGAATTTATTATTTTTACGGTTTTAACTATAAAATAACCCTCATTTACTGACTTAATCCTTATCTTTCCTTTCACATAACCATGTTCAGGACAAGCTGCAAGGCAGTAATAATGCTTTTGATTTGAAGTAAACCACCTGATTTTTTTATGGAGCCTACGCTTACATTTATAGCATACCATATCATTAACCGTTTTATCCGACAAAGCTGTATCTTTTGAAGAAAAAGCTCTGGAAATATATTTGGAATAATCCGGAAATACCAGATAAACTTCACTTTCTTTATCAGGCGGAACGGTAAAATAGTCAACGGATATATAGTCTTTTACTGAATTAAAATCCATCGTCTGCATAATTCTTACCGTGTAGCAGGCATCGTCAAGAGCATGATGAAAGGGCAATTCAACTGCTATTTTAAGCTCCTCTACAGCTCTGCCAAGAGGAGGCCTGTCAGAGGTATTCTTACAATAAAGTTTGTAATACAGTTTTTGTATATCATAGAATAAAAGAGGAAACTGCAATTTAAAATCTATATTATGATACCTCATATTTTTCTGAAGCTCAGTAAGATCCATATCTCCCCAAGTGCAGATTATATAGTTATTATCAGTATTTATACCGTTTTTATCTTTACGGCACCAGTCAAAAAATTCCAGACAGGCATCCTTAAAGGGCTCACCATTTTTTTTGAGTTCTTTTATAGTTTTATTTATTATTTCATAAACCTTAGAATGTATTCTATTATAGACTACAGGCTTAATAATGCGTGAAAATCGGTCTATGACTTGAAAATCTGAATCAAGCTTTACTGCACCTATTTCTATAATTTCAAACGGAAAACCGGGAATAGCCTTTGCTTTTCCATCAGGATTTTGATTCCATTCAAGGTCAAGAACTATATATGTATCTATATTCATAATGAATTATTTAATTTTTATCGCTTTCCTCATTTTCATTATTATTAAAGCTGCCATTATCATTTTTATCAGAATGAGGTTTATTCAGACTATTTTCTTTTTTGCGGGACCTTCTGTTATTTAAAGCCTCTCGGCGTTTTTTTCTCATATTCTGGAGTTCTTCAAACTCCTTTCTTTCTCTGAAATTAAAATATAAGGCAGTTAGAAAATATGCTAAAACCATGACTGATATTACGACTGCAATGATTATAATTTGACTTAAATGAGATTTTATCCAGCTTTGCAGCTCCTGCATATTTGAAAAACTGTCTTTTGATTCATCTGTGGCTGGACTGGTTTCATTACTGTCATTGCTGCTTTTTGATGCTGCCTCATTTTTAGCTGAAGCTTTTTCAGGAAGCTCATTTCCAAGTGCGTCCTTTCCCTCAGATGTTACTGATTTTATAAAGGTATAGCCTACTTGCCTGTCGCCATAGCTGTAGCTTATTTTGGCAAGTGCTTCTTCCTTTTCAGCCTTGTTTAGTTTGTAGCTTATTTTATAGGAAACCTCTGAAATATCGGCATTTCTGGGCAAAGTAATAAAGCTTCTTTTGTCGGCAGCGATATAGGCAAGCTGACCGCTGTTTCCAAGAATATCCAGGTTATCATAAATATTTAAATCAATTAAGTCGCTTTTTAACACATCTATATTTTTAAAATATTTAAAGCCAAACTCCATAAGCCGCCTTGTGTCTGTGTAATGTGTCTGATGTCCATTTAATACTACAGCTATAAGTCTTTGATTCCCTCTTTTTGCATAAGTGACCAGTGTATTGCCGGCAAGGCTTGTATAGCCTGTTTTCCCGGCCAGGGCATATTCATAGTAGCTTTCATGCTGTTTTTTGAGCATACCGTGATGAGTGGTTATTTCCTGACCCTCAGGATAATTTTTTGATGGCGGAAGCTTATAGCTGTAAGCCGAATCAATCTCCAGAAGTATCGGGTCCTTAAAGGCTGCTTGTGATATAAGTGCAAAATCGTAAGCAGTAGTATAATGATTCTCATTATTTAAGCCGCTTGGGTTTGCGAAGTGAGATTGCTGACATCCAAGTGATTCGGCTTTTTGGTTCATAAGCTCACAGAATTTTTCTATACTTCCGGAGCAGTGCTCAGCAAGTGCATTTGCTGCCTCATTTGCTGATTTTAAAAGCATTGCGTAAAGAAGATCTCTGACAGTTGCTTTATCACCTTCATCATAACCTGCATTTGATGAGCCTGATTCAACATTATGTACCGCATTATGTGAAAATGTAACTTCATCATCAAGATCACAGTTTTCTATTATCACAAGTGCTGTGAGAAGCTTTGTTATACTTGCAGGATAATATTGCTCATTTATATTTTTTCCATAAAGTACAGTTCCGGAATCAGCGTCGATAACTATACCACTATCAGATTCTATGGAAACTGAATCAGGCCATGCGGCTTCTGCCATAGTTATAAATCTAAGCGGCAGGGAAAGTGAAATGATTAATATTATGCCCGATATTGAATATATTATTTTTTTCATCAATTATTCCTTTATCTATGAGATAAATACTGATTAACTCATTTTAAATCATATTTATTAGTGCTACTTGTATTTACGCCGCAGCAAAATAGCGGAAACTATTACAGCAGCGGCAAAAACTGCATAAATTATTGCAATATTTCTTGCAGTTTCAAAAAAGAAGCCTTCAGGTACTATATTTATAAGGTTATCGGTCGCAGGGTCAAGAATCCATAAATCATTATTAAAAAATATCTGATGAAATACTATAAAGTATTTTGAAAAATTACTTGCAATTATTCCTCCTAGGCATATAAACAGGGCGAAAAATATGCCTGAGCCTATCAGGAGGCTTCTAGGCAGGATTTTTTTCAGACTGCCTCCTGATAATTTTATAACTGTAAGTATTAGTATACAGCTTATTAAAAGTATACGCCTTAGATAAATTGCAGCGATAAAAAGGTTTCTTACATCCTTCATGTGAGCTGCCTCTTTTTCATTAAAAAATAATACATCAGGGCGTCCCTTTATCGTAGCGGAAATATCTGAGAGCTTTTCTCTTTTTCCTCTCAAATAATCCATCATCTCATTACTTATTCTTAAAAGCTCATCCATATTCATTCCAACTTTTTCATTTGATGAATATTTAGTATATTCATATCTGTAATATCCGGGAATATAGTAGGCAACCACTTCTACTGAGCTTATTAAGAGTATAATCATAAGTGAAAAAGTAAAAATTATTCCTAGAATATTTCGTAAAATACTCATATTTTCCTCTTAACGGCACTCTTAAAAAATAATTATCAGTTTTTTTAAGTCTTGTCGTCCTTATCTCTAAAATCAAGAATATGCTCAAAAATCTGGATTTTAATAGGTCTATCCACAATTTGAGCATATTCCAAGCTGGCTTAATGTCTGATTAAATGCCCTTATTCAGACATTTTAGCAGCCTTATTCAGTTGTCAGGTACTGGCTGGCTACATATACCTGTCTATTATTATAATTTATAACAGCCCATTCACTGTCGTGCGCTCTGACATAATCAACTGAGGTGCCGGCAGGCAGTACAGTGATTACTTCTCCTGTAGTGCTCGGAGTTGCGCGTACACGAAGTGAACTGCTTGTTTTGTATTTCAGTGTCGATGCCGCACTCGAAGAAGCCGCAGTAGCTGGAACTGCAGTTGTAGTTGGAACAGGAGCTGTCGTAGGTATTATGGCTGCACTGCTTGGGGTAGCTATGCTGACCGATGCGGATGAGGTTTTTTGATCTTCTGCGCTCTTTGAGCATGCTCTGACTACAAGGATAAGTACAATAAGAAGAAGCACAGGGGCAGCTATTTTAATAATAGTTTCTGTAGGTATGCCTATACCTTCCGCTTTTTTTGGAGTCTTATGTTTTGCAGCGTTCTGGTGATTACGTGCCGTATTTTTTGAGGAAGCTGTATTTTTGGCAGGGGCTTTGGAAGCTCCTCTTGAGATAGTCCGTCCGGTTCTTCTTCGGGGAGCCTGGTCATTGGAAAAAGCAAATACCTCCTGGCTTAATAAGGTATGAGCAATATGTGCATTATAAGCATTGTTATCATTATCACGAATTGCCTTATCACCTATTATCCTTATTTTCTGATAATTATCACAGGTGTTTTTAGATATAATTCCCTGACGATATAACTCATCGATTATATCGCTTAAATTGCTTGTTTCAAGGCTCTGATTCTGTGTCAGGCATTGTATCATAAAGTCAAGCGTGTCGCGTGACATTATCATTGACTGATTGTATTGCTTTTGCCCCATTAAACGTTCAGCCTCTCGAACGCCTGCCTGTATCTGTGTCCAGGCATTCATTGAATCCGAGTTTGACATATAAGCATTCCCTCCTAAATAATAAATTACTGTTATTATACTAAATATTTATTATTTTTGCACGTTTTTTTTATTTATTGTAAATAATTATGATATTTATAGTAAGTAACGCAGGGAAAAATACGCCTCTGATATAATAATATTATTGGAAAAGCACAGCACAGGCTGTCACTAAAAAAACATATTATATATTTTTTATAGCGGCTGAACAGGCTCAGCTCTAAGCATGCAGATTTTCTTCCCGGTTTTTGAAAATTTTTCTTCATATTCACTCATAATATTGTTATTATTTTCATAAGCACTGTGTAAATCATAGGTTTTATACAGTATATGCCATTTGTTTTGTGCGATTGATTGTAAAGAGTAATCAAAAAGCTCAGTATTATCAGTTTTAAATTCAAGGCAGCCCTCCGGCACCAGGATTTTATTGTAAATATTCAAAAAAAAGCTGGAAGTAAGCCGTCTCTCAGCATGCCTAAGTTTAGGCCAGGGATCTGAAAAGTTAAGGTATATCTTGTCAACTTCATTTTCGGCAAAGATTTTATCTAAACTGCGGGCATCGGCACAGGCAAAAAGAAGATTTTTATAATTTATGTTATTTTCTTTTTCGCTTGTTCTTTTTCTTTGTATGGCTTTCATAAGTATACTCATGTATTTTTCTATACCTATAAAGTTGATTTCAGGATATTTTTGTGACATATTTCTGATAAACTGTCCCTTGCCGCAGCCTATTTCGATATGCAGCGGAGCTTCATTGACTAATAAAGCTTTCCATTTTTCAGAGCTGTTAATCAGCTCATTTTCGGTCATACATTCCGAGGCCTGCTCTATAAATTTTTCACAGCCCTTTATATGTCTTAAACGCATGTAGAAGCACCTCATATTTGATATTTAATTATAAGCAGGTCAGATTATATAACAGGATCTCAGTCAATGCAAGAATATATCCTGGAGTAAAAAAATTAAAAATAAAAAGATTTTTCTTTAAAAATTCTTGACATATTATAAATTTTAAGCTATTATACTTGACGTGTCATCTACTGATATATTAAATAAAATATTTAAGCATCTTTAGCTCAGTTGGTAGAGCAGTAGACTCTTAATCTATTTGTCCAGGGTTCGAGTCCCTGAAGATGCACTAAAAGTTCTTTTTGCGGACTGAGAGCCGTGGGGGGAGCTTTTTTACTTTATTAAAAAAGGCTAAAATTGAAGCTAATGAAGTTTAGTATTTCTTTAGGATACTTAGTAAAATTTAACAAAAAAAGGCTTGACATTTTAGTGTCGTAAGGTCTATCATATTGCTAATTTCATATACACATCAGATTAATGTAAGTATTTTTAGCAGAAAGCTTCGATTTTCTATAAAAAAGGGCATTTTATAATCTATATAATATATGTGAAGGGTTTTCATATATTTCGGCTGACTTTATTCAAGTTTAAATTACCAGTTATGTTAAGTTTAATTTTAATGCATGAGAGGAGGGCAATGTGGAAAGAAACAAAGTGTTGACAGAGCGCTGCACTGTTTATTTGTCAGTGGAATGGAGAGTAGTATGAGACATATTTTAGCTGTAATTGATACAGATGCAAGATATGCTCAAAGCCTTGCGGATTATATAAATAAAACTGCAAGACTGCCCTTTAAGGCAGCGGCGTACAGCAGTATTAATGCCTACGAGCAAAAAAATTCTTCTTTATCGGGTGAAATCGTGCTTATAGCTGAGGAGCTTTACAAGGATTTTAAACCGGATAAAAAACCTGCAAGCCTTATTATATTAAGCGAGGAGGGACTGGTGAAAAAATATACTTTAGGAGAGCGGGCTGAGTGTATGCCGGTAATATTAAAATATATTTCTGCCGACGAGGTAATAAGTGAAGTTCTCAGACTTTACAGACCTTCAAATGAATCTCTCCTGCTCAGGCTTGCAGGCAGGCAAAGTGAAATTATAGGGGTATATTCGCCGGTAAACAGATGCGGAAAGACTGAGCATGCAGCCGCTATAAGCATGATAAGTGAAGAAAAGAAAAAGACTCTTTTAATAAGCTTTGACGAATATAATGGTATATTTTATAAGGCGGAAAAAGATTTTGATACCGATCTTTCAGATGTGCTTTACTGCTTTAAAAAAGGAAATTATTCATGGGATAAAATCGGAAAGGCTGCACATACTTTATCAGGTCTGAATTTTATTCCTCCTGCACGCTATACGGAAGATGTCGCGGAATTTTCAGTAAATGAGCTTGCTGAAATTATAATGAAGATTGCCAGGGACAGCGGTTATGAAATTTTAGTAATTGATTTCGGGTTACTGGGAAAGAGAGCAGTTGAGCTTTTAGAGCTCTGTGACAAAATCTACATGCCGCTGATAACTGACAGCGCTGCTGAAAGAAAGGTGGGAGAATTTTATAATTATCTTGTACTTACAGGAAGAGAAATTATAAAGGAGAAAATTATAAGCTTCTATTATCCTTATGATACTCATAAGGAGATAAAACAGGTAGGGGATATACCCTATATGCCGCTAGGTGAATATTGGAGAAGCAAGCTTGCAGGAGGTTTTCTGCCATGATATTTACTCAGCTGTTTACCGCTCTCATGCTTGGAGGAGCAGCCTATACGGATGTAAGATATAAGAAGGTATATAATATATGGCTTTTATTTTGGTTTTTGGCAGGAATATGTATTTGCGGAATAAAGTTTCTACCTCCTGTATTGCTTACTTCAGCAGCTTTATTTATATTTCATGTTTTAAGGATGATAGGTGCCGGTGATATAAAGCTTATTTCTCTGATGTTTGCATATTTGGGATTTAAAAATGGATGTATTGTGGCAGCGGCAGGAATGACGCTTGGTGCGGTTTATGCATTTTATAAGCTTTATACTTCAGGTATTTTATTTGAAAGACTTTTGTATTTTTGGAAATATACTATAAATACTCTGAAAAATAATTCCGTCACTAAGTATTATGACTGCAAAAAAGATTCTCCTAACCTTGTTATGCCGCTTTCTCCCTTTCTGCTTGCCGGTTTTTTAATGTGGAGGTTGTACAGCTTATGCAGCATGAGTATATAGGGATTAAATCTAAGCATTTATTTGAAGAGCTCAGGGAAAAGCTTTCAGGAAGCTTGAGCGATTTAAGGAGCATATCTGATGCTGAGCTTTTTGAACTCATAGATGAGCTTATAGACAAAGAGGATTCAAAACATTATTTGCCGTTAAAAGAAAAAATTTCTCTGAGAAATTCACTTTTTGATTCATTCAGAAGACTTGATATACTTCAGGAACTGGTGGATTCAAAAGACATTACGGAAATTATGGTCAATGGCAAGGATCGCATATTTGTTGAGAAAAACGGACAGACTATAAGATGGGATAAGAGCTTTAAAAGCGATGAACAGCTTGAAGATATGATACAACAGATAGTAAGCCATGTGAATAGAATGGTAAATATTTCATCTCCTATAGCGGATGCAAGACTCAAGGACGGCTCCAGAGTACATATAGTTCTGCCGCCGATATCGCTTACCGGTCCTGTAATAACTATAAGAAAATTTCCTGAAATTATCAGTATGGAAAAACTGATTGCCTTTGGTGCAGTAAGCAGTGAGGCGGCACAGTTTCTGAAAAAGCTGGTAAGAGCCGGGTATAATATTTTTATATCCGGAGGTACAAATTCCGGAAAAACTACATTTTTAAATGCACTTTCAGCTTTCATACCTGAAGATGAGAGAGTTATAACTATAGAGGATTCTGCCGAACTGCAGCTTGCACATATAAAGAATCTGGTACGTCTTGAAGCAAGAACGGCAAATGCACAGGGTGAGGGGAAAATCAGTATAGCGGAGCTTATAAAGGCTTCGCTGCGTATGAATCCTTCAAGAATTGTTGTAGGTGAGGTGCGTTCGGCTGAAGCACTTGACATGCTTCAGGCTATGAATACAGGGCATGACGGCTCTTTGAGCACGGGACACGGCAACAGCCCCAAAGACATGCTCTCACGTATTGAAACTATGGTGCTGAGCGGAGCGGACTTACCCTTAAATGCCGTAAGAGCCCAAATGGCAAGTGCAATAGATATAATGATACATCTCGGAAGACTTAGAGATAAATCAAGGAAAGTAATTTCAATAATGGAAGTAGGTGAATATAAGAATGGCAATATTGAGCTTACCCCGCTTTTTGAATTTAAAGAAAAACCGGGAAATACGGATAAAGTCATCGGAGAGCTTAAAAAACAGGGAGAACTTAAAAAGAAAGAAAAACTTATCTCAGCAGGTGAGAGATTATAGCATTTACAAATTTACTTTTATAGAAAGAATAAAGTATATGTTAATTGCAGTTTCAGGCATAGCTGTTATATCTTATATTTTCTATAGAAGCATGGTACTGTTTATAATGCTGCTGCCCTTATCATTGTTTTATCCGGGGTTTATAAAAAATAAGCTTATAAGAAAAAGAAAACAAAAGCTTGAGAGTGAATTTAAAGAAGCTCTCCTTGTTGTATCGGCACTTTTAAGTGCAGGATATTCGCTTGAAAATGCAGTAAAAGAAAGTATAGCCGAGCTTAAGCTATTATACAATAAGCCTACTTTTATAATTCCTGAATTTGAATATATAAATCATCTGATTTATATGAATATTCCGGCAGAGAAGGCATTTGAGGATTTTGGAGAAAGAAGCGGAGCTGATGATATCAGAAATTTTGCCAAAGTCCTGAAAATCGGTAAAAGAAGTGGCGGAGAGCTTGTATCAGTCATTAATCATACAGCTTCCGTTATAAGCGATAAGATAAGGATAAAAGAAGAAATAATTACTATGACGAGTGCCAAAAGATACGAACAGAGGATTATGAATTTATTTCCTGTATTCATAGTGCTTTATATAGATTCATCCTCTCCCGGATTTTTTAATCTTATGTATTCAAGTATTTTTGGGAAAGCAGTAATGACTGCATGCCTGGCTGTTTATTTGTTTGCTTATTGCCTTTCGGATAGATTACTTAATATAGAAGTGTGAGAAAGTTTTATAGGAGGCGATATTTGAAGGGTAAAATTTTAAAAAAAATAATAAAATTTATAAAAATATGGAAGATACAGATTATATGTATAGCTGGAGGATTCATACTTTTTGCGCTCGCCAGTAATTTTCTTAAAAAGAATGATGATTTAATACAGGGCAATTTCTTAAAAAGAGAAGGCTATGGAGAGTATGACAGAGAATATAATGTGTATGTAAAGGGGCTTGATAATGAGGAAATTGAAATAAGCATACCGGTGTCCAAAAGAGAATACAGCGCTGCAGAGGCGGAGGAAATTTTTGAAAAAAGCATACAGTATATTTCAGAAAACATACTTGGAGAAAATCCTTCGCTTCAGGAGGTATCAAAAAATCTGAAATTGATTAATACCGTCAAGGATTATGGCATTAAGGTAAATTATAATTCTGATAATCCTGAAATCCTTGATTCCTTTGGAGTGGTATATAACCATGATTTAAAGGCTCCGACAGAAGTAGCTCTGAACATAGGCTTTACTGATGGTATACATAGTGCAGATTATGTGCTTGATATAAGAGTCATTCCAAAGTCCTATACACAGCAGGAATTTATAATCAAACAGTTCTTAGAGACTGTAAAAGAAAGGGACAGAGCCGGAATCAATGATGAGGGCTATGCACTGCCGACTCGATGGGGAGGCAAGGCTCTTTCTTATAGAGCTAAGGAAAGCGAGGATTATAATATTATCTGGGTGTTGGGAATAGTGTTTGCGGTACTTTTTTACATAAAAAATATCAGTGATGCAAAAAATAAGAAAGAAGCCAGAGAAAAACAGCTGCTGCTTGATTATCCCGAAATTGTGTCAAAATTTATGGTATTCATAGGAGCCGGACTCTCAATAAGAACTGCCTGGGAAAATATAGTGGATGACTATGAAAGAGAAGGCAAGCAAAGATATGCTTATGAAGAAATGGCAATGTCGCTTGCCGGACTTAAAACCGGAGTCCACGAGTCTAAGGTGTATAAAGATTTTGGCAGGAGATGCGGGATAAAACAGTATATGAAGCTTGCAAGCTTATTTGAGCAGAACAGAAAAACCGGAATGTCAAATCTTAGAAATCTGCTTGGGATTGAAGCTGTTGCTGCTTGGGAAGAAAGAGTGAATCTGGCCAGGCGCATAGGAGAGGAAGCAAGTACAAAGCTTTTGCTGCCCTTGTTTTTAATGCTGGGAGTGGTGATGGCAATGGTGATGGTGCCTGCAATGATGGCATTCAAATAACAGCAGGAAAGGAGGAGCGATATGTTAAATGAATTAAAGTCATTCTTGGAAGAAGAATCAGGGATAGGCGTTATAGAAATAGTTCTCATACTTGTAGTATTAATAGGACTTGTAATTATTTTTAAAAAGCAGATAAGAAAAGTGCTTGAAAATATATTTAAAGAGATAGAGAAACAGTCAAAAGAGGTATATTAAATTATGAAAAAGTGCTGCTCAACAACTGTTTTTTTAAGTCTTGTATTTGTGTTGGTGAGTACACTGATCTTTGGACTTTTGGAATCCGCACGCACGGCAGGTGTAAGATTTTATTTACAGGCTGCGGCGGATTCCGCCATAGATTCATTGTTCAGCGAATATCAGCGCAGTGTTTGGGAAGAATACAGACTTATACTTTTAGAATGCGGTAAAGAAGAAGGGGCTGTAAAAAGCATTGACAAATATTTAAAGCCTTATGTGGAAAATTCAGGAGGGTATAAGCTTAAAAAGCCTTCAGCAAGCATTATAGATATACAGTATGCAACTGATAACGGAGGCAGGTGGTTTGAAAATGAAGTGCTTGATTATATGAAATATAATCTGATTGATTTTAAGCATACTCCTGATACTTCAAAACAGCTTATTAAAGAAATAGAAGAAGCCGGCTCTATGAAAGAAATTACTACTGCTTATGGAGATCATTCAAAAGAGGCTGCCGCACTTGAAAAGGCGATTTCAAAAATAAGTGAGAACTTTAGTACACAAAAAGCTTTATATGAAGAGGCTTTGGAAGATATAAAAAATAAAAACCGGGCAGGCTTTGAAGACAAAATAAGAGCTATCAAAAAAGAAATAAAAAAGCTCGACAGTCAACTCCGTTCATATCAAAAAAAGGCCGCCGATTTATCTGATAATCTTACTGCTACTGAAGCTGAGTACGCAGATAAATGGGAAAAGCTTTCAGAAAATAATAAAAATCTGCTTTCGGAGAATATAAGAGCTTACCGCACTTATACTGACAATGATGGTGAAAGACGAGTGGAAATAGAGCAGAAGACAAGTCTTGCAAAGGACAACGTTTTTTATCTGGACGGTACGGAGGATATATTGTACCGCATCACGGAGCGGGAGGATGAGGATGATTATGACGAGGAGGAGGCGGATTTTCTCTGGTCGGAGCTTGAAAATCAGTGGAGAGCCTTTGAAATTCCGGCTATTGAAAGCCGACATGGCTTGGCAGATGAAAGAAAAGAAAAGCTTATTGAAACTGCAGGAGAAAAATTTGGAGGTGAAATACTTGAGCTTGTAATACCTGCCGACAGAGTTTTATCTCGTACTGAATTAAATACCTCCAGCTTTCCTTCAAAAACTTCTGTGACTCAAAGAGCGGGAGAGAGCCTCTCTGTGCTTGAAGCTATGATACTGGATGAATATGCTGTCAGATTTTTTACAGGCTTTACCGATAAGTCGGAAAAAGAGCTTCAATGTGAGCTGGAGTATATTATTGCGGGGCTTGATAACGATGCTTCAAATCTGCGCTCAGTGCTTCTTGGGATACTTGCTGTAAGAGAGGGACTTAATTATATGCATATAATTACAGATGAGAAAAAAATGGAGCAGGTGAAAAATCTTTCACAAATAATTTCCGGCATGCTCAGCGTACCTGCGCTTACAGGAATTATAGCCTGCCTCATTATAGGAGTTTGGGCACTTGCGGAATCTGTACTTGACATAAGAGCTCTGCTTGAAGGTAAAAAAATCCCGATTTATAAAGCTGAAAAGGACTGGAAGCTAAGCCTTGACGGACTGCTTTCATCAGGAGAAGGCTCAGGAGGCAGTACGGAGCCGCCTTTGTTAAAAAAGCCTGAGGAGGGAGGCGATGAGGATAAAGATTCAGAAAACGGACTTGATTATAAGGCCTATTTGAGACTTATGCTTTTAACTGAGGACAACCAGCTTCAGGATTATAGAATGATGGATATGATCCAGCATAATATGAATTATAAAGATAAGGGATTTTTAATGAATAAAATGGTGTATGGCATGAATATTTCAGTGCAGTGCGAGTCTGAAAGACTGTTCAGCAGGCTCGGTCTGGTAAAAAATGAATTTATAGGTTTAAGCTCATCCTATGAGCTTGGAATAAATGCTCTGAAAGCATATTAATTTATTAAAAATTAAATTATAGACAGAAAGGAGGCTTTATATATGCCCTCTTATAAGGATATAATCAACAATAAAAACCAATCTGATAACTCTGTAATAAATTATCACAGCATAAAAAATAAAATCTCAGCAGCTCTCCAAGCACGCTTTAATATTAATTTTAATGAATTTAATTCTTGTAAGAGGGTGTATATAAAAGCCTCCTTAACTATAGAAACAGCTTTTTCACTTTCGATTTTTATATTTGTGGCAGTGCTTATGCTGCTGCCGCTTAGAATGATGGAAGCTGCCAGGAGGATGCAGGCTCTATGTGAAGCAGTCAATGAGGAAGCCTGTAAATATGCCTATGCTGCTTACAGAATTAAAAATAGCGGAGGCTTGAAATCCGATTCAGAAAATGACGGCTCAGTGTATGGAGAAAGTGATTCAGAGAGCAGTTCAAGTGAAAATGCAGCGTATACAAATTCGGAGGTATTTCAATCTCTTCTTTCTTCGGCAGCAGTCGGAGAATTTGTCAGAAATAAAGTAATTTCAGAGGTAAAGGACAAGCATGTGCAAAATATATCATGGCTTGGAACCGAATGTATGACTCAGGAAGATATGATACTTATAAAGCTTACCTACAGCTATAAGCTCCCCTTTGCCTTATTTAATCTCGGAGAGATCAAACAGCAGGTACTCAGCAGCCGGAGAGCTTGGATAGGCAGTGAGGGAGATAAATCAGATTCTGAAAATGCAGAAAATGACACGGAGGATGAGGTAGTATATGTAGGGAAGACTTCAACCAGGTATCACAGAAGCAGAAAATGTCATTACCTTTATAATGATCTGGAAACTGTTTCTAAAAGTGAAATCGCAAATCTAAGAAATGCTTCAGGAGGAAAATACAAGCCCTGTGCAAGATGTGGAGCGGCAGCGGGAAATACCGTATATATATTGCCTTCAGGCAGCAGCTATCACAGTACTAAAAATTGTACCGCAATAAATGCCTATGTAAGGACGGTAAAGAAATCTGAAGTAGAGCAGCTGGGAGAATGCTCCTACTGCGGGAGAAGACATTAGAATGGGAGAGAAGCTATGATAAGCAGTTATATTTTAGGAAAAATACTTATTCTGATATTTATGGCGGTTTGTGCATGGGAAGATTATAAAAACCAAAGTGTGGATATAAGAGTATTTATGATTATGGCTTTTATTGAATTTATATATTATATGTATATGCTGGCATTTAATAAAGAAGTAAGGGTAAAAGAAATATTAGCTGGAATCGGTATAGGAGCGGCAATGTACCTAACAGCACGGCTTACAAAAGCTCTAGGCGAGGGCGACGGATTGTTTTTTATAATTTCAGGGGCGGCATTTGGAGGGAGTAAAAATCTAATGCTTTTTATAATAAGCAGTATTTTTATAGCCTGTGCTGGACTTTGCATAATAGCAAAAAATTTTATTAATAATAAAAGCAGCAAAAAAAAGAAGATAGCGATGCTTATATTTACTTTGCCGGCAGGGATTTTGCTGCTGTTTGCCGGATAGTTAAAAATAATTATAGAAATACGGATTATATAAAAGCTATGTATAAAAAAAGATTTATTAAAGGAAACTATAGATTAAAGGCATATATAACTGTGGAAGCTTCGTATATTATAGCAGTAGTTCTATTTTGTACAGCAAATCTGATAATAAGGGCCTATAAAGAGAGTGCACGGGTGAAAGCAGGGTATATAACCCATACTGCCGCACTTGAAGCTTCACATCTTGAAGAAATTTATAAAAAAGATAATTTTAACATTGAAGCGGTAAGAAATTATGCCCTGTTGAGAGTTGGGAGTTTTGGGGGACTTGATACAGGAAAATTTGATATAAAGCTGACAAAAAATAAGGCTGATGCCGGTTTTAAAGCAGGAAGTTTAAAATATGATATAGAAGACAAAATAAATAATCCTGAAAAATTTATGAGGGAGATAACAGTATTGGAGGGAGTTTATGAAAAATATAAAGACGGAGCACAAGAGGCATCTGAAGAATAATTATATGATAATAAGCTATGGTGGTGAACTTGAAGATATACTCTCGGTTTACAGGCATGAGTACAGAATGCTTGAGTCAAATAATATAGATGGACTTATGAAGCTTCATATAAATAGAACTGATTCTGAAGCAAAGCTGTATTATGATATAACCGCCCTGCAGCCCTTGAGCAGAATACTTGAATTCAGGCATATAGGTGCAGAGGAGATTAGAAATATAGTATTTAATATAGTAAAGACCATATCCGGAATGTGCCGCTACCTTTTAAGTGAAGAAGGCATAAGCATTTCTCCTGATTATATATATGCAGACCCTGAAACCTTAAAGCTGTCGCTCTGCTATATGCCCGGACTGGAATCAGGCTTTTGTGAAAATCTTTCGGAACTGTTTTCAAATTTGCTTTCAAAAATAGACCATAATGACCATGAGGGAGTCGTGCTTGCTTACAGTCTTTACCAGGAAAGCCTTAAAGAGGATTATTCAACTGAAGACCTGCTTGCACTTTTAAGCAGATACGGAAAGACGGTTTCAGTAGAGTATAAAGAAATAAATGAAGAAGCCGGCGAAGATTATGAAAATGAGAAAAAATATATACCTGTAAATTTATTACGTGAAAATACAGGAGCAAGAGAAGGCAAAAAATCGGTCAAAAAGGATTTATTTAATTTCAGGAATTTTTTTGCAAAAAAACTGAAAGCTAAACAGGACATTGGGCGTTTTGAATATGGATTGAATAATACTAATGTAATCTATGAGGTAAATAAAGCTGAAACCAAGGCAGGGCTTAAATCTGAAAATACTTCAGAAGCTTTTAATGAGGATGAAGAATGGACTGCATATTTTGAAAAAAAAGATAATGAAGAAAAAAGCAGACAAAATATGCAAGAGGCAGGCTCACGTACAATACTTTTATCAAAGCAGCCAGATAATGAAAGAGCTAAACTGTGTTGTACGGATAAATCGGCGGAGGATATAAAACTTGAATATTTTCCATTTATTATAGGCAGTCAGGAAAGAGTTTGTGATTATGTACTCCATACAGATAAAATAAGCCGCCTGCATCTTAAATTAGATAAAAATGAAGATAAAAAGTATACAGTGATGGACTTAAATTCCTTGTATGGGACTAAATTAAACGGGAGGCTGCTGGAAAGTGAGGAATGCTCTGTATTAAATATGGGTGATGAGATAGAATTTGCAGGTATTAAATACACTTTCGGAATATAAAAATAAAATTTGCAATTTTCAAAATTACACAGAGGTGGTATACTACTATATATTGGAGTATGGGACTGGGTTTCTGTATTTTAGTATAGCAAAAGGATTATTAAAGGGAGGACTAATATGGACTGTATTTTTTGTAAAATTGCAAATGGTGAAATACCCTCATCAACTATTTATGAAGATAATAATTTCAGAGTAATACTTGATATAAGCCCGGCTTCAAAAGGGCATGCACTGATACTGCCGAAGCGACACTATAATAATATAAGCGAGCTGCCGAAGGCTTTGTCTGAGCATATACCCTCGCTTGCAGCCGAGATTGGTGAAGCCGCTAAAAAGGGACTTAAAGCTTCCGGCTATAATATACTTATAAATACTGGAGAAAGTGCCGGACAGACAGTTTTCCACTGCCATGTGCATATAATTCCAAGATATGATAAAGACAGAGGCATACTTACTTGGAGTCTGTCCGAGCAGGCGAAGGAAGATGTTGAGGGTACGCTTGCAGCGGTGAAGGGTGCCTTGTCAGATGTATAATAGAAAAAACTCGGTGGTAAATTGGTGCATAATTGCATTAAATATAGTGTTTTTCCTGTTCTTAGAAATAGCAGGCTCAACTGAAGACGCAGCACTGATGCTTAGATACGGTGCAGTATATATGCCGTATATAACTGAATATAAGGAGTATTGGAGGCTGCTGACTTCGGTGTTCATGCATTTTGGTATAAGCCATCTATTAAATAATATGATAGTATTATTCATGATAGGAGATAATCTTGAAAGAGCTCTCGGTCATATAAAATATTTAATTTTTTATCTTGTGTGCGGAGTCGGTGCCAATGTAATATCACTATTCGTAGAAAATATAACTGATAGCTACAGTGTCAGCGCAGGTGCAAGCGGTGCGATATTTGGAGTAATGGGAGGACTGCTCTGGGCAGTTATTGCAAACAGGGGAAGGCTTGAAGATCTTACTTCACAGAGAATGGGAATATTTATAGTTCTCAGCCTTTATTACGGCTTTGTTTCTACAGGGGTCGATAATGCAGCTCATATAGGCGGAGCTGTAACAGGCTTTTTACTTTCAATCATTATGTATAAGAAAAAAAGACGCAGAGATAATTATGACAGCTTTTATAATGATACCTGTTAAAGTTGTTATTTGAGCGGATTTTGATTAAAATATTTATAGATAAAGTATATAAGGGAGTTGCTGCAGGAAAGAGATGAAACATCCTCTATAGAGCGGCAACTCCCTTATTTTTGAAAAATAAATTTCTGATTTTTATGAGTATGGTGGTGCTTTGCGAAAGCTCTTCTGCTTTGGTTTAATTATTTTTGTCTGAGGCTTTCAGTATAAGCTTGAGAATCTGTTCTCCGGCTTCACCGGTTTTTGAGGCACTCATATTATTTATATAGCTCTCTCTATTATTGTATACGTAAGATACTGCCGCTTCAAGACTTTCACTGCTGAGCAGTTCTTCATTAAGTACGTAGGAAAATCCCTGATTATTATATGAGGCGGCATTTAATATCTGGTCGCCCCTGCTTGCAGCAGCAGAAAGGGGGATAAGTATATTCGGCTTTTTCAGTGCAAGCAGTTCGCATATAGTATTGGCTCCGGCACGGCTTATAACTACATCCGCAAGAGCGAATAAATCTTTTAATTCGGAGCTTACATATTCATATTGGAGATAACCCGGAGTTTTTCCCAGCTCCTCGTCAACGTTTCCCTTGCCGCAAATATGTATTATATTATAAAGCTGCAATAAAGAGTTCAGTGACGACCTTACGACAGTGTTGATTTTGACTGAGCCGAGGCTGCCTCCTATCACCAGCAGTACAGGTTTTGTATCAGAAAACCGTGTCAATCTTAAAGCTGCATTTTTATTACCTTTGAACAGTTCGGCTCTGATAGGGGAACCGGTAAAAACTGATTTGCTTTCAGGCAGATATTTTATTGTATCAGGGAAACTGCAGCAGATTTTATCAGCAAAACGCATGCAGATTTTATTAGCCAGACCGGGGCTTATATCCGATTCATGTATTATAACAGGTATTTTAAGCCTGTGAGCGGCTGCGGCAACCGGAACTGCTACAAAGCCTCCTTTTGAAAAGATTACATCAGGCTTAAAATCTTTAATGATCTTTACTGCCTCAAAGTATCCCTTTATTACACGAAAAGGGTCAGTAAAATTTTTAAAATCGAAATATCTCCTGAGTTTACCGGAAGATATTCCCTTATAATCAATACCTTCGGCGGTTATAAGATTTTTTTCTATTCCATTGTAGGAGCCTAGATAAAGTATCTGATATTCGTATGACTTAAGCAGGGGAAGCAAAGCGATATTAGGGGTAACATGCCCTGCGGTACCTCCGCCTGTGAGTATGATTTTTTTTTGCATATATAATCCTCCGCATTTTCTGGTGCAATCAATAAATAGAATAACAAATCGGCAGAGCAAAATCAAGGTGCTCTACAGGATATAAATATAGCGAAGCGGGATAGAGTAAAATAATCATTGGCAAAAATATAAAATAAAAGGGAAGTGGCAAAAT
>CALBCM010000039.1 GCA_937927235.1 uncultured Johnsonella sp.
CCGCCTATAGGAGTTATAACGGCTGCGGTTCCGCAGGCCCCTGCCTCTTTGAACTCATCAAGCTTATCAATATAGCAGTCCCTCTCCTCTGCTTCCATGCCGAGATATTCCTTTGCTACATGAAGTAGCGAATATTTGGTAATACTTGGAAGGATTGAGGGTGAAAGCGGAGTAACAAACTTATCATCCTTGGTAATTCCGAAGAAGTTCGCAGCTCCAACCTCCTCTATTTTGGTATGTGTTGCCGGGTCAAGATAGATGCAGTCAGCATAGCCCTGCTTTGCAGCCAGAAGATGTGACTCAAGGCTTGCAGCATAGTTTCCGCCAACCTTAACTGCTCCTGTACCTGCCGGTGCAGCACGGTCAAAATCAGAAATTGTAAAGTTTACCGGTGAAAGTCCTGACTTAAAGTAGGGTCCTACCGGAGTTACAAAAATTGAGAATATGTACTCGTCTGCCGGGCGAACTCCTACATTATCTCCCACACCTATCATAAACGGTCTGAGATATAAGGTCGCACCGCTTCCGTATGGCGGAATAAATCTCTCATTTGCCTTCACTACCTGAATACAGGCATCAACAAATCTTTCAACAGGGAATTCGGGCATAATAATTCTGTTGCAGCTCTTTATCATACGCTTCGCATTCTGGTCAGGTCTGAAAAGCTGTACGCTTCCATCCTTAGTCCTGTAAGCCTTTAATCCCTCAAAGCACTGCTGTCCATAATGAAGTGCGGTAGAGCCGTTGCTGATAGTAAGTGTATTGTCCTGTATAAGCTTACCCTCGTCCCACTTTCCGTCTTTATAGTAGGATATGTAATTATAATCAGCCTTAATATAAGCAAAACCTAATTTACCCCACTCCACTTCTTTTTCATTAAACATTTTCGAGTACCTCCTCATCTTCTTTAAAAAATATGTATTATCAGTCAGATAATCTGAAAGATCAGATTATCTGACTGTTACAAACCCTCTTAACTATTATACTCCTATACTCCTACGTGCTGCTGTCTTACATAAGCTGCACCCTCAGCCATAGCCTTCTGATTCATAGGTATGAATTTTGCTTTATTCTCTCCAAATACCTTGGTAAATACCTTCAGCACAGTTTCCGGTGATACTACTTTGGTTTCCTCAAGGAAAGCTCCCAGCATCACTATGTTCGCAACCTTTGGATTTCCTATTTCTGCCGCAATATCATTCACGGGGATATAAAAGCCCTCAATATCATCCCTTGTAAGTTTTTTCTCTATAAGGGAAGAATTTATAAAAAACTTAGCTCCCGGCAAAGCTTCCGGCTCAAACTTGTCCATTGAAGGAGCATTCATTATAATTCCCGAGGTTGAAGCGGTCACCGTAGGTGCACTTACTGGCTCATCCGAAATTATAACTGAACAGTTTGCGGTACCGCCGCGCATTTCAGGACCGTATGACGGGAGCCATGAAACATGCTTTCCTTCTACCATGCCTGCATAGGTTGTAAGCTGACCTATAGCCATAATACCCTGTCCACCAAAACCTGCCATTACAATCTTATGTTCCATTAGCCTACCTCCTTCGGATTTCTGAAATTGCCCATAGGATATACCGGCATCATATTGTCCCTTAGCCACTGAAGTGCGTCATTAGGTGCAAGTCCCCAGTTTGTAGGACAGGTTGAAAGCACCTCAACTATACCGAATCCCTCACCTCTGAGCTGAACTTCAAAGCATTCTTTTATAGCCTTTTTAGCTTTTCTTATATTTGCAGGAGTATCCACAGATACACGCTCAACAAATTTGGCACCGTCTATGGTCGAAAGCATCTCACATATATGGAGAGGCCTTCCGCTGTGCTCAACGGTTCTTCCCAGCGGTGAGGTAGATGTCTTCTGACCTATGAGTGTAGTAGGTGCCATCTGACCTCCCGTCATACCATAGATAGCATTATTGACAAATACCGTAGAAATCTTTTCTCCTCTGTGAGCCGCATGTACTATCTCCGCTGTTCCTATAGAAGCGAGGTCACCGTCACCCTGATAGGTAAATACAAAGCTGTCAGGAAGTGAGCGCTTTATACCGGTAGCTACTGCCGGAGCCCTGCCGTGAGCCGCTTCGTGCATATCACAGTTAAAGTAATTATATGCCAGAACCGAGCAGCCTACCGGCGCTATACCTATTGTTTTTCCAAGCAAATCCATCTCTTCAAGTGTCTGAGCAACAATCTTATGAATAACTCCGTGTGTACATCCCGGACAATAATGTGTAGGGACGTCCACTAAACCTTCTGTTCTCTTATATACAACAGCCATCTTACTTGCCTCCTAACAGTTTTCTTGCCACATCTGCTATTTCCTCAGGACTTGGTATCATACCGCCCTGTCTTCCATGGAAGTGTACTTTCTGCTTTCCTGCAACCGCAATTTTTACATCATCAGTCATCTGTCCTGTATTCATCTCAACTACAAGGATGTCTTTGCAGTTTTCATTAATCTGCTTAAAGGTCTCATAAGGATAAGGCCAGATTGTAATAGGGCGAATAAGACCTACTTTATATCCTTCGTCCTGGAGCATCTTCATAGCACTTTTTACTATTCTTGAGGTTGTGCCGTAAGCACTGAATACAAGCTGCGCATCTTCAAGTCCGAAAGCCTCTACACGAACTTCTTTTTCTTTTATTGTATTATACTTTTCAATTAAGTGTTTATTATGGTTTTCAAGTATTGAAGCCTCAAGATATAATGAGTTAATTATATTGGGCTTCCTTTTGCCCTGTGTACCTGTCGTCGCCCAGGTCTTTTCGGGAAGCTCTCTTTTAGTATGAGTTTTAAACTCAACAGGCTCCATCATCTGACCAAGCATACCGTCTCCGCAGATCATAACAGGATTTCTATACAAATCTGCCAGGTCAAAGCCCTCAATTATGAGATCCACCATTTCCTGAATATTTGCCGGTGCAAACGCAAGCAAACGATAATCTCCGTTTCCTCCGCCTCTGGTAGCCTGGAAGTAATCGGTCTGTGATGGCTGGATGCCTCCAAGTCCCGGACCTCCACGCATTATATTACAAATCAGACAGGGAAGCTCTGCCGCAGCAATGTATGAAATTCCCTCCTGTTTAAGTGAAATTCCCGGGCTTGATGAGCTTGTCATCACCCTTACTCCTGCTCCTGCTGCACCATAAACCATATTAATCGCCGATACTTCTGATTCAGCCTGAAGAAATACTCCTCCAACCTTTGGAAGCTCTCTTGACATATACTCAGGCAACTCACTCTGAGGTGTTATAGGGTATCCAAAAAAGAATTTGCAGCCTCCTGCTATAGCAGCGGCACCTATTGCCTCATTTCCCTTCATTAGAACTTTTGTCATCTTACTCCCTCCAATTTCGCAGTTTCTACTTCTACAGTTTCTACTGTAATCACACTGTCAGGGCACATAGTAGCACAGTTTGTACAGGCAATGCATTTCTCCATATGCTCAATTTCCGCCGGATGATAGCCCTTTTCATTAATCCTGTTTTTGCTGAGCGCGATAATCTTTACAGGGCATACAATTACACATAATTCACAGCCCTTACAACGGTGCTCATTGAATGTGACTTTTCCTCTTCTTGCCATGGTATTTAACCCCCTTGCAATTTACTTTTATTTCACACCGTAAACGGTGTTATTTTATTAATCTCTCACTTTTATTCCGGTTTTGCTAAAGCAAGCTTAGCATATTCTTCGTATTTCTCTTTAGCTCCTCTTTCTGCCTCCGCCAGAAGTTTTTGAGCTTCATCCGGGAAGGTCCTGTAAAGAGAAGCGAATCTTACCTCTCCCATAAGGAAGTCCTTAAGGTCAAGTGTAGGTTTCTTTGAATCAAGGATGAAAGGATTTTTTCCTTCTTTCTTAAGCAATGGATTGTAGCGGTACAAATTCCAGTAGCCTGACTTAACTGCAAGATTCATTTCCTCCTGAACGTTTGCCATGCCCTTTACAAGTCCATGTGCCACACAAGGTGCATAAGCGATTACCAATGAAGGTCCGTCATAGCTTTCAGCTTCCTGAATAGCCTTAATCAGCTGATTCTGATTTGCACCCATAGCTACCTGTGCTACATAAACATAGCCGTAGGACATTGCAAGCAGTCCCAAGTCTTTTTTCTTTGTCTTCTTGCCTGAAGCGGCAAACTTAGCCACCGCACCTACAGGAGAAGCCTTTGAAGACTGTCCGCCGGTATTTGAGTAAACCTCGGTATCTACAAGCAGTATATTTAAATTTCTTCCGCTTGCAAGCACGTGATCCAGACCGCCGTAGCCAATATCATAGGCCCAGCCGTCACCTCCGTACATCCAAATGGATTTCTTGCTTAAATGCTCTTTATTATGTTTGATTATTTCATAAAGCTCTTTTGAAGCTCCGGTCAATTCTTGCGATTTTAAGACCTCTAAAAGTCCGGTACTTGCAATCCTCGACATATCTCCGTCATTATATGCCTCAAACCAGGTCCTTACCGCAGCCTGCACCTCATCGTTGCTTTTTTCAATTTCAGCCAAATCATTTATCTTATTTACAAGATTTTCTCTCTGTTGAGTTTCAGCCAGGCACATGCCAAGCGCAAATTCGGCATTGTTTTCAAAGAGTGAATTTGACCAGGCAGGTCCACAGCCGTTATGGTTGGTGGTATAGGGGAAGCAAGGCATAGCAGCACCCCAAGCCTGAGTACAGCCAGTTGCGTTTGCAACTATAAGTCTTTCTCCAAACATCTGGGTCAAAAGCTTCATATAAGGAGTTTCACCGCAGCCTGCACAGGCACCTGAAAACTCAAGCAAAGGCTTTTCAAACTGACTTCCTTTAACAGTTTTCTTATCAAGCGGATTTTCCTTATAGGCAAGAGTCTGTGCATATTCCCAGTTATCAGCTTCAAATCTCTGTGAATCAAGCGATGCCATAGATAAAGCTTTGCCCTTTGCCGGACAGACTGCGATACAGCTTCCGCAGCTTATACAGTCAAGTACGGATACCTGAATCCTGTATTTATAAGGCTCAAGTCCTTTGCCCCTTGCCTGAACTGTATTAAAGCTTTCAGGAGCCTTTATAGCTTCAACTTCATCAAGCAGATAAGGTCTTATACAGGCATGAGGGCATACATAGGAGCACTGATTGCACTGAATGCACTTGTCCTGATCCCATTTCGGCACATCTATCGCTACCCCTCTTTTATCATACATTGAGGTTCCTAAAGGTACCGTACCGTCTTCTCTGCCTACAAAAGCACTTACAGGGAGCAGGTCGCCCTTAAGGTCATTAATAGGCTTGGCAATTCTGGCAACAAATTCAGGAAGCCTTTCGTCAACTCTTTCAGCCTCAGGCATAAGAGCGCCCCAGCTTTCAGGTACATCTATCTTGACAAATTTCTTGGCTCCAAGCTCTACCGCCTCATTATTCATAGCTATAACCTTATCGCCCTTTTTACCGTAGGTTTTAACTATAGCCTTTTTCATATAATCAATAGCTTCATCCATAGGTATTATATTTGACAGTGCAAAGAAAGCCGACTGCAAAACTCCGTTGGTACGGTTTCCAAGACCTATCTCTTTACAGATATCTATCGCATCTATTGTATAAAATTTAATTTTATTGTCGTAAATATATTTTTTAACCTTGTCCGGAAGTCTTTTCTCAAGCTGCTCTCTGCCCCAGGTACAGTTAAGCAGGAAAGTTCCCTCAGGCTTTAATTCTTCAACTATATCATATCTGCTGATATAGGACTGATTATGACAAGCCACAAAATCAGCCTTTGTTATTAAATAACTGCCTATAATAGGCTTTTTGCCAAATCTTAAGTGTGAACGTGTAAGTCCGCCCGATTTCTTGGTATCATATTCAAAATATGCCTGAGCATATAAATCTGTATGGTCACCTATAATCTTGATTGAGTTTTTATTTGCACCTACAGTTCCGTCCGAGCCAAGTCCCCAGAATTTGCAGTTTACTATGCTTGAGTCCGCAACATTAACCATCTCTCCAAGAGGAAGAGAGGTAAAGGTCACATCATCGTTAATTCCTACAGTAAAGTGGTTTTTAGGCTCCTCATTAAGCATATTGTCAAATACTGCTATAATCTGATCGGGAGTTACGTCCTTTATTGAAAGACCGTAACGTCCTGCATAGATTTCAGGTCTGCTTTTGACTTCATTAAAGGCGGCACATATATCAAGGTACAGAGGCTCTCCAAGCGAGCCGGGCTCTTTAGTCCTGTCAAGCACCGTAATTCTTTTAACTGTCTTTGGAACTTCTTTAAGGAAATGCTTGATTGAAAACGGACGGTAGAGGTATACCTGTATGTACCCGGTCTTTCTTCCCTGTTTATTGAGGTAATCAACAGTTTCTTTGATAACACCTGCACTTGAGCCCATAGATATAATCACATGCTCGGCATCCTCAGGTCCGTAATATGAAAACAGCTTATATTCCCTACCTGTGATCCTTTGAATGTCCTTCATATAGCCTTCCACAATCTCTGGTACAGCATTATAAAAGGTATTTGCAGACTCCCTTGCCTGGAAATAAACATCAGGGTTCTGCACACTGCTCCTCATAACCGGTCTTTCCGGATTGAGAGAGCGTTTTCTGAAGGCATCAAGTGCATCATAATCAAGCAGCTTTTCCAGCTCATCATACTCAAGGGCTTCAATCTTTTGAATCTCATGTGAAGTACGGAAGCCGTCAAAGAAATGTATAAAAGGAACTCTGCCTTTTATAGCTGACAGATGCGCAACTCCGGCAAGGTCCATAACCTCCTGTACCGTACCTGAACAAAGCAGCGCCAGACCGGTCTGTCTGCAAGCCATTACATCCGAATGTTCTCCAAATATAGAAAATGCATGCGTTCCTACAACTCTGGCACTTACATGTAAAACCCCCGGCAAAAGCTGACCAGAAAGTCTGTAAAGCGGCGGAATCATGAGCAATAATCCCTGTGATGCCGTATAAGTTGTTGCCAAAGCGCCTGTTTCAAGTGCACCGTGCATAGCACCCGCCGCACCTGCTTCAGACTGCATTTCTTCCAGTGTAACACGCTGTCCGAAAATATTTTTTTTACCCTGTGCAGACCATAGGTCTACAGCCTCTGCCATCGGCGATGAGGGCGTAATAGGGTAAATTGTAGCTACCTCTGTGAAAGCATAAGACACATAAGCAGCAGCCTCATTTCCGTCCATAGTTTTTACAACCATTGTATTTCCTCCTAAGTATAACTAAATCTATTTATTTGTAAATCACCGCTTCTTCTTCTTTATCGAGCACTCTCTTGACACCTGCTGCCAGTGCTTCCATTTCTTCCTCTCCGGGAATTATGTACACAGGAGCCATAAAGGATACTCTCTCTTTTATAAGCGAAGTGAGTTTTTTTGAATGAGCTATACCGCCTGTGAGTATAACTGCATCTATTTTTCCATATAATACTGCACCAAGTGATGCTATTTCCTTGCTTACCTGATATGCCATGCCTTTATAAACAAGCTCCGCATATTCATCGGTTTCTGCCATTTTTTCAACTTCTCTTGCATCATTTGTATTAAGGTAGCTTATAAAGCCTCCCTGTCCGGCAAGGAGCTTTTCAACCTCTTTTCTTGACTTGCCGTCATCAAATATCAGCTTCATCATGGCATCGCAGGGAAGTCCGCCTGTACGCTCAGGTGAGAAAGGTCCGTCTCCTCTGAGCCCGTTATTTACATCTATAGCACGTCCCTTTTCATGTGCAGCTACTGTTATTCCGCCGCCCATATGTGCCACTATACAATTCATATCTTTATATTCAGTACCAAGCATTCTTGCAACTTTTCTTGCCACCGCTTTCTGATTAAGCGTATGCCATACCGAGCCTCTGTCATAGCCCTTTAAGCCTGAAAGTCTTGCCATCGGCTGCAGCTCGTCTACAACTACAGGGTCAACTACATAACATGAGATTCCAAGCTCTTTTCCCATCTGATAGCCTATAAGCGCTGCCAGATTAGAAGCATGCTCACGCTTAGCAGTCCTTAAATCTTCACACATAGTCTCATTGACAAGATAGGTTCCTCCGCAGGGCAGAGCCTTTAAAAGTCCTCCGCGGGCAGCTATCGCCTTAAGCTCCTTAAGGTCTATATTTCCTGCTGCAAGCGTATCTTTTATAATATTCATCCTGAACTCATACTGTTCAACAATCTTATTAAATCCTTCAAGCTCTTCTTTTTTATGTCTTAAAGTCTGTTCAAGAACTTTGTCGCTTCCCTTAAACACCGCTATCTTGGTTGAAGTTGAGCCAGGATTTATCACTAGAATTTTATTCTGTTCCACTATCGTAACTTCCTTTCATTTATACAAAGGGGCAAAGCATGACTCACACCTTACCCCTTTATATATTTTATGTTCTTGTAGTCAAAAGATATTTTACTTTGCTATATCCATACAATATTATTACAGCAGTAAGGAAAGCATTATGCTGTTAAGCTTTGTTTCCGGAGAATCAGAACGTGAGGTCAGAACTACCGGAGCCGCTGCACCTACTACCACTCCAGCAATCTTAGCCTGAGCAAGATATACCAAAGTCTTCCACATAACATTTCCAGATTCGATATTCGGCATGAGCAACGCATCAGCATCGCCCTGAATTTCACCCTTATATCCCTTATGCTCTGCTGCATGCTTACTCACAGCTATATCAAGCGCCATAGGTCCGTCAACCACCATGTCTTTGAGCTTACCTTCTTTATACATTTTAGTAAGTGCATCAGCGTCAACTGTTGCGGGCATCGCCGGATTAAACACCTCTATTGCACATACAGCCGCTATTTTGGGGCATTTAATCTCAAGTGCATCAGTAACAATTTTGATGGAGCCGAGAATTCTTTCCTTTTCTTCTAAAGAGGGAAGTATATGCATTGCGGGGTCACTCATCACTAAAAGTCTGTCAAGACCCGGAACCTCAAACACTGCTATATGACTTAATTCTCCGCCTGTACGCAGCCCCTTTTCTCTGTTAAGCACAGCCTTTAAAAGTGTAGGGGTTTTTAAAAGCCCTTTCATAAGTACATGTGCTTTACCTTCTTTGACAAGTGCTACTGCTCTTTCAGCTGCAAGCACTACATCCGGTTCATCTATAATCTCAATCCTGTCCATATTCATGCCAAGCTGTGAAGCTATCTCTTCAATACGTCCCTTGTTTCCGATTAAAACCGCATTTGCAAGGTCAGCATCCATAGCATCTTTGATAGCTTCAAGTACCGGCATATCGTCAGCAGCTGCAACTGCTATAGTCTTTCTCTCTCCTGAAAGTACTTTTTCTCTTATCTGAGAAATTGATTTCATCTGCCTTCTCCTTGTTGTGATTTTTATACTGCCCCTTTCTTTCTTTTAAGAAAGGGGCTTTTGTTTATAATTAAATTCCTCTTAATTTTAAAGTTTCTACAATACGTCTAATCGCAACAATATATGCACCCTTACGCAGCGGAACATCAAATTCCTGTGCGGATGCCCACACATTATCAAAAGCAAGGTCAATAAGATGCTTTAATTCTGTATTAACACGCTCCTCTGTCCATGCAAGTCTTTGTATATTCTGTACCCACTCAAAGTATGAAACGATTACTCCGCCTGAATTTGCAAGTATGTCAGGAACAATTACAGCGCCTTTTTTCTTAAGGATTTCATCAGCCTCAACTGTACATGGTCCGTTTGCAGCCTCAACTATAACTTTAGCTTTAATTCTGTCAGCATTTTCTTCATTTACCTGGTTCTCAAGAGCAGCCGGAACAAGGAGTACAGTGTCAAGCTCAAGAAGCTCTTTATTTGATATTCTCTTTAAGCCTTCGCCCTTATAGCCGTCAAGGAGGTTCTTCTTATCTTTTGCAAGATATTCAAGAATCTCAGGTATATTAAGTCCGTCTTCTTTGTAAATAGCGCCTGATACATCGCTTACAGCTATAATCTTCATGCCTGATTCATGGAGAAGTCTTGCACTTACACTACCTACATTACCCATGCCCTGTACTACAGCAGTAGTTCCCTTTAAAGGAATATTAAGCTTAGCAAAGATATTATTTACAGTGAAGCTTACACCTCTTCCTGTAGCATCTCCTCTGCCAAGGCTTCCGCCTATAGTTACAGGCTTTCCTGTAACAACGCCGCTAACCGTATAACCTTGAAGCTTACTGTAAGCATCCATCATCCATGCCATAGTCTGTGGGTTTGATCCTACATCAGGAGCCGGAATATCTCTTTCAGGTCCTATAATAGGTGCGATTCCGTTAGTAAATGCTCTTGTAATTCTGTTTAATTCTGAATCTGAAAGCTTCATAGGGTCACATACTACACCGCCCTTTGCACCGCCGTACGGAATATTTGCTACTGCACATTTAAATGTCATCCATGCTGATAAAGCTCTAACTTCATCTGCATTTACGTCCTGATGGAAACGTACTCCACCCTTTCCAGGTCCTCTTACTGTAGAATGCTGAACTCTGAATCCCTCAAATACCTTTAAAGTTCCATCGTCCATGGTAACCGGGAAAGATACCTTAAGTTCACGCTCAGGATGCTTCAAAACCTCATATTCACTTGGCTCATATTTTAAAATTGATGCCACTTCGTCTATCGTCTTAATAACATTGTCATACGGATTGTACTTGCTCATTTTCTTTGTAAATTCCTTTCTTAAACTATTTTTTAAATTTAATACTACTCGACCTGCTATACCACCCTTTTAAGATTAACCATTTTACAAAACGGCTAATACATCTTTTTTCTGCTTTACCTCCTAATAATTAATTATATAATCTCTCGAAAGATACATTTTGCGACTGCTGTCTTTATTACAAAGACTCACCAACAGCTTTTCTTTTTCTGAATAAAATAAACCTTCGCCATAAAACAGCCGCTGCCCAATGCCTTTTTCTTTCGGAAATGATTTTACCTTTTAACATTTAATAATTCTAAGCTAATATTACTATGTTTAATAATTTACAGCCAGCACCGTATATACGAATTAAACATCATAACGGGAAAAAATATAATAATAAATAACTGCTTTTACAAACTCCCCCTTTATTACTTTTAATATACTCCATTAATTGTACAATGTCAATAGGAAATACTCTTGTATACAATATTTATTAAGCATTTTTTTAATCATGTTCTTGAAAATATACATTTATACTGATATTTTAATTCATATTAAAGTGTAGGGAATTAAAAATTTCATTTATTTGACAAATTTATGTTAAAATAGACTAAAAAAAGACCTTGCCGCTGCTGTCTTTATTGCAACTACAAAGTCCTTTAATTTCATATTTTTATACATAACGCTGCTATATTTTCTATTGCCGGAGTATATCTCTGTTGATAACGGTATAAAACATCTCTCTTACCAGATGAGGCTCCTTAGTAATTGCCAGTATCCACATAAGCTTTGCCACTGCAGCCTCCAGCGTCATATCAAAATTTTCAAGCAGGGCAAACTCCTCTTTTATATTTTTTCCTACCGCATACACTGACATGTGACTGCCCTCAAGCGGCACCTGAGTGGACATTACCACAATTTTGCCCAGCTTCGTCAAATCACTTATTGCCGCTTTAAAATCTACGGCTTCGTATGAAGGCAAGCCTCCGACTCCAAAGGATTCGATTATAATCGCATCATAATTTAAAGCCATAAATTTAAGAAGCTGGGCATCCATTGAAGGTATCAGCTTTAAAAGCCCTATTTTGGTGTTGAGCTTTGAATAAAACTTAACCTCTTCATTCCGGTGCTTTTTATCATCTATATAGAAAAAGATTCTGCCGTCCTGTATTACGGCAAGATAAGGAAAATTAATTGAAGAAAAGGCATTATAGCTCTTTGTTCTTTCCTTTCTTGCCCTGGTTCCGGAGATTACCTTGCCGTCAAAAACTATGTTTACACTGTAAGCTTTTTCCGAAGCGGCAAAAAGTATACTGTCATAGAGATTGGTTTTCGCATCTGTGACATCCATATCTATAGGCTTTTGTGCACCCGTCACCACCACAGGCTTTTTTGAGTTTTGTATCAGATAGGAAAGAGCTGCAGCAGTGTATGCCATAGTATCAGTGCCGTGACATATCACAAAGCCGTCATATTTTGAATAATTATTTTTTATACACTCGGCCATAGCCAGCCAGTGCTTCGGGTGCATATTTGTACTGTCTATATTAAAAAGCTCAATAGCAGACACCTCAGCAAATTCCAGTATGGCCGGCACATAGTCAAGCAGCTGAGCAGACGGCAGAGAGGGCTTTAAGCCCTCGTCACTTTTTTGAGAGGCTATAGTACCTCCGGTACCTATAAGAAGCACTTTTTTAGGACCGCTTTTGTTTAAATCTTCATTCATAAATTTAATCCTTATCCAACTTTCATAATTCATTAAAATAAAGCGGCAGGCTGCCCGCTTCAGCCTAAGCTTATTTTACAGCCTGCCCTCTCTGAATTTTCTAATTAATTCCTGACCTATGCTTACCTGTGCATTAAATACCGGAACCTCCTCTCTTTCAAACCATGCTGCCTCGGAAAGCTCCTCAACGGCCACCGTAAGCTTATCACTTCCGTCAAGATCCGCCGTAAAGGCAATCATAATCACTTCAGCGATACCCCAAGGCTGAGAGCCGTAATATTTTATGTTTTTTATATTTATTCCTACTTCTTCCAGCACTTCACGCTTCACATTGTCTTCCAGTGTTTCTCCCACCTCAAGAAAGCCTGAAACAAGTGCAGGCAGCTTGTAATCACTATTCGCTCTTTTTGTCAGCAGTATTCGGTTTTTATCAGTAATGGCTACTATTACAGCCGGAGAAATGCGGGGATATTCAACTTTAAAACAGCTGGGACATTTTAAGGCTCTTTCGGTGTCTGATACTATATTTCTCGTACCGCAGCTCCCGCAGTATTTTCTTGATTGCAGCCAGGTATAGATATGATAGCCTACAAGCACCGCAAAAGCATTGCTTTTCGGCATAAGCTTCCTGAATATATCTATCTTTTCCTCTAAAATAGTCTTTTTTTCAGGCAGGGTACAGTCCAGTACAAGATAGTAATCCTCGCTGTCAATAGAAAAAAGATAGTAGGAGTGCTTAATTAATTTACTGCAGTATTCCTTAAAATACCGAAATGTCGGTATTAAAAAGCCGGTATCAGCTTCTTTATCCCTGTCACAGCCCTTTTTAGTTTTTTTCAAAAATACGGATGAAGCATTATAAAACAACAGATATGAATCAGGTTCCGCTTGTTTATTAATATACTCAGGCTTAAATATCTTAGGGTAAATATCTTGGAGCATAAATATTCCAATCTACACTGCTGCAAGCAATACAGCAGTCCAAACTCCTCCTTTTATCTAAATACAATATCAATATATTTTCTGGCACTAATCAAGTATTAATATCATTTATAACATTAATACTCAATTAATACTGCTTAAAAGCTCAACCCTCATATTCCAGAGCTTCTGCGAAAGGTCTACATGTATTCTGTGAGGGTAGGCAAGGCGCTTTGATTCCTCCCATAAAGTGTCAAGCTCTTCCCTGCAATATGCCTGTATATCCATTACTTCAGGAGAAGTATACACACATTTTCCCTGCTTGAACACCGGTACAAGCAGCTCTCTGAGTCTGTAGCTTCCCGGGATAAGCAAGGTCTTTTTCCAGGTTTCATTCGGGTCAAACAGCACCAGCTCTTTATTTTCATCAATAATTTCATCTTCAAGGCAAATCAAATCCGCGATAATTTTATTGGTTTCCTTGTGATAAATCCTATAAATCTTTTTATTTCCCGGGTTGGTAACCTTTTCAGTATTTTCCGAAATTTTAATCTTAGGAATAAATCTGGCACGCTCCTTGTCGTAAATAGCTGCCAGCTTATACACTCCTCCAAAAGCCGGGCAGTCACGTGAAGTAATCAGACTTGTTCCGACTCCCCACAGATGAATCTGAGCTCCCTGCTGCTTTAAGGAATCTATCAAATACTCGTCAAGGTCGTTTGAAGCTGAAATAACCGCATCCTCAAAGCCGGCTTCATCCAGCATAATTCTCGCTTTTTTTGAAAGATATGCAAGGTCGCCGCTGTCAAGCCTGATTCCATAGTTTTTAAGCTCTATACCCGCAGCCTTCATCTCGGAAAACACCTTAATTGCGTTTGGTACACCGCTTTCCAGAGTATCATAGGTGTCTACAAGCAGGGTGCAGGAATTCGGGTAAAGTCCGGCATAAGTTCTAAAAGCACTTAATTCATCCGGGAAACTCATTATCCAGCTGTGTGCATGTGTTCCGCCAATAGGGATATTAAAGGCCTGACCTGCAAGGACATTGCTGGTAGCTGCACAGCCTCCTATCACGGCTGCCCTTGCACCGTATATGCCTGCATCAGGACCTTGGGCTCTCCTTAACCCGAATTCAAGCACCTTATCACCCTGTGCAGAATGTACCACTCTCGCAGCCTTTGTCGCTATAAGGGACTGATGATTTATTATATTAAGTACGGCAGTTTCAATAAGCTGTGCCTGCATTACCGGAGCTATAACCTTGATAATAGGCTCTCTAGGAAAAATAAGTGAGCCTTCAGGTATGGCATAAACGTCACCGGTAAATCTGAAGTTTTTAAGGTATTCAAGAAAAGTTTCTTTAAACAGTCCCGTACTTCTAAGATATATAATATCCTCCTCATTAAAATTAAGGTTATTTATATACTCTATCACCTGCTCAAGACCGGCACAGATTGAATAGCCGCTGTTATTAGGACTTGAGCGAAAAAACATATCAAATATAGCATTGTCGTTTATATCTCTTTTTTCATAATATCCCTGCATCATAGTCAATTCATAAAGGTCGGTAAGCAAGGTAAGATTTCTTTTTTTCATTTTTTCTGTATATACTCCTTTCGCAGACTTAGCTTAATTCTACCTTTACAGCCTCATCCGGCTTAAATTCCGCCTTTAAATCATTGATATTATGCCCTGTAGAATCACCCAGCACCCTGCCCTCAAGTGAATAGCAGCGTATAAATCTGTTTTTTTCAACACTTGACCAATGCTCTACATCCCAGGTAAGATAGCCGTCCTCATCAGTTTTTTTAGCCTTAAGATAGATGTCCACCTGTCTGCCGGAATTCATTAAATCAATAAGCCCGTCAATGCCCTCCACTTCAACCTCGCATTTATTTACTTTATCATATACTTTCATTTATACTCTCCCTTATTAATTATTTATTATTTTCCCATATCCTCTATAAAGACAGAGGCGCAGGAATAATCTTTTGTGTTGGTAATTGAAACGTGTACCTTGCAGTCGTCTTTATGACTGAGCATTTCATTAAGCCTTTTCAGTGCACCGCCATATAAATTTATATAGGGCTTGCCAAGCTCATCTCTTAATATCTCTACCTCGTTTGGCATAAAGCCTCTAAACCCGGTGCCCAGACTTTTGGCAAAGGCTTCCTTGGCTGCAAAATTGCCTGCAAAAAACAAAGCCCTCCCTCCAGCAAGAAGCACCTCGTTTTCAGTAAATATTTTTTTTAAAAAACGGCTTGAAATACTGCTTTTAAGCAGGGCTTCAATTCTTATATTTTCTATTAAATCAATTCCGGTGCCTATTATCATAATAATATATTACATCTCTTCATCGTCTTCCGTGCCTATAACTCCGAAAACTGATGCCATAGTTGCAAGTGCAGAAACTACAGCAGTAATTATAACAAGAAAAAGTATTCCAACAAAAATAAATGTAAATTCCATATAATTGCCTCCAAAATATATTATATACAATACTGCCAAGCCTATACCGCTAAAGCTGCCGTTAAGCTGCGAGCCTTATGGCATCGACTCTAAAGCATTTTTATAAGCCTTTCCACATCCTCCTCGTCAGTTGCCCAGCTTGTGCAAAACCTTATTACACTGTGAGTATCATCGCAGCTTTCCATATATCCGAAGCTTACCTTTTTTGAAAGCTTCTCCATAAAGCTGTCCTCCACTACAACAAACTGCTGATTTGTAGGTGAGTCTATATATATTTTATAGCCTTTTTCTTTAAGAGCCTTTTTTATTTTAGCAGCAAGCTTGACAGCCTTTTCACAGATTTTTATATATAAATCCCCTGTGAAAAGGGTACTGAACTGAATGCCCAGGAGCCTTCCCTTAGCAAGCAGTGCTCCCTCCTGCTTAATTATGGAAAAAAAGCCTTCCGGAGCTTTAATCGAGGTAAACACCACTGCTTCCCCAAATAATGCGCCGCACTTGGTACCTCCGATATAGAACACGTCAACACACTGTGCAAATTCCTTGAGGCTTAAATCACATTCAGAAGAAGCCAGTGCATAACCAAGCCTTGCTCCGTCAGCAAAGAGGAGAAGGGAATATTTCCTGCACACCTTATAAACAGCTTCAAGCTCTTGTTTGGAATACAGGGTACCATACTCGGTAGGCTGAGATATGTAAACCATGCCCGGCTTTACGGTATGCTCTCTATTTTGGTCTCTTATAAAGCACTCCATATATTTTTCAACATCCTCGGAACAGAGCTTGCCGAGATTGTGGCCAAGCTCTATTACCTTATGTCCCCCATTTTCTACAGCACCTGCCTCATGCACGGCTATATGACCGGTTTTTGCCGCTATAACTCCCTCATAAGGACGAAGCAGAGAGGAAATCACCACCTTATTGGTCTGGGTGCCGCCAATCAGAAAAAATACCTGAGCAGTTTTAATTCCTAAAGCTTCTCTTATTTTTGCTTTTGCTTCCTCAGTATAGCTGTCAGTACCGTATCCGCCGGTTTTTTCCATATTTGTCGAATTTATTTTTTCAAGTATCGCAGGATGAGCTCCCTCCATATAGTCACTTGTGAAATATAGCATAATTTACCTACCCCCTCGCCTCTAAAGCGCTCTTTCCTATATCACTTCTCTTGTACTTGCCTTTAAAATCTACCCATTCACAGGCTTCATAGGCTTTTTTAACCGCCTCCTCAAGGTCTGCCCCCTTTGCAGTTATCCCAAGCACTCTGCCACCGTTGGTCACTATCTCGGCTCCGACTTTTTTGGTACCGGCATGGAAGCAGTAAAACTCATTGTCAGCTGAATTGAATTTATCCAATCCCTTTATCACCATGCCCTTTTCATATTTTTGAGGGTAGCCTTCGCTGGCAAGAATCACACATACCGCAGCATTGGCTTCAAACTCAAGCTTAATTTTATCAAGCTTACCCTCAATACAGGCTTCAAATACCTCCACTAAATCGTTTTTAAGTCTTAAAAGCACCGCCTGAGTTTCAGGGTCGCCAAACCTGACATTATATTCAAGGACCTTAGGTCCCTCTTCTGTAAGCATAAGCCCGAAAAAGATAATTCCCTTAAATTCTACAGCTTCACGGTTTAGTGCTTCAACAGTCCTTTTATAGATATTTTCAACACAGTATTCTTCTATCTCCTCAGTATAAAAAGGACTTGGAGAAAATGCTCCCATACCTCCGGTATTCAATCCCTCGTCATTGTCCTTTGCTCTTTTATGGTCCTGAGAAGACGACATAGGGCTTACGGTTTTTCCGTCACAGAAGGAAAGCACGCTTACCTCCCTGCCGGTAATAAATTCCTCAATAACTATGGTATCCCCCGATTTTCCAAATTCTTTGGCAAGCATAATCTTTTCTATTGCCTCATAGGCTTCATCGTAAGAGCTGCAAATAATTACTCCCTTTCCGAGTGCAAGCCCGTCAGCCTTGACTACAAGCGGATATTTTGCCGCCTTAATATACTCCTTAGCCTTAGCGGCATCATTAAAAATCTCATATTCGGCTGTAGGAATATTATACTTTTTCATAAGCTCTTTAGCATAAGCCTTGGAGCCTTCAAGCCTGGCAGCCTCTTTTCGGGGGCCGAATATCCTAAGCCCCTCCTTTTCAAATTCATCTACTATTCCGGCACACAAAGGGTCGTCCATTCCCACTACCGTTAAATCAATTTCCTTTTTCTTTGCAAATTTTATCAGTTTTTCAAAATCCATCACTGCAATATCTGCAGTTTCCGCAATTTCTGCTATGCCTGCATTGCCGGGCACACAGTACAGCTTTTTAACTTTACTGCTTTGTAAAAGCTTAAGGCAGATAGCATGCTCTCTGCCTCCACTGCCTATCACAAGTATATTCATAAAAATCACCGTCCTAAGTATTATTTAGCCTGTCAGCAAACTAATCTATCGGAAGCTTAATCTCCTCGCAGGCAATCATGTTGACCGCCTTGGGCAGTATTATCCATTCCGCTTCCTCCATAACTCTCTTTTGGAGCAGCTGCGGAGTATCACCGGCTCTTACCTCAACCGCCTTCTGTATAAGAATTTTTCCGCTGTCGATTCCCTCATCTACCAGATGTACCGTCGCTCCGGTAAGCTTTACTCCTCTTTTTAATGCGGCCTCATGTACTTTAAGCCCATAGAAGCCCTTTCCGCAAAAGCTTGGAATCAGCGAAGGATGTATATTGATTATTCTGCCGCGGTATTTCTGAATGACCTTATCGGGAACCTTTGATAAAAAGCCTGCAAGCACTATAAGCCCGGGGCTGTTTTTATCTAAAGCCTCCAGCATGCTGCTTTCAAATTCGGAGGCACTGTATTTCTTTTTTGCAATACAAACCGCAGCAATGCCCTCAGATTCCGCTCTTTTCAGTGCATAAGCCCCCTCGGTGTCCGAAAGCACCAGGCTTATCCTGGCATTTTTTATAATTCCGCTCTTTAAGGCATTAATCAGAGCCTGTAGATTAGTGCCTCCTCCACTTACCATTACCGCTATATTTAACATAACTCTATACCGCTTGTCCCTGGTATAACCCTGCCTATGACATAAGCCCTTTCGCCTGCTGAATTTACCGCCTTAACAGCCCTCTCGCCTTCTGCTTCATTAACAGCTATTACCATACCTATACCCATATTGAAGGTATTATACATCACTTCTTCGCTTACATTTCCATTTTTAGCTATCAGCTTGAATATTTCAGGAATTCTATAGGAATCCTTTTTTACTGAAGCTACAAAGCCCTCAGGAAGCATACGGGGAATATTTTCATAAAATCCGCCTCCGGTAATATGTGAGCAGGCCTTTATCTCTATTCCCAAAGATTTAATGCAGGCTATGGCTTTAACATATATCTTTGTAGGGGTAAGCAGTGCTTTGCCCAGCGTAGTACCAAGCTCATCATAATACCTGTCAAGATTTTCCCTGCTCATTTCAAAAATCTGTCTTACTAAGGAAAAGCCGTTGGAATGCACTCCACTGGAAGCTATGCCTATAAGAATGTCACCTGCTCTTACATTTTCACCATTTATAATATTCTTTTTATCAGCCGCTCCTACTGCAAAGCCGGCGATATCATATTCGTTTTCCGGATAAAAGCCCGGCATTTCAGCAGTTTCACCCCCTATAAGTGCGGCTGAAGCGGCTATGCAGCCCTCTGAAACTCCTGAAACTATGCTTGCAATTTTTTCAGGATTATTCTTGCCGCAGGCTATATAATCAAGAAAAAATAAAGGCTCTCCTCCGGCACATACCACATCATTTACACACATTGCCACACAGTCTATACCCACAGTATCATGCTTGTCCATAATAAAAGCAAGCTTCAGCTTGGTTCCTACTCCATCAGTACCGGAAAGCAGCACCGGGTCGTCCATTTCCTTGATTTTCGCAAGTGAAAACGCTCCCGAAAAGCCTCCTAAACCGCTTAAAACTTCAGGTCTGAAAGTTTTTTCAACATATTTTTTCATAAGCTCTACAGATTTATAGCCTGCCTCTATATCGACACCGGAACTCTTATAGTCCATAAATACCTCCAAATTAATCTCTTATATATGATTATAAAAACTGCCCAATCACGCTCCTAAATCAGCATATCCTATCAGCAAAAGCTCTCGTAGCCGTTTTCCTGAAGTCTTTTATCCTTTTCCACAACCTCAGCCTTAATTTTGTCCGAATAATTTTTAAGCTTAGCTGCAAGAGCTTCATCTGAAACTGCAAGTATCCTGGCGGCAAGTATGCCTGCATTTTTTCCTCCGTTAATAGCAACGGTGGCACAGGGAATACCCGAAGGCATCTGTACTATGGAATAAAGCGAATCCACTCCGCCCAGGTCTGAGGTTTTCATAGGTATTCCTATCACCGGAAGTGCAAAAACCGCAGCACACATTCCTGGAAGGTGAGCCGCTTTGCCGGCTCCGGCTATAATAACCTTAATTCCTCTTTCTTCTGCCCCCTTAGCCCAGTCAAAAAAAATCTCAGGTTCTCTGTGTGCAGAAATTATTCTGATTTCAAAATCAATTCCCATCTCTTTTAAAAAGTCGGCTGCCTGAGCCATCACCTTCATATCCGAATCACTCCCCATAACAATACCTACTTTAGGCATCTTTTTTCCTCCTTTAATCTATTTCAAAGCCTCTGTTAAGCTCCTCAAGTCCTTTAAGCACAAAGCGCCCTTTATTAATAATTTCCGTTTTTGCTCCCCTGCTGTCAATGGCACAAAGACAGTCTATCTCCTCATAGGGGATGGTTATATCAGTGTGGCAGTTAAAATAAGCCTTAAGCACATCCTCCTTCCTGAGTATGGAAATTTCATTATCCTTGGCACAGATAAGCTTTCCGTCAGGATTGTAGGTGTTAAAATCTTCTTCATGTGAATAGCAGGTATCGCCAAGTGCAAAATGCGGTCCCGTTTTTTCTGCTATTAATATAGGCAGAGTTTTGAATATGCCATATTTTTTTGCAACAGCATAGGCAGCAGTATTGGTTCCTATGGCAAATTCACCCATAGGCAGGCTCTTATGACCCTTAAGCAGGACATTTTCAATAAGCTTTCTGCCCTTGTCAATACCCTCAGAGCCTTCATCTGCAAAATTGGAGCAGCTGTAATCGCTTACTCTGCCATCTTTAAATTCAATATATAAATTATCAAAATGTATATCGCCTATATAAACCTTTGAAACATTTAAAACCCCCTCGGTGTTTTTAAGCACCGGGCTTGTAAACACTTCACCAAGCGGTATGTTTACATCGGCAAGGCAGTTCTCAAAAGCGGTTTCCTTATCAGAGTCCTTAACCTTATAAAGGCTTACTCTTAAATCAGTCTTATTAGCCGCCAGTCCTTTGATTGTAACATATTCCGCTTTGTCCAGAGCATCTATTAAAAGCTGTTGCATTTTAGAGTAGCTTTCCATATCAAGAGTATTTATTTTAATTATGGACTCAAAGATATTTTTATAAGTAAGCTCATCTGAGCTGCAAAGTGCATTTTCACTGCTTTTTATTATGCTCGGCAGGGACCAGGCTATTATAGCGAAGCTCATCTCCTCCCTCTTAACATACCCGTTTGCAAGCACCGCCATCTTATTCCTGTAATCAAGGCTCAATCTGGTCTGCCTGTCATTAAAAGCATAGGCAGCACTGTTATACTCCGGCTTAAACTCAGCTTCACCGAAAACTTCAACTAAGGCAGGTCCCGCATTAAGCACAAGCTCCGACTTAAGCTCCTCGTAAGCAGCCCTTGCCAACTCCAGCTTTCTGTCAAGATAAGCTTTTTTCATAAGAATTGCGGTGTCAAATTTATGCTCCAGATTATACTGCTTATTGATGTCAAGTGCGGCACAGCCTACGCTCCTGACTTCACTCCTGTCGCAGAGCTTATAAGGCTTTTCCTGAAAAACTGCTTTAATGCCTATTTTTTCAAAATTATAAATAACCTCCTTTAATACTCTTTCAAAACCGAAAGTGTATCTGACAGAAACATATTTCTTCCTTGACAGGTCTTTTTTAGCCAAAGTAAAGCCACGTATGAAGCCGTCAGTCAAGACAGCTGCCATCTTTTTAATCTGTGCTTCGGGAAGCTTGGAAATATACTGAGCGGTCCTGATTTCCTCATCTGAAACATAGTCACCGAACTTGAATAAATATCTCATATCCTTTAAATCGGAGTTGATTATATTATTATAAATAAAATCATCCCCGCCAATATATACTCTTGAGATAGCCTTAGCTACACTCTCATCAAGGTAATCATAAAAATGCTGGTAAATTATTTTCTGAATATCCTCCGCTCTGATTTGTTCCTCATAAGCAAAGAGTGCATAAACCTCCAAAAAAAGCTCAAGCACTGCCGCATACTCATCAAGCCTTGTCCTGTAAATCATAGGAAGTATAGTTCTTATCTCACAGGCAAAAAGTGAAAGCAGTCTGCCGAGCTCCCTGCCGAAAAGCTCTGTCATATAGGCAGGGCTGTACATTGAAGCTTTATAATTTTCAGGAAGCAACAAATAGTACAGTATCTGCTGCTGTGCTTTAAGCTCTTTAATTTCAAGCTTGTCAAATTCTCCTCTTTCAAGTTTTTTTCTGATATTCTCCGCTGAAAGTATAAAGCCGGCGTTTGCAAGAAAATACTCTCTGTAAACCAAATTTAGCTTATCATTGCTGATTTCTTTTATACGACTGACCGCAAGCTCTATACGCTCCAAATGCTTTGGAGTTTCTATCTCATATTTCATTCCGCTTTTTTAGCCTCCCTTTCAAAATAATTGCCTCAGGCTCTGTAGCCTATGAAAACTATAGTAACCCATATAAAAAACTGTATGCCGCTTAAGCCTATACCTAAAAATGAAGTCCAGTATCTTGCAGGCTTATGTTTGAATGAGCGTATACCGTACCAAAGTGCAGTCGATGAAAATATAAAAGAGCTTAAGCCCAGTGCCGATACAGTCATATCAGGACTTCCCTTATAAAAAAGATTCAGATAATAGGCTATGTATAAAAAGATAGTCCCTATAAAAGCACAAAACACCGAAACTATGCTCCCCTTGGCTACAGGCTTTTTAATATAGCTGATCAGAGTATTGTCCATATTGTCAGCAGGCTTTTTTCTGTCCTCAGGAAAAGTAAACTTGGCTTCCTCAAGGATTGCATTTCCCTTTGTTTTCACAGGGGCCATAATTTTCTTCTTATCTTCATCCTCTTCAAAAAAATTAAACAGCCTCAACAAATTATTATCTCCTCATTTTTTTAAATTTCAGTATTACAGCATCAGCAAGCAGAAACATTATGTATCCCATAATGCAGCCTAAGGTATTCAAGATTATATCATCAATATCAAAGCTGCCTACATTTACTATAAACTGTATTATTTCAACACTTAATGAAAAAAGCATTCCCATAAAAGCAGTTCTTATAAAACTCCTTTTATACTTGCTTATAATAGGGATAAAAAATCCAAAGGGTATAAAGGCAAGTATGTTACCTGGTACATTTATTATAAATGCCTGTATTCCGAGAATATGTCTGTATTTATAAAAACGCCAAATCTCCTTAAACGGCACTAAATTATAGCTTCTGCTCCCGGCAGGGTTTTCAGTCCTGCCGAAAGCCTCCGCAAAAAATAAAAGATAAACCAGCATAATCAGGTAGGCTAAAAAATAGATTCTGCCAAGTATTTTATGCTTAGGTCTGATATTATTTTTTACATTTGTCATTAAAAGACAATCTCATCCTTGCGTGTCAAAAGCTTTGCACCGAAAACTATTGCAATTATTCCGGTTGCCACTCCAAGTAAGATGCTTGCTATCCCTATTGCAATACACGCTGCTCCTGAATTTTTCATAGTATTATATATTTTTTCCATATTGATGCTTTCCTCCCGTAGTTTACCAAGCCCAAGGTGTTGTACGCTTAACTAAGCCTCTGCACCGTACAGCTTATAATAATTGTCTATCAGTTCTTTTAATTTGTCATCTATTATAACACTGCCCTTATAGGGAGTATTATACAGATAAGCTGCTACTTCTTTCATAGTTACAATAGCAGCAGTTTTAATATTATATTTTTCGCTTATCTCAACAAGTGCGCTTTTTTCACCCCTGCCCCTTTCACCCCTGTCAACACTTACTATAAGTCCAAGCACCTCCGCCTGAGCCTGTGCCTTTATGATTGGCATAGTTTCTTCAATCGAGGTTCCTGCTGTGGTAACATCTTCTATTATAATCACTCTGTCCTTAGAATTGACAGGTCCCCCAAGCAAAATCCCCTTATCTCCGTGGTCTTTAATCTCTTTGCGGTTGGAGCAGTATTTTACCTCAGCTCGGTAAAGTGAAGCCAGCTTCATACAGGCAGCTACTGTAAGCGGTATGCCCTTGTAGGCAGGTCCAAACAAAACCTCAAAATCAGTACCGAAATTTTCTTCTATTGCTCTTGCATAATAGCCTCCAAGCCTTTCAAGCTGGCTTCCCGTACGAAATGCACCGGTATTTATAAAAAAAGGGGTCTTTCTCCCGCTCTTTGTTATAAAATCTCCAAATTTAAGCGCCTGGCAGTCTATCATAAATTCTATAAATTCTTTTTTATATTCATTAATCTGTATTCCCATCTATTTTACCACTTTCTTGCAAGTCCTATAATTTCATTGACATCATTAAAGCCGTTGTCTTTAAGATAGCCGCTTATTCCTCTGACTATATTAATTCCCGCCTCCGGATTATAAAAATTTGCAGTGCCTACACTGACCATAGCCGCACCTGCCATTAAAAATTCTACAGCATCCTCTGCTTCTGCTATTCCTCCCATGCCTATCACCGGTATATCAACTGCTGCAGCCGCCTGGTAGACCATGCGCAGTGCCACAGGCTTTATGCAAGGACCTGAAAGCCCTCCTGTCTTATTAGCAAGGGCGAAGCTTTTTTTATAAATATCTATCTTCATTCCGGTAAGAGTATTAATCAGAGAAAGAGCATCCGCTCCTCCTGCCTGGGCAGCCCTTGCCATCTCGGCAATGTCGGTTACATTGGGTGACAGTTTCATCACCACCGGCTGTCTGGCATATTTTTTAATTTGAGAGGTAATGTGTTCTACAGATTCAGCCCTCTGCCCAAAGGCGATGCCCCCCTCTTTTACATTAGGGCATGAAATATTTATTTCAAGCAAATCCACTGCCTCGTCATAAAGTCTTTCAACCACCTCTAAATAATCCTTTTCAGTCCTGCCGCAGACATTTACTATCACCTTAGTATCATACTGCTTTAAAAAAGAGATGTCCCTTTTAATAAACACCTCAATGCCGGGGTTCTGGAGCCCTATGGCATTTAACATTCCGCCATAGGTTTCTGCCACTCTCGGAGTGGGGTTTCCCTCCCAAGGCAGATTTGCCACCCCCTTGGTTGTAACTGCTCCAAGCTTTGAAATATCCGTAATATCACAGTATTCCGCTCCTGAGCCGAAAGTGCCGCTTGCCACCGTTACAGGATTTTTAATTTTAACTCCGGCAATATTTACTTCAAGATTCGGTTCTTTTATCATAATATTACCTCATCCGCCCGAAACACCGGACCGTCTTTGCAGATTCTAGCATTATTAACATTGCTGTGCCCGTCTTTTTTTACAGTTTTGCACACGCAGGCAAGGCAGGCTCCTATAGAGCATGCCATCCTTTCCTCCAGTGAAACATAGCATTCCAGATTATTTAAGGCACAGTAAGCCTTAACTGCCCTTAGCATCGGCAGAGGACCGCAAGCCATAACAGTGGAGGCGGCAAGCTTGTTTTCATTAAGCACCTCTATTACTGTGCCTTTGATTCCCACACTGCCGTCATCGCTTGCAGTGTATACCTCACCGTATCGCTCAAATTCAGCCTTCAAAAAGGTATTGCTGTTTCTGTAGCCAAGCACTATAGTCCTTTTGCCTTTAAGACTTTTTGCAAGCTCAAGCATTGGCGGTATGCCTATGCCTCCGCCGATTAACATAGTATCCCGGCTTTCAAGCGGAAATCCGTTGCCGGCAGGACCAAGCATATCTATCTCCTCGCCCGGCTTCATATTGCTCAGAGCTTCAGTTCCGCTCCCCTTTCTCGTAATTCTGTAGACAAGCCTCAGGCTGTTTTTGTCCTCACTTAAGCCGCAAATACTTATAGGTCTGGGCAAAAGCCTGCTTTTATCCTTTAAAAACACTGAAACGAACTGACCCGGCAAAGCCCTCCTGGCTATATCCGGAGCCTTGAGCCAAAGCTCACATATATCTTCTATTTTGCTATGAGAAGTAATGCATCCTCTTTGCTTTAGCATTATCCCACCTCTTCTGTAATCAAGGATATGTCCTTAATCATATCTGCTACAGCAAGCTTTGAGGCAAGAGCAAATTCTTTTTCGTTAAACCTGTTTTTGTATTTATCGGCTTTGTAAGCAGCTATTATCCCTCTTGAGGAGTTTATAATTGCTCCCAGCCCGTCACTGCTGAAGCAGTGCTTAAGCTCTGCCGCCCCTGCTCCCTGCGCTCCGTAGCCGGGCACAAGAAAATAAGTATTCGGCATTATTTTTCTTAATTTTTTTATTAGCTCAGGATAAGTGGCTCCTACTACTGCCCCGAGGTTTGAATAGCCGCCTTCCATGCTTAAGCTGCCCCATTCTGCCACCTTTTCGGCTACATGCTCATATAAGGGCTTTCCCTTTGCCTGCATATCCTGGAATTCCCCGCTCGAGGGATTGGAGGTCTTTACAAGTACAAACATTCCCTTATCGTATTTATTGCAGGAATCTATAAACGGCATTATGCCGTCGCTCCCAAGATAGGGATTTACTGTAATCATATCTGTATCAAATCCCCTGTATTCTGCATTGCTTATGTTTACCGCACCTAAATGCCCGGCAGCATAGGCCTCACAGGTAGAGCCTATATCTCCTCTTTTAACATCTCCTATAACTATAAGTCCCTTTTCCTGACAGTATTTTATAGTTTTGTCATAGATTTTTACTCCGGCTACACCAAGCTGCTCATACATAGCCACCTGAGGCTTGACTGCCGGTATAAGCTCATAAATTTCATCAATTATTTCTTTATTAAATTTCCATACCGCCTGTGCCGCTCCGTCTAATCCCTCCCCAAGCTCATCATAGGCTTCTTTTTTAAGATGCTCCGGTATAAATGAAAGCATAGGGTCAAGACCTACGCATACAGGAGCCCTTTTTTCTTTAATTTTTTCTATAAGTCTTTTTATCATAATATCTCCACAGTGGAATTATCTTTTTAGATTATGTAGATTTTACCATAAAGCAGGGGGGGCAACAAGGCATAATTTACCTTGATTTTTTGTATAAAAAATCTCCGGAGCATGCTATACTTTATACTATGAAAAATTCTTTAAAAATTATTTTAAAAAAACGGCTTGATGGAATGTCAAAGCAGGAAGTGGATGAGCTTTTAAACAGCTGTAATAAAATCCGGCCCCTCTGTGTTTCTTTTCCCTATAATGAAAAAGACTGCTTATACTTTCTTGGCTACAGGGACGGCAGGCTCTCAGCTGTGCTGCCGCTTATTTATATAGATGAAAGCCTTTATGAATGCACTGCCTGGACTCACCCGGAGCACAGGCGGAAGGGCTGTTTTAAACAGCTTTGGCAGGCTGCATTAAAGCATTTACCCAAGGAAGCCTCCGTACAGTTTATTAATGATGAAAACAGCAGCTTGGCCCGGCTTGCGGCTCAAAGTCTTAACGCCTCTAAATTAAATACTCAATTTTTAATGGAGCTTAATTTAGATTTATGGGAAAACAGCTTTTTAAAAAAGAATTCGGAGGCTGATAAAATCAGAGCTTTAATATCGAATTTCACAATTCAAATAATAAATGTCAAAGCTTCCGGCAGCGGCAGTCCCGTTTCATACCTGCTGCAATCAGAGCAAGGCAATGATAAATTGAATCTTAATGCCGGTGCTGAAATAGCTGAATTTAGTACAAGCAGCTACCTCAGCGAGGGCATTGTCTATTTTTACGGATTTTCAATAAATAAAAGGCTCCGTAGCAGGGGCCTGGGATTGTATATTTTTTGCAGTATAATCCAATACCTGAAAGAACAGAATTATAAAAAAATCTTTTTACAGGTTGAGGACAGCAATACCGCCGCTGTTAAAATTTATAAAAATGCCGGATTTTTCATAGCGGAAGCAATTGAATACCATCAGCTGCGTACATAAGCTGAAAATCAGCGGCAATTTGCCAAATAAAATATCTATTAATCTTAATTTACATAGTTAAAATAATCACCTGCTGATAATAATCTCTATGAATTATATTGCAGTATAAAGCATTTTATGGGATAATATACAATAATTCAGGCTTAATTTATATTTTTAACAGGCTCTGAAGCAGGATAATACAACAGGAAAGCAGGGCTTTTCCCTGCTCCGATTGTAAATTACTTATATAGTAAGGTGGCTTTTTTTATGAGTAAAAATCAAGATTGGAATAAACTCCGCAGTGAAATAACGGATTCTGCTAAAAATATACTTAAAAATACCGATTATGAAAATATGGTTGACAATGTCAAGGCTGCTGCCTATTCTGCCATTGATGAGGTTGTAGCAAGCATAAATCAAAAATATGAAAAAGCAAGTCAGGAAAAGCATCTGAGAAACGAACTTGAGCGCGGTATAAGACGTGAAGAAAGGCAAAATTTAAGGGAAAAATACAGACAGCGCCAGCTCTCGGAGCTGCACCTGCAGGATTTGCTGCCTAAAAACCTCTTCAGCAGCAGGAGGTTCAGACCCGCAAAGCAAATATCTTCATTTGTTGTTCTTTCTTTTTTTGCTCCCTTCGGCATTGCTGCCTGTATTTTGATTTTAGTCTGGCTCCTTGTACGGGTAAAGATTCCTGTGGGAGGCTATATAGCGGCAGCTTGTGTGGCTATGTTCTCGCTGTCTATGGTGGTTTCTTCAATAGCTAATTTATTAAATATAACTCAAGCCAGAAGGTTTATGAATATACTGGGAGAAAGAAGCTATATAAATCTCAAGGAGCTTGCAGAATGGAGCGGAAAAAGCATAGCCTCTGTGCGCAAGTCTTTAAGGACAATGATTAATCAGGGAATTTTCCCTCAGGGACATCTTGATAAGGAAGAGCAGTGCTTTATGATTGATAATGAAACCTACAATAAATACCTTGCCATTGAAGTTGAAAGGGCTTCTTACAGGATGACCCACCCTGAAGCTGTCGAAGCTGAGAATGCAAATGAAACAGTAAAGGAGGATTTTGAAAGTCAGTACCCTGAAGCCGCTAATCTGAGTGAGGAAGACAGAAAGCAGTGGCTTGAAGTAATCAAAATAGGCAAGGAATATACTCAGAGCTTCAACCGGCTCAATGAAAGCATCAAGGGAGAAACGATTTCAGAAAAGCTTTCAAAGCTTGAAAAGCTGCTGCAGGATATTTTTTCAAGAGTCAGAGAAAAGCCCGATGAAATTTCCAATATGTATAAATTTATGGACTATTATCTCCCTACCACTTTAAAGCTTGTCCAGGCCTATGACGAATTTGAAAGAATTTCTCAGCCCGGTGAAGATGTCCTTGAAGCCAAGCGGGAGATTGAAGCTACACTTGATACCATTAATCTGGCTTTTACCGAATTGCTTAATAAGCTGTTTAAGAATGCGGCTTATGATGCGGCAGCTGATGCACAGGTTCTTCAAACCATGCTGGCAAAGGAGGGACTTACCGGCGGAATCAGCGATAAAACCAAATTATAATTTATACTGCACTTTGCAGAGAATGGAGCAATAAGATGAATGACAACCAATTTACCTTTCCGGAAACATCGGACAACACAGCAGATAAGCCAAGCTCAAATATAAATAATATTGAGGCTTCAGCCGAGGCGGATTTTAAAGAGCTTCTTGAGGAAGCTCCTGCTCTCACCCTTGAGCCCTTTGCCAAGGAGGAAGTGCAGCCTTTAGAAACACAGACCTTAGCCGAAAAAAAGCCTGAAGCGGCAGTCATTGATGACCCCGAGCTTACTGAAGAGGAAAAAAAGATGGTCATGGATTTCGCCTCACAGATAGATATTGAAAATTCACAGGCAGTGCTTCAGTACGGTGCCGGAAGTCAGAAAAAGATAGCTGATTTTTCAGAATCCGCACTTAGCCGTGTCCGCACCAAGGACCTCGGCGAGGTGGGACAAATCCTTTCCAGCGTAGTTACAGAGCTGAGAAGTCTTGAAGAAGGAGAAGAAGAAAAGGGACTGTTCGGAATTTTTAAAAAGACCGGTAATAAAATTGCCAATCTGAAGGTAAAGTACGATAAAGCGGAAGTGAATATAAATAAAATCTCCAAAGTGCTTGAAGAGCATCAGATTACCTTGCTTAAAGACATTGCCATGCTTGATAAAATGTATGAATTAAACCTTAAATATTTTAAAGAGCTTTCCATGTACATCCTTGCCGGAAAAGAAAGACTTAGAAGAGCTACTCAAGAGGAGCTTCCTCAACTTCTTGAAAAGGCTCAGAAAAGCGGACTTCCGGAAGACAGCAGCAAGGCAAGGGATTTTTCCGAGCTCTGTGCAAGATTTGAAAGAAAAATCCATGACCTTGAGCTTACACGTGCCATATCGCTTCAGATGGCACCGCAGATCAGACTGATACAAAGCAATGATTCAACTATGTCGGATAAGATACAGTCAACCCTTGTGAACACTATACCGCTGTGGAAAAGCCAGATGGTAATCGCTATAGGCTTAAGTCATTCTACTGAAGCTGCCAAGGCACAGAGCACTGTATCAAATATGACCAACGAGCTTTTAAAGAAAAATGCTCAGATGCTTAAAACCGCTTCTGTAGAAACCGCAAAAGAAGCTGAAAGAGGCATAGTTGATATTGAAACCTTAAAGTCTACCAACCAGACTCTGATAAGTACCCTTGACGAGGTGCTTAAGATACAGGAAGACGGCAGAAATAAAAGAATTGCCGCCGAGGTTGAGCTTAAGAACATTGAAAATGAAATGAAGAAGAAGCTGCTTGAGGTCAGTGTAATTAAAAACCGGGCAGAGTAAAGCTTTATAATAATCAGAGGTAAAAATGACTATTAAAATAGGTATTATGGGTTACGGCAATCTTGGCAGAGGGGTAGAATATGCAGTGATGCAAAATGAGGACCTTGAGCTTAAGGCAGTATTTACCAGGCGAAATCCGGAATCAATAAATATTTTAACTAAAAATGTAAAGGTCTGTCCGGCAGATGAGGCTGCGGATTATCAGGATAAAATAGATGTGCTTATCCTCTGTGGAGGAAGTGCAGCCGATTTGCCCGAGCAGACTGTAAAATATGCTTCGATGTTTAATGTGGTTGATAGCTTTGATACGCATGCTAAAATTCCTGAGCATTTTAAAGCGGTTAATGAAGCCGCTAAAGCTGCCCGAAAAACCGCAGTGATTTCCTCAGGCTGGGACCCCGGCATGTTTTCTTTAAACAGGCTCTATGCACAGGCTATACTGCCTGAGGGCAGAGGCTATACCTTTTGGGGAAGCGGTGTCAGTCAGGGGCATTCAGATGCAATAAGATGTATCCCTGGAGTGAAAGATGCAAGACAGTACACCATTCCGAAGGCTTCTGCACTGGAGCAGGTAAGAAGCGGTGCTTTTCCCAAGCTTGACACCAGACAAAAGCACCTCAGAGAATGCTTTGTAGTCCTTGAAGAAGCAGCTGATAATGCTGCTTCCGATTTGGACAGCATCAAAGCTGAAATTGAAGCCCAAATTAAAAACATGCCCCATTATTTTGATGAATATGATACTGTGGTACATTTTATAAGTGAAGCAGAGCTTTTAAGCGAGCATTCCGGCATGCCTCACGGAGGCTTTGTCTTCCGCTGCGGGACTACCGGCAATAATTTATGCCATAAGCATATTATAGAATACTCGTTAAAGCTGGAATCCAATCCCGAGTTTACGGCTTTAATTCTGGCAGCCTACGCCAGAGCGGCATGCAGACTTAATCAAGAGGGTGTTGCAGGTGCAAAAACTGTATTTGACATTGCTCCTGCTTACATTATAAATAAAACGGGTGAAGAACTTAGGAGAACTATGCTCTAAAAATTTCAGGCAGAATAAAAATTTTAAGAAAGGAAAATACAGACATCTATTCTGCCGCAGCTGTCTGTATCCCGGAGTTAAACTCTGGATCTACCATCCAAAGATTTCATCCGGAAAAGGTATTAAATTACTATGGAGAAATTAATTGAAAGATTCTTATCTTACATCGCAATTGATACCATGTCGGACCCTAAAAGCGACACGGTGCCAAGCAGCGATATTCAGCTTCCGCTTGCCAAAAAGCTTAAGGAAGAGCTTGAGGAGATAGGATTAAAAGCAAGAATTGACGATAAAGGCTATGTTTATGGCACTCTTGAAGCTAACACAGATAAAAAGGTTCCGGTTATAGGCTTTATCTCACATATAGACACAAGCCCTGCACTTGCCGGCGGCTGTAAAAACCCAAAATTTACCGAATATAAGGGCGGAGATATTAAGCTCAATGAGCAGTATTCCATTACTGAAAGTGAATTTCCTATATTAAAGCAGCTTGTAGGAAAAACTATTATTACAACTGACGGCACTACACTTTTAGGTGCAGATGATAAAGCAGGAGTCGCTGAAATAATGAATGCGCTTGAATATCTTGTAAAGCATCCTGAAATCAAGCATGGAAAAGTGATGGTAGGCTTTACTCCTGACGAAGAAATAGGCAGAGGGGCAGACCACTTTGATGTGGCAGGCTTTGGTGCCGACTTCGCCTATACTATGGACGGCGGAGAAATAGGTGAATTTCAGTATGAAAACTTCAATGCCGCTTCTGCAGTAATCAAGGTTCAGGGCAAGAGCGTACATCCCGGCACTGCCAAGGATGTTATGATCAATTCAATCTACATAGCTATGGAGCTTGAGCAGATGCTCCCCAAGGCACAAAGACCTGAGCATACTCAGGATTATGAGGGCTTTTTCATGATAAATGAGATTAATGGAACTATTGATTATACCACAGTTGATTATCTCATCAGGGACCATGATAAAATTAAATTTGAAGAAAAGAAGGCACTGATGAGAAGTGCAGTGGAATATATAAATAAAAAATACGGCAATGTAGTAACTCTTGAGCTTAAGGATTCCTATTATAATATGAGAGAAATAGTCGAGCCTCATCAGGAAATTATAGAGCTTGCGGTAAATTCTATGAAAAACATAGGGGTTGAGCCTATTGTAAGAGCAATCAGAGGAGGTACCGACGGCTGCCAGCTTTCTTATAAAGGACTTCCCTGCCCTAATATTTTTACCGGCGGATATAACTTCCACGGAAGATTTGAGATGATTCCGGTGGAGGATATGATTAAGGCTTCAGAGCTTATAGTTGAAATGGTTAAAAATATCGCTCTTTAAAGCAAGGCTTATTTAATATCGCAGCAGTCCACGTTAAAGCAAGTTGACTGCTGCGATGTCTTGTTGTAAACTAGACAGCTGCGATAAATATAACTTTTTACAGGTCTTTTAGTCAAAAGTCCTATTACAGCAGGGCAATTAAGGTGATTTATGTGTGAAAGAGATTTTAATGAGAGATATAAGGAGATAGAAAGAAGTATTATCAAGAAATTCCGCAGGGAAATCTGGAGAAAATTTACGGCTGCTATAAACGAGTACCAACTGATTAAGGATGGAGACAGCATAGCAGTCTGTATCTCCGGCGGAAAAGATTCCATACTCATGGCAAAGCTTTTTCAGGAGCTTTTAAAGCATGGAAAGCAAAATTTCAGTTTAGTTTTTCTTGTAATGAATCCAGGCTATAACGAGCTTAATTACAATATAATTAAAGAAAATGCCAGGCTTTTAAAAATACCGATTCAGGTATTTAATTCGGAAATATTTGATATAGTAGCCGAGCAGGAGGGTACCCCCTGCTATCTTTGTGCCAGAATGAGGAGGGGGCATCTCTACAGCAAGGCAAGGGAGCTTGGCTGCAATAAGATAGCACTTGGACATCATTTTGACGATGTAATTGAAACTATAGTAATGGGCATGCTCTACGGCGCACAGATACAGACCATGATGCCCAAGCTTCACAGCACAAATTTTGAAGGCATGCAGCTTATACGTCCTCTCTACCTAATCAGAGAAAGGGACATAATACATTGGGCAAAATATAATAATCTGAATTTTATACAATGTGCCTGCAAGCTTACCGAAGGTCTGTCCTGCGGCGATACCGAGCAGGGCTCAAAAAGAAGCGAAGTCAAAGCTCTTATAAAAGAGCTTGCTGGTAAAAATCCTTATATAGAAAAAAATATTTTCAGAAGTGTTGAAAATGTAAATTTGAACACAATTATTGCTTATAAGGACAATACCGGAGAGCATCATTTTCTTGATAATTATTAATACTATAAATTTTTAACTAAGGGGATTACTATGCAAGACAAAAGGATTTTAACCATTCAGGATATTTCATGTGTAGGACAGTGTTCTCTTACTGTAGCGCTGCCTATTATTTCAGCCTGCGGCATAGAATGTGCCATCCTGCCTTCAGCAGTTTTGTCAACACATACCGGAGGATTTACAAACTTTACCTTCAGGGATTTAACAGAAGATATCCCTGCCATAAGAAAGCACTGGGAAGATGAAAATATTAAATTTGACGCAGTTTACACCGGATATCTCGGCAGCGTTAAGCAGATGGATTATGTGTCTGAAATTATGAAAAGCCTATTAAAGGAAGGCGGGCTTAAAATAGTTGACCCGGCTATGGCTGATAACGGCAAGCTCTACACAGGCTTTGATATGGATTTTGTAAAGGCTATGGCAGGACTCTGCACCAAAGCCGACATAATACTGCCTAATATTACTGAGGCAGCCTTTATGACTGATTCTGAATGCATCCTTGAAAATCATAATGAGGATTATATTAATGATTTGATTAAAAAGCTTTCCGCCTTCGGCAATAAAAAAATAGTTTTAAAAGGAATAAGGTTTGACAATGAAAAGCTTGGAATAGCTATTTATGATAATGAAAAGCAAAGCTGTAAATATTACTTTAATAAAAGGCTCGACAAGAGCTCACACGGTACCGGCGACTGCTTCGCCTCAGCCTTCTGCGGAACTCTTGCACAGGGAAAATCAGTTTATGAGGCTGTAAAAACCGCTGCGGAGTTTGTATATAAATGTATAGAATATACTATGCCTGACGATACACATTGGTACGGAGTTAAATTTGAAAAAGCACTGCCGATGCTTATAAATAAATTCTCATAAAATATTTGCAAAACGGAGGGAAATTATGATAGAAGGTGAATGGTTGGAACCTCTTAAGAAAGAATTTTCAAAGGATTATTATAAAAGGCTCTACTCCTTTGTAAAAGAAGAATACTCAAATTATAAAGTATTTCCGCCTTCAGGCGAGATATTTAAGGCACTGGAGCTTACTCCACTTTCAGAAGTTAAGGCTGTAATATTAGGTCAGGACCCCTACCATAATGACAATCAGGCACAGGGACTGGCATTCTCAGTTCCCGAGCACCAGAGTATACCGCCCTCGCTTCAAAATATTTACAAAGAGCTTCAGGATGATTTAGGGCTCTACATACCTAATAACGGCAATCTGGTCAAGTGGGCAAAGCAAGGAGTTTTACTGCTTAACACTGTCCTTACCGTCAGAGCACATTCCGCTTTTTCACATCGCGGCAAAGGCTGGGAAGAGCTGACCGATGCAATCATACAAGCTGTAAATAATAAAGATAAGCCTGTAGTTTTTATGCTCTGGGGCAGACCCGCACAGCAAAAGGCTGCAATGCTTAATAATCCGCTGCATCTGGTTCTGAAGGCTGCTCACCCGAGCCCTTTATCTGCACATAAGGGATTTTTCGGCTGCAGGCATTTTAGTCAGGCAAATAATTTCTTAGTTGAAAATAAAGAAATTGCTATTGACTGGCAAATAGAAAATATTGCATAATATTAACTGTTATTACATTAATTTTGAAGGGATTATAAATCATGGATATAATACAGCTTTTAAAAGTTATTGTTTTAGGAATCGTCGAGGGCTTAACTGAATGGCTCCCTATAAGCTCTACCACACATATAAAGCTTATAGATGATATAATAAGATTTAACGCTTCAGATTCATTCAAGGAAGTTTTTATAGTATGTATACAGCTCGGTCCCATGCTTGCGGTTGCAATAACCTATTTCCAAAAGCTTAATCCTTTTGATCCTGCAAAAAATTCAATCAAAAAAAGAGCCACTCTTTTATTATGGCTGAAAATAATTATTGCCGCTCTGCCTGCCGCTATACTCGGGCTGCTGCTTGATGACTGGATAGATGCACATTTAAGCTCCACTTTAATCAATTCATTCATGCTCATATTCTACGGTATTATATTTATAGTTTATGAGAATATGAATAAAAACAAGCGGTCCGAAATTGAAAAAAGCGGGCAAATAGGCTATCAAACTGCACTTTATATAGGTATGTGCCAGGTACTCGCCCTTATTCCCGGAACTTCCAGGTCGGGAGTTACCATACTTGGAGCAATGGCACTCGGCTGCTCAAGAAGTGCCGCAGTGGAATTTTCATTCTTAATCGGGATACCTATACTTTTTGGTGCAAGTGCACTTAAGGTACTGAAATATGCCGTATCAATACATTTTCACTTTGATTCAATGGAGCTGGTATACCTGCTTGCAGGCTGCCTTGTATCCTTTATAGTGGCTGCCTATACTATAAGCTATTTCTTGAATTGGATTAAAAAGCATGATTTTAAGCCCTTCGGATATTATAGAATCGCCCTCGGAATTATTACTCTTATATGGTTCGGACTGGGAGCACTTGTCAAGTAAAAAAGTTTTTAGATAACTAAGGATAGAGTCTTACGTTAATTCAAAGCTATAAGCTCATAGCTTACATAGACCCTATCCTTTTCGCTATACCTTTTCCCGTCATTTAAGACTACAGCCTTAAGCAGATTGTTTTCGGTTTCAAGCATAATCTCCATAAAAGCTCCGGCAAAGCGGATTTCCTTTATTAAAGCAGGCTTGGCAGCTATATGTTTTTTTAATTCATTCTCATATAAGATTTTTACTCTTTTATCATAGTAATTCCAAGCAGCATAAGCCAAAATCTCTGCAATCTACTTCGGCAGATAAATATATAGATTGAAACGCAGAGGCTTATTGTCAGAGTCAATAAAGTAGTTAAAATTCCAAGCCTCAATGAATTAAATAAAAGCTTTTTATTTTCAAAATAAATATATGCATCCTAAAAAATACATAAAAAAAGTGCCGCCTCAGGAGGAAGTTAATCCAGCCTTCAACAGCACTTCGTATATAATCCCAAAATGTCGGTCTTACTTAGTGACGCCTAGCAGTGCTAGGTGGGTGTCCTCACTGTGTTTTCTGCCATCCACTTGGAAGAGGCTCGACATCCAAGCACAAAATATTGGATTCCCGTAGGTCTTAATGTAGGTTCAAAATTGGTAAGGTTGTCGTACACCCCAGGTATTATATTAGCATTTCTATGAGTAATCACATCTTTCTTTCTTACTCGCTTTGATTATAACTCTAATTTGACTAAATATCAAGTGATTTTTTACAGACTTCCTAACTGGGAGGGCTATCATCCTCACGATTAAAACCATGGGTTTTCCCGCCCGCATGGATTATTATAAAAATCACTACAATATTTATTTACTTATATCTTATCCTGTCTTAGCTTAAGCGAATATCTGCTCCGATTGAAATTCAATTATTTTACATTTATTGAACCAAAAAATATCAACATACTAATATACAGAATTTATATGTTATATATCATATCACATTCTTCGTTATATTGCATAAAAAAGCTATCCTATTTTTGTGCAATGCGTTCTTATTCATTGAATAATATTTGCTGTTTTGGCAAAAGAATATTCATTGAATAATATCTTTTTTATAGATTTAATGCTAGAATGAACTTGAAACAAAAGTATTTTTTACCAATTATTTTAAATCAAGGAGGTTTGCTATGAAAAAATTATTATTTTTACTTTCAGTTTTTGTACTTAGTACTCTTAGTGCTGTATCTGTTTATGCCGGAAGTTGGCACAGAGACAACGTAGGTTGGTGGGTAAGTAATGGAGAATTTGCTCTTACAGCAGAAGATATTGAGTACTTTAATATTACAGATACTATGCTGCAAATACGAGGAAAATTATATACTTACGACCCTGCGGAATATACAGGCGATTATGTAGGATATGAAACACAAGATTATATGATCAGTTCATATACTTTATATTATGAAAAAGAAAGAATGCTTTCAACCGGAGAAACTACAAAAGAAGAGCTTTTGAATAACTATAGAAACGGTTATGTAAATGTTTTAATGTTTAAGGTAAGTAATGGAGTTGTAAGAGAAGTAACTATTCAAACAAAACGCCACTAATTAAGCTTTCAAATTTTAATACAGCTGTATACACTGTTACTTTTATATTATTTTCTCGGATTATTATACATGATTTAAGCTTACTAATAAAACAGTAAACTTATACTATATTTTTACACCTTTAACATTTGAATACAAAGGAGGTTTCTGTGAAAAAATTATTATTTACTTTATCATTTATATTTTTCTTATCAGCTATAGGTATAAGCTCTTATGCAAGCCGCGGTACTTGGAAAAGAGATAACAAAGGCTGGTGGTATCTGCTTAATAACGGTACTTACTGTGTAAACACCTGGTTTCAGGACAGTGATTCACAATGGTATTATTTTAATGGTAACGGTTATATGGTATACAATCAATGGGTTGGAGATTATTACCTCGGTGATGACGGTGCTATGTTTACCGACAGGATGACTCCTGACGGTTATTGGGTAGGTTCTGACGGTAAATGGAATCCGGATACTAATAACCTTGCCGGTTTGACAGGAAAATTCTGGTTTGCTTTAGATCACGTAAATAATGATATCTTTGCGTGGGACGGTGATACTTTACATATAAGAGGTTTTCTTTCTAGTGTCTCAGGTGGTGGCAAAGATTTAGGATATACCGAAGAATTCCTTGAAGTTACAGATTCAAGCCAGTTCTTTTTACTTAGCGGTAATAGCATAAAAGCTTATTTAACTAAAGAACAATTTAAAAATGCTGCCAAACTTGATAGCCACTTATCTCTTTATGTTGAAGTTTATAGCGGCAATATAATAAGTGCCGGCTTGGCTAATTAAAGAAGATTTTACTACAATTTTCAGATGTTATAAAAGAGGAGTGAGAGTGCAGCGTCACATGAAAAACCAAGGATTACGCTCTGTGGTAACTAAAAGG
>CALBCM010000040.1 GCA_937927235.1 uncultured Johnsonella sp.
CCAAAGGTTTCGGATTATAGAATTTCTCTTCCCATGGAGTGCCATAAGCAGACTGCGCCACTAATTCCGTCAAAAGTGCGGTAACAAAAATAGCTATTTTTGTCTTACGCTGTGATTGTTGCATTTTGGGGGTTGTTCTAGACATCTCGTAAACTCTCTGCCGGTTGAATTTTCACCGCTTGTCGCGCGCCGATTCCGGCCACAATAGCAGCAAGGCATAACGCGATCGCAAAAGCGATGAATAAATAAATAAAATTCAAAAAGAGGAATATGATAAGTTAAAAAGTAAAATTGAAAAAAATACAGGATTAAAAGCTCTCGGCTATATTCCCTATCAAAAGGAATTTGAAATTCCGAGCAGGCATCTTGGACTTTATTTGCCTGAAGAAAGCAATATACTCACAACCTCACTGCAACTTGCGGAGATTATGGAAAAAACTCTTGAAGTGGAGTATATTATAAAGGCTGCAGGTATAAATGATTCTGATTTTAATGAGGATGGCACGGCTTACGGTGCAAACCGTGCCGCTCAAAAAATAAACCTTGCTTTTGCCTGTGATGAAGCTTTTTTATTTATTTATAAAGAAAATATAAGAATCCTTGAGGAAAAGGGCTTTAATATAATTTATTTCAGCCCTTTAAAAGATAAAAAGCTGCCTGAAAATATAAAGTGTATATGGCTGCCGGGAGGTTATCCTGAAATCTATGCAAAGGAGCTTGCCGAAAATAAAGCCATGCTTGCCTGCATTAAGCTTGCGGCGGACTCAGGGATTAATATAGTAGCTGAATGCGGCGGATTTATTTATCTTCATGATGAGCTTGAAGGTAAGGACGGCATTGTATATTCTGGTGCGGGCATTATAAAAGGACGAGCATCAGCAGGCAAAAGGCTTCTGAGGTTCGGTTATATAGAAGTCAGTGCCTGTAAGGATACTTTGCTTTTAAGAGCTGGAGAAAAGTGCAAATCACATGAGTTTCATTACTGGGACAGCAATAATACGAATTACTCATGCCGGGCGGTTAAGGCAAATAAATCAAAGGCTTGGGACTGCATCTATAGTGATAAAAATATATTTGCAGGCTTTCCTCATATATATCTTGGAAGCAATGAAAAAATGGCAGAAAATCTTTATGCCGCCTGTATTAATCAAGAGATTGGGACAGCACTTCTAAGGGAGAAAAAATGAACAGGGAAGTTTTATTTAAGCTAATCAATTCACTGAATGAAACTGATAAAAATATTTATACTCTTACTAAAAAAAGATGGGATTCATTGGCAAAGCCTTTAAACGGGCTCGGGATATTTGAAGAGCAGCTTTGCAGCATAGCTTCAATACAAAAAAGTACAAGCATTAGGCTGGACAAAAGGGCTGTATTAATAATGTGTGCCGATAACGGCGTGGTTGAAGAGGGAGTATCCCAGACCGGGCAGGAGGTTACTGCCATAGTAAGCGGCAATTTTTCCAAAGCTGATTCCGCCAGCATAAATATAATAGCTCAAGAGGCCGAAGCCGATGTAATAGCAGTTGACATAGGAATAGCAGCTGATATGGAAAATAAAGGGATGATTCAAAGAAAAATCGCCTTTGGAACTAAAAATTTTATAAAAGAAGATGCTATGTCGGAGGAAGAACTGATCAAGGCTTTGTATACCGGGATTGATATGGTAAGGCTTTGCTCCGATATGGGATATGATATAATAGCTGCCGGAGAGATGGGAATTGGAAACACTACTACAAGCTCGGCAGTATGTGCGGCGATTTCAGGACTTGAAGTAAGTGAAGTTACCGGAGCGGGAGCGGGGCTTCCAAGTGAGGGTATTAAAAATAAGATAAAGACTATTGAAAAGGGCATCCGGCTCAGAAAGCCTAATCATGCAGATTCACTTGATGTAATTAAAAAGCTTGGAGGATTTGATATAGCGGGACTTTGTGGAATGTGCATAGGTGCAGCGCTTTATTCAATGCCTTTGGTGCTTGACGGCATCATAACACTTACCGCTGCTTATGCGGCAGTTTTACTGAATCCCGTAATTGCGGACTATTTGATAGCCTCACATATCAGCAAGGAGCCTGCTTCAATCAGTATATTGAAAAAGCTGGGAAAAAAAGGGGGAATAGCTGCCGAGTTGGGACTTGGAGAAGGAACGGGGGCTGCTATGTATTTCTTGCTGCTCAATGCGGCTTTAGCAGTTTATAATAAGCTGCCTGATTTTGAGAGAATAGGAGTAGAGGCTTATAAATGTTTTTAATTACATTATCTGCATTTATACTTGATTTAATTATAGGGGACCCTGAATTTATACTTCATCCTGTAGTAATTATAGGCAAGCTTATTGCCCTTACCGAAAAAGCGGCAAGAAAAATTTTGAATAATATAAAAAGTATAGAAAACCAAAAAAGGCTGCTCGAAATAAGCGGTTTTTTAATAGTAATTATAAATTCGGCAGCGGCAATTTTAACGGCTTATGTATTAAAAAGGATTATTTATATTCCCGGGAAAACTGCGGGGCTTATATTTGAAAGTCTGCTTATATCACAGATGATAGCAGCTAAAGGGTTAAGACAGGAGAGTATGAAGGTGTATAAGGCATTGAAATCTTCTGAATCCGGTGCTTTAAAAGCTGCAAGAAAACAGGTCGCAAGAATCGTAGGGAGAGATACTGAGAAGCTTTCCAAGGAGGGAGTGGTAAGAGCGGCGGTTGAAACGGTGGCAGAAAATTTCTCTGACGGGGTAACTGCCCCCGTGTTGTTTTCGCTTGCAGGAGGAATTTATGGGATTTATTTTTATAAGGCAGTTAATACTATGGATTCAATGATAGGCTATAAGGATGAGAAATATAAAGAGATAGGCAGGTGTGCTGCAAGACTTGACGATTTATTAAACTTTATTCCGTCAAGGATTTCAGCTTTTCTTATGCTGTGTGCCGGTTGTCTGCTCAGGCTGAATATAAAAAACGGCATAAAAGTCTTTTTCAGGGACAGGTATAAGCAAGCCAGTCCCAATTCTGCCCAAACAGAAGCTGCGGCAGCAGGGCTTTTGGGAGTTGAGCTTGCGGGAGATGCCTATTATTTCGGTAAATTATATAAAAAACAAATTATAGGTACGCCGCTTAGAGAAATAGAGGCTGAGGATATAAGAAGGATTAATGACCTTGTACTTTTAAGCGGAATTTTGGGATTTATAATTGGAGGTGCAATTTGGTATATTTTATAGGTGCAGGACCGGGCGACCCTGAGCTTTTGACGATTAAGGGAAAAAAAATAATAGACAGTGCAGACCTTATTATATATGCAGGCTCTTTGGTAAACCCGCTTGTATTGAAAGACTCAAAGCCCGGAGCAGAGATTTATAACAGCGCGGAGCTTAATCTTGAAGAGGTGATTGAGCTGATGAAAGCCGCCGAAGGTCAAAATAAAATTACAGCTAGAGTGCATACCGGCGACCCTGCTATTTATGGTGCACACAGGGAACAGATGAGAGAGCTTGACAGGCTGGGTATAAAATATAAGGTAATTCCCGGTGTAAGCTCGCTTACTGCCGCCGCCGCTTCATTAAATATTGAGTACACTCTTCCCGAGATAAGCCAGACTGTGATTCTTACCAGGCTTGAAGGAAGAACCTCGATGCCGCAGCGTGAAAGCATAGAGGAGCTTGCCGCACACCGGGCAAGCATGGTTATATTCTTAAGCATAGGAAAGATAGGAGAGCTTGTAGAAAGGCTATGCAGACATTATCCGGTATTTACTCCGGCGGCAGTAGTATATAAGGCAAGCTGGGAAGAAGAAAAGCTTGTCAGGGGAACCCTGGCGGATATAGCAGAAAAAACTTCGCAGGCAGGGATTAAAAAGACAGCACTGCTTTTAGTAGGAGAAGTGCTTGGAAATAAATTCGGATATTCAAAATTATACGATAAAAATTTTTCACATGAGTACAGGAGGGCTGTAAACGCACAGGCTTCTGAAAATAATTCAAATCAGACTATTTCAGCCTGTTCAGATAGTTTCACTCTTAAAGCTGCTGAAAAAAATATAAGTTTAAATTTACATGGCGGTAACATATTAGAAATAGCGCCGGGAAATATAGATAATTTTATAGATTTTTCTGCGAATATCAATCCTTTCGGAATTGATGAAAAAATCAAAGCCAATATAATCAACAGCCTTGAGCTTATTAAGCATTATCCGCTTCACACAAATCAAAGCCTTATTAGAAAAATAGCATTAAAACATGAAGTGCCGGAAGGAGCTGTAGTTCTTGGAAACGGAGCAGAGGATATTGTATTTAGAATAATTAATTTATTTAAAAGAGATATTAAGGTGCTTTTAACAGCTCCAGGCTTTTCTGGATATGAGGCTGCCTTAAATGCTTACAATAAAAATCAGGCTGTGTATTACTACTTAAATCAGAATATGAATATAGGCAGAGATTATCTTGATTACCTCGATAGAAAAATAGATGCTACCTTTATAACTCTGCCCAATAATCCTACCGGCATTATTCCGGATCAAGGACTGCTTAATGAGATATTTGATAAATGTGTTAAAAATAATATCTTGCTTGTAGTTGACGAGTGCTTTCTTGATTTTGTAAGAGAAAAAGCACAATATTCGTTTATAAGCAGGCTTAAAGACTATAATAAGCTTATTATATTAAAATCCTTTACAAAACTGTATGCTATACCGGGCTTAAGGCTTGGCTACGCCCTCTGCGGAAGCTGCAATATAATTGCCGCTTTAGTAAGGGAATCCCCTTATTGGCAGGTAAATAGCCTGGCTATGGCTGCCGGAGAAGCTGCTCTTGAGCTTGATATGCAGCAAATAATTGATTATATAAGCGGTGAAAGAGAATATTTGATAAGCAGGCTTAAAAGCTTTAACCTTAAGGTATATGAGGGTCAAGCAAACTATCTTTTATTTAAAGCTCCCTGTAGCTGCAATTTATATGAAAGGTGTTTGGAGAATAATCTAATTATAAGGAAATGTGAAGGCTTTAAAGGACTGGATGCTGCATATTATAGAATTGCAGTGAGGACACATGAAGAAAACGTAAGGCTTATAGCCGTATTTGAAAAGCTTTTTGCTGAAGGAGAATAATTATGGCGGATTCTATTATGATACAGGGAACTATGTCAAACTCAGGGAAAAGCTTTCTTACTGCCGGATTATGCCGTATCTTTGTACAGGACGGTATAAAAACAGCTCCCTTTAAATCACAGAATATGTCAAATAATTCTTTTATAACAAAGGAGGGACTTGAGATAGGAACAGCTCAGGCTTTACAGGCGCATGCATGCAAAATCCCGCCCGGTTCCTGTATGAATCCCATACTGCTCAAGCCCAATTCAGATACTGGCAGTCAGGTTATAGTAAATGGACTCGTATATGGCAATATGACTGCAGTGGAATATTATAGAAATAAACAAATTTTTATCCCTGAAATACTGAAAGCATATAAAAAGCTTTCAGATAATTATGAAGCTATTGTAATTGAAGGGGCAGGTTCACCGGCGGAAATAAACCTTAAAGAAAATGATATAGTGAATATGGGACTTGCGAAGCTTGTCGATGCTCCAGTCATACTTGTTGCCGATATAGATAGAGGGGGAGTCTTTGCTTCAATTTACGGTACTATAATGCTGCTTGATAAAGAAGAGCGGGACAGAATAAAAGGCATTATAATTAATAAATTCAGGGGGGAGGTCAGTATACTGACTCCCGGCATTAGGATGATAGAGGAGAAAACTGGCAAAGAGGTTTTAGGAGTGCTTCCTTATAAGGAAATAGCTCTTGATGATGAGGACAGCCTTTCGGAGAGGCTGAAAAGTAAGGACTATGGCTGTAAAAGCAGAGAAATTGAAAAGGCATTGAAAATATTTGTTATAAGATTTCCACATATATCAAATTTTAATGATTTTAATGTATTTGAAAGAATAGAGGGGGTAAGCCTCAGCTATATAGATCGGGCAGAGCTGTTAAAAAGCTCTGAAAATCCGGACATTATAATTCTTCCGGGCACTAAAAATACTATGCACGACCTTAAGTGGCTTAAGGAGGAGGGATTTATCAGTAAAATAAATTCATTTTTAGCTTCAGGCACAGTTTTAATAGGAATCTGCGGAGGGTTTCAGATGCTTGGCAATATTATTGATGACAGCAGATTTACCGAGCATGGGGGCAGAATGCAGGGGCTTAGGCTCTTAAATTTTGATACAGTATTTGAGGAAAAAAAGACGAGAACGGACTTTAAGGGAAACGTTAATACTGAGAATAATATTTTTAAATATCGGGATGAAGATACCTCTATAAGCGGATATGAGATACACATGGGCATAAGCATCAGAAATGGAGAGGGAATAGAGTTTATCAAGGCAGAGGATAACCCTGAAAGATTGGTTGCATTTTCAAATCAAACCGGAAATGTATGGGGAAGCTATATACACGGGCTTTTTGAAAATAAAATTTTTACAGAAAGGATGTTAAACTTAACTGCAAATAAAAAAATTGATTTTACCAATAAAATAAAGGACAGTAAAATCTACCGAGAAGAACAGCTTGATAAGCTGGCAGACCTGATAAGAAAGAATATCAATATGGATAAGGTTTATAATATATTAAGGAGAAGCTATGTTTATAAAGCCTGAGCTGATAGAGCAGGAAAGCCTGAGAATTATAGAAAGCGAGATGGATAAAAGGAGACTGGATTTTTATTCGGAAAGTGAATTAAAGATTGTAAAAAGATGCATACATACCTCTGCAGATTTTGATTATCAGTATAATCTGATATTCTCCAAAACTGCGGTACAAACGGCTTTTAAGGCGATTAAGGACGGAGCGCTTATAGTCTGTGATACTACTATGGCAGCCGCCGGCATGAATAAAAAGGTGCTTGCGGATTTTAACTCTGAGGTTAAAAGCTTTATTGCCGATGAGGATGTAGCGGCGGAAGCTTTAGAAAAAGGGGTGACCCGCTCGGCAATCTGTATGGAGAAGGCTGCAAGACTGAGCGGGGGAAATAAAAGACCTGTGATCATTGCAGTGGGAAATGCTCCTACGGCACTTATAAGGCTGCATGAGCTGATAAGCAACCAGGAATTTATTCCTGATTTAATCATAGGCACTCCTGTAGGTTTTGTTAATGTAGTGGAATCAAAGGAGCTGATACTTGCAGGCAGCTGCCCTTATATAGTGTCGAGAGGAAGAAAGGGGGGCAGCAATATAGCAGCCTGTATCATCAATTCAATTATATATCAGATAAGGGAAGACAGGTGATTGCACTTATCGCAGCAATCTATAAGGAGGATAAAAGACATGCTTTATTTTTTCAGTGCCGAGAGGTACTATAAAAGGTGCATGAATTATCTTAAGCAAAACAGCATAAAGTACGCCTCGTATAAGGCAGGGGATAATTATATAATCAGCGTATTTGACTCTATGTTAAAAGCAAAAATTGAAAAGGCTGAGGATGCTTTTTTAAAATCGGAGGATATATTGCTTGATAACGGATATTTAGTATCAAGAAAATATAGAGACAAGACTGTAATCAGGCTTCAGGAAACACAGATAGGAGGTAAGAAACCTGTGTTTATATCAGGTCCCTGTGCGGTAGAATCTGAAGCAATATTGAGGGAAACAGCTATCGGCATTAAAAAAGCGGGGGCAGGTATATTAAGGGCTGGAGCTTATAAGCCTCGTACCTCTCCTTATGATTTTCAGGGCTTGGGCAGAGAGGGAATTGATATACTGTATAAAGTAGGCAGGGAGCTTGATCTACTCATCACTACTGAGATTATGGATATAAGAGAGCTTGACTATATGTTTGACAAGGTTGATATATTCCAGGTAGGTGCAAGAAATATGTATAATTATCCTCTTCTTAAGGAGCTTGGCAAAATTGCAAAGCCTGTACTTCTTAAAAGAGGCTTGAGTGCTACTGTCAGAGAATTTTTATTAAGTGCAGAATATATAATGCTTGAGGGAAATGAAAAAGTGGTTCTTTGTGAGAGAGGGATAAGAACCTATGAGGACTTGACGAGAAATACAATGGATATTTCAAGTATTCCGCTTTTAAAAGAGCTGACACATCTTCCTGTTTTGGCAGACCCAAGCCACGCTGTTGGAAGAAGAAGCCTTATAAAGCCTCTGTCACTGGCTGCACTGGCAGCAGGTGCAGACGGCATAATGATAGAAACTCATATAAATCCCGATTTTGCCTGGAGTGACGGCAATCAGTCTATAACTCCTGCTGAGTTTGAGGATATAGTAAATAATACCTGAAAGTGGCAAAATTTCTTGTAAATAATGTATTATCATTGTATAATGTGCAATATGCAGCAGATGTCATTATTAAAAAACGAGGTGCTTTATATTGAAAGTTTATTTTGACAATGAGCCTAGAACTCCGGGCAGGAGCAGGGCAAAAGCAGATGAAAAAAAGACAATAATTATATTAAGTGCGGCATGCGGCATTTTGCTTATCACAAGCATAGTGCTGTTTGCCAGAGTGATAAGCCTTAGCAGAGAAAACAGCAATTTAAAAAAAGCCGGTAATTCAGAAAGCATAGCCTCAGACAGTAACGCCAAAAAGCCTTCGAAAAAAGCAGCTGAAACTACAAAAGCTGAAGAAAGCTCAGATACAGCTGAAGTAAGTCAAAGCAGCGAGGAGAGCCAGACCTCCTCAGAGCAGTCTTCACCGGTTTCCAATGCTTCAAGTGTTTCAAATTCAAACAGCTTGGCAAGTGCTTCACAGCGGACAAAGAGCGGTACGGGAATTTCCAGGTCAGCCGGAGCACTGGGCGCAAATTCAGCCTCTTCTGCTTTAAGAGGTGCGGGAAGCAGTGCGGTATCCAATACACGCAGCGGGACAAGACAAGGGGCAGCCTCGGCTGCCGCTCAAACAAGTACCGCAAGAAAAGCCTCAGCTGCCGGACAGGGAAGCTCAGGCAATTCTTCACGCAATACCTCTGCTGTAAACCCGACCTCAGCCGTGCCGACGCAGACTGCTGCTACGACTGAAGCTGCGGCAACTACCGCTGCGACAAACAATAATAATTCCTCATCAAATGTAGACCCCGGCAAACAGCTTGAAAATTTAACAGGCATAGCCTCAGGCACTGTACTGACAGATACAAATATTGATTCCGGCAATATCGGAAAATACTTCGTGTCTATGGATATAGATGACGGCGGTTATGTCTATAACAGAATTGTCGGAAAATCCTTTAAGCAAAATACTGAAATTTCGCTTTCGTCTTTAAAATACATAAAGGTTCTCCATTATAATTTTAATAATAATATTCAGGTTGGTGAAATGATTGTAAACAAGGATATAGCTGATGATGTACTTAATATTTTTAAGGAGCTTTTTGAGGCGAAGTATCAGATTAATTCAATGCATTTAGTTGATAATTACTGGACCGGGAACCCTATGTCTTCCGACTGGCAGTCGATTGAAGCTAATAATACCTCAGGCTTTTGCTACAGAAAGAAAGTAAATGAAAGCGGACTTTCACTTCATGCCTACGGCAGGGCGATTGATATTAATCCTCAGCAAAATCCTTATGTTTCTTATTCAAGCGGAAGTGCAAAATGGTCGCATTCCAATGCAGATGCCTATGTCAACAGAGAGAGCGGTCAGTCGCACATGATTAGTCACGATGACAAGGCTTATCAGGTATTTACAAAATATGGCTTCAGGTGGGGCGGAGATTTCAGCGAGCCTAAGGACTATCAGCATTTTGAAAAAGAATAGCAATGTAAGCTTATATTGACAGCAGGCTTCAGGTATGCTATATTTTACACGCAATAAACGCCTGGGCTAAGTATAAGGAATCTCCGTCCGATACTTGGTTTATGGTGAGTATTAAAATATAATTTTAAGGAGTACAAGATGATTACAAAGGAAAAGAAAACGGACATTATTAATAAGTATGCAAGGAAAGAGGGAGATACAGGCTCACCGGAGGTTCAGATTGCAATACTTACCGCAAGGATTCAGGAGCTTACCGAGCATCTTAAGGAGAATAAAAAGGACCACCATTCAAGAAGAGGACTGCTTAAAATGGTAGGTAAGAGGAGAGGACTGCTTCAATACCTTAAAAATAAGGATATTGAGGGCTACCGTACCCTTATTGAGAAGCTTGAAATAAGAAAGTAGTATTGATTATTTTTCAGCGGCAGGGCTGAAGCATATAATTAAAGACGGCTCATAGACGAGTCGTCTTTTTACTGTATTTCATGTGAAATCCACAAAGAATTCACAAATAATTAGCACTCAAAACTTGACAGTGCTAACAATTAATGATATAACATATCCAGGTTTTAGTTAATAAAACGTTTAACATATTTAAGGAGGTTATTTTAAATGAAATTAGTACCATTATTTGATAGGGTGGTTTTAAAGCAGCTGCTTGCTGAAGAAACAACAAAATCAGGGATTGTTCTTCCGGGACAGGCTAAGGAAAAGCCTTCACAGGGAGAGGTAATAGCAGTAGGTCCGGGCGGAGTTATTGACGGCAAGGAAGTGAAGATGCAGGTAAAAGAAAAAGACAAGGTTATTTATTCAAAATATTCAGGCACAGAGGTTGAGATAGACGGAGAAACTTATTTAGTAGTCAAGCAAAATGATATCCTTGCAATTATTGAATAGGTCAACCGCAGTCCCGCTGATTTTAGATGGCGGGTCAAGGCCTGTGAAGCGGAAAGCTCATTGGCTTTATATAATGGGTAGTTTACTAATATAAATAATAATTAAGATATAGATACTAACAACAATTATGGAGGAAAATATAAATGGCAAAGGAAATTAAGTACGGAGTTGATGCTAGAAAGGCTTTAGAGTCTGGAGTTAATCAGCTTGCTGATACTGTGAGAGTGACGCTTGGTCCTAAGGGAAGAAACGTAGTTTTAGATAAGAGCTACGGAGCACCGCTTATTACAAATGACGGAGTGACGATTGCAAAAGAAATAGAGCTTGAAGATGCTTTTGAAAATATGGGAGCACAGCTTGTAAAAGAGGTTGCAACCAAGACTAACGATGTTGCAGGTGACGGAACTACAACTGCTACAGTGCTTGCACAGTCAATGATAAATGAGGGCATGAAAAATATAGCGGCGGGAGCTAATGCTATTATAATAAGAAAGGGCATGAAAAAAGCATGTAATGTTGCCGTTGAAGCGATTGCTTCCATGAGCGAGCCTATTAACGGAAACGAGCAGATAGCAAGAGTTGCTGCAATCTCTGCCGGAGATGATGAAGTGGGTCAGATGGTAGCTGATGCTATGGATAAGGTTACAAACGACGGTGTAATTACTATTGAAGAATCAAAAACTATGAAGACCGAGCTTGACCTTGTAGAGGGCATGCAGTTTGACAGAGGTTATGTATCTGCTTATATGTGTACTGACATGGAGAAGATGGAAGCCAATCTGGATGACCCTTATGTACTCATTACCGATAAGAAGATTGCTAACATTCAGGAAATTCTGCCTATACTTGAAGAAATTGTTAAGACTGGCTCAAAGCTGCTGATAATTGCAGAAGACGTTGAAGGAGAGGCACTTACTACCCTCATTGTAAACAAGCTTAGAGGAACCTTTAATGTAGTGGCGGTTAAAGCACCTGGATACGGTGACAGAAGAAAAGAGATGCTTAAGGATATTGCAATACTTACAGGCGGACAGGTAATAAGTGAGGAGCTTGGACTTGAGCTTAAGGAGGCAAGTATTGATAAGCTGGGCAGAGCAAAGTCGGTCAAGGTTTCAAAGGAAAATACCATAATTGTAGACGGCACCGGAGATAAGAAAGAGATTGATGCCAGAGTTGCACAGATTAAAGCACAGATTGAAGAAACCACCTCTGATTTTGACAGAGAGAAGCTTCAAGAAAGGCTTGCCAAGCTTTCAGGCGGAGTTGCCGTGATAAGAGTTGGCGCTGCGACTGAAACGGAGATGAAGGAAGCTAAGCTTCGTATGGAGGATGCGCTTAATGCTACGAGAGCAGCCGTTGAAGAAGGAATTATAGCCGGAGGAGGTTCAGCTTATATTCACGCAAGCAAGGAAGTTGAAAAGCTTATAGAAAAGCTTGAAGGAGATGAAAAGACAGGTGCAAGGATAGTGCTTAAGGCACTTGAATCACCACTTTACCGCATTGTTGAAAATGCCGGTCTTGAGGGAAGCGTAGTAGTAAGCAAGGTTAAGGAATCAAAGAAGGGAGTAGGTTTTGATGCCTACAAGGAAGAATATGTAGATATGGTCAAAGCGGGTATCCTCGACCCTGCAAAGGTAACTCGTTCAGCACTTCAAAATGCCACCTCAGTAGCAAGCACACTGCTTACAACTGAATCGGTAGTAGCAAATATCAAAGAAGATGCACCGGCTATGCCTCCGGGAGCAGGAATGGGCGGAATGATGTAATTATATAAATTTTATAGAGAAATTTATTTTAGCAGGTATGTGCATAATTGATAAATTATGCTTGCCTGCTAAATTTTTTTATAATTTTCTTTAAAAAAACGTAAAATCTCTTGAGAAGAATGGAAAAATATGTTAAAATGAAATCACTCAGAATATAGTAGAAGTATTTGGATTAATCAAAATGTTAGGTGATACTTGCTATATTGGGGATAGACAGCAGATTATAGGATTAAATGTATTAAACAGTTCATAGTTCGAATTAAGAACACTAACAGGAGTTATTTGTAGATACTGTACAAATATCTACTTGTTATAATTGTAAAATTCAGTATTTGCTTACAAAGTATAAAGTGATAAGATGGTGCAGTATTAGAAAATAATAATATTCCTTTTAGATTATAGTAATAATACTAAAAATATGTAGAGTGTTATTATAATTTATTCAAACTGGAGGCTGTAGATTTTAACAGAGTATGGCATCATGAATATTCTGTAGCATTCATAAGGGAGGAAGAATGTATGCTGAGTAAAGGCTTTATTAAAGGGGATTTAATTACAGGTGTTAAGGATTCTTTAAACAAGAGATGGCTTGGATATTTTAAGGCAGCTGTTGGCGGTTGTGCGGTAATCGGGTTATGTCTTGGATTAAATGCTATTTCACATGCGGCTGAAATTAAAGTAAGCCCAAACGGTGAAACTAAGTCAAGCGTATACAGAGAACCTAAACCAGATGATGAAGGAGAGTCCATAGCTAAGGGCGATACAGCTAAAAAGGAAACTGCTAAGGCAGCAGCGGATAAAAAGGATGGAGTGTATCAAAATATAAAGCATATTATAGTAATTGCAGGTCATACCAAAGATAAAACCAAGGTTACTCTCAATGATTACACACTTAATGATGACGGAACCTGGAAGAAAAACTGGGCAATAAATGGTGTCTGCGGTGAAAATGGTATTGCTGCCGATAAAAAAGAAGGTGATAAGAAAACTCCGGAAGGCTTTTTCTCGCCTATAATGGCATTTGGTATCAAGGATGACCCGGGCAGCAAGATTAAATACCACAAGCTGGAAACCGGTGACTACTGGGTTGATGATTCTAAAAGTAAGTTTTATAATAAGCTTGTAAACAGCTATACTACAGCTAAGGATTGGAATTCAGCTGAGGATATGCTTGCTACGGCACCTTATTACAACTATGGTATTGCACTTGACTACAATATAGAAGGAGTTCCTCATAAGGGTTCAGCTATTTTTATACACTGCATGAAATCCGACCAGGATACCGCAGGCTCGGCAGGCTGTATAAAGATACCGGAAGAATATATGGTTAAGTTGATAAAGGAAACTGATCAAAATACTAAGTTCTTTATTATGGCAAAACAGCAGACTTGGTTTGATTACAGAGATAAGGGTAAGAAATAAGTATGTGATTGACATAGAGGTCGTCATTTGTTAATATATAAAATATCGAAACCATCTAGGGGATATGATTAAGGTATGTATTGCAGTAGAATCTGTATACATACCTTATTCATATCATGCTATATGGGCAGTTTCTTCGCATAAGACTCCGGTCATATGCGATATATTTTTATTTTTTCAGGAGGATTAATAATGGCAATCATTATTGGTGAGGGAATCACATTTGATGATGTACTATTGCAGCCCGCTTATTCGGAGGTTATAGGTAATCAGATAGATTTGTCTACTGACCTTACGAAAAAAATCAGACTTAATATACCACTTATGAGTGCAGGAATGGATACCGTAACTGAGCATAGGATGGCTATAGCTATGTCGAGACAGGGAGGCATAGGCATAATACATAAAAATATGTCTATAGAGGAGCAGGCTGAAGAAGTTGATAAGGTGAAGCGTTCTGAAAACGGTGTAATAACTGACCCGTTTTCATTATCGCCTGATAATACCTTAAAAGATGCCAATGAGCTTATGGGAAAATACCGCATCTCCGGTGTACCTATCACAATAGAGAAAAAGCTTGTCGGGATTATAACAAATAGAGACCTTAAATTTGAAGAAAATCCCAATAAAAGAATAGCTGACTGCATGACAAAAGAAAATTTAGTGACGGCGCTTGAGGGAACTACTATGGAGGAAGCAAAGAAGATTCTTGCAAAAGCCAAAGTAGAGAAGCTTCCTATAGTGAATGAGAAAGGAGAGCTTAAAGGGCTGATTACAATTAAGGATATAGAAAAGCAGATTAAATATCCAAATTCGGCAAAAGATATACAGGGCAGGCTTCTCTGCGGGGCTGCACTTGGAATCACTCCTGATGTACTTGAAAGATGTGCTGCACTTGTGGCAGTAAAGGTTGATGTAGTAGTAGTGGATTCGGCACACGGACATTCTGCAAATGTCATACAATGCGTGAAGGATATTAAAAGAAGCTTTCCGCAGTTGCAGCTTATTGCAGGCAATGTAGCGACTGCTGAGGGAACAAGGGCACTTATAGAAGCAGGTGCAGACTGTATTAAGGTGGGAATAGGTCCCGGCTCTATATGCACTACCAGAGTAGTGGCAGGCATCGGTGTGCCTCAGATCAGTGCACTTATGGAATGCTTTGATGCTGCAAAGGAGGACAGCATTCCTATTATTGCCGACGGAGGCATAAAATATTCAGGAGATATAACTAAGGCTCTCGCGGTAGGAGGCAATGTCTGTATGATAGGCTCACTTTTCGCAGGCTGTGATGAATCTCCTGGAGATTATGAGCTGTATCAGGGCAGAAAGTATAAGGTATACAGAGGTATGGGCTCTATGGCGGCTATGGAAAGAGGCAGCAAGGACAGATACTTCCAGTCTGAAGCTAAAAAGCTTGTTCCTGAGGGCGTTGAGGGCAGAGTAGCCTATAAGGGCAGTATTGAAGATACTGTCTATCAGCTGTTAGGCGGAGTGCGTTCAGGCATGGGTTATTGCGGAGCTAAGGATATTCCTACCCTGCAAAGAGAAGCAAGACTTGTTAAGATTACTTCAGCGGCTCTTAAGGAAAGCCATCCCCATGATATTCATATCACCAAGGAAGCTCCAAATTATTCGTCTGATGATATTTAGAGTATATATGCTGCTTGATATGCAGCGGCACTTTGCACAAGCTACCCCGATCCGAAAGGTCGGGGAAGTTAATTTATATAAAACTAATTAGGAATATAAGATGAAAAAAGAAGATAATAAGAGCAGCGGAATTAAAAATATTTATTTTATAGCAATAGCTGTGGTGCTGATATCGGCGGTAGCGGCAATCTTTTTTGTCAATAATAAAGAAAAAGAAATTGCAGGAAGCCAGTCCAAAAGTGAAGCCGGTGTTAATAATAACAGGTCTAAGAAAAACGAGCCGCTTGTAGGCAGCGAATTTGCACTTGATACGGCTATTACGGTTATGCTTTATGACTCGGAGAATCAGGAAATTCTTGATGGAGCACTTGCTCTGTGCAGAAAATATGAGAAGCTTTTTTCCACAACTCTGTCTGAGAGTGAGCTTTACAAGCTCAATCACCGGACGGCACAGACAGTTGAGGTTGACAGTGAGCTTGCCTATGTGATAGAAAGGGGACTTTATTATTCAAAGCTGAGTAAAGGAGCTTTTGATATCACAATAGAGCCTGTCAAGGGGCTCTGGGATTTTAAGGCGGAGAATCCCGGTCTTCCGGAGGATAAAGAATTAGCTTCAGCCTTAAATAAAGTAGGCTATGAAAGTGTTGAGGTAGACCAAGCTGAAATTACCTTCAAAAATCCTGATACCCGTATTGATTTAGGGGCAATCGCAAAAGGATATATTGCAGATAAAATTAAGGAGTACTTAATTGAAAATAATGTAAAAAGTGCTATTATTAATCTTGGAGGAAATGTACTATGTGTAGGCAAAAAGCCTGACGGTTCAGATTTCACAATAGGATTGCAAAAGCCCTTCTCACCGGACGAGGTTATACAAGTAATAGTTGTGAGTGATTTATCTGTAGTTACTTCAGGAGTTTATGAAAGATATTTCACATATAAAGGCGAAAATTATCACCACATATTAAATCCGGCAGACGGCTATCCCTATGATAATGGACTTTTAGGAGTAAGCATAGTATGCCCCGCTTCTATAGATGCGGATGCATTAAGTACAACCTGTTTTTCGCTAGGCTTGGAAAAGGGCATTGAGCTGCTTAATTCAATTCCGAGTACTTACGGATTTTTTGTGCTTGATGATTACAGTATTAAATATTCAGAAGGTGCCGAGGCTTTGATTGTAAAATGATAAAGCATATTTGGGAAAAGATATGGGATATAATAAAGAAGCTTACAAATAAAGAAATTCTTGCATATCTGATCTTCGGCATTCTGACTACAGCTATTGATTGGCTTGTATATATAGGATTAGAGCCTACAGGACTTTCTGAATCAAACAGAACTTTGATTGCTTGGATTGCTGCCGTAATTTTTGCATTTATTACAAATAAGATTTTTGTATTTAAAAGCACTAATTTTAAAATAAAATTTATTTTAAAAGAATTTATAGCCTTTACCTCTTCAAGGATTGCTACCGGTGTATTTACCTGGCTGGGAATGCTGATTTTTGCAGAAAAGCTTAATATAAATGATAAGCTTACAAAGGCTGTGCTGTCAGTTGCAGTTGTAGTAATGAATTATATTTTAAGCAAGTGTTTTATTTTTAATAATAAAAAGCATTAAAAAAATAAAGATTTGAATAGGAAATCACTGACAATGTATAATACTTCAATAGATATAGAAAAGTCTGTTAAAATGCGAAAAAATTTGTGGTTTCATGAGATGTACGGACTTATGCTGGCTTTTATTATTCCTGTCGTTATCATGTTTTTAATTCTTATCCAGAGGAAAATCTTTCCTTTCGGTGAAAACAGCTTTATGAGGACGGATATGTATCACCAGTATGTGCCGTTTTTTTCTGAATTTAGACATAAGCTCACTACTGGTCAGAGTCTTTTATACAGCTGGGATGTAGGAATGGGAATTAATTTTTCAGCTCTATATGCCTATTATCTTGCCAGCCCTTTGAACTGGCTTGTGGTTTTATGCCCTAAAAACAGCATAATTGAGTTTATGACCGGAATGATTATTTTTAAAATAGGGCTTTGTGGCTTGAGCTTTGCCTATTATTTAAGAAAGCACAGCAAAACTCCCAGCTTCAGCATAGCCTTTTTTGGCATATTTTATGCTCTGTCCGGCTATATGGCAGCTTATAGCTGGAATGTTATGTGGCTGGACTGCATAGTTTTATTCCCGATAGTATGTCTTGGGCTTGAGAATATAGTAAATGGCAAATCAGGAATTTTATATGTAATAAGCCTTGGACTATGTATATGCTCAAATTATTATATTTCTATAATGATTTGTGTGTTTATGATAGTTTACTCTCTGATACTGACTGTAATGAGAGGAAAACAAGGCTTTGCTTCATTTATAAAGTCAGCTTTTAAGTTTGCACTGTACTCTCTGCTTGCCGGTACAGTGGCTGGGGCGATACTACTTCCGGAGATATATGCACTTGAGCATACTGCTTCCGGAGAATTTAATTTTCCGGATGTATTTAATTCCTATTTTCCAATCATAGATATGTTGGCAAGGCATATGGGAAATGTGGAAACAGAAATCGGTCTTGACCATTGGCCCAATATCTACTGTGGGGTTGCAGTTTATATATTTTTTATATTGTACCTGAATAATCCCAAAATTAAATTAAAGGAAAAAGCGGTATATGTCACGGCGGTAATTTTTATGCTGGCAGGATTTTCGGTAAATGTACTTGATTATATATGGCACGGACTGCATTTTCCTAATTCTCTCCCGGCAAGGCAGAGCTTTATATATATTTTCATTATACTGTATATGATGTACAGAGCTTATGAAAATCTGGAAGCAAATACAGTAAAGCAGGTAGGGCAGGCTGTGCTTATCAGCTTGGGCTTCATACTGCTTTGCCAGAAGCTTGTGCCGGAGGAAGAAAATATTCATTTTACTGTCTATTATCTGGCGATGTTGTTTACTGCCGTATATGCACTGCTCATATATCTTGGCAAGCAAAGGCTGATACATCCGAATATGCTTTGGTTTTTTGCTTTTGCAGCCGTTTCAATAGAGGCAGCAATCAATACCGCAACTACCAGTGTAGCGACCACCAGCAGAACTGCCTATACTGATGATAATGCTGATATAAGCAAGCTTTTATCAGATATTAGAGCACAGGACAGAGAGTTTTACCGCTTTGACAAGGTAAATAAAAAGACAAAAAACGATGGAGCCTGGCTTAATTACCATTCTGCTTCCATATTTTCTTCAACTGCAAATGCCGATTTAACTGAATTTTTCAGAAGAGTGGGCTGTGAGGGCTCTACAAATGCCTATTCAATTAATGGTGCCACTCCGCTTATGGACAGCCTTTTTTCAATAAAATACGCTTTCTATCCGGAACAGCCGAATAATCCTCATTTAAAATATGTAGCAGTTGAGGGCTCCACCTATTTATACGAAAATCCCTACATACTGCCTCTTGCTTATATGCTTCCGGACGGATTTGAAGATAACTGGCTTTTAGATAAGCCTAATCCTGCCGAGGTTCAAAATGATATGGCGGAGGTATTGCAAACCAAGCCTGTGCTTGAAAGAATTAACGGAGAAAATGCAGGCAGTGCTTTTACTTTCAGACCGGATATTAAAGGCAGCTACTATGTATATGTTAATAATAAAAATATTAAAGATATAGAAGTTAAGAGTTTAAATGGAGCTGAGCCTAAGGAATTTTCAGATGTAAACCGGGGCTATCTTATTGAGCTTGGAAGCTTGGATGTAAGTGATGAAATAACCTTAAGCACTGATGAAACTGAAAAAATAGTCGATGCGGTAGCTTACAGATTTAATTATGAGGCTCTGGCAGAAATTTATCAGCAGTTTTCTAAAAATCCTATGATAATTACAAAATATACCTCAAATCGAATAAGCGGAAAAATTAATGCAGCTAAAGACGGAATTATGATGACTTCAATTCCTTATGACAAGGGCTGGAAAATACAGGTTGACGGCAAGCCTCAATCGGCAAGAAAGGGATATGAAGCTTTCATATCGCTTAATCTTTCAGCAGGAGAGCATATCATAGATATGGTATATGAACCTGAGGGCTTTAGAACCGGCTGGATAGCTACTATAATTTCTTTAGTTATAATTATAGGCATTATCGCCGGAAAACAGCTGCTTAAGAGATTTAGCTCAAAAGGAAATGCTTTGATTACAGAGGAAGATAAGCAGTATTATGAGAGCAGTATTCAATTAAGCGATGATGAAGATAACGAGATTGAAATTATTGATTTTGATGAAATAGATAAAAAGTAAATAAGATGAAATTAAAAAGAAGTGAAATAATAATAGTAGTATTGCTGCTCATGCTTTCAATATCCTTTGTAATATATACAAGAGCAAGCGCCAAAAACGGAAGAACCGCTCAGCTTACTTATACTTATAAATATAAAGACGGCAGCGGGAGAGAGGAAAAAAGAAGTGTAGAAATACCTCTTAACAAAGATAAAAGCTACGATTTTGAGAGCATGGAATATGTTATACATATAAATGTAAAAAACGGGGCTGCCGCTTTTGTCAACAGCCCCTGCCCCGACCATAAATGTGAACATTACGGATATTTGAGCAAATCGGGAGAAAATGCTATATGCCTGCCGGCAAAAGCAGTTCTGGTAGTAAAATAATCTTATACCATTTCTTCAGGCTTAAATACCTCATCAAATTTTTCCGGACTTAAAAAGCCGAGCTTTAAACAGGCTTCTTTTAATGAAATACCTTCATTAAAAGCGGCTTTAGCAGTAGCTGCTGCGTTATCATAGCCTATATGAGGACTTAAGCAAGTGACGAGCATAAGGGAATTATGAAGATTAGCCTGCATTTTAGCTTTATTTGCTTTAATTCCCATACAGCAGTTTTTATTAAAGGATTCCATAGCATCACTTAACAGCCTTACCGACTGCAGGAAATTGTAAATAAGCACAGGCATATAGACATTCAGCTCAAAATTTCCCTGACTTGCGGCTATGCCTACCGCACTGTCATTTGCTATGACCTGTACCGCAACCATACATACTGCTTCACATTGTGTAGGATTAACCTTTCCCGGCATGATTGAGCTGCCGGCTTCGTTTTCAGGAATATTTATTTCTCCAAGTCCGCATCTGGGACCGCTTGCCAGCCAGCGTATGTCATTTGCTATTTTTAAGAGGTCACAGGCAAGTGCTTTAAGTGCGGAATGTGTGAATACCAGTTCATCCTTTGAGGTGAGTGCATGAAATTTATTAGCTGCCGGAATAAAAGCTTTTCCTGTAAGCCTGGAAAGCTCGTCGGCAGCGATCTTATCAAAATTTGTGGGTGAATTAAGTCCGGTGCCTACTGCGGTGCCGCCGAGTGCTATTTCTTTAAGATACCTAAGTGAGTCTGTAATCATAGCTCTATCACGCTCAAGTGAGCTGCGCCAGCCGCTTATTTCCTGCGAAAATGTAATTGGAGTAGCATCCTGCAGGTGTGTACGCCCTGATTTTATTATATCCTTGTTTTCCTGCTCAAGCATTTTAAGGGTGTCTATAAGCTTATTAAGTGAATCTAAAAGCTTGTTTTCAATTTCAATTACCGCTGCGGTATGCATTGCCGTAGGAAAGGTATCATTGGAGCTTTGTGATTGATTTACATCATCATTAGGGTGAAGGATATTTTCTCCTCTTTCCGTATTAATTTTTATTGCTATAACCTCATTTAGATTCATATTGGTTTGGGTCCCGCTTCCGGTCTGCCATACTGAAAGCGGGAAGCTTTTTTTAAGCCTGCCTTCAATTATTTCGTCACAGACCTCGGCTATAAGTTTGCTTTTTTCTTCACTAAGTCTGCCCAGCTTGAAATTTGCAAGAGCGGCGGCTTTTTTAATGTATGCATAGGCTCTAATCAGCTCATCGGGCATCTTTTCGGTGCCTATCTTAAAATTATCAAGACTTTTTTGTGTCTGTATCCCCCAGTATTTTTCATAAGGATTATATTCTGATTCGGTTTTATTAATTTTTATCATAGCTTACCTGCCTCTTAGATATTTAAAAATTGAATACCAGTATAGCAAATATACTTTTATAATAAAACAACTATTCATAAAAAACGTGAGTAAAATATATATTGCAAGCCCGGTATAATTGTAGTATCATTTATGTATAGCATTAGCTGTGATTTTGAACCGATGTAGGCAGTCCCACGCTTCAAAAGTGCAGAGCTTTAACAGATTGATTCTTAAAGTCAGGCAGAGGTATCATGTGGAAATTTTAATCAGATTTTGCTTAGATATTAAAATTAGGAATGTTATTGCCAAAGCGGTGCTTAAGGCAGCAGGCATTCTTATAATTTTATTTGTATTTATTAATATTATAAATGATAATATTTCTTCAGCCAAAGAGGTAGTAAATTATTTTATGAGCAATTCTATAAAAAAGCTTGTTAAGCAGGAGCCTTACTGGCTGTATGATTCAGGACTTTCTACATTTTTAATGAAAATAGCAGCACAAACAGGTTTGATTGTTATTGCGGCAAAGCTGGTTTGCTGGTTGGCAAGGTCTTGCTGCTGGCAATATATAAAGACAGCTGTTCCGTTTCTCATAGGCTTTAGCATCAACTTAAGAGAAGCTGCAAATAGCTATATTATAGTATTTGCCATAGCTTTTGCAGTGACGGGTGCTCTTATGCTGAATTGTGGGGATAGACCTTACATGGAAAATACCGGGGAAATTTCTCCGCATGATATTATAGGCAGAGCTTTAATAATATTACATAATACTGTGCTTGCTGTACTTTCAGGTGAACTGGCACTGAGAGCCTTATACTTATTGGGAAACATGTTTGAAAGAGAGAATTTCACACTGCTTAAAGCTATGCTCGGGTTTAATTTTGCAGTACTTATACAAAGCGTTATGATTATTATAGCAGTATTTTTAAGCATCGCTTTGATTAAAGTTTCCAGCAAAGCTTATGATAAAACTGCCCTTAGCTATAATGAGGACATGGTTAAGACCGGCCTGTATGTGTTTATCGCCTTTATGCTCTATGCGTATATAAAAAATGTAGTGCCCTTGCTTAATGCCTGTATACCTGTTAAGACCTTATTTTATCTAGTAAGTCCTTTTTACCTTATAGGAGCTATCCTTTTGAGTGTCGCTGCGGGTGTGGGAAGAAAAGAACAGATAAATTTATAATGGTCTTGTAGATAAAGGAGGATAGTATGGATGTTTTAAACTTAGGTGTTCTGGCACATGTTGATGCCGGAAAGACCAGTTTGTGCGAAGCTCTTTTATTTGCTGGCAAAAGTATAAAAAGTCTGGGGAGAGTTGACCATAAAAATTCGGTCTTTGATATGTTTGCTCTGGAAAGAGAAAGAGGAATTACTATTTTTTCAAAGCAGGCGAGGATTTTAATAGATAATTTATGTATAAATATTATTGACACTCCGGGTCATATAGATTTTACAGCAGAAACTGAAAGGATACTTTCTGTCATTGACTATGCACTTATTGTAATAAGTGCAAAGGAAGGAGTTCAAAGTCATACAAAAACCTTGTGGAGGCTTCTTCAGCAGTACGGTGTTCCGGTAATTATCTTTGTAAATAAGATGGATTATAATGGTATTGAGCAGGCAGAGGTTTTAAAGCTTTTACATGAAATTAGTGATAATATAATAGATTTTACAAGTAATCAAGCCTGCAGTGAGAGCAGAGGGTCTTTTTTTGAGCTGCTTTCATACTGTGATGAGGCTCTTATGGAAGAGTATATAAAAACAGGGGAGATAAGCTCCTACAGTATTAAAAAAGCTGTATCAGAAAGGCTTATCTTTCCTTGTTTTTTTGGTTCGGCACTTAGGCTTGAAGGAGTAGAAGCACTGCTTGATTTTATAGAAAAAAATTGTCTGGTTAAAACCTATACGGAGAGCTTTGAAGCAAGAATTTATAAAATAACGAGAGATAATCTGAACACAAGGCTTTGCTATATGAAAATAACCGGCGGAATATTAAAGCTTAAGATGTCTATAGGAGATGAAAAAGTTAATGAGATAAGACTTTATAACGGTGATAAGTACGAGAACGCATCAGAAGTTCCGGCAGGCGGAATCTGTGCCGTGACAGGACTTTATAAGGTGCATTCAGGCGATATTATAAGTGATGAAGGAATTGTAAGCAGCATGGCATTAAGTGAGCCTGTGCTTGCTTATGAGATGATACTGCCTGAAGCAGCAGATAAAGCCAAGCTTTTAAAATGGCTTGAGGAGCTTTCTGAGCAGGAGCCTGAGCTTCATATCAGTAAGCAGGGAAATGACAGCATAAACTTAAGACTGTTTGGAAGCATTCAGATGGAAATCTTAAGGGAGCGTATCAGAAATGCCTGCGGTACTGAGGTTTCCTTTTCTGAAGGAAGGATAGTTTATAAGGAAAGTATAAGAAGTGCGGTAGAGGGAGTGGGACATTATGAGCCGTTAAAGCATTATGCCGAGGTTCATCTTTTACTGGAGCCTCTTCCCAGAGGCAGCGGACTTGTCTTTGCTTCCTCGGTTTCTGAAGCGACACTGACCAAGAGCTTTCAAAAACAGGTATTGTCACACCTGGCTGAGAATAAAAGGCTTGTCGGGGTTTTAACAGGCTCAGAGCTGACTGATGTAAAAATAAGCCTTGTAGCAGGGCGGGCGAGTACAAGGCATACTGAGGGAGGAGATTTTATACAGGCGGCTTTTAGAGCGTTAAGACAGGGACTTATGCAGGCTGACAGCTATCTGCTTGAGCCGTTTTATGATTTTGTAATAGAGCTGCCTCAAGAAAATCTTGGCAGAGTTTTATCAGACTTGCAAACTATGTATGCGGTGTTTTCGACTGATGAATTAAAGGGAGGCGAAGCGGTAGTAAGAGGTTCTGCTCCGGTACTAGGCATTCAAAATTATTCAAAAAGCCTTATATCATTTACAAAGGGGAAAGGGAGGATAAGCTTAAGCTTTAAAGGCTATGAAGCCTGTCATAATGAAGAAGAGGTTATAGATGCCTATGCCTACGAGCCTGAGCTTGATGCCCAAAATCCTTCAGGCTCTATATTTTGTGAAAACGGCAGCGGCTATTATGTGCCTTGGGATGAGGTGTTTTCACATATGCATCTTCCGCTTTATATTGATACTGCATCCAACGGAGATGAGGAAGTCAGAGAGCCTGAAACAGTAAGAAGTACTTATGAAGAAATGACCTTTAATGAGGAGGAGCTGATTGAAATATTTGAGCGGACTTATGGCAAGATTAAGCCTAAGAATGTTGCAGGTTCAAATAAAAGGATTATATCACCTCAAAAAGACTATGTTTATAAAGAAGCTAAAAAGCTGAAGGAATATATTCTAGTTGATGCTTACAACCTTATCTTCGCTTCCAAGGAATTAAGTGAGCTTGCTGCTTATAATCTTGAGGCGGCAAGAGGCAGGCTTATGGATATGCTCAGCAATTACAGAGGGTATATTGAGGCTGATATTATACTTGTTTTTGATGCTTATAAGGTAGAGGGGCATGATACTGAAGTATTTAGCTACAGTAATATTTATGTAGTATATACCAAAGAGGCTGAAACCGCAGACCACTATATTGAAAAGACTGTGAATGATATGCTCAAAAAATATAATGTTTGTGTAGTAACCTCTGATTATACTGAGCAGATTATAATAAGAAGCAAGGGCTGCCGGCTTATGTCTTCACGAGAATTTCTTGAAGATATGGAAAGAATCAGCATTGAAATAAGGAAGGAGCTTTTAGAAATAAGACAGAGAGTCGAAAAAAATTTCTTTTTTGATGTCTTGTCTGATGAGATGAAGAAAAAAATAAATAATATACGAGATGGAGATAAGTAGACAGAAAATATACAAAAATACTTTTATTAATGATATCATAATATTTATACACTTAGTCTTTGGATTACGATAAAAGTTCGCTAAAAGAAAGGATTACCGCTGTTTAAGAGGTATTTAATAAATGAAAGTAAAGCTTAATATAAAAGAAATATTAAATATGTCAACAAGGGAAATTGTATATTCTCTTATTTTAATTACTATAGGCTGTTTAATTTATTCCTGTGGCATAAATGCTTTTATAATGCCTAATAAATTTGCTACGGGAGGTATAGCCGGAGTATCTATAGTGATAAATTATATTACACATATCCCGACGGGAAATACCAACTTTGTACTTAATACGATACTTTTAATTATAGGCTGGCATTTTCTGGAAAAGCGTACACTTATATTTACCGGATATACGCTTGTGGTGATAAGCATTTGCTTAAACCTCGTACATCCTAAGCCCTTTATTTCAGAAAATATTCTTATACCTGCAATAGCAGGCGGGCTGCTTACCGGGACAGGAATGGGCTTTGTAATTATAGGAAACGGAACTACTGCCGGTTCAGATATTATTGCGATGATTATGAAAAAATATCTCGGCATAGGGTTTGCTGCCGGAGTAATGATTTGTGATGCTATGGTAATGATTTTTTCGTCATTTGTAATAGGTATTGAAAAGATGATAGTTACCACTATACTGCTTTTTATAGCAACTCAGGTTATAGCCTTTGTAACAGAGGGACTTAACAGGAAAAAGTCTATGATTATAATAAGTGACAAATCTGAAGAAATCGCAGACAAAATACTTACCGATATAAACAGGGGTGTGACCGTGCTTGCAGGCTACGGATATTACACCAAGACTGAAAAAAAGGTGCTTTACATAGTAGTGAACAGCTATCAGGTAATGACTGCACAAAGACGGATTCTTAGCATTGACCCTCAGGCTTTTATATCGATTATGGATACCTACCAGGTGATAGGCCAGGGCTTCACTTTCTTTAATGCAGATAATAAAAACAAGGATTTCTTTTTAAGATAGCATAAATTAATTTGGAGGAAAAAATGGCAGGAAAAAGGATATTTTTAATTGTGCTTGACAGCTTCGGCATAGGCTATGAGCCTGATGCGGATAAGTTTGGAGATGTAGGGTCAAATACTCTAAAAAGTATAATGACTTCAAAAGAATTTGCAGCTCCAAATATGAAAAAAATAGGCTTTTTTAATATTGACGGCATTGATTTTGCGGAGGCTGAAAAAAATCCGACAGGAGCTTTCGCAAGGCTGAGGGAAGCCTCAAACGGTAAGGACACTACTACAGGACATTGGGAAATGGCAGGAGTTATCTCTCCGAATCCTATGCCGGTTTATCCGGAGGGTTTTCCTGAAGATGTGATTAAAGAATTTTGTGATAAAACCGGAAAGGGCTGTCTTTGCAATAAACCCTACTCAGGAACTGAGGTTATAAATGACTATGGAGCGGAGCATTTAAAAACCGGGAAGCTTATAGTTTATACCTCGGCTGATTCGGTTTTTCAAATTGCTGCACACGAGCAGATAGTCACGGTTAAGGAGCTGTATAAATACTGTGAAATTGCACGTGGGATATTGAGGGGAAATCATGCTGTAGGCAGAGTAATAGCAAGACCCTTTACAGGAAGTGAGGGGAGTTTTTCAAGAACTGCAAATCGGCATGATTTTTCTCTTAAGCCGCCAAAGCCTACTATGCTTGATGCACTCAGCAGGGCGGGCTTTGATACGCTTGGAATAGGAAAAATTTATGATATATTTGCCGGAAGCGGAATAAAGCATACGGAGAGAACTAAAAATAATGCTGAGGGAATGGAAAAAACACTTGAATGCTTAAGCAGGGATTTTAACGGTATCTGCTTTGTTAATTTGGTTGATTGTGATATGATATATGGACACAGGCGTGACATAGACGGCTATGCACGCAGTATAAGCGAGTTTGATAAGTGGTTGCAGGATTTTATGCCTAAAATGAAAGACAGCGATATATTGATGGTAAGTGCAGACCATGGCTGTGACCCCGGCTTTAAAGGCACCGACCATACAAGAGAATACGTTCCGTTTCTTGCTTATGGAGCTGCGGTTAAGCCCGGAGTAAATCTCGGCACCCGTAAAACCTTCGCAGATATAGCAGCTACAATACTGGATATGTTTAATGTTGAAAATATAAGTGACGGAACAAGCTTTAAACAGCAAATTATTTTATAAAACTCAGGGAGAAACGGCATGGATTATGTCATTGAAATGAATCATATCACTAAACAGTTTGGTGATTTTAAAGCAAATGATGATATAACGCTTCAGATAAAAAGAGGTGAGATACATGCACTGCTTGGAGAAAATGGTGCAGGAAAGTCGACACTTATGAGTGTACTTTTCGGACTTTACCATCCTGAGCAGGGTGAGATAAAAATTAACGGAAAAAAGGTCGAGATAAATAATCCCAATGATGCAAACAGACTGGGGATAGGCATGGTTCACCAGCATTTTAAGCTTGTGCATAATTTTACCATCCTAGAAAGTATAATTTTAGGCAGGGAGGATACCTCTTTTTTAGGTGTGCTTAAAACCGACAAGGCAAAAAAAAGGATAATTGAATTAAGTGAAAGGTATAAGTTTAAAATCGACCCGGAAGCTTTTATAGCCGACATAACCGTAGGCATGCAGCAAAGAGTTGAAATCCTTAAAATGCTATACTGTGACAATGATATTTTAATCTTTGATGAGCCTACCGCAGTGCTTACTCCTCAGGAAATAGAGGAGCTTATAAAAGTTATGAAGCAGCTTGCAGGCGAAGGCAAATCAATTATATTTATAACCCATAAGCTTAATGAGATAAAGGCTGCTGCCGACAGATGCACCGTGTTAAGAAAGGGCAGGTACATAGGCACTATAGATGTAAAAAGCACTACTAAAGAGGCTATGTCCGAGATGATGGTAGGCAGAAAGATTAATTTTATAATTGAAAAGGAAAAAATAAAAGCCGGAGAGCCTGTACTTGAAGTTAAAAATCTGACTTTAAACTCAAAGCATTCAGGAAAACATGCCGTCAAAAATGTTTCATTTAATGTGAGAGAGGGTGAGATAGTATGCATTGCCGGAATTGACGGAAACGGTCAGTCAGAGCTTGTCTACGGCATTACCGGTTTAATGCAGCCTGACGGCGGGCAGGTCTTTTTAAGGGGCAAGGAGATAACCAGAGAAAGCATTAGAAAAAAATGTCTTGACGGCATGGCACATATACCGGAGGACAGACATAAGGACGGACTTGTGCTTGATTTTAATCTTCAGGAAAATCTTGTGCTGCAGACTTATTACTCAAAAAGATTTCAGCAAAACGGTTTTCTAAAATTTGATGCAATTAACGAATATGCTAAGGAGCTGATACAGAAATTTGATATACGCTCAGGCAGGGGAGAGTACAGTATAGTAAGAGGGATGTCAGGCGGAAATCAGCAAAAAGCTATAATAGCCAGAGAGCTTGACAGAAATCCTGAAATTATTATAGCGGTGCAGCCGGTAAGGGGATTGGATGTAGGTGCGATTGAATATATACACAGGCGGCTGATAGAGCAGCGCGATGTAAAAAAAGCGGTACTCTTAGTTTCATTTGAGCTTGATGAGGTAATGAATGTAAGTGACAGAATAATTGTAATGTATGAGGGCGAGATAGTAGCCGACTTAAAACCGGGGGATATTACAGTTGAAGAGCTTGGTCTTTATATGTCAGGAGCAAAAAGAAGTCTTTACAGTGAGGAAGCGTCGGTATGAAATCAGAAGTAAGTAAAATTAAAAAAAGAAGTGTATTTGAAAATGAAGCCGTAGTAAATTTTATCTCCTCTACTATGGCAGTGCTGTGCGGGCTCTTATTTGGATTGATAATACTTTTTATAAGCAATCCTTCGCAGGCTTACGGCGGATTTTCAATGATAATTCAGGGCGGATTTGCCGATGGAATAAGCGGGATTGGAAGGATGCTTTATATTGCCACCCCTATAATAATGACCGGGCTTTCAGTAGGATTTGCCTTTAAAACCGGACTTTTTAATATAGGAGCCTCGGGTCAATTCAGTGCAGGAGCTTTCGCCGCTGTGTTTGTAGGGGTTAAATGGGGATTTTTGCCTTCAGGACTGCACTGCATAGCGGCACTGCTGGCAGCGATGGCAGCCGGAGCCTTATGGGGCAGCGTACCCGGTTTTCTAAAGGCATTTTTTAATGTTAATGAGGTCATTTCTTCAATTATGATGAACTATATAGGTATGTATGGCGTAAATATGCTTGTGAGGAGATATGTTTATGACCAGATAAAGAATCAGAGCCTTCCAGTTAAAGCCACTGCAAATCTGAGCCGGGCAGGACTTGACAAGATATTTCCCGGAACCAATATTAATGTAGGTATTCTTATAGCGATAGTAAGTGTGATAGTAATATATATAATACTTAATAAAACTGTATTCGGTTATGAATTGAAAGCCTGCGGTCAAAATAAAAATGCGAGCCGCTATGCCGGAATTAATGAGAAAAGGAATATAGTGCTTTCTATGGTAATTGCCGGTATGCTTTCGGGGCTTGGAGGAGCACTTTTATATCTGGCAAATTCAGGCAAGTATATACAGGTGCTCGATATTATAGCGCCTGAAGGCTTTCTTGGAATCTCGGTCGCACTTCTCGGATTGTCCAATCCTTTGGGCATACTGCTCTCAGGACTTTTCATAGGTCATATAACTGTGGGAGGGAGCAATATGCAGCTTTTTGATTTTGCTCCGGAGGCTATAGATATGATAATTGCGGCTATAGTTTACTGCGGTGCGCTTTCTCTTTTATTTAAGGGCATAATCAACTGGCTGTATAAAAAAAGTCTTAAAAATTCTAAACTGCAGTTAAATCAGCGAAATGCTGTGGCTCAAGCCCCTGTCGGTGACAGAGCAAAGCTTAAGAAAAATAACGATTCAGATAACAGGGAGGAAGCATGAGTATCTTTTATTTTATTATACAGCAGACTATGTATTTTGCCATTCCTCTTTTAATAGTTGCAGTAGGCGGCATGTACAGTGAGAGAAGCGGCGTTATAAATATCGCACTTGAGGGTATTATGGTGATGGGGGCATTTGCAGGAATATTTTTTATAAATTTGATTCAGGCCTCGCAAGGAGCAGCTTTAAGTGGAAATACCCTGCTTTTTTTTGCAGTGCTTATAGCAGGACTGGCAGGAGGAATTTTTTCTCTGCTTCACGCATTTGCGGCAATCAACATGAAAGCGGACCAGACTATAAGCGGAACCGCCCTCAATATGTTTGCACCTGCCTTTGTAATTTTTGTAGCAAGAATGATACAGAAGGTTCAGCAGATACCATTTGCTGATGATTTTCATATTGACAGCGTACCGGTGCTGTCGCAGATACCGCTTTTGGGAGCTATGTTTTTTAAAAATTGCTATATCACCACCTATATAGGCATCTTAATTTTTGCTCTGGCAGCCTTTGTAATTCAGTATACCAGGTTCGGATTAAGGCTCAGGGCATGCGGAGAGCACCCCGGAGCTGCCGATTCGGTAGGAGTGAATGTCTATAAGATACGCTATGCAGGGGTAATAATTTCAGGTATACTGGCAGGCATAGGGGGGTTGGTATTTGTAATACCTACCTCAACAAATTTTAATGCGAGTGTTGCCGGATACGGCTTTTTGGCATTGGCGGTGCTTATATTTGGACAGTGGAGGAGCCGAAATATCTTTTTTGCGGCATTTTTCTTTGGAATAATGAAAACTCTTGCCAGTGCATATTCTATAATTCCTGTTATAAAGGGACTTCCTATACCAAATGAAGTGTATAAGATGATTCCTTATATAGCCACACTGATAGTTTTGGCATTTTCGTCAGGAAATTCACAGGCACCGAAAGCTGAAGGCATACCGTACGACCAGGGAAGCAGGTAAGTTAAAATGAGAATGTATGATATAATAATGAAAAAAAGAAATGGTGAGGAATTATCAAAGGAAGAAATAGAAGAAGTCATAGAAAAATTTGTCATCGGAGATATACCTGATTATCAGATGGCAGCATTTTTAATGGCAGTGTATTTTCAGGGCATGAGCGAGAAGGAAACTTTTAATCTCACTCTCGCGCTTGCAGCTTCGGGAGATATTATAGACCTTTCCAGTATCAATGGCATTAAGGCGGATAAGCATTCTACTGGAGGAGTTGGAGATAAGACCACGCTTATAGTGGCTCCTATTGTTGCCGCCTGTGGTGTAAAGGTTGCGAAAATGAGCGGAAGAGGACTGGGACACACCGGAGGCACGGTAGATAAGCTTGAGGCTATACCCGGTTTTAAGACGGAGCTTGCTTCGGATGAGTTCATAAATATAGTCAATAAAACCGGAATTTGTGTTGCAGGTCAGTCGGGCAATCTTGCTCCCGGCGATAAAAAGCTTTATGCACTTCGTGATGTTACTGCGACTGTAGACAGCATACCGCTTATAGCAGCCTCTATCATGAGTAAAAAGCTTGCTGCAGGCAGTGACTGCATTATACTTGATGTCAAGACCGGCAGCGGTGCTTTTATGAAATCACCTGAAGCTTCAGCGGCACTTGCAAAGGAGATGGTAAAAATAGGAGAAAACGCCGGCAAAAAAATAGCTGCACTTATAACGGATATGGATATACCGCTGGGCTTTAATATAGGCAATAGCCTCGAGGTAATAGAGGCAGTGGAAACACTTGGTGGGAAAGGTCCTCGGGATTTATACGAGGTATGTGAAGCTCTCTCGGCAAATCTTTTGCAGCTGGCAGGAAAGGGCGAGCCTGCTCAGTGCAGAGCTATGGTAAAGGCTGCAATAGAAAGCGGGGCTGCCTTAAATAAATTAAGTGAAATGGTAAAGGCTCAGGGAGGAGATGCACTATATATATCAGACACCTCCAGATTTAAACTGGCAGAGCATAGCTATGAGGTCAAATCAGGAAAAACCGGATATATAAGCTTTATGAATACTGAGGGAATAGGGATTGCCTCGGTCATGCTCGGTGCCGGCAGAGAGAATAAGGACAGCGTGCTTGACAGCAGTGCAGGCATAATTTTAAAAAAGAAATACGCAGAAAGAGTTAATAAGGGAGAAGCTCTTGCAGTATTTTATGCTTCAGATGAGAAGCTTTTTAAAGAGGCGGAGAATAAATTTCTGTCATCAATAATTATAGAGGCTGATGAGCCTCAAAAAAGACCGTTAATTCTTGCCAAAATAGGCAGGGACGGAGAGGAGGAGCTTTACAAATGACTCAAAAGGAGATATTAAGCCATGTTGACCATACCCTTTTAAAGCCATACTCAACATGGGATGAAATTCAAAAGCTGTGCAGGGAAGCTATAAAATATAAGACAGCAACTGTATGCATACCGCCGAATTACATAAAAAGGGTAAGGGAAAAGTTTAAAAAGAAGCTTAAAATCTGTACTGTTGTAGGCTTTCCTCTAGGATATAGTTCAAAAGAAGCGAAGCTTGTAGAGATAATTCAGGCATTAGAAGACGGTGCTGATGAAATAGATATGGTAGTCAATATCAGTGATGTAAAAAATGGTGAATTTAATAAAATAAAGCAAGAAATTTCATTGCTAAAGAATTCGGTTGATGATAAAATATTAAAAGTAATCATAGAAACCTGTTATCTTAATGAAGATGAAAAAATTAAATTATGTGAGATAATTAAAAAAACCAGAGCTGATTATATTAAGACTTCAACAGGCTTCGGGACTGCCGGTGCCGTACTGGAAGATATTTTATTGTTTAAAAAGCATATAGGTAAAGAGGTAAAGATAAAAGCAGCAGGCGGAATCAGAAGTATAAAGGATATGGAAGCCTTTTTGCAAGCCGGTTGTGACAGGTTGGGAACAAGCTCCGCAATCGAACTTTTTAAAGCTGAGGAAACAAATAAATAATATAAAATTTAAAAATGGAGGAAAATTTTATGAAGAAAAAGGTTTCAGCTATTATTTTAATGGCAGCTATGGCAGTAAGCCTGCTTGCAGGCTGTGCTTCAAAGCCGTCAGGTGAATCTGCACAGTCGGGAGGTGAAAAAAATTCAGAGGGCTCTCAGGCGGAAAGCAAAAGCTCCGACGACGGCTCAGGGTATGAGCTTGCACTTATTACTGATGTCGGCACTATTGATGACAAGTCATTTAATCAAGGCTCATGGGAAGGGCTTGAAAAATATGCCAAAGAACATAATATTACCCATAAGTATTATAAGCCTGCCGAAAAATCGGATGATGCCTGCCTTGACGCTATAGACTTAGCTGTAAAGGGCGGCGCAAAGGTTATAGTAACTCCCGGATTTCTGTTTGAAAGCCCGGTTTATCAGGCACAGACCAAATATCCGGAGGTTAAGTTTGTACTTATAGATGCAGAGCCTAAAACTGCTGATGCCGCTGAAATTAAAGATAATGTACTGTCAATATTTTATGCCGAGGAGCAGGCAGGCTATCTTGCCGGATATGCCGCTGTAACAGAGGGCTATCGTGAACTTGGATTTATGGGAGGCATTGCGGTACCGGCAGTAGTGCGCTTTGGCTATGGCTATGTGCAGGGAGCAGATGCTGCGGCAAAAGCACTTGGGCTTGATAAGGGAGCAGTAAAAATCAAGTATACCTATGTAGGAAACTTTGACGCTTCACCGGAAAACCAAACTAAGGCAGCCGCTTGGTATAATGAAGGAACCGAGTGTATCTTTGCCTGTGGAGGCGGTGTAGGCAACTCAGTTATGAAAGCGGCAGAAACTGTAAATAAATTTGTAATAGGCGTAGATGTTGACCAGTCAGGCGAATCTCCTACAGTAATAACTTCGGCTATGAAAAACCTCGGAGATTCCGTATATAATGCACTGGACAATTATTATAAGGGCAGCTTTGAAGGCGGAAAGAAACTGACTCTCACTGCAAGAGAGAACGGAGTGGAGCTTCCTATGGATACTTCAAAGTTTACCAAGTTTACAAAAGAGGATTATGATAAGCTTTATAAAGGACTTCAGGATGGACTTATCGAAGTTAAGGGAGATAGTGAGGCAAAGGATTTGGCTTTATTAAATACTGAAATTGTTGAAGTAAATGAGATTAAGTAGTCTATGAATGCAGAGGATAAACTGTATGCGATACCCCAAATGGTTAGATAATGTAATGTCTTCTGCTGAAGTTTATGAAGATATAAAAAAGAGGATTGTAAATTTAGAGCTTGAGCCGAACCAGGTTATAAGCGAAAACTCAATATGCAAAGAGTATGGTGTATCAAGGTCGGTTATAAGGACTGCTTTTTCAAAACTTCAGCAGATTCATTTTATTGATATATATCCTCAGAGAGGAACCTATATATCACCTATGGATTTAAACTATATTTCAGACCTTTTGATGCTGCGCACTGCAGTGGAAAAGGAGGTTATATATGAAGTGTTTACAAATTTGGCTCCTTCTACTAAGAATAAGCTTGTGGCAAAGTTATCTGAAAATATAGCAAAACAGGAAAAATGCAGGAATGAAAAAAATTATAAGGGAGAATTTCCAAAATATGATGCCGAGTTTCACGATATAATGATCAACAGTGTAAATCGGGCTTCTCTTTTTAATATTATAAGCGATGATATGCTTCATATATCAAGATGGAGAAATTTTGTGATTCCTTATGATATTACCATCCCTAAGCTTATAGATGAACATCGGACCATCCTTGAAGCAATCAAGGACGGAGATCTTGCAAAGGCTCAAAAGGCTATGGCAAATCATCTTGAGACAGTTTCGGCAATCGCAAACAGAGCCACCTCTGAATATCCCGAATATTTTAAAAAATAATAGGAACAGCCTGTACGATTTTTTCGTACAGGCTGTATTTTGTTGATTTCTTATAAATTTATAAGGCTAAATCTGGCTCTATATAAATAACATTATCAGTGTTTAAAAAATTATCTAAGATTGCTAAAGATTGATAAATAACAAATAAGTCAAGGAATCATAAATTTATACTAGGAAGCAGGTGAAATTAAGCTTTTATATTATATAGTTTTGCAGGAGAACAGGTAAAATCACAATATACAGCTGTTGTTGGAAATAGAACATAATATTTCAGGTATACATTTTAGATGAAAGTAAAAAAAATAAACAAAAGTTATTTACAAATCCAATAAAAATTGATAAACTAAAGACAATGAAATTGTTAAAAAATCCTCTATTAAATTATAAATGTCTAAATCTATAAAATGTAGTTTTAAATAAATACAAGAGGATTTTAAAAAATAACAATCTTGTATACAAGAGTACAAGAAAACAAGAGGAAGATGGTAAAAGGTATGTATACATTAGGAATTGACATCGGCTCAACCACATCTAAAGCCGTAATTTTAAAGGATGGCAAGGAGATAGTGGCTTCCTCAGTTATAGTTGCTACTGTGGGAACTGACGGAGTACCTAAAGCAGTAGAAGGTGTTATGAAAGAAAGCGGATTAAGTCTTGGCGAAATGAGCTGCATTGTAGCTACAGGCTATGGAAGACAGACTTATGAGGGAGCTGACTATCAGGTCAGCGAGCTTTCCTGCCATGCACTTGGTGTATATATGGTGTTTAAGGAAGTAAGAACGATAATTGATATAGGGGGGCAGGACGCAAAGGTGCTTGCCCTGAATGAACAAGGCAGAATGATAAATTTTGTTATGAATGATAAGTGTGCTGCGGGCACCGGAAGATTTTTAGATGTAATGGCGAATATATTAAATCTTAAGATTGAGGAGCTTGAAATTGAAGCGGAAAAATCACAAAATCCAGTATCAATTTCAAGTACCTGCACTGTGTTTGCAGAATCAGAGGTTATATCGCAGCTTGCTACCGGAGCTAAGATTCCAGATCTTGTTGAGGGAATCTGCAAATCAGTTGCAGCAAGAACCGCTGCACTTGCAAAGCGTGTAGGAGTGCGTGAAAAGGTATGCATGAGCGGAGGAGTTGCTAAAAATGCTGCAATACGCAAGGCTATGTCAAAAGAGCTTGGGATGGAAATACTTTATGATGAAAAGGCTCAGCTTATGGGAGCGCTTGGAGCAGCAATTTATGGATTTAACAAGGTAAAGCCAGAAATATAATGTGCCGTTATATGTCGGCACTGTAATATATAAGTACAGAAGGAGGAAATTTAGAATGGGAGAAGAAGTTAAAAAAAGCAGACCTGCACCCGACCCCAATTCAGCTAAATTCAAGCTCGGAATGATAGCTGCAAAAGCCTACAGCGACTGTGCAGAGGCGAAGGCGAGAGGAGAACTTGTAGGCTGGTGTGCGAGTAATTTTCCGGTAGAAATACCTGAAACACTCGGACTTTATGTATGCTATCCGGAAAACCAGGCTGCCGGAATTGCAGCAAGGGGAGGCGGAGAAAGGATGTGTATTGAGAGCGAAAGTGATGGATATTCAAATGATATCTGTGCTTATGCGAGAATATCGCTTGCTTATATGAAGCTTAAGGATGCACCTGAGCAGAATATGCCTCAGCCTGATTTCGTACTCTGCTGTAATAATATATGCAACTGTATGATAAAGTGGTATGAGAATATAGCTAAAGAGCTTGATATTCCTATGATTATGATAGATATACCGTTTAATCCTGATTATGAAGTTTCTGAGGCAATGACTGAATATATCAGAGCACAGTTTTGGGATGCGATACACCAGCTTGAAAAGATAACAGGCAAAAAATGGGATGAGGAAAAATATAAAAAGGTAAAAGAAATTTCAGGAAGAAGCAGCAGGGCTTGGCTTGAAGCTACTGCTCAGGCGAAGTACAAGCCGTCACCGTTCAACGGCTTTGACCTTCTTAACCACATGGCTGTAATGGTTACAGCAAGGGGTAAGGAGGAGGCGGCTGATGCTATGGAAACTCTTTTGAAGGAATATAAAGAAAATCATGAAAAGGGTGAATCAACCTTTAAAGGCGAAGAAAAACACAGAATTATGTTTGAGGGCATAGCCTGCTGGCCTTGGCTCAGAGTAACCTCAACTGCGCTTAAAAGCCGCGGAATAAATATGGTTACAACTATTTATGCCGATGCTTTCGGATTTATCTATGATGATTTTGACGGTATGTGCAGAGCCTACGCAGGGGTTCCAAACTGCATGAACCTTGAAAAGGCAAGAGATAAGAGGATTAAGCTTTGCAAAGACAATTTTGTTGAGGGACTTTTAGTGCATACCAATCGCTCATGTAAGCTTTGGTCAGGATTTATGCCTGAGATGAGCAGACAGGTAGCAGCTTCATGCGGAATTCCGCTGACTTCATTTGACGGAGATCAGGCAGATCCGAGAAACTTCTCAGAAGCTCAGTATGAAACAAGAGTACAGGGATTGATGGAGATTATGGAAGCAGCGAAGGAGGGAAGGTAACATGAAAGCACAGGAAATACTTAATATACTCCACGAAGCCGCAGCTTCGCCTAAAAAACAGCTTGATAAATATCTTGCAGAAAATAAAAAGGTTGTGGCAATCGCACCGGTTTACACTCCGGAGGAAATAATACATTCGATGGGACTTGTACCTATAGGTGTATGGGGTGCCGATATGGAAGTGAGGGAAGCAAAGACTTATTATCCAGCATTTATATGTTCAATAATGCAGACAGTGCTTGAGCTTGGGATAAACGGAAAATATAAAGGCATTTCAGCGATAGTTATACCTTCACTCTGCGATTCACTTAAAACTCTTGGTCAGAACTGGAAATATGCAGTAAAGGATATTCCCTTTATACCGATGACCTATCCACAAAACAGAAAGCCTGATTACGGAATTAAATTTACAAAAAGCAGCTATGAAAGGCTTATAAAGGACCTTGAGGAGATTACAGGTGCCAGGTTCAGCGAAGAGAATCTTAAAAAAAGCAATCAAATTTATAATGAGCATAATGCAGTGATGAGAGAATTTGCAGAAACCGCCGCAGTAAGAAAAATCAGTGCAGCCAGCAGGAATGACGTATTTAAGAGCGCATGGTTCATGCTTAAAGAAGAACATACCGCACTGGTAAAAGACCTTATAGCTGAACTTAAAAATGAAGCAGAGGATAAAAGTGATTCAAAAGTGTATGTGACGGGCATACTTGCAGACTCACCGAATCTCCTTGAAATATTTGATAAAAACGGACTTAAGGTAGTGGCTGATGATGTAGCACATGAATCCAGGCAGTATAAAACAGATATTCCGCAGATGGAAAGCTCACTTGATGCACTTGCGAATAAATTTGCCAATATGGACAACTGTACCTTACTTTATGACAGAGATAAAAAAAGAGTGGATTATATTATAGATGAAGCCAAAAAGCATAATGCAAAGGGTGTTATTGTTTTAATGACTAAATTCTGTGATCCGGAAGAATTTGACTATGTTCCTATAAAAAGAGCCTGTGACAAGGCTGGACTGGCACATATAAATATAGAGGTTGATAGGCAGATGGTCAACTATCAGCAGGCAGGCACAATGCTGCAGGCTTTTAAAGAAATGTTATAAAATTCGCGTTATAAGTGATAGGGATACCGTACGTGCTGCATATAGCAGCAACCGGTTTTGATAAAAAATAAAAAGGAGGATTTTTATGAAACCATTAGAGGGGGTAAGGGTCGTAGAACTTGCAACATTTATTGCGGCAGCAGCTTCAGGCAGGTTTATGGCAGATTTAGGAGCGGACGTTATAAAAATTGAAACGGCAAAGGGAGATCCGCTCAGATATACGGCTCCTTCAGAGGGAAGACCACTTGATATGTATGAAAATACTACTTGGGATCTTGAAAACGGAAACAAACGCTGCATCTCCATTGATATTAGAAAGCCCGGCGGCAGGGAAGCGTTCTTTAAGCTGCTTGATACGGCGGATGTGCTTATCACAAACTGGAGAGTTCAAGCACTTGAAAGAGCGGGGCTTGACTATGAAACCTTAAAGCAGAGATACCCTAAGCTTGTGTATGCAATCTGTACAGGCTATGGACAGTACGGACCTGATAAGGATTTGCCCGGATTTGATTTTACTGCATTCTTTGCAAGAGGAGGCTATCTGGATTCATTGAGACAAAAGGGCAGCATTCCTATGAATGTGGTTCCGGGTATAGGCGACCACAATGTGGGTATGAACCTTGTAGCAGGAATTCTTGCAGCTTTATATCAGGCAAAGACAAAGGGAGTTGGAGAAAAGGTTGAAACTTCACTGTTTGAAAGTGCAATCTACAATTTCGGCATGATGATACAGGCTGCCAACTATGACGGAATAGCAAGGAATTATCCTATCAACGTGAGAGAAAGTGCAAATCCTTTCAATGCGGCATGGAAAACCGCTGACGGCAGGTATATACAGACCTGCATGCCGGACTACAACACTTATTATAAGAAGTTTATTACTGTCATAGGAAGGCAAGACCTGGCAGAGGATGAAAACTACTTCCCGGTACAGAACATGCAGAGCAACAAGCTCGGAGAAAAGCTCTATGATATAGTGATGGAAGCGATTGGCAAAAAAACGCTTGAGGAATGGAATGTAATCTTCAGGGAAGCGGATATACCCTTTGCACCTGCACAGAATTGGATGGAAATTATGCGTGACCCTCAGGCTGAAGCAAATAACTGTTTTTATGACATGACTTATGGCAACGGTAATGTAAGAAGATTGGTAAGACTTCCTGTTAAATTTGAAGAAATGGGCAATCCGGATTATAAGAGGGGACCTTTTATAGGCGAGCAGGGAAATGAAATTCTTAAAGAGCTTGGATATGATGATAAAGCCATAGCTAAATTACTTGAAGATGGTGATATATATATTTATGAAAAAAAGTAATGCATGCTTTATAAATTATAAAAAGTTAAGGAGAAAATAAGATGTTTAAAATTAAATGCACATTTACACCAAAGATTATAGAAAAATTTGGAGGCGAAAAACCTGAGGGAATGGATTTTGAATATATTAAATTTCCCTGCAGTGATGAAGAATTAATTGAACAGCTTAAAGAGGCTGATGTACTGTTTTGCGGACCAGTTGATTTTATAAGAAAGAATGTTATAGACAGTCTTCCGAACCTTAAGCTTATACAGTCCCTGGGAGTTGGATATGATAAGATTGACCTTGAAGCTGCAAAGGCAAAATCTGTTTATGTTTGCAATAACAGAGCGGTAAATGCGGTATCGGTAGCAGAGCATGCCATACTTCTTATGCTGGCATGTATTAAAAAGCTTGCTTATGCAGATGCTAAAATTAAAGAAGGCAAATTTAACGAGGTATTCAGAGAATATCAGGTAAAGGGACATACCGAGCTTGGCGGAAAAACGGTAGGGCTTATAGGACTCGGAGCTATAGGAAAGGCAGTAACAAAATATCTTGATGCTTTCGGCTGCAAGCTGCTTTATACAGATGTAATACGCTGTGATAAAGAGTTTGAAGAAAAATACAACTTGAAATACACTGATTATGATGAGCTTTATGAAAAATGTGATATTTTATCTTATCACGTGCCGGTACAGCCTGAAACCAGAAATATGATAAACAAGGAAGCTATAGCCAAGATGAAAGACAATGTCATCATAATAAATGTTTCGAGAGGTGAGATTGTAAATAACGAAGAGCTCGCAGAGGCTTTAAACTCAGGAAAAGTTATAGCAGGACTTGACGTTATAGCACCTGAACCACCTTCAGATGACCATCCGCTTTTCCATCTTAATGAGACAGGCAGGGAAAGGCTCACAATGACACCGCATATTGCAGGTACTACCGACGATGCTTTTGTACGTATGTGCAACTGGTCTTATGAGAATATGCGCAAGGTTATGAATGGTGAAAAACCAAATAATATAGTAAATGGCTTATAATTTGAACTAGGTCAGAAAAGAGGAATAAAATGGAAAATAGGAAGAAATATCAAGACATAATCGTCGTAGGATTTGCTCTTTTCGCTATTTTTTTCGGGGCAGGAAATCTTATATTCCCTCCACATATAGGGGTTATGGCAGGAAAAAGATGGTATGAAGTAATGTTTGGCTTTTTAATGACAGACCCGCTGCTTCCTATAGTCGGAGTAATAGTGACTGCAAGCGTGGGAGGAAAGGCGGACGACCTCGGCAAAAGGGTAAGCCCAAGCTTTTCAAAGCTGCTGGGAGCAATTTCAATCCTTATTATAGGACCATTCTTTTCAGTACCGAGGACAGCAGCAACTACACATGAAATAGCGGTAAGTCAAATCTTCCCGGGTGTGCCGCTTGTAGTAACCTCAGTGGTATTTTTCGGGCTTACGCTCTTTCTTGTATTAAATCCCGGCAAGGTTATAGATAAGATAGGAAAATACCTGACACCTGCACTGCTTATAGTACTTTTTATAATAATAGTAAAATGTATTGTACAGCCTATAGGAGAATTGCAGGAAACACCTGAAAAGCATCTGTTTATGCTTGGATTTACCGAAGGTTATCAGACTATGGACGCACTTGGCTCGGCACTTATGTCCGGCATAGTACTTTCCGATTTAATTAACAGAGGGTATAAGGATGGAAAAGAGCAGTTTAATGTGATGATAGGAGTAGGCATAGTAACCTTTATTCTTTTGGCTTTAGTATATGGCGGTCTTACTTATGTAGGAGCTACGGCAGGTCAGTATTACACAGCTGATACACCAAGGGTTGAACTGCTTATAGGCATAGTTGAGCACATGTTTGGAAACGTTGGAAAGATTTGTGCCGGCTTAGTGGTTTCTCTGGCATGCCTGACGACTTCTGTAGGTCTTACGGCTACCTGTGGTAATTTCTTTGAGAATATATCAAACGGAAAATTAAAGTATAAGTACATTGTTATAGCTTCGGTCGCATTAAGCTTTATCATCTCACTTGCAGGTGTAGAGAGCATTATCAATTATGCAGTACCTGTACTTACAACTATTTACCCGGTAGTTATAGCACTTGTTATTCTGACCGCATTTAATAAATTTATAAAGCACAATATGACCTATATAGGTGCTGTTTTAGGAGCCTTTATTATAGGTCTTGTACAGAGTCTTAATGCAAGCCTTCATATACTTCAGGGCTTGGTCGACAGCATAAATAAACTTCCTTTTGCAACTATAGGTTTAAGCTGGGTAAGTGTTTCAGTAGTATTTTCAGTAGTATTTACATTAATTGCAGTCTTTACAGCCCCTAAAAATCAGGGAGCGTAGTTAATAAATAATTTTAATAAATTTAAGGAGGAATTTTGTATGATTTCTAAAGATATGGTGAGGTTAGGAACTGCCAGGTCGGTTATCAGGGAGATTTTTGAGTTTGGAAAAAGCAGAGCAGCAATAGTAGGAGAGGAAAACGTTCTTGATTTCAGTCTTGGAAACCCAAGCATTCCTGCTCCGGCGGCAGTACAGGATGCAATAAGAGATATGATAGACAACCTTCCGCCAAAAGCTTATCACAGCTATACAAGCTCTGTAGGTGATAATAACACCAGAACCGCTATAGCTGATAACTTAAATAAGAGATACGGCACAAATTACGGCATGAACAATGTATTTATGACCTGTGGCGCCGCAGCTTCACTTAATATAACCTTCCGTGCACTTATAGCTTCTCCGGAGGATGAGATTATGGTATGTGTACCTTACTTCCCTGAGTATAAGGTGTTTATAGAAGGACAGGGCGGCAAAGTGGTAACTGTACCTCCAACCAAAGAGCTTTATATAGATGTGGAAGCACTGGAGCAGAAAATTACCAAAAATACAAAGGCAATAGTAATTAATTCACCAAACAATCCTTCAGGTGTTATCTATCCGGAATCAAACCTTAAGGAAGTATGCGGTGTATTAAAGAAGAAATCAGAAGAATACGGCTCACCGATTTATATTATCACCGACGAGCCTTACAGAGAGCTTGTTTATACAGATATAAAGCCGGCACACCTGCCTTTATTATATGCCAATACTATAATTAACTATTCATGGTCAAAATCCCTTTCGCTTCCTGGAGAGAGAATCGGTTACATTCTTGTTCCAAACTCTGTGGTAAATTATGAAGAGCTTTATGCCGCAGTAGGCGGTGCTGCAAGAACCCTTGGCTATGTCTGTGCTCCTTCAATGTTCCAGAGAGTAGTTGAAAAATGTATAAACGTTGAGATGGATATGTCAGTATACAAGAAAAACAGAGAAATCCTTTATGAGAACCTTACTAAGCTGGGCTATAATCTTGCTAATCCTGACGGTGCCTTCTATATGTTTATAGAAACTCCGGAAAAGGACGGAGAGGCATTCTGCGAAAGAGCTAAAAAATACGACCTCTTACTTGTACCCGGCATAGGCTTTGGAAGCAAGGAGTATGTACGCCTTGCCTATTGTGTAGATACAGCAAAGATTGAAAAATCAATCGCAGTATTTGAAAAATTAATTAAGGAAAGCTAATTAATAAATAATTAAAAACCTACCTCCACCTGCAAAGGTGGAGGTAGCGGTAAAAGAGCCTGAATCTGGTTTAAGCACTATATTCAATTATGAATTGTATATGATAAGCAGGAGGAAGATAAAAATAATTTTGAAGCAAAGTTGTATACAAGTATACATCATGGAGTTATTATGGAACTTAGCAGAAAACGAATTTTTGATTTATTAGAAGAACAGAGCAAATCAAATCCTGCAGCAATGGCTTTTGAAGTTGAAGACTGGAGCATAAGCTGGAAAGAGCTTGATGAGCTGTCAAACTGTCTTGCGGTAAGGATGTACAATAAAGGGATAAGACCTAAGCTGCATGTGGGAATATGGTGCTGCAACAGTCCAAAATGGGTATATACATTTTTAGCTTTAATAAAAACGGGAGCAGTTCCGGTACTTATAAATACTCATTATAAGCCTGATGAATTGAAAGCGGTGCTTGACTATTCGGATGTAAGCGTGCTTTATTACGGCAGAGGATATAAAGAAGTCCTTTATGGCAATGTAATTGAGTCAGTAAAAAAAGACCTCCCTAAGCTGCAAAGATATGACGATATGAATTATGATTCAAAAGGGAAATTTTTAAGCTTGAATGATTTTACTTCAGAGGAAAAATCAGAAGCTGCCTTAAAAAACCTTGAAAATGTAAAAGCACAGGTCAAATGTACCGATATAGCCTGCATCATCTTTACTTCAGGTACTACGTCAGTTCCTAAGGGTGTAATGCTGAGTCATTATAATATAGTAAATAATGCTGCTGCTACCGTTAGGCACATGAGGTGGAAATCAAACGATAAGATGTGTCTTACAGTTCCTCTTTTTCACTGCTTTGGCATGACTGCAGGCATAGTTTCGTGTCTTATAAGCGGAGCGGGTGCCTACCTGCTGCCTCATTTCAGCACCGGAGAGGTCTGGAAGCTAATTACTGAAGGGGGCTGCAGTATTATGAACGGAGTTCCCAGCATGTTCTTATCTATAGTAAGAAAGGGCAAAGTCCCCAATACTGTCGCTGTAGCACTAAAATCGGGCATTATAGCAGGCTCTCCGATTATAAAGGAAGACTATCTGGAAATTATAAAAAAATTTCCTGAAATGAGGCTTCAGCCCTCATATGGTCAGACCGAAACCTCTCCCTGTGTAAGCATTGCAGATTGGGACGAGCCTCCCTTTATAAAAGCAGAAAGCTCCGGCAGAGTTATAGAGGGGGTTGAAGTAAGGATAGCTTATACTGAGTTTGCTTCTAACATAAGCAGGTTTAAAGAGGGGGAAATTCAAGTAAAGGGCTATAATGTGATGCAGGGCTATTACAATCTTGAAAATGAAACTAAAGAATGCTTTACAGAAGACGGCTGGCTTAAAACAGGAGATATAGGCTATTTTAACAATGAAGGTAAGCTTTGCATTAGCGGAAGGATTAAAGATATTATAATACGTGGAGGAGAAAATATTTCCTCAATGGAAATAGAGTCGCTTGTAAGAAAGTTTGACTGTGTAAAAGCTGCAAAGGTTATAGGAATACCGGCAGGAGTGATTCAGGAGGAGCCTGTGATATGTCTTATAGTTGACAAAAAATCTGATTTAAGTGATGAAACCATTAAACAGTATCTTTCAAGGAAATTGGCAGATTATAAGGTTCCTGCACATATAATAAGATTTACGGAGTTTCCGATAAAATCAAACGGAAAACTTGATCTTATAAGATTAAAAAATATAGTAATGAATAAATTAGAGTTAAATAAGTAAAAGGAGGACGTAATTAATGTCTGAATGTTATTTTACACAAAAACATGAACTCATCAGAAAGCTTACCAGAGAGTTTGCAGAAACTGAATTTACAAAAGAGTTTCTTGATGAAGTTGAGGAGAGCGGAAGCTTTGCCCCTGAAATGCTTGACAAAATGGCAAAAGCAGGCTTTTTTGGAGTAAAAACCTCAAAGGACCTTGGAGGGCAGGGAGCTGATGCAAGGTCATACGTAATTGTTATTGAAGAGATTGCCAGGGTGTCAGGAGTGGCAAGTATATACGCTTCAAGTCCGAATTCTCTCTCAGGAGGACCTCTGATAATGGCAGGAAATCCTAAGCAAAAGGCAAAGTATCTGACTCCTGTAGTCAAGGGTGAGAAAAAAATGGCATTTGCACTTACCGAGCCTGGTGCCGGCTCAGATGCCGGCGGTATGACTTCAACCGCAGAAAAGGACGGAGAATACTATATATTAAATGGGCGCAAATGCTTTATAACTATGGCACCTCTTGCCGATTATGCAGTAGTTTTTGCAAAAACCCAACAGGGCATAGGCACCAAAGGAATCACCGCATTTGTAGTTGATTTGAAGCTGCCAGGAGTGTCCTTCGGAAAGCCCGAAAACAAAATGGGACTAATAGGCTGTGCAACTAGTGATATTATTTTCGAGAATGTAAGAGTACACGAATCCGACAGACTCGGGATGGAGGGTCAGGGCTTTAAGATAGCTATGGCTACACTTGATACCGGAAGACTCGGTGTGGCAGCACAGTCAATAGGTGTTGCTCAGGGCTGCCTTGATGAAACAATTAAATATCTTAAAGAAAGAAAACAGTTCGGCAGACGACTTGCGGATTTCCAGGCTTTAAGCTTTACCGTTGCCGAGATGGCAACCAAGCTCGAAGCGGCAAAACAGCTTACCTACAGAGCTGCTTATATGATGGATACCAACCAGGACATAACACTTGCAGCTTCAATGGCGAAATTTTTTGCTTCTGAGGCTTGTAACGAGATAGCTCAAAAAGCGGTACAGCTCCACGGAGGCTATGGATTTATAAAGGATTACAAGGTGGAGAGAATGTTCAGGGATTGCCGCGTATTTACAATCTATGAAGGTACAAGCCAGGTTCAGCTTATGGTAATGGGCTCAAGGCTTTTAAAGAAATAGGGGAGGAATTATTATGAGAATATGTGTATGTGCAAAACAAGTTCCTGATACTAACGAAGTAAAAATAGATCCTGTAAAGGGTACGTTGATACGTACAGGAGTACCGTCTATATTGAATCCTGATGATGCAAATGCACTCGAGGCTGCATTAGAGTTAAAGGACAAATATCCGGATACTACAGTATCAGTATTAAGCATGGGACCGATGCAGGCTGACTATATGCTTAGAGAATGTCTGGCAATGGGTGCAGATGAGGCTTTTCTTTTAAGTGACAGGGCATTTGGCGGTGCTGATACCTGTGCTACCTCTGTATCAATCGCAGCCGGAATTAGAAAGCTTGGCGATTTTGATATAATATTTGGCGGACGACAGGCAATAGATGGAGATACAGCTCAGGTAGGACCACAGGTAGCACAAAGACTCGGCATTCCTGTAATTACTTATGTTGAAGGAATAGAAGAGGTTGCTGATGGGAAAATCAGAGTAAGAAGACAGCTTGAGGACGGCTATGAGTTGATTGAAACCAAGCTTCCCTGCTTCCTTACCTGTGTCAAGGAGCTTAATACTCCACGCTATATGAGCATAGGCGGAATAGTTGATGCCTATGAAAAGGAAATTACCGTGTATGGAAGGGAAGACCTTTCACTTACTCCTGAAGAATGCGGATTGAAAGCCTCTCCTACCAGGGTATTTAAATCATTTACTCCTCCGCAAAAGGGCAAGGGTGAGATGCTTTCAGGAAGTATAAACGAGATGTCAAAAGAGCTTGTAAACAAACTCAAAGCTGCACATCTGATTTAAAAATTTAAGGATTGAAGAATAGATTAAGATATAAAAAATTAAAGGAGAAGATGTTATGTCAGAACTTAAGGATTTAAGTGCATATCATGATGTGTGGGTCTTTGCAGAGCAGAGAGATAATAAACTTATGCAGGCTCCTATTGAGCTTTTAGGAGAAGGCAGAAAGCTTGCCGACGCTATAGGCTGTAAGCTGTGTGCAGTTATCTGTGGAAGCGGCAAGGATGAACTTATAAAGGAATTATTTGAATACGGAGCAGAAACAGTATATTATGCAGAAGATGAAAGGCTTAATCAGTATACTACAGATGGCTATTCCAAGGTAATAGGTCTTGCGATTGACAAATACAAGCCTGAAATCGTACTTTTAGGAGCAACACATATAGGAAGGGACCTCGGTCCTTGTCTTGCAGTAAACTGCAATACCGGTCTTACTGCCGACTGTACAAAGCTCGAAATTGACCCGAATACGAAGGGAATTATGCAGACCAGACCTGCTTTCGGCGGCAATCTGATGGCTACAATTATATGCCCTGAGCACAGACCTCAGATGTCAACCGTACGTCCAGGTGTAATGGAAAAGCCTGAAAGACAGCCGGGCAGAACCGGTGAAATCATAAAGCTTGAAATTAGTCTGTCTGATTCAGATATAAGGACTAAGGTACTTGAAGTAGTAAAAACGACCAAGGAAATAGTTTCACTTACCGATGCGGAAATTATAGTTTCAGGCGGAAGAGGGCTTGGAAATGCGGAAGGCTTTGAGCTTCTTAGAAAGCTGGCTGACAAACTTAATGCTACAGTGGCAGGCTCCAGAGGAGCAGTTGATGCCGGCTGGATAGATCATGCTTATCAGGTAGGTCAGACCGGTACTACCGTAAAACCTAAAATTTACTTTGCCTGCGGAATTTCAGGTGCTATACAGCATGTGGCAGGAATGCAGAACTCAGGTCTTATAGTTGCCATCAATACCAATGAGAATGCTCCTATATTTGATATAGCGGATATAGGAATAACCGGAGATTTATATAAGGTAATCCCGGCTATAATTGAGGAGCTTGGGTAAATTTTATAAAATTTAAAAAAATACTCTCCTTTACTGGATAAGGCAGTAAGGAGAGTATTTTTGGCTAAAGTATCTCTATAAACCTCTTGTAAAAACCAATTATTAAAAACATAAAGATATTCAACATTGAAATGACAGCATTTCAATTATTAATATTATTCTAAGGCTTTCCATCTGAAATTAGGTACTACATCAGACCATTTATTAATTCCTATAATCTGCTTTGCAAATTCGGTATTTTCCAGTGTTGAATCCTTTTTATCTATGTTATAAAAGACCTGCCAAAGCTTACGTCTTGAAGTAGCAATTATTTCGTCACCGCTGTTCATATCACATCTCCAAAGTCCGAATGAAAGGCTGTCCCTTACTTCTACAGGGGCATCGACCTGCCTGCTCACTATATAAGCGTCTATATAGGGATTTGAATCTACCAGATAGTAGGAATAGGCATATGCGGCTGCCTGCAAATCTTCAACATTTCCTCTGGTCTTGCTGGTAGCAGTAAATCCCTGCTCGGTCAGAATTATATGTCTTACATGACCTGTAGGCTCTTTAAGTGCTTCCTGATTAAAATAATCGGTTAATACTGAAAGGTTGTTAAAATTAATTACCGGTGACTCAAAATCCTTTGTATGCTGAGTAGGATCGTCATCCCAGAACTCAGGCTCTGTAAGCGGGTTAGGATAGGGGTGGTATGCAATTCCCCAGCTGATATTGCCTTTTTTCTCTACAAAGGAATTAAAGTAGTCAACAACCTCCTTGCCGCCGTATTTGGTTTTATTGTCTTTCTGCGACGGAGTATTCCAGTAAAAATCAAGAGAAAAATATACTCTGTCATTTGCACTTGTACTTTTAATCGCAGTATAGAAGAGCCTGAAAGCTTTTTCATAGGTGGCTATATAGCTGGAAATATCTCTTTCACCTATGTAGTTCCAGTACTGATTATTAATCTCATTGCCTATAATCCAGTTTGAAATTTTCCCGTGATTGGGGTCGCTGCCATCATATCTTTGTGCAAGAAAGGCTGCTATCGCCTTAGTTTTTTCAAACCCTTCCTTAGTTTCCGCATTAAACATATAATAAAGCGCATTATCAACCTTCGGAGTTCCCTTAATGAAGAGGTCAGGCTCGTTAGGATTATAGCCGTTAAGTATAATTGCACTTACAGTCATGCTCTTATTTGAAAGAGCGCTTATAGTTCTGTCATAGTTTTCCATGACCTCTTTATTAAAATGATAGGTCTTGCCCTCGTATTCAAAGTCAATGCCTTCACCGAGGATCTGGTGAAAAGCTATGTTGGTAGCCACATGCTTTACACCAAGCTCAAAAGCATCGGCAAGCATGTTGATTTCAATGTTGAGTCCCTTTTTAGTAAGAGGGTCGTTAAAGGGGGAGGTATTTTTAGCTACCGCTTCAGGATTTGTAATATATCTCGGCTCACTTACTGCCACATATTTGCTTCCGTCATATACTGCCATGACAAAGCTGCTGTAAAGCCTGTCAGAGTCGGTGTTATAATTAAGTGAAAACACCGCATTCGCATTTCCCGGCTCCAAAGCTTGAATATAGTCGGTTCTTGCTCCTATTTCATTTTCGTAAGCTTTTAATTCAAAAAGATAGTATTTACCGTCAGTTCCCTGCATATCTGAGGAATTTTCAGCTTTGATTTGTACATTCTGTTTATCTTCAGTTACAACTGCTTCAGTGATTCTTGATTTTGCACTTATTTCCTCAGCCTGAGAGGTCAGGGTACAAAAGGCTAAGCCTGTCATAATAATCAGGGCAGAAATTTTGCCTAATAGTTTAATTCTCTTCATTTTGTATCCTTTCAAAAATTAATTTGTCTTATTATACCTTTTTATTACTACCAAAACAATTAAATTTTTATAACAGTATTCTGACATTGTTTTTCAGAAAAACAATACAGCACAAAAAGCACCGCTGTGCTGCGATGCTGAAATGTGAAAATCGTAGTCAGGTATTTTAAAAATCTTCCTCCTCAATTTTAGTTCTGCTGTTGTCGTGTTTGGAGCTATCGCTATGTAACATGCCGCTGTTTTCATTTGACACTTCCTCAAGGGTATCAGATAATTCCAGTGATGTATCCTTTACAACAGTTATATTGGATTTGACGCCGGCATCTGAACCCTGAGCTTTTTCGGTCTTAACCTTTTCAGAAACGGATTTTACTGTATCGCCTGCAAGAGAGGAGGCTGATGAGGCATTTTCAAGCAGAATATTCCCTACATCCTTAAGCATTTCCTTAGCCGCACCTGCCATGCCTTTAGCCGCTTTTGCGGTGTCCTTGGCTGCGACTATAAAATCATCCTTGTCAGAGCTTAAAGCTACATAATTTCTGCTTGGCTCTTTTTTTGATTTAAATACAGCTTCCTCATCTTCATCCTCAAATTCATGAAATTCCGATTCAAGCTCTTTATGATATGCATTGTATTGAAGAAGGTATGAAACTCCTGCCGCAACCGCTCCTGCAATCGCCGCAAATACGAATAAACCGCCAATTCCTCTTTTTGCCATACTTTTAATCTCCTTTAATAATTATATTTTAAGATAATTTTGTATGTATAATTATTATACATAACAGGCTTTGATTTTTGAGATTCTTATCTATATATTATTATAGCATAGATTTACTATTTTACTAAGCAGATATTTTTTCCCGATTTCAACATAATTTCAATATAGATTGCCTTATTATCTGAATATCGCAAATCTGTTGATTCTCAATCCGGCATTTTGAATTTGCAAAGCCTGAGGATTATCGTGCGCATAGGCTCAGGCAGAGAAAATTTTACAATTTATTTTTTAAAACAGCTTGACAGCGAAAGTAAAACTGTGTAAAATTGCAAAAGATTTGCGTTTTGTATTTTTCTTTATGCAAAGTGAAAAGGGAGGAAACCATGCAGAAGGAATACCGCACTAAAGCAAAAAATGAGATAATGGATTATATTTTATCAAATAAACACAGGAGGTTTTCAGCTTCAGAAATCTACGAATATATTAAGGACAAAGGAAGGAATACCAATCTTACTACTGTTTACCGAAACCTTGACAAGCTTACTGAAGCCGGAATCCTGCTTAAAATAAAAAACTCAAGTGATGATTACAGTGTTTACCAGCTTTTAGACCCTGAGGGAGGCTGTGACGAGCATTTGCATATCCAGTGTAAAGGCTGTGGAGGCATCTATCATCTTGAGGGGGAGGCTATGGATAAGATACGTACTTATCTTTTAGATGAATGCGGATATTCGCTTATATGCAGTGATTGCGTTCTCTTAGGCTATTGTAAGGAATGCAGAACAGAAAAATAAATAAGGATTCTGCATTTACCTGGCAGAAAAGTTTATAACAGAAAGGGTTAAGTTTTATGAAAAAAAGAGGTTTATTTAAAATAGTATCAGCAGTGCTTATGTCAGCTTTTCTTGTGGCAGGCTGTACCTCCACTAAAGGCACAGGCTCAGTAAGTTCAGATTCAACAAGTGCAAATTCGGAAAGCTCCAGCTCCGACAAAGGCTCTTCTGCTAAAATAGATTCAGATAAAAAGAAGCTGTCAGTAGTTTGTACTATATTTCCTGAATATGATTGGGTAAAGGAAATTATAGCGGGCAAAGAAGATAAGTATGAGGTTACAATGCTTCTTGACAAAGGCACAGATTTACACAGCTATCAGCCAACGGCTGATGACATAGCAAAGATTTCAGCCTGTGATTTGTTTATCTATGTAGGAGGAGAATCTGACGGCTGGGTGGATGATGCGCTTAAGGAATCAAGCAACCCGAATATGCAGGTAATCAATCTTATGGGAGTAATGGGTGACAGTGCTAAGGAAGAAGAAGTCAAAGAGGGCATGCAGGCTGAGGAGGAGCACGACCATGACCATGACGGCGAGGCGGCAGAGCACGACCACGACCATGACAAAGAAGCAAATCATGATCACGATCATGACCACGACAATACTGACGAGGCAGAGATAGAGTATGATGAGCATGTATGGCTTTCATTAAGGAATACTAAAAAGCTTGTAGCTGAGATAGAAAAAGCTGTCGAGAAAATAGATGCTGAAAACAAGCAGGCTTATGAGGAGAATACAAGAAAATATTTATCAAAGCTTGATGAGCTTGATAAGGAATATGAAAAGGCTGTAGCCGAGGCAAAGAGAAAAACCGTACTTTTCGGTGACCGTTTTCCTTTCAGATATATGGTAGATGATTATGGACTTGACTATTATGCGGCATTTGTAGGCTGTAGCGCAGAAACGGAGGCAAGCTTCAATACAGTGGTATTCCTTGCAAATAAGGTGGATGAACTTAATCTTCCGGTAGTACTCACTATAGAAAAATCTGACCAGAAGATTGCAAAAACAATCATTGAGAATACAAAGGAAAAGAATCAGAAGATTGAAGTAATGAATTCATTGCAGTCAGTAACAGGTGATGAAGCAAAAAATGGTACTTCATATTATAGTGTTATGAAGGATAATCTTGAAGTATTAAAAAAAGCACTTAACTAAAAATAAATAAAAGAATAAGTAAAAGGAGGAATTGCTGCTAAAATTAAATATAAAATCAAAGATCAGTTAAACAAATACAGGCAGTTTCCTGCTTTAAAAACGTAGAGCTTTAAGTGGTGTGTTAAGTATATTATTTTTAGCAGCAGGCAGTATGTCATTTATAGATTGCAGGAATTTAGTCCTTGGCTATGACGGCAATGTAGTAAGCAGGGATATAAATTTCAGTGTAGAAGAAGGCGACTATCTTTGCATCTTAGGTGAAAACGGTGCAGGAAAAAGTACGCTTATGAAGACGCTGCTGCATTTAATAGAGCCCGTTTCCGGACAGATAGTTTACGGAAGCGGGCTTAGACCGTATGAAATAGGCTATTTGCCGCAGCAGACCCCGGTACAGAGAGATTTTCCGGCTTCAGTTTTAGAGGTGGTACTTTCCGGCTGCCTTTCAAAGCTTAAATTAAGATTTTTTTATTCAGCCGCTGAAAAAAAGGCTGCAAGAGAAAATATGGAAAGACTGGATATATGGGATTTAAGGAAAAAAAGCTATAGAAATTTATCAGGAGGACAGCAGCAAAGAGTGTTGCTGGCAAGAGCTTTATGTGCAACTTCAAAGCTTCTTATCCTTGACGAGCCTGTAAGCGGGCTTGACCCTAAGGTAACTTTAAATTTTTATGAGCTGATAAAAAAGCTTAATTCTGAAGGACTTACAATAATAATGGTTTCACATGATTTTGATGCCGCTCTTTCGTATGCGGATAAGATACTTCATATAGGAAATAAGCAGCTTTATTTCGGAGGAGTTTCCGAGTATAAAGAAAGTGATGCCTACAGGATGTTTTCAAATTTTGGAGGAGTTTAATTTTGGAAAATATTATATCAACCTTGAGTTCATACATGCAGTATTCATTTGTAAAATATGCAATTATTGTAGGCGTGCTTATAGCTTTGTGCTCATCACTTTTAGGGGTGACCCTTGTGCTTAAAAGATATTCCTACATAGGTGACGGACTTTCACATGTAGCTTTCGGGGCTATGGCAATAGCAAATGTACTTGATATGGCAAAGCAGTCTACCCTTATAGTAATGCCTATAACTGTGATTGTGGCAATCCTTCTGCTCAGGACAGGGCAGAATAAAAAGATTAACGGAGATGCACTTATTGCCATGCTTTCAGTTGGAGCACTCGCTTTCGGCTATATGATTATGAATCTGTTTCCGGCAGGAGCAAATATTTCAGGTGATGTATGTACTACTTTATTTGGCTCAATTTCAATTTTGACGCTTTCAAAAGATGAGGTTGTCATTTGCATTGTTATGTCTGTAGTGGTAATCCTTATCTGTATAATATTTTATAACAGAATATTTGCAGTGACCTTTGATGAAAATTTCGCAAAGGCTACAGGGATCAGGACTGATTGGTTTAACTTGCTGATAGCCGTGATTATAGCCGTGATTATAGTGCTTGGCATGAATCTTGTAGGCTCATTGCTGATTTCAGCTCTTGTCATCTTTCCTGCACTGTCTTCCATGAGAATCATAGATAATTTCAGAGGGGTAGTAATAAGCTCTGCGGTCATTTCCGTAGTCTGTTCTCTTTCAGGAATGATTATATCGGTGCTTATGTCCACTCCTGTAGGCTCAACTATAGTAGCTGCCAATATTGTAGTATTTATTATATGCTTTGCTGTCGGAAAGGTAAGGGGGATTTAATTTATGAAAATGGTTTATATTTTATCAACGGCACTCGCTTTAAGCCTGACAACAGCGGCCTGTTCCAGTCCCAGAAAATTTCCGTCAAAGAATAACGTTAAGGACTATATAAATAATCAGATTTCAAGTGAGCAGGGAGAATCGGCTTCAGCTTCTTCATCAAGCTCAGTTGATTCGCCGCTTGCAAATCATGCTACCGGAGAAGCGGTAGTGGTGGATAACAGTACTCAAGAAGCCAAAGCGGAGGAAAACAGCAAGGCTGCAGCGGAGCCATCTCCTTCCGCTTCTGAAAATTCTTCGGCAAACAGCGCCAATAATGGTGACGGAAAGGTTGATTATGACCTTACTCAGATGTCGCCGGATATGGTTTATGCCAGCGTATATCAGATGATGGTGGAGCCTGAAAAATTTGAAGGCAAAACCTTTAAAATGATAGGAACCTATTATTCTACCTGGTATGAGCCCACTGCCAGAAATTATCACTATGTAATTATAGAAGATGCGGCAGCCTGCTGTGCACAAGGCATAGAATTTGTATGGGGCGACGGCAGCCATGTGTTTCCCGATGAATACCCGAAGGGAAACGTAAGGCTGGAGGTAACAGGAACCTTCAGAACTTATAAGGAAGAGGGAGATGACAGGCTTTATTGCAGGCTCGAAAATTCGGATATAAGAGAGATTAGTTAAGTATACTTAAATATATAGGAAAATATCATATTGAGACGGTGCCTGCTTTACTAAAATATAAAAAAATGTTATAATGCAGCTACAAAATATGGAGGATTTTTTGATAAAAGTATCTATACTTAAATTTTTATTTTAGGGACAGGCACTATTATTAAATAAATGTAGAGAGAAAGAGGAAAATCAATATGAATTTTGAAAACTTAATTGAAAAGAGGCAGTCTATCCGCTCGTTTCATGATAAAGCCGTGTCAGAGGCACAGCTTGCACAGCTGGGCGAGTACTTCAATAAGGAAGAGGCTCTGGTAAGGGGAATTGAAACCCGACTTTTGTATGCTGTAAAGGATGCCGGCTCCAGACTGGAGGGAATCGCAGGCTATAGGGGAAATGCATTTTTTGCACCTGCCTATCTTTTGATTCTTTCCGAGAAAAAAGAAGGCTATCTGGAAAATGCCGGATTTATGGGAGAGCATCTTTTGCTCAAGCTTACTGATATGGGATTGTCAGGCTGTTGGCTCACAGTGGACAATCCTGAGGTGGTTAAAAAAGCTCTGCTTTTGGATTCTCCTCTGGAGGTGGCGGTGGTCATTGCCATAGGCTACGGCAAAGAGGAAAGAAGTACTACAAGAGTAGATATTCTTACTCCTTCAAATGTAAAATTTGAAAGCAGACAGGGACATGTAGCACCTAAGATTTCTCAGGAGGAAATGGTTTATAACGAAACCTTCGGCACATCGGCTGTCTGGGAGGAGGAGCGCTTTGACCCTTATTTAGATAAGGCACTGTACGCTGCAAGCTTGGCTCCAGCCTTTTTAAACCGTCAAAGCTATCGTTATCTGATGAAAGGCAACCGCCTGTATTTGCTGGCAGGAGGGGATGATATGACCTCAGAAAGAGATGGAGCATTGAATTTGGGTGCCACGATGCTGAATTTTCATATTGTGTATTCACAGTATATGCATCAGGGAGACGGCTGGGAGCTTGGCGAGTCGGGAGATCGGGAAGCTATGAAGCTTCCGCAAGATTACAGGATTGCGGCAAGCTATAAGCTGTGGTAAATATTTTTAATAAAATATTTAAAAAAATTTATTTGTTCTTAATTGATTGAAGTAGTTAAAAATGCTATTATTTTATTGTAAGCCGGCTTATATTTGACTCGTTATAACCATCTCAGAAGCTCTTTAAGGAGGGGATACTGTTATGAAAAAAAATAATCGCAATACTGCTGCCAATCAATCAAAATATAAAATAAAAAATGTATTTATAAAGCATAAGCTGATTTTTGCTGTCCTGGTGCTGATTATGTTTGCTGCTTTTCTCTGTGCCTGTGGGGCGGGAAGCCGCAGCCAAAACATCAGAATCAGTGCCGGAAAAGCACAAGCTGATGGAGCGTATAATAAAGAAGCAGCAATAGATTATAATGTCAGTGAAGAAAAAGCAGACAGACCTGTGACTGCGGTTGAAACCAATGCAGCCGGAGGAGGCGGTATGGGGGGAGCTGCACAGGACGGCGAAAGCCAGTCAGTGCAGAATCTGCTTCCTGATTCATCAGCAAAGAAAATTATAAAAAATGCTTCATTAAATCTGGAAACCTTAACCTTTGAGGATACCTTAAATAAAATAACCTCTGAAACTGAAAATATAGGAGGCTATATAGAGCAGTCAGATTTATATAATAATTCACTTTATCCGCATTATTATATGGATTCTTATTATGATGAAGAAAGTGCCGATTCGGAAGCCAGGTCAGCCAATATTACTGCCAGAGTGCCTTCTGACAAGCTTGACGATTTTATAGCCTTTCTTGAAAAGGATACAAATGAGGTTTATAAATCAATAAACATAAGCAATGTCACCTTGCAGTATATGGACATTGAGAGCAGAAAAAAGTCGCTTGAGGTTGAGCAGGACAGACTTTGGGAGTTAATGGAAAAGGCTGAAAATGTAGATGCTATAGTTACTATAGAAGCCAGGCTCTCAGAGGTAAGGTACGAGCTTGAAAACCTGACTTCACAGCTTAAATACTATGATAATCAGGTAGATTATTCTACCGTAACTATTAATCTTGCAGAGGTAAAGGATTACAGAACCAGAACCGATGCCGGAATTGCTACAAGAATTTCAACCGGTTTTGTAAAAACTCTGAAAAATATAAAAAGGTTTTTTACAGAGCTTTTGATAGGCTTTGTAGTTTCAATTCCTGTAATTATATTGATTGCAGCATTGGCAGCTGTAATAATCTTTATAGTAATTAAGTTTGTTAAAAAACATAAAAAGCCGAAAAATAAAGAAAAAAACGTTACTGATGAGAAAGCCATAGATTCTAAGAAAAATATGGATGCTAAAGAAAAAACTGAAAAGTAATAAAAGACAGTAACAGCATTAAATTAAAATACTGCAGGATATTAAAATAAAATATATCCTGCGGTATTTTTTATTGTTTGAGGCAAAGCTCTGCTCTCATAAGCCGAATCGATACAAACTGCGTATTGCCATAATTATAAATCTTTGATATAACATATCAGAGATATCAATACAGAAATAGGCATATCATCAAAAAAGACGAGGATCTATATATGTTAAACTTACTAAAATATCTTAAAAATTATAAGAAAGAGTCGGTGCTTTCGCCTCTATTTAAATTTTTAGAGGCAGGACTTGAGCTTATGGCACCTCTTATTATAGCAAGAATTATAGATATTGGAATCAAAAATGCTGACAGAGGATATATAATAAGGATGGGACTTTTAATCATAGGTTTCAGCCTTATAGGGCTGGTCTGCGCAATTTTGGCACAGTACTTTGCAGCAAAGGCGGCAGTGGGTTTTGCAACCGGACTTAGAGATGATTTGTTTAAGCATATTATGAGCCTGTCACGGGCGGAAACTGACAGGCTTGGAAAAAGTACGCTTGTAACCAGAGTTATTAATGATACCGACCAGATACAGTCAGGACTTAATCTGACCTTCAGACTTGCACTCCGCTCGCCTCTGATTGTTTTTGGTGCGGTGTTCATGGCATTTACTATAGACGGATTTGAGGCACTGATATTTATAGGAGTAACCACTCTGCTTTTTATAACAGTGGCATTTATAATGTCAAAAAGTATAAATTATTATAAACAGGTTCAAAAAAAGCTGGACAAGGTACTTGAGAAAATATCCGAAAATCTTTCAGGTGTAAGAGTAATCAGAGCTTTTTCAAGGCAGGAGGCGGAAAAAGCGGAATTTTATGCCGCCTCGGACAAACTTATGAAAAAGCAGGTCTTTGTAGGAAAGATTTCCGCGCTTATGAATCCCATTACCTATATGATTATCAACTTCGGGATTATAGTTATTCTCCAGACCGGCGCCGTAAGAGTTAATAACGGCAAACTTACTCAGGGACAGGTAGTGGCACTGGTAAACTATATGGGGCAGATTCTTGTGGAGCTTTTAAAGCTTGCCAACCTTATTATTTTAATGTCACGCTCTTATGCCTGCACCAAGCGTGTTATTGATATTTTTAATATAACTGATTCACTTAAAGACGGAGAGTTTGACTTTTTAAAGCTATGGCAGGAAACTTATGAAAGCGGCAGCTGCACTGCTTCAGATTCCGCTGTTCCTCCGGCTATTGAATTTGAAGAGGCAGGCTTTGCCTATCCTGAATCTCCGGCACAGGCAGTAAGCAAGCTGAGCTTTAAGGTGGAATACGGAGAAACAATCGGCATAATAGGGGCTACAGGCTCAGGAAAAACCACTTTAATTAATCTTATACCGAGATTTTATGATGCTACAGAGGGCAGAATAAAACTTGCAGGACTTAATATAAGGGATTATACTATAAAGTCACTGCGGGAAGGTATATCCGTGGTGGAGCAAAAAAGCAGACTGTTTAAAGGGACTATAGCTTCAAATCTCAAATGGGGCAGAGCCGATGCCAAGGATGAAGACCTGCTTAAAGCTTTAAAAACCGCACAGGCGGAGGATATCTTAAAATCAAAAAACGAAGGACTTGCCGCCCGAATCGAACAGCTTGGAAGAAATCTTTCAGGCGGACAAAAGCAAAGGCTGAGCATAGCAAGGTCGCTTGTCAGAGCTCCTAAAATAATTATACTTGATGACTCGTCTTCGGCGCTTGATTATCTGACGGATTTTAATCTCAGGAAAGCGATAGCTAAATTAAGCATGACTACAATTATAGTGTCGCAGAGGGTTTCCAGCATAAGAAATGCGGATAAAATACTGGTGCTTGATGATGGAAAAGCAGCAGGGATAGGTACCCACAAAGAGCTTTTGAAGCTTTGCCCTGTCTATCGTGAAATTTGCAGCTCACAGCTGTCTGCACAGGAGGTGAGTGAGGTTGGCTAAAAATATTGATTTAAAACATAAAAATCAAACTGTGAATCAAAGTAAGAATACTTATAATAAAACAATAAGGCGTATTTTTGTGCTTATGGCAAAGCACAGGTTAAGACTTGCCTTCAGTATAGTTCTCGCTGTTGCAGTGGTGCTGAGTACACTGCTTGTACCGGTACTCACCGGCAGGGCGGTTGACAGTATTGTGGCAGAGGGAAAGGTTGATTTTATAAAGCTCAGAAGCATTCTGATATATATTGTAATACTTTTATTTGTCTGTGCGGTTTCCAGATATATCATGGATATCATAAATAATCTGATTGCCTATGAGATGCTAAAGGGTATAAGAATTAAGGCGTTTGAAAAGCTTCAAAGCCTGCCTGTAAGCTTTATAGATTCAACAACTCACGGCAGTATAATCAACAGGCTTATAAACGATGTAAACAGACTTTCAGAGGGACTGCTGCTTGGATTTACACAGTTTTTCACAGGAGTGCTTACTATAATCCTTACACTTATACTTATATTCAGAGTCAGCTTCATTATAGGAGCTGTAGTTGTAGGGCTGACTCCGCTTTCAATGCTGGCAGCCTTTTTTATAGCAAAAAAGACTCATACCTATTTTAAAAATCAGTCAGTATGTCAGGCGGATATGGCAGGTGTAGTTGACGAGATGACAGAGGGAATTTCATGTGTTAAGGCTTTTAATACTGAAGCTATGGTCTGTGAGGAGTTTAAGGCAGCTGATGAAAGGCTGAGGCAGGCAAGCCTTAAGGCTATATTTTTTCAGTCAATTACAAATCCTTCGACCCGCTTTATAAATTCTTCAATTTATGCACTTGTGGGTATAGTAGGAGCTTTCTCCGTGATAAGGGGAAGCATAAGTGTAGGAGAGCTTGCAGCGGTGCTAAGCTATGCGGTACAGTATGCAAAGCCCTTTAATGAAATTTCCGCAGTATTTGCTGAGCTTCAGAACTCCGTAGTATGTGCCTCAAGGGTATTTTCACTCATAGATGAGCCGGAAATCCTTCCTGATAAGAAAACTGCCTTGGAGCTTACCGGGGCGCGGGGAGAGGTAGAGCTTAAGAATATTGCATTTTCCTATAATAAAGACAGGGGATTTATTAAAAACTTGAATATTAAGGCGGAAAGCGGGCAGCGCATCGCTATAGTGGGACCTACAGGCTGTGGAAAGACTACTTTGATAAATCTGCTTATGAGATTTTATGAAATAGAATCCGGAAATATTTTTATAGACAAGATGAATATACAGGATATAAAAAGAAACAGCCTTGTAGGCTCATACGGTATGGTACTTCAGGATACCTGGCTTAAATCGGGAACTATAAAGGAAAATATTGCTATGGGAAGACCTGAGGCAGGGATAGAAGAAATAAGAAAGGCTGCAAGGGAGGCTTATGCGGACAGCTTTATATCGAAGCTTCCCCAAGGCTATGATACAGTAATAGGGCATGACGGCGGAAGTCTGTCATCAGGGCAGAAGCAGCTTTTATGCATAGCCCGAGTAATGCTCAGCCTGCCGAGTATGCTCATACTTGACGAGGCGACCTCATCACTTGATACTATGACTGAGATGAGGATAAAGGAGGCTTTTGATAAAATGATGGCGGGCAGGACCAGCTTTGTAGTAGCTCACAGGCTCTCCACTATAACAGGTGCAGATGTTATTCTTGTAATGAAAGACGGAGCCATAATAGAAAGAGGAAGACATCAGGAGCTTCTGGCAATGAAAGGCTTTTATTCAGAGCTTTACAGCAGCCAATACAGCAATACAGCTGACTGAAACTATACAGACAGCTCCTGAGCAAAATAAAATTTCAGGTTAAGCTCATACCTGATGAAAAGATTATTTTAATTATATTTTGGAGGAAATTTAATGATTAAGCTATATGATAATCCGGTATATTTTATTGATAATAAAGTGATTGTGGAAGATATACCTTTAAATCCGCCTATTTATAAGGGAGAAGCACTTAATAGGGAGAAGGCATTAAAGGGTACCATCTCGTATCAGATACTTAAGGCACATAATACTTCTGATGATATGCAAAAACTTAAATTAAAATTTGATGCTATGGCATCTCATGATATAACCTTTGTAGGAATAATACAGACTGCAAAGGCTTCAGGCATGGAAAGCTTTCCGTTGCCTTACGTACTTACCAACTGCCATAATTCACTTTGTGCAGTAGGCGGAACTATAAATGAAGATGACCACATGTTTGGACTTTCGGCGGCAAAAAAATATGGAGGAATCTACGTGCCTCCGCATATAGCTGTAATACATCAGTATATGAGAGAGGCAATGGCAGGCTGCGGGAAGATGATCCTCGGTTCCGACAGCCATACACGCTATGGAGCACTTGGCACTATGGCAATCGGAGAGGGAGGCGGAGAGCTTGTCAAGCAGCTTTTATGTGATACCTATGATGTTAATTATCCTGAGGTAGTAGCGATTTATCTGGACGGTAAGCCGCTGCCCGGAGTAGGACCTCAAGATGTAGCTTTGGCTATAATAGGGGAGGTGTTTAAAAAAGGTTATGTAAAAAATAAGATTATGGAATTTATAGGTCCCGGGATTGCTTCTATTGATACGGATTACAGGAACGGAATAGATGTGATGACTACTGAAACTACCTGCTTAAGCTCTATATGGGAAACTGATGAGGATACAGAAGCTTTTTTAAGTCTGCATCACAGAGCTGGGGATTATAAAGAGCTTAAGCCTGAAAGGCTGGCATATTATGACGGAATGGTGTATGTAAACCTGTCTGAAATCAGGCCTATGATAGCGCTGCCATTTCATCCGAGTAATGTATATGCCATTGAAGAGCTGAATTTAAATTTGCAGGATATATTAAGAAGGGTAGAAAAAGAAGCCTTAAGGCTTGGAGGGAGTGCGGGAGAGGAGCTTAAGCTTACCGAGAGAATAGTTGACGGCAAGCTGCAGGTGCAGCAGGGAATCATAGCAGGCTGTGCAGGAGGAAATTATTCTAATGTAATGGAAGCGGCACATATACTTAAAGATAAAAGTTGCGGCTTTGATGAATTTAATTTATCAGTATATCCTTCTTCACAGGCGGTTTATCTTGATGTGGATAAAAAGGGTGCAGTCAGGAGTCTGATGGAAAGCGGTGCAGTAGTTAAAACAGCCTTTTGCGGTCCCTGCTTCGGTGCCGGAGATACTCCTTCGCATAGAGGACTTT
>CALBCM010000041.1 GCA_937927235.1 uncultured Johnsonella sp.
AAAGCTCCTATTTATCAAGCTTTTTCCTCTGTATCCCTATTATATCTCAAGCCCACTACTCTCAAACTTACTTTTGCTTTTTATCGCTTCATCTATCGCTTGACTACCATATGAAATTACACTACTCTCAAACTTCAAGATACATACTCCTTACTCCCATCAAGCTTGACTACCATATGAAATTACACTACTCTCAAACGCACTTTAGTATCTTGCTTGCCATAAATTAGCTTGACTACCATATGAAATTACACTACTCTCAAACCTCTTTGCTGATAGAAAAATTACCCTTAATGCTTGACTACCATATGAAATTACACTACTCTCAAACTGAACGCCTCATATACATCGACTGTACCGCCGCTTGACTACCATATGAAATTACACTACTCTCAAACTTCTTCAATCGCCTTATCTATAGCCGCCTTGCTTGACTACCATATGAAATTACACTACTCTCAAACCTCAATTTGAGAATAAATGCCACTACCACATTTGTAATTTTATATAGTAATTAATGTAACTCACACAAGTCATTATCTATTATATATTCATTTGTATCAGAATTCAAACCTATTTGCATATTTTCTACAAATAAAATGCGCATACCTTTATATAGAGCATGTTGTATCAAAAATTTTACATCCTGACTATTCATATACTTTATGCAGGATATGAAAATGAAAATTTCCTTCCCCAATAAACGATGCATATTGGATGAATATTCAATAAACTTTTCAGCAAATCTTCCTTCAGGGTCTTTAAGATGTACATTAAAGCTTTTTAACAAATTTATTAAGCCAAAATCTTCTTCGAAATCCAAATCATAATCCGCATAGATTTTCAGCTCATCCAATATTTCAAAAAATTTGCTACATATAATACTGAATTCTTCTAAATCCTTAGAAGACTGTATATCCTCTATAAGTTCATTAAAAAGTCTTTTTTGTATATCTTTCTTATCATATTTAAAATCCAAAGGTGAAAAAAATATCTCAACTTTTTTACTAAAATCATCTTTTTCAGCTTTATTAAATAATTCAACATCCGAAGTTCTTTTATTAATTCTATCATCTAAAGCAATAACAAATTTTTCGAACTCATACGGATTTTCAACAATAAGTATATTTGGCTTATTATCATATAAAGTAAAATCAATATTCAACCTATAGTACCTAAGCTTCATAAAATTATCAACCTTTCATCAGAATCTATAATACTGCTTTTTTTCTCTCCACATATATATTCCATTTTTGAAAATTGTTTTTCAGTAACTGATAAAAGCAAAACTAAGCCATCAGTCGGTTTATTATTTTTTACAGATTCCACTATGGAATTTGCAACGGTTTGATTTAAGGCAAGCTTACAATATACGCTTTCTTGCAACATCATAAACCCTTTTTTAATCAAAAATTTTCTAAAACTTCTATAGTCTCTTTTATTTTCTATAGTTTCCGTCGGCAAATCGAAAAACACCATTACTCTCATATATCTATAACTCATCTTTATAAAATTTTATCTCAGCAACATCTCTTTCATTTAATGCTGCAAATACACTTTTACAATATATTTTTATAGCATTGTTTAGTATATTTTGTTTCCCGTCTATATAAACCTCTTTATTAAGTAAATTCAGTATGGACATTTTTTCCTCATGCCCAAAAGATTTAAGAGACATATTTATAACTTTCTCATCTATCAATATCCTAAAAGGCTCCATAAGGTCTGATGATAAATTAAAATGATTAAATATATTATCATGAAACAACCCTATTTGTGTTATAAAACCATTTGATACCACTTCTCTGTTAAATGCTGCAAGTATTAAGCTATATCCATAATTCAATGCTGCATTTATATCATTATCCAAACTTCTTGAAAAATCCATACCAAATAAAGCGTTAAAATAAACCTTCGCCGCATGTCCTTCTCTATTGCTTTCATCTCCCTCTTTAATTTCAAATATATAAGATTTTAGCGTATCTGCCTGATCTTTGTATCCAAGTTTATATAATAAGTTCATTTGGTTTTTGATTTTTTCGGTAACAATTTCTGTCCAAATCATCTTTTTAACTTCTCTGTCCCAGAGTATTTGTTGTCTGATTTTCAAGCTACTGTCGTGACAGCCATAAAAAGAAACCAATTCAGACTGTGGATTGTGTTTCTCATCACAAAAAACAACCTTAACCTTCTTTTTAATCAATTCAGATATCAATGTACTTGTAAGTGACACAGCTGTAGATTCAATTAATAGGAATGCAATCTCTCCTATATAGACTCTCTTTGTTTCTTCCTTTTTTCGAACTACAAGATAATCCATCTTATAGTCTAATTTTGCACAACCTGTAATTACAACCTGTCTCCAACTCATAGCTTTACCCTATTTTCAAACAAACCTGTAATTGATTGATTTACTAAAAATAATTTACTTTTACACATGGTATTTTTATTAATTTTAATGCTGCCTACATTCTTACCGGCTCCTATAAATGATAAGTCAGTGGTATTAGTTGCATCACATCTTAGTAAGGTAAAAATATTGTTGAGTAGTTTCATCTTACCATATAAATTATTGGAATTTACAAATTTTTCTCTTTTTAATTCAAGTATTTTATATTGATTTGCCGGTCTTTTTACATACACAGTTTTTAGTTTATCTGTTAAAACATCATATAAACTATTTAGTTTTTTATGGTCTATTTTATCTATTTCAGCATTAGGTTCATAATCTGCTTCCTTATTCAAAAATCTTTCGATAAGTCTTATAGTTTCTGCATTCCTATTATCAAGCCTTAACTGTAAATTATTTTTTAATAGGACATCTTTTTCATTTTCTCCTCTGATTCTCATTGGAAAACTATCTACTGTAATCAAGGCGTTTTTCTTTATCTTCGGATAAAGAATCTTTACATTTTTAAACTTTTTAATTTTCATGCAATAATCCAAAAAAGCATCAGGATTATGTTCAAGCATATTTGCTACATAGAGTGGAACAGCTATTATATTTCTCTTCTTGTTTACCTTTTCGCCTTTTTCTTCATCAAACTCTATTAATGCAAAATATGAACTGGTAGGGCTATTATATCCGCCATATTTTGATGTATCCAAATTGGATTTTAACGGTATATTTGAATTTTCTCCTTTTCTCTTTATACTTGCATCAAAAAGTTCTCCTTTAGCACAATAGCTATGCTCCGTATATAGAATCTTATCGCTTTCCATTACCCGTCTTACTGTTTTTATGCTGCCTTCCGTCTTATCTGCATTCCATACCTTACTTTTTCCCCTAAAAACATCATAATCAAATATTTTATTTAAACTGTAATTTTTATCTTTATTCTCCTTTAGCCATTTAACAGGATTGGAAGTAAACTTAGCATTATAAACATTTCCCACTACAATATTTAAATATGCATCTTTTGCATGGTGGTAGTCATTTAATCTTCTGGATTTTAACATTTTTATGGTATCATGCCTAAAATCTGAAACCAGATTGGCTTTAACATACACCAGTTCAGATTTTTCATAAATAAGCTTAAAAATATCTGACAGAATTTTTGTAGATTGTCTTGTTTCTACAAGCTGTCTGCTTATAAAGCCGGATAACTCTTCTTCTGTAAAATCTCCCTTTTTCATGAGCCTATCGTACTTCTTCTTACTGATAAATCCTTTTTCCAGCAAAATTTTCCAGAAAGGCTGCATTTTAGTTTGAATTTCAGCATCTAACACCTCATTGCTTTTTTCATTATTTTCCCTTTTCTTTACAAGAACAAAATTATCTATACTGTCATCCTTAATCTTTGACTTCGGATATATATGATCCTTATCCCATCTGGAATTCTTATGAATCAGTGAATCAAAATCAATAAGCTCACCTGTATACATACATCTTCCCATTTGCGTATAATACAAAAATAACTTTCTACTATTGAAGTCTCTCTCATTCTTTGCTTCTATTTCTTCTAAAAATCTTTCTCTGATATCTTTTTCACAATTTTTATATATAGATTTTAACCACTCTTTTCTTGATATGTTTCTTACTTTCTTTTTCTTCTCGTTTTCTCCTCTTGCCATTTCAATAAAAATTTTTTCCGGTTCTTTTCCCATTACTTTTTTTATTTCTTCAGCAATTTGTATACTTTGCCAGATTGCCCTTTTTACTGAAGGAGAAGCATACATGTTTTCAACTACATTTTCATAACTTATCTTTTTTATCTTGCCTACTTTTTCATTATTGACAGTATCTATTTCTTCTCTAAAAGTAAATCTTTGACTGAGAATTTGCATAAGGTTATTATTTGTTTCCCACAAAGCCTCAATAATATTGAAACTCTCTCCGGTTTCTTCGTCTGCACCTATTATTCCCTTTAAAAATTTTTTAGAAAAGTTTCCCCAACCGCTATAACTAAGTTTGCAAATATTCTTTAATTCCTCAGCAGTTATATCTTTAGAATATTCTTTAGATACAACATTTTTAAGCATTTTTTTATCGTCACCGTAAATAGTTATCCACCTTATAATATTTTCAATCATACTTTGGACTTTTTTATCTTCTATTCTTTCTCCAAAAACTTTTTTCTTGAAATCCAAATATGAATTTAAAGACGATTTAAAATCAATATCAAATCCACTAAGATCCTCTTTACTTAATTCGGGCAAGTCCTTCCTTAAATACTCTAAAAGCTTTTTCCCTGTAACCTTTGCACTTTGTTTAAATAAATCATTATATATAGATTTTTTAAGACTTTCCGAAATCTTATTTCCCTTAACTTTCAGATTATTCAATTCATCTAATACCATATATTTTGTATATAAAAGTGAATTCTTAGCTAAAACATCCTCTCCCATTATATAAGTACACTTATTTGTCATTCTTTCAATAAATCTTTGATTGGATTTTTCTAAATCTACCATTGTTTCAAAATTCCATGGATATATTCTTCCTGTTTGATTTTTCCTTCTTATCATCCAAACATTTGCTCCCTCATCCTTGTGTTTATCACTTAAAGGACCAACATAATATGGTATCCTAAATGTAAATAAACTCTTGATTTTGTCTTTATCGCTTACTCCAGATTCATCTTTTTTATTTAAGAAATCTAAATATTTTATAGCATTGTCCAGTATTGAATTTAATTCCACTTCATTTACCTGATAAGGAATAACTCCATTTTCCTTGCTTCTTTGCAACGGTAAAAGGTTTCTGGTTTCACATCCTTTAGTAAAATAACTTAATATCTCCTTATCTGCTTCATCGGGTTTTATTTCTGTCAAAATGCCTTTAAGTTCCTTGTAAAAATCTTCACCTGAACAGCGCTTTACATTATACTTTTTGCCGTTTTTCTTTAAGTTTCCTACAAATGAAGAATAATTTCCCTTTTCTTCAGCAGCATTATTAAAAAAATCATTATATATTTTCTTATCACAATATTTTAAAATTATTTTTCTAAGCTGTTTCAAATTTTCACCATGCTTTTCATACTGCTTTACTTTTGCAAAAGATATAAATTTTTCATCATGCAAAATATCGGCAAGAATATTCCAATCATGTAACGACTTTATAAGATCAATTAAATAAGCCTTTTCCTGTAATTCATTATCTAAATTTTCTCTTATAGATTCATCATATTTTTTTTCTGTAAATGAAAAAGAAGAAATTTCAAAATTTTCTTTGTTCATCAAAAAAAGCTTTGTTAAATCGCCTTTATTACCAACAATAAATTTACAGAGCTGCTCAACTATTCCCTTTTTTTCTTTAAGAGAATTTTTATTCTCAACGTTATTATTTATGTCAAATAATAAAAAAAGTTTTTTTGCTTTTTCACTTTTTGACAAATTTTTGTTCCTTAACATCGTCTGAAATTCAGCCTTATTTTTCTCGGATATTGTAATATCTACTTCTAACTCATCACATAATGCTTCAAGCGCGGTATTAAATGTGTTAAAAAAATCTTTCGCACTGTCCAAATCTCCTTGAATAAGGAAATGCCCTCTATATTTTATAATATGGTGTAATGCCAAATAAAACCAAACGTATATCATGAAAAGTATCATTTTCTATAAGCTCCTTGCGTAAATGAAAAATTGTAGGATACTCCTTATAGTAGTCCAAATCCGTATATTCTTTTTCTTTAAACAAAGGATATAGAAATTTTTCACTTTTATCCTCGAGATATAGCCTGCTCTCATTCAACCTTATAAAAAATGTACTGTCAACTTTTAACATTTCCTCTGCAAATATCTCTTGTAACAAATCTATTCTCTGTTTTCTTCTCTGCAGCCTTCTCCTGTTCGCTCTTTTTTCTCTCCTTGTGGCAGCGGTTTGGGCATTTTCAAATAACCTTATTCCCCACATATCTTTACCTTTAAATTTACACAATTCATAATTTTTATTACAAACTGCCCAACCTACTGATGCACTTCCTACGTCAAGACCTAAATAGTAACTCATAATCCAATCCTCTTCCTCTAAAATATTTGACATTTTTACATTTTTGAGTTATCATAAAAGTAATCTCAATTTGACTACTATATGAGATTACACTACATGGTTCAAATAAAAAAATTTTCAAATCACCCTACGGGGTTCACGCTGATGTGAACTTAAAACTCGCTTTAAGCGAGTTTTTTACTATATTCTATTATTATTTATATATTTTGACAATTTTTTTACTATTTTTATTTTTTACATGTAGTATAGAGTAAATCAATGATAGTACAATAATTTATAAAATTATTTAATTTTGCCTATAGTCTAAATGTTTGGCTTAAAATTAACATTCTTATTGTATACTTACATTCCAATCTGGTAAAATTCTATCATCCAAAATCGAAGTCACAAATTATTTTCCGGCTGTCCTTTACATTCGATTTTGATAATTCTATAAATACTCAAAATGTGCTTTACCACTTCATCATATAATATAAGCTTTCTCTCTCTACAACCTCAAAAATATCTTCATTTGAGGCAATTTCCACTGTTGAAATTACCTTGCTTTCATTAGCCGCATCTGTACTCTTATTTTTATTTTGCCCTGATATTGCAATCATAAAATAAGCAATCCATACAATGGCAATAATTCCATATTTTACTGCAGGCTTCATATCCTGCTTACGAAGCAATAGGATAGTTAAAGGCACAGGAAAAATACATATCCAGCCCAACACCCACAGCCAGGTTCTTCTCTTTTTAAGTGGCTGCTGATATTGGCTAACAGGTTGTTGATATTGGTGAGGCAGTTCCTGATATTGATTAAAGGGCTGTTGATACTGGTGCTCACTTTCAGGATACCATGTATATCCGCAGTCCCTGCAAAAGCCTACCGTTTGATGAATAATTCTGTTTGAATTGGCATGCCTTATCTCTCCCTGATTTTCCCTTTTGAACTGAACATTAGAGCTGCTACATTTAGGGCAACCTGCTTTATTGATTCTTTCCTGTGCCTCTCGCATTTGCGAGCCGCAAAAAGGGCATATTCTATTATTGTATATTTCTCCACCACAGCTTGGACACTTCACCGTACTTTCACCTCCGCAATTTTGTCATTATTCGGGCATTAAAAAATACAAACTACATACCTATAGTATTTTTTACTATTATAATACAAATATCTCCTAACTTGATATAATATAATAATGTTAGCTAAAGACTAAAATCAAAACAAAAGAAAGGAGCTATTCAGTATTATATATAATATCATATAAACAGCTTTCTTGGCAGATATTTTTTCAACAAATAAGCAGCGGCAGGCAAGGTACCTGCCGCCGCTTATTTGTTTAATCACATTTACAGAGCTACATCATTTATTGATATCGAGGTCAACAGTAACTTGGTAGAAATCAGTAGGATGGTACTCATATCCTGTCACGCCGGATTTGGAAATCATACTCATCTTGAGGAAGGAGCAGAAAACCCATGCATTGTCATCAAGAATGACCTGCTGCATCTTAATAGCAAGCTCGCTGCGTTTTGCAGGGTCAAATTCTGCTGCCATCTTCTTTGCCAGCTCCTCAATTTCATCAGAATGAAAATGTCCCTTATTTTTTGAAGAGCTGTCCAGACAGAAAGAAGTGAAGAAGTATTCCGGGTCACCTATACTTGCATTTACATTAGCAGAAGCATAAACATCCCATGCATTCATATCTGTGATAATGCTGTTATGGTCTGCAGTGGAATTAATATTGACTGCGATTCCAATCTCTTTTAAGGTTGCCTGCGCAGATTCAGCCAGAAGAGGAAGCTCCTGCCGGCTCGGATAAGTAAGCCATTTAATTTCAAGCTTTCTGCCGTTCTTTTCACGGATTCCGTCACCATCGGAATCTATCCATCCTGCTGCTTCTAGAACTGACCTTGCGCCATCAGGATCATAGCTCTCCGTTGTTAGATTGCTTCCTCCAAAAGAGAAGCTGTCAGGAAAAACACCCTTGGCAACCTCGCCGTTGCCATCCAGCAGCGTAGAAACGAAGCCTTCTTTATCAATTCCCATAGCAATTGCCTTGCGGACTGCAGGATCAGAAGCGAAAGGACTCTCGTAATTCATCCAGCAGATGAAAGCACGTGAGGTTGCAATCTGAGAAAACTGATAGTTATCATTTCTGAACAAAGGATAAGCCTCATAAGCCATTCCATACGCAGCGTCAATATCTCCGGATTGCAGGGCTGCTGAAAGAGTATTGCCGTCAGATATTGTGCGAATGGTCAATTCATCAATATGCGGCATCCCTCCCCAATAACTTTCATTTTTAATAAGATTAAGATGATCGCCGCTTTCACAATCAACAGCTATATAAGGTCCTGTTCCGGCAACAATTCCGCCGTCAAATCCGGCATCTACATCTATGATACAACCGTAGGGGTCACAGAGATAATTCAGCAGCGCAGGACGCGGAACCTTGGTTTTCAGTGTCAGCACCTGCCCATCAGCCATAATCTCATCCAGCATCAGATCACTGGGTGCTCGGTCATGTGTTTTTGTCAGATGCTCTAAGCACTGTTTTACAGCAGCCGCATTCATTTCCCGTCCGGAAGAAAACTTTACCCCCTCACGAAGCGTAATTTCCCAGGTATACTCATCAACATTTTTCCATTCCGTTGCAAGCCAGGGAGTCAGCTCCATCTCATCCGACAATTTGAAAAGTGTTTCACCGATTCCATAGCGAATGGTGGCCCAACCTGCATAGTCGTTATGTGGATTCACATCAGGCTCTGCATTCTCAGGATTAAATGTGGTATCCCCTATGATCATTGTTTTTTTTGCAGGCATCCCGGACCTTGCAGTGCTTTCATTTTTTTTGCTCTTTCCTGTATCTGCCGTTTCAGTAGAATTGCTGCTCCCGCACCCGGCAAAAACAACCGCTATCAGACATGACATCATAAAAAGCGTAAGAATTCTTTTCATCTTGTTTTTCCTCTCTATTTAAATCATTAATTTGTATATGCTATTAAAATCTGTCACTAAAACCTCTTACTTATATGCAGCAATCAGAAAAACTGCTGCCGGATTATAAAACTCATCTATCTCTGCATAAACCCTTTTATAAACTCCTGAATCCACGAAAACCCTTTCAAACCCTGCTTCCATGAGCAGCTGTATGTCCCAAAGTGGTCTTGGGTGCTGTAATTGCCCAATCTCCCTTGTAATCGCGGCATTTTCCTGCATCATCGTTTCAGAGAGAAGTATATGCGCATGAGTTTGAGGAAGCTTTACGTGTTGCTCCGTACCCAACTCCACATAGTAGTCAGCATCAAAATTAATCATGACTCCTCCGGGCTTCAGGAGCTTGAACCACTCACAATATGCTTTTCTGACATCCGGAAGTGTCCAGGTAAGATTTCTTGTCAACAAAACATCAAAGCTTTCCGCTGTAAAGTCCGGAGCTTCGGCATCCATGACATAAAAGGACACATCAAGTTTCAAAAGAGAGGCCATGTGTTTTGCGTGCTCAATCATATACGGCGTCAGGTCAATACCGGTGACCTGATGGCTCTCTGAAGCCATCAGGCAGGCAAAAAATCCTGTTCCAGTGCCAATGTCCAATACTCTCATCGGCTTTGTACTGGGAAGCTGTTTTTTTATTTCTCTAAGCCATATCTCACGCTTTGCGCTTTCAAGCTCCCGGAGCCGCTGTGCTTCAAACCCCTCTGCCCTCAGAGTCCAGTAATCTGTAATCCTTTCCTTTATTTTTTTCATCTCGTCTTACTGTCCTAATTAAAAATATTTTTATCCCACTTAGTACACCCTGCCATTTTATAAAATGCTGTCAATCAGTCGCTTTGTATAGTCATCTTGGGGGTTCAAGATGATTTCGTCCGGATTGCCTTGCTCCACAATTTTTCCTTTATACATGACAAACAGACGGGTACAGAATTTCTGAACCAGCGCAATATCATGGCAGATAAAAATAATAGAAAGCTGTGCTCCTTTCTGCCGTCTCAGTTTGCCTAATAACTCAAGGATCTCTTTTTGCATTGTCACATCCAGTGCCGAGGTCGCCTCGTCACAGACAAGAAGCATTGGCTTCACAGCCAAGGCTCTTGCAATAGCTGCACGCTGACACTGTCCGCCGCTGACCTGATGTGGGTAGCGCTCTGCAAAGTCCGGTGTCAAACCGCATTGCACAAGGAGCTTTGCTATTTCTTCCTTCACTTCAGAGCGGGTTCTTCCAAGATTGTGCAGACTTTCTCCAATGCCATCACCCAGCGTACATCTCGGATCAAAGGAATCCGCCGGGGTTTGAAATACCATCTGCATTTTCCGATAAGCCTGCCGAAGTTCTTTCCCTTTTTTCTTTGTAATATTCTCTCCATCCAATATGATTTTTCCCTCTGTCACGTCAGTCAAACGGGTGATCATATTTGCCACTGTGCTTTTACCGCTGCCGCTTTCACCAACAATGCCAAGACATTCTCCCTGCAGCAATTCAAAACTGACATGATTAACTGCTGTAAAATTTGGCTGTCCCCGTCTGGTATAAATCTTAGTGAGATTCTCCGCTTTTAAAACCAGTTCCATCCTTCTTACCTTTCAAGATGTGGCACCGCCGACATCAAAAGTTTTGTATATCTCTCCTTTGGATTATTCAGTATCTGGTTTGCATCGCCATACTCTATCATTTCGCCATTTTGCATCACAAGCACTTTATCTGCCATAGCCCTGATCACACCGATATTATGAGTAACCAGTACAATAGCGGTTCCAAATGCCTCCCTCACAAGGAGCATCTCCTCAACCACCTGCTTCTGCACTGATACATCAAGTGCGGAAGTTGGTTCATCTGCCAGAAGTACCTTAGGGAAAAGCAGTATTGCTGCAGCAATACCGACACGCTGCTGCATACCTCCGGAAAGCTCAAACGGATAGCTGTCCAATATTTTTCTGCCGTCTTCAAAACCCAACCTCTTTAGCAGCTCCAACACGCGGATGGTAAATTTCTCTTTTGTGATGGATTCATGCTCGGCTACACTCTCGTAAAGCTGCGCTCCCACCGTGCGAATGGAGCAGAATGAACTGCCGGCGTTTTGAAAAATCATTCCCAGTTCAGGTCCGTTCAGTTTTCTAAGCTCAGCCTCATTAAGCTCAGGAAGGTTTTTACCTTTGTACCAGATGTCTCCCCGGGTAACCATTCCAGTATTACCTAATAATCCCATGGCAGCCCGAATCAGAGTCGACTTTCCTGAACCGCTTTCCCCTGCAATTCCGAGGATTTCCCCTTCATCAACAGAAAAGCTTATGTCCCTTACCGCCTGAAAACCATTGTAATTAATATCTACATGTTCAAATCTAAGAATTTCTGCCATATTATTTCCCCCTGAACTTCGGGTCTGCATAATCCCGAATAGTATCACCAAGAAGGTTAAAAACCATGACGGAGATAAAAATAGCAAAGCCGGGTGCTAAAGTAACCCAAGGAGCTGTCGTAAGCAAGCTCCTCGTATCACTCATCATGCTTCCCCACTCAGCAGCAGGCGGCTTGGCTCCGAGACCAAGAAAACTTAATCCTGCCAGCTCCGTCATCATCGTTCCGATATCCAGCATGGATGTTACTAAAATAGGACCGATGACATTGGGTAAGATATGCTTCATAAGGAGCTTTGCCGTACCGCTGCCCGAAAGAATCGCTGCTTTTATATACGGCATTTCTTTTTGCACCAGCGTTTGACTCCTGGCGATGCGGGCGTACTTAGGCCATGAAATAACGGCAAGAGCAATAATGGCATTCTGAAGCCCTCCGCCCAGCACACCTGCTACAGCTAATGCAAAAACCAACCCCGGAAACGCCAGAAACATATCTGATATCCGCATCAAAACAATATCTGCCCATTTTCCATGCCACCCGCAGAAAATACCGACTGCCGTCCCAACCACGGTAACAATGGCTGCAAGCAGCAATGTTGAATATATGCTTGTCCTGCTCCCGACAATTACCCTTGAGAGCATATCTCGCCCATAACGGTCTGTACCGAAAAGATGTGTTGCCGAGAATGCCGCTTTTGCATTTCTGAGGTCCTGTAGATAGGGATTATAAGGGGTCAAATACTCAGAGAAGGCAGAGCATACAAGCAGAATCACTGCCAGAGTGCCGAAGATGATTAAACGCAGTTTCACGTTATTTTTTTTAATTTTCTGAATTCTGACTGTAGGCTCATTCATCCCTTACTCACCCCCAAGCGAATACGCGGGTCAAGTGCATGATACAAAAGGTCCGTAATCAAATTCACCATTACATAGATAATTGCCATCCAGACCACATATGCCTGAATTAAGGGATAATCTCGCATGGTGATAGCATCTACGGCTAGTTTACCGACTCCGTCCCACATAAAGATGCTTTCAATAATTGCTGTTCCTCCAAGCAGACTCCCTATAGACAGTGCGAGAAGCGTGATAATTGTCAGCATGGAGGATTTCAGAACGCTCCTCCATAAAATAACTCTTCCCCTGATACCTCTCGCTTTTGCACCTGTCACATATTCTTTATTTAATTCTTCCAGCACGGTTGCACGTACTTGCCTCATATATTTTGCGGACATGGCAATCGCTAAGGTAAGTGTCGGCATGACAGCGCTCTTAACAGAGGTTCCACTCGCTATAACCGGCAGCCATCGCAGCTTTATCGCAAGCATCTGCATCAAAAGAAGCGCTACAAAGAAATTTGGCATGGAATTACCAATAAAACTTAAAAACCGCAGCATGTAGTCCGTAGCTTTATCATGACGAACTGCTGCCAGCACTCCAAGTGGAATGGATACGATAATGGTTATAAGTATTGAAAGCGCTGTCAGCAGGAGCGTAGCCGGAAGTTTGGAGGTAAATGTCTTAAAGACATCCCTGCCGGAAACATAACTTATGCCCATATCTCCTGTGAGCATACCGCCCAGCCAGGAAGCATATTGAAAAAGAAATGGTTTATCAAGTCCCAGTTCAGCTTTTTTCGCATCAATAATTTCCTGTGAAACAGCAGCGCCGACGTTAGAGTAGAGTTCCTCAACTGCATCACTCCCGGCCAGACGCATCATGGCAAAGGAAAGAAAAGTGATTCCTATTAGAACCGGGATCAGCTGTAAAAATCTTTGTATAACATATTTTCGCATTTCTCATCCTCTCTACTCTACTGGACATTTAAGCTCCAGCCACTTTGTTTGTTTCTGAAATCAAAAAAAGACATACACCTCCCCTGTCAAGAGAAATGTACGCCTTCATGACCTACTAATGTGAAAATATAGGAATATGTGCTTCTACACAATAAATAAACAGCTTCAGCTGTTGGTTAAATATTATATCGCAATTTACTTTTTATGTCAAATACATTTTTAACTGCTTCAAAGCATCTGCAATGAGCCGGCCGGTGCTTAAATCAGATACACCTGCAATATAGTTATTACAGTTGTTGAACGGAATCATAATTCTCATTGCATCAGCCTGTGCGATAGCACAGGCTATAGCAGGAGTAATTTCCCCAAGCATTGCATCCGCAACCACCATCCCGATCGGTCCGATGATAATATCCGCCTTTCTGCTGGCAACACGAGCTGCATTTTCTCCGGTAGCAGCCTCATCGGCACCGGCTCTGAGCATTGCACTTGTTGCCGTTGAATTTGCTCCTACCGCCAGAACATGAACCTCCGGCAGCTCTTTTTTTATTATTGTGATCAGTTGTTTCCCAAGGCCACCTCCCTGTGCATCGACGACCATGACTGTTTTTTTCTCATTCATTCTGTTTCATCCTTATTAATATATTCGGTGCCTATGTCGGTTGACAACAGCCAGCACTAAATTACAATTTTAACTAAGTTCCCATCAGAGTCATACTGTTATGATATAGTTTAATTTATACTTCACATATATATCATATATCTATCTGATTTATTAAATTTCGTTGTTTTTTATTAGGGTATGCCCTAAACTTAATACCTTTGTTCATACTAACACCTATGGTCTTGTTTTTTGGTATCAACGTACCATTTGATTGTTTCAGAACTTACATCGCCTGCTGTACTTGCAAAGCAGCTTTGAGTCTACAGACTCGGCATTGCTCTTAATTGTGGAAATTCCTTTCTTAACTGTAAAGAAGTACAA
>CALBCM010000042.1 GCA_937927235.1 uncultured Johnsonella sp.
TTGGAGTCCTACTCTATTACAAAAGAACAGTTTGATTCTATGAAAAATAAATCTGCAGAGTATTATTCTCTACCACTAACACAGAAAGAGTTTGAAGAACTGAGCCGTGATGAGATTTTAAAGAAAAGAATCGAGTATTTGAAAGAAAATAATCTACTATAATTTAAATTTTTTATACAGAGCATTACACTACAAATAAAAGTGAGGTATACGTATGAGGTTTAATGATTTATTTATCAGCTACAAAATTGGTTTAAAAAATATCAAAAGCACTATTCCATTTCCTGAACTTCCATTTTATAGAAAAATTTTTATAATTATTTTTCTTACCGGAATTATTATCAGTGGCATTTTGCTTATATTTATACAAAATATATTTTCATTTATCCCAATGGGATTAAGCTTAATTTCACCTATCATTTTCGCTATAATTGACTCTAAAAAAGATAATCTTAGTGTCATGCTTGAAAACCATTATATTCCCTATTCTGAAAAGCGAATGAATATGACAATTGAAGTTTTAAAAAAGTATAATATTAACATCAAAAATTTAGATTCTCTTGATATGTTAATTACGGAAGCAAAATATGCACAAATACAATGTGATTTATTCTCACAATTTAAAAAACCTTTCAAAACATTGGGGGCAATCATTATTCCTATCGTCGTATTTGTTGCCAAGAAAATTAGTGAGACAGCTACAGAAACCCAGATACTTAATATCGCTGGATTAACAATAATTTTGATTTTACTAATTTTTTCACTTATCTTTTCTTTCGTACCTGTTGTAAGAGATTTATTTTATCGCGACTATAGTAGGTATAACGAATTTATATATGACTTAAGACAAGTAAAACTTTTTTATTCAAAAACTAACCAATAATTTACCATTCAAATCATTTTCATATGAACCACTTAATTACTCTATGCTTCCACTAACACAGAAAGAATTTGAAGACCTTTCAAGAGATGAGATTCTAAAAAAGAGAATTGAATACTTGAAAGAAAATAATTTGCTGTAAAAATAATGCTACGGGAAACTTCCTGTAGCATTTTTAAATACAAAAAAATCACCCAAAGAATTATTCTTCAGGTGATGTATTTCTAAAATCTGCAAGCATTTTGCAAGCACAACGCTCACAAAACGGCTATTTATAAGGCTTTACAGCCTGTTTTTAATCATTCCCACTCGACAATCACTAACCAATTTTGTTTAGAGATTATTTGTTGTCATGTTCGCTTTTCTTTCAATTGTTTGATTTATCCATATTATTATGCTTATATGGGCTGATGTTATCAATTTGTTATCGGTATTGATAACACTCGCTCCGTAACTGTGGATAATAACAACATCCCATCTATTTATCACAACAACCCGTTCAATTATATGTAACCTAATTCTTGACAGTATTCTGCTACAACTTTTTTAAATTCTTTTAGCTTTGTCTGATAGCCACGATTAGCTGTTATCAAGCCATTAACACTCATTTCATTACAAATGAGTAATTCATTGGTTGAAAGCTTAAAAGATTGAATCATCTGCTCTGATATCATATCCTTCGGTTCATCATACTCCTCATATTCTCCTGCACAAAAGCTTATTAGAACTTGTTCATACCACTTTCGAATTGGCTTATTCATACACCTATGAATCATTTTCATTGATGTATGAATGCTACTTACTTTTACATCAAAACTTTCCTCAGTAAGAATTTCAAATTTACCAGATGCATGTGCCATATCATTTCTTGTGTCCACCAAATCACTAACCACTGAAATCTGTGATTTATCCAATTCGATAATTTTGAACAATTTTGCAATATCTTTCTCAGGAATTATACTATAAGCAAAAATAGAATCCGCATCCTCAATTTTTAAATCCTTTTCTCTTCCACTATACGGACGTGCAAAAACAATAGCATCTTTGTATCGCTCCGGCTCAATTTGTCCAATTTTCCATGCAGTGCAATAAATATAAGTCATATACATAAGATGAATACCAAAATATGCAAATTGGTACTGACTATATTTATAATTAACGGCGACAACATTTGTAATATTCTGGACATAATTAATGACATCTTCTTCATCATCAGGATTTATGGGCAGAAAATTTAATATTTCTTGCAAATAAGGCACGTCTGTATAATCAACTGTATCCACCACAACTACTCACCCCAAATTTCTCTAATTCTTGCTCTAATCTTAGCATTAAAAGTTCGAATAAGCTCTTTTGACGGTTCGATTAAGGCTTGCTCTCTGTGTATTTCATCAAGAAGTTTTTTTTGTTCATCAAGTGATGGAACCGGTATCTGATATTGCTTTACATAATTGATATCAACTCTCTGTTGTCCAGCTGTACCATTCATAAACATTTTTCCTCCATCAATAAATTCACATGTATTGATATGATAAAAAATCCATTCTGGATAAACAACCGAATTATCAGCACGAATGACAATATATTCAGTAGATCCAAACCCGATTCCATTCTTTAAATTTCGAGCAATTCCAGCTTTTCCATTTTCGAAACAAGGTGTTATTTTGGCTAATAAGATATCATCATTTTTAAAATATGTGAAACCAGTGGAAACATCTTCTAACTTCCGAGTTTCGTTACTCTCAAAAAATGCATCAAATGTATTGAGAGTTGCCATTGGGACAAATGATACTTCAGTGTCTCCAGGCAATGACTTAATTTCATCTTTTGAAGGTTTAAAAAGAGCAATATCCTCTAAAACCTTAAACTCTTTGCTTCTATAGAATAACTTAGGTTGATAATTATCTATAACATTTTGGGCTCCCTCAATAATTCGTTGGTATTTATCAAGTTCAAAAACAATTTGTCGCTGAACCTCAAGCGGCGGCAACGGAATTCTTTGTTCTAAAACAATATCTTTTGATATAGAAGGCGGATTAGCCCGAGTTGCCCAATTAGATATGTCTATCGAATTAAGGACATACCACATAAATTTAGGCATAATTCTTTCATTACAAATTATACCCATAACATTATTGTCAAATATTGCAGGTTCCGAAAGAATCCGTTTTTTATTTGTTGCAATAGCCGCTCCTATTTTAGGAAAAATCACAGTTCCTTTTGGTGAAGTAATCCATTTTCGTTCTTGAGCTATTTCTATTGAAACATAGTTCCTACTATCGTGCATTTCTATTTCATTACCTGCCAAATTCATATCTCCAACCTTATAAAATGGGATTGTGCCTGATTGCCCCTGCAAATCAACCGGAAAGCCATACCCACTTACTAAAGTTGCTATATCACCTATCGTAACAATATCATAATTTGAAACAATGGCTTTTTGTTCTCTATATCTACTACCTACAAGAATATTTGAGTTTCTATGTACTTTATCAAGCGGAATTATTTCAAATCCCACTTTTAACATATTCTCAACCTGATCTTTATCAAATTTTCGATATTCCTCATATTTACTCAAATCACTTGGAGTATCAAGTTTGCGCCTATGATTATCAAGTGTATATCCATCACTTTTAACATCAAAATACCAAAAGCTTTTGTTTCTTTCTGAATCTTTAATTTTTTGATTCACTTTCGTAGCGTAAATGATATCCGTTTTCACACCTGTATAAGGTAAAAACACCCCCTGTGGCAGTGAAATAATACTCTGCAACTGACAATTCTTTAATAGATATTCGCGTGTTTTCATCAAATCTTTTCGGAATAAAAAGCCCTCTGGAACTACAAGAGCCATACGTCCATTCGCAGAAGCACTATTAATTGCTTTCATACAATGCTGAACACAAATACTATCACCATTCGTACTTGGTAGAGCATAAAGTTTACCATGTTTGGTTTTCTGTGAATATGGCATATTCGCAAGAACAATATCAAATCCATTATGATGAACTACACCGTTTTCATCAGTATATGTTGATGTTCCATCTATTGGATTTGCAAGGCTATCTTTCATTTCAATATTACTGTGTCCATCACCTGCAAGAATCATATTCATTTTTGTTATACGAGCAGTATTAGTAATTTCATGCCCATAAACTGTTTTTTCACGCAGTGTCTTAAGATTTAATTCAGTACGAGCCATGTTATTATAAATATGACGAAAACTTTCAATTAAAAAGCCACCCGTTCCACAAAATGGGTCATAAATAGTTTCACCAATTTGCGGATTTACTAAACGAACCATTGTCTTTACAATATGACGAGGTGTAAAATATTCACCTAAATCATTTTTTGTAGAAGTAGATGCTTTTAAAAAGTATTCAAATGCATCTCCCTTAACATCACTATCCACATCAGTCAGCATAAGCGGATCAAGTTTATCCATGATTTCTTTCAATATACTCTCATCTCTGATTTGAAGCGGAGTAAAAATGTCTGTACTATAAAGAGCATTAAGTCTATCATAGACCGTATTATTAATATATTCAATTCTTGCTGAAGATGGAATTTTTTTAATACTATCCCAACTACAGGAAATATCAAACTTGGTTTGAATTCCACTTTCTTTTTTGATTTGTTCACTCTCACTGATAAGTTTAAGAAACAGAATATTAGCGAACTCTCCAAAACGCTCAATGCCAGCTCGCAAGCCTTCTCCACGAAGCATGTTATTTGCCTCATCAAATATTCTGATGAGTTCTTTACGGTCATATTGAACTTTGGGACTGACTGTGTTTACCTCATAAGAAGTCAAATATCTTAATGCCAGTGCCTCACGAATAAATTCATCAATTTCTTCTCCATTTAAAATGGGGGATCTATTTGCTACAGTGTGAAAAGCCTTACAAAAAACACCATCTGTAGCAAATACAAGAGGAGCTTCAATGGCTCTTGCATAATCTATGCCTTGTTCCAAAGCAGTATCAATTCGAGATCCTTTCTTTTTTGCTTCAATTACAATAAGCGGTTTATCACTTTCTTTAGAATAAAGGACATAATCTGGTCTTTTTCCCTTGAGTTTTTTCTTCTCTGCTTCAGTTTTCGGTTGTTCATAATATACATTCTGGTCTTTTCCATCCAATTTCCAACCAAGATTTTCAAGACTACGATCAATGAGTACACGGGTTTCAGCCTCTAAAGGCATTGTGTTAATATTCATTATATAACCTCCTTATTACTCATTTTATTAATTTCTATATTTGCTTTGTCAGTAAGGGAATATTTTCCTCTTGTGCTAAGTTGAACGATATATCCATTATCTTTTAATTCACCAATAATTATATTAACTTTAGTTTTCGTAAAATGTAATATATCAGCAATCTCTTGTTGTGATAATTTAACAATCAATTTGTTATTCACAGAAATTTGTCGATTTGCCATACACTCTAAAACTCTATATTTATCATTTACAAAGAACTCTGACATATATAAATACCTCCAATATTTCAGATATAAAATATTATACCATATCGGTCTAAAAAACTCAATATAATGGTCGTAATATAGTGCATAATTAAACAAGTTTAATAACGAGAATCTCCATGCTTTATTAATTACAAATGATTTTTTGTTCCACCTTTCTCATCGTTCTCTGTCCATTGATTTTTTCTTTACCGTATGTTTTGGCTGTTGCCTGCTTTCCTGTTGGTAACGGTGTAATTTTTCCCGTATGCTTGCTTTTTTCGGCGGTTCTAATGGCTTTTCTTCCTTCTGTTCTGTTTGATTTTTCCATACTCGCAACTCCTCATTATATTCCCTGACCAGTTTTTCTGATTTCTGATATGTCTTTGCAAAGGACTGAACATCTGGATATCCTTCCTGCTTTACTGTCTGTTCCATATCTGCGTGGATACGTTTTTCCTGTTTCTCTGCCTGTTCAATTTTGCCCTCTAAGGATTTTCGTGCTTTTCCTTTGAAAAATCCCGTTGTTTCGGAAAGCTGTTTTTTTAATGAGGAAATCTCCTGTTGTGTGAACTTCATCGCCTGTGACTGCTTCTGAAGTTTCTCCATCAGCATCCGCATCTCATTCCATTCCTGCAAATCAATCTTCAGTACTGGCTTCGGTGGCAGCTTAAACTTGAAAATCATTTTCTGTAAGAAGTCTTTTGCACCTCGGATAATCTGCTGAAACATATCCGGCAGCCATCCATGTGCCTTTATAGATTGCATTGTTTTGTCTGTGATTTTTTCCCGCTTGGCTGTTAAAATATCCTCTTCGGGAACACCCTCAACCAATGCTACATCTACCGTCCGATTCCATTCCTGTCGTACCGCATTGTCTGCCCGTATCTCTGCCTCTCTCGGATTGTTCTTCCCGATTTTCTTTGTTGCCAGATACACACCGCCCTGCTGAAATACGGACAGCTTTTCGGATTCATCTTTCACATGGCTATTAATGATTTCCGTAAACATTTCCTTGACTTCTCTGGTAAACACATCGCTCTTAAACCACTCATCTTTCTTCGTAAAAATATGACTTTCGTAAACTTCCCCTTTTGGAATAATGCTGCATCCTGCCCGAAGATTACCCTTATCATCTAAAATCTCTTTTTTCGTGCGTCTGTGCTTGCCCTGTTCATCATAAAACATATTTCTTGTAGCAATTTTCACTTCGGGATGTTCCAGCATTTTCCGTTCGCTGAATATAAGATGGATATGATAATTTGTCATTCTTTTATTATGGTGAAGTGCCGCACTGCATTCAACACCGTACCTTTTATGAAAACTTTCCGTAAAAAATCTTACCACATCATTTGCCTTGTACTCAACAAAACTTTCTGGAAGTGCAATGATAAACTCCCGTCCTTCAGTACATTTCCCTGCTGTTCCGCTTGCCTTAAAATCCAACTGATTCTCTCTCGCAAGATTTTTCCAGAACTCCGGTGTTGCTCCCTCCGTCTGATAGGTCGCATAGAGATGTTCCTGTCTTTTCGGGTTGGAAATATAATCAATTCTTCCTGCCACATCGGACAGCTTGTTTTGTCTGATAAATGAATGTCTACCTATAAGCATTCTCCTTTCCGACTCTCGCCTGCTCTTACTGTGAGTAGGTGCATAGGCACCTGTTTACGAACTTATCCGCCTGTCGGTGGAACAGCTCCCGGCAGGGCGAAATACACAGAGCATAAACGAAGTTTGTGCGATGGGTGTATTTCGCTCTCAAACGCCGAGGGCTTTATTAGGTACTTCCTGTCTGATTTATTCCGGTATCCTTGCCCGTACATACTCCAGATTACCGCAATAGGGTGTTCCCACCAGATACCATCCCATTACAGGATTCATCTCCATCCTTGTCCTTACCCACTGGTCATCTACCAGAACTTCCATACACTCTCCGCAGTGAAAGCCCTTATCAATCCATAAGTCCATTGACAGCAACCCATATCTGCCATTTTCACAGTTATAACCTAATCTTCCTTCTCTCATTGCCTGGTTCTCCTTTCCAGCTTACTCCTTGTCTGCTATCCACAGGGGCGTGTCACGCTCCTGTTCTTATCATCAAGGAAGACTTACCATCGGAAACTCTCCGGCACTCCTCGTCTGTCCAGATACTCTTTTCTCGCCCGTTCCCGTTCTTCCTCTGTCGGGGCAGTTTTGAATTTTCCATACAGGTTACGCATGACCATCTTGTCCAGTTTCTTCTCTAGTCCCTGCTTGATTTCATTTTCACAGCTCTCATCTTCAACTAAGTGAAATCGGAGCAACTGCATAAATAATTCCTGTGATATTTGCACATTTCCCATCTTATTCATCCTTTCCGTGACGGTATGTGACAGTCGTGACGGTTATTTTGATACCACCCTGCTGTCAAAAATACCGTCACAACCGTCACGAACTGTCACACATTTTCTGCATTGTCTTTCCAGAACCTTAGTTTCCGTCCCTCATGAACACGCTCACTCCGAAAGAAAATCCCATGCTCTGCATATAATCTTCCTGCAAGAACATTCAATTTTCTTGTGATAACATGAGGTTGAATATCCACATTTATCAAAGTGACAAGTGCCGTTGGTGAGCCTTCCCAATAGGAATTGTTCTTCATAACAAGCTCCGCAATCTCATCCAATAACGGCTCTGGCGGTTCTTTCCATAATTCCGTTTCTGCCTTTTGCAAATCCCACAACAGAGTTTCTGTATTGCGGATAAGATATAGCTTCTGATCTTGCTGATCTCTGCCCGATACTTCCAGTGTTGCAGCATTGCCTGTTCTTTTTTCTTTCTGAAGAAGAAATGCTCCGTCTGCCGCCCCCAGCAGTCCGCTTGTCCCGGAAATCATGTCAAACTTATCATCCGCATTCTGCTTTCTTGTATGGTGTACAAGCAACAGACAAAGCCCATAAGCATCTGTAAAACTTTTCAGTCTTGCAATAATCTGATAATCATTTGCATAACTGTAATTTTCGCCGCCAACCTCACGCACTTTTTGAAGCGTATCAATGATAACCAGCCTTGTGTTCTTATGCTCTGCCACAAATCTTGCAAGCTGCTCATCCAGTCCATTTCCAAGCTGACTGGCAGAAACAGAGAAATATAGATTATCGCTGCTTTCTATTCCAAACATCCGGTACAGACGATTCTGTAGGCGACGGTAATCGTCTTCAAGTGCCAGATACAGTACCGTTCCTTTTCGGGTGGTATAATTCCAAAGCGGTGTGCCTGTACTGACATGGTAGGCAAGTTGTGCCATCAGAAAGCTCTTTCCCAGTTTGGGTGAACCGGCAAAAATATAAGTGCCGGGGTAAAGCAGACCGTCAATCAACGGCTGCTTACTCTGATACTGTGTGTCAAACAGTTCATTCATTGAAATAGTCTGAAGATATGACGGGTCTAATCGTAACTGCATTTCTCTCTGCAATTCCTCAAAACTCTTGATATTTCCCTCATACTCGGATATACTACTTGTAAGTTTTTTTGAAATCATCTGCTCCGTATCTGCGCCAACAGATACATCCGGAGCAGTCTTTTCTTTTTTATTTTCCATTCTCGTCCTCCCCTTTCAGACCTCCCAGAATAACAGCAATCAGTTCAATGACATTCAGCAATTCCTCATCCACACTGTTTCCTGCTTCAATCCGCTTTAATTCTGTGAGGATAGCGGCAAATTCCGTTTTGAGTGCCTTGTATACTCTCGGATTGCCCTGTACCACTACATCCTGATTCAGACAACGGCGGTAGCAGTATTCCTGCTTCGGCAGTCCCGATAAGGCAACTGCCTTGTTAATAAGTTCATTTTCTTCGGGCGATACCCTAAACCCTACTGTAATGTTTCTCCAACGGTTTTTGTTATCTCTGTTCTTAGCCGACATTTTCAAATTCTCCTTTCCCTAAATCGTCTAATCTATCTGCCATTTCCGTCTGTTTTGACGGAAACAGATGAGCATACTGGTAAGTGATGTCAATGCTTTCATGCCCTACACGGTCTGCAATCGCCACCGCTGAAAATCCCATATCAATCAGCAGACTGATGTGGCTGTGTCTTAAATCATGGATACGGATACGCTTTACTCCTGCGGCTTTTGTACCTCTGTCCATCTCATGATGAAGATAGCTTTTTGTTACCGTAAAAATCCGGTCTTTCTTCTTCAATCCGTAAAGCATCTGCAAATACTCCTGCATCTCTTCACAGAGGAATTTCGGCATTTTGATAATACGGTTACTTTTCTTTGTTTTCGGTGTGGTAATCACATCTTCCCCATGTAATCGCTGATAGGACTTGTTGATTCTGACCGTTTCTTTCTCAAAATCAAAGTCTGCGGCAGTCAGTGCCAGCAGTTCTCCTTCACGGATACCGCACCAGTAGAGCATTTCAAAAGCATAAAAAGAAACCGGCTTGTCCATCATCTCGAATGAGAATTTCTTATATTCTTCTTTTGTCCAGAACAGCATTTCCTTGTGTTCCTCACTTCCCATATTTCCCGCTTTGGCGGCAGGATTAGAACGCAGTTCATAATACCGCACCGCATGATTGAAAATAGCGGACAACTGATTATGCAGCGTTTTCAGATAAGTCTGTGAATATGTTTTTTTCTTCTCATCACGATAGGCAAGCATTTCATTCTGCCATGCGATAACTTCTTTTGTGGAAATCTCACTGATTTTCAGCTTACCAAAATAAGGTAAAATCTTCGTGCGGATAATATGCTCCTTTGTCAGCCATGTGTTCTCTTTCAGACGGCTTTTCATATCCCGGATATACAGTTCGGTAAAAGCTTCAAAACTCATATCCATATCAGAAGAGTTCTGCAACTGGAACATTCGCTCCCATTCCTGTGCTTCTTTCTTGGTAGCAAATCCACGCTTGCATTTCTGCTTACGCTCGCCTTTCCAGTTTACATATCTCGCCATCACATACCATGTTCCATTGTCCTCGGTTTTAAATACCGGCATTATTCGTCCCCCTTTCCTGCGCTGTAGAGCCTTTCATAGAAATACTGACGGTTTACCCGTCCTGTAATCGTAATAAAACCTTTTGCTTTCAGTTCATCATTCAACTGACGAATTAACTTGTAAGCATACGGCTTTGATACGCTAAGTTCCTGTGCTACTTCTTCGACACGAATAAATCTGTTCTCCATATAATCAGTCCTTTATTTTATTTTTATTAAACTTATTTGCTTAATTTAAGCTTATTATACTAAGCATATTTGTTTGTGTCAAGTGGCTTTTTGGAAAATATTAAACTTTTTTGTTTTGTATTATCTTGACTCCTCATAAACATATCTGCTATACTCATTGTAAAATACATACAAGGAGTGGACATTTTATGGCTATTGGAGAGAGAATACATTTTTTCCGTATTCTGCGTGGGATGACGCAAAAATATCTTGGTACGATTGTTGGCTTTCCTGAACGAAGTGCCGATGTACGTTTAGCACAATACGAAACAGGAACAAGAAAACCAAAAGCGGAACTTACTGCTGCACTGGCTCAGGCTCTGAATGTTTCCCCTCATGCCCTTGATGTGCCTGACATTGACAGCTATATCGGACTGATGCACACTTTGTTTACCCTTGAAGATCTATATGGTTTGACTGTCAGTGAATCAGACGGAGAAATCTGTCTGAAAGTCGATACTTCCAAAGGAAAAGGCGCTTATGGACTCCGAAAAATGCTATATGCTTGGAAAGAGCAGGCTGACAAGCTATCTTCTGAAGAAATCAGCAGGGAAGAATACGATAACTGGCGTTACCACTATCCGAAGTTCGATACCACGCAGAGATGGACGAAAGTACCCTCACAGGAACTTAGTGACGCTTTGGTTGAAATGTTCAATGACCAACATTCTAATAAGTAAAGGAGTTGATACAAAATGCCAGTTATTCCAATTTATCTCGATATAGACGAAAAAACATACGCAGGTGTGAAGGCTGGTGTCCTGGAACTATATGGGTTAGCTAAAAATGTGGATAACAAAAGGGTAGCCAAGCATATTCCAGCAGTTGCTGATGCCGCCAAAGAGGGTACATCTAAAGCTGTTGATTTTATCCGAATCCATCAAAAAGGTACTATCATTGTAGGCGGTATCCTTATCGCATGTGGTACAGTCGCTGGAACAGTAGGATATGTAGCACATCGTAAACAGCGAAAACTTGACAGACAATTTGGATTAGCTTTACAGGAGTACTTAGATTCTGCTCGTAACGGAACTTTGAACATTGACATCTTGAACACTCTCATTAACTCCATCGAAACAATCGAAAAAAATAATCCAAAGAAGTCTATTAACCTCAATATTTCCGCAGCTCAATTTAGTGATTTGATAAATTGCATATTTGATTTCACTAAACGCTTAGCTGAAGTCAATAACATTAACACACATTCTATAAACAGACCAAAATATTTCAAAAAGAAAACCTCTGATGATTTGAAATACTATTTGAATATGCAAAAACAGATTTTTGAACAAGTAGCATAAAGACGACAAAAAGCCCTTAGCTATGAGTTTTTTACCCACAGCTAAGAGCTTTCTAAATAATATGGATTATTTGTTTCACAACCACCTGTCAATCATTCTGTAACCCGAAAACCACCGGATTACAAGAATAATGGTTCTCATACAACCGTTATCAATTTGTTATCAAAAGACTTTTTGAAGTACCTCAAACCCGCATAAATACAGGCTTTTTACCGCATTTCAAATTATTCCCACTCTATCGTCCCCGGAGGCTTCCCCGTCAAATCATAAACTACTCTATTAACGTGGTTTACTTCATTCACTATCCTGTTTGTTACTTTCTGCAATACTTCCCAAGGAATTTCAGCTGCTTCTGCCGTCATAAAGTCTATTGTATTTACTGCTCTCAAGGCGACTGCATAATCATAGGTTCTATCATCTCCCATAACTCCTACACTTCTCATATTGGTAAGTGCTGCGAAATACTGACCTATCTTTCTTGAAAGTCCGGCATTTTCAATTTCTTCACGGTAAATTGCATCCGCTTCCTGAACTATTCTCACCTTTTCCTCAGTCACCTCGCCTATTATTCTGATTCCCAGACCTGGACCTGGAAAGGGCTGGCGGAATACAAGCTTTTCAGGAATGCCAAGCTCAAGTCCCACCTTTCTTACCTCATCTTTAAATAAATCTCTTAATGGCTCTATAATTTCCTTGAAATCTACATAATCCGGCAGTCCTCCCACATTATGGTGAGATTTTATTACCGCACTTTCACCGCCAAGTCCGCTTTCAACCACATCAGGATATATAGTTCCCTGAACCAAAAAGTCGACCTTGCCCAGTTTCTCCGCTTCCTCCTCAAATACACGTATAAATTCCTCACCTATTATTTTACGTTTTTTCTCCGGCTCGGTGACATTTTTTAACTTATCATAAAATCTATTTTGAGCATTCACTCGTATGAAATTAAGCTTATAAGGTCCTTTTGAACCAAACACCGCTTCTACCTCATCAGCTTCATTTTTTCTTAAAAGACCGTGGTCTACAAAAACACAGGTAAGGTTTTCACCTATAGCTCTACTCATCATAACTGCCGCAACTGATGAATCCACCCCTCCTGAAAGTGCGCAGAGTGCCTTGCCGGCTCCGACCTTCTCTTTTATAGTCCTTATAGAATGCTCGGCAAAGGTATCCATGCGCCAATTTCCCAAGCAGCCACAGATATTTTTTAAAAAATTCCCTATCATTTTGCTTCCATACTCGGTATGTAAAACCTCAGCATGAAACTGGAGTGCATAAAGCCTTTTTTGAGCAGCCTCCGCTGCTGCCACGGGGCAATTTCCTGAATGTGCAGTCACCTCAAAGCCCGGAGCTTCTTTAGCTATATAATCAAAATGGCTCATCCAGCATATATTCGGAGAAGGAATGTCTTTGAAGATAGGACTGTCCTTCTTATCAATGATGACTTCAGTTTTTCCGTACTCTTTTATGTCGGCACGCTCTACACTGCCTCCAAGCAGGTGCATCATAAGCTGGGCACCATAGCAAAGTCCAAGCACGGGTATGCCAAGAGAAAAAAGCTCCCTGCTGTAGCTGGGGGCAGCCTTTTCATAACAGCTGTTTGGACCTCCGGTCAATATGATACCGCTTGGCGACATTTTTTTAATTACCTCAATATCAGTTTTATAAGAATAAATTTCACAGTACACATTGTTTTCACGAACTCGTCTTGCAATCAGTTGATTATACTGCCCTCCGAAATCCAAAACTATAACTATTTCCCTTTTTATCTCCAAAGCTCTTTCCTCCATAAAATAATTTCAAAAATATATAAATAGTATATAGGCTTTTAAATATTTTATAAATACAAATATTTTCTTTTATGCTATTTATTATTTCCTGTATTTGTGCTCTATCACCAAGCTGTATACCACCATTACTCCTATACCTTCAAATGCAGTTCCTATAATTGTGATTATTACTCCTATTTCACTCCAGCACAGTATCGGCAAAAACAGCAGCATAAGTATAACTCCATAAGCTATAAAAAGCTTTCCTACCGCACGGTTATAGCCCTTTATATCCTTTACCTCAAACATATCGCTATTGCTCCAAAAGTGCAGCGGCTTTTTAGCATAAAGCATTCCATATATACCGGAGGCTATAAATGCTGTTCCCATCACCGTCACTATAATTAATGCTGTCAACATATCACTTACCTCCCTTTACTCCACAGAATACCAGGCAGCAGGCTGCAAAGCTTCCTGCTTAAGCGCAAGCCTTAAGCAGAGCTGCCAAAGCCTTCTGCATCAGCTTAATCCTTTTTTTATATACTTTCCGGTGTAGGAGCTTTCTGAAAGTGCGACTTCTTCAGGAGTACCGCTTGCAATCACCCTTCCTCCGCCGTCACCTCCTTCGGGTCCCATATCAATAATATAATCTGCACATCTGATTACGTCAAGATTATGTTCTATAACTACCACGGTATTTCCGCTTTCCGACAGCCGCCTCAGTATATCAGTCAGCTTATGTACATCGGCAAAATGAAGACCTGTAGTAGGCTCATCAAGTATATATATAGTCTTTCCTGTGCCCCGTTTTGAAAGCTCGGCTGCAAGCTTAATCCTCTGTGCCTCTCCTCCGCTCAATTCAGTCGAAGGCTGACCAAGCCTGATATAAGACAGCCCGACATCATATAAGGTTTTTATTTTTCTGCTTATAGTAGGTATGCTCTCGAAAAATTCCATAGCCTCTTCCACCGTCATATTCAGTACGTCGTAAATAGATTTATTCTTATATTTTACTTCCAGAGTTTCTCTGTTATAGCGTTTTCCCCGACATACCTCACAGGGAACATAGACATCGGGCAAAAAGTGCATCTCTATTTTAATAATGCCGTCACCGCTACAGGCTTCGCAGCGTCCGCCCTTCACATTAAAGCTGAAGCGGCCTTTTTTATAGCCCTTCGCTTTGGCGGCTTGAGTTGCGGCAAATAAATCCCTTATCATATCAAATACTCCGGTATAAGTTGCCGGATTTGATCTCGGAGTCCTGCCTATAGGGGACTGGTCTATAGCTATTACCTTATCAAGCTGCTGTATTCCCTCAATGCTCTTATATTTTCCGGCTACAGTATGCGCCCGGTTAAGCTTTTTAGCAAGGCTCTTATATAAGATTTCATTTATCAATGAAGATTTGCCCGAGCCTGATACTCCAGTCACGCAGGTCATAATTCCAAGCGGGATGTCTACATCTATATTTTTAAGATTATTTTCATTTGCTCCCTTCAGCTTCAGCCAGCCTGTAGCTTGTCTTCTGGTTTTCGGTATGGGGATTTTTAATTCACCTGAAAGGTATTTTCCCGTTATCGATTCAGGATTTTTCATAATTTCTTCCGCACTGCCGCAGGCTACTACCCTGCCTCCATGTTCGCCTGCTCCTGGACCTATATCAACTATATAATCTGCCTCCCTCATAGTATCTTCATCATGCTCAACTACAAGCACCGAATTTCCCAAATCTCTAAGATGCTTGAGTGTGGCAAGGAGCTTATCATTATCCCTTTGATGCAGCCCTATGCTCGGTTCATCAAGAATATAAGCAACTCCTACAAGCCCTGAGCCTATTTGAGTTGCAAGCCTGATTCTCTGTGCCTCCCCTCCGCTCAAAGTACCGGTCGCTCTGGTAAGGCTCAGATAATCAAGCCCCACATCTATTAAAAAAGAAACTCGGGCTTTTATTTCCTTTATTACAAGTGAGCCTATAGCCTTCTGCATCTCAGTAAGCTTGAGATTGTATATAAATTCCTTAAATTTAACTATTGAGGTATTTGTGGCATCATAGATATTTTTATCGCCTACAGTTACTGCAAGAGCCTCCTTTCTAAGCCTTTTGCCCTTGCAGCCCTTACAGGGAGCGATTCTCATATACTGCTCATATTCAGCCTTTGCGCTTTCTGAAAAGGTTTCCCTGTAGCGCCTTTCAACATTTTTTATCAGCCCCTCAAATACTGTAGGATAGACACCTGAGCCTCTCTGTCCCGAATAATACACATTTACTTCCCGGTCGGTACCATGTATAAGCAACATCTGTATATGCTGCGGATAGTCTTCAAAGGGAGTGTCCAAGTCAAAATCAAACTCCTTGCATAAAGCTTTGAGCATGGCATTTGTATAGCTTTTTTTATCATTGCAGCTCTGCCAGCCCAATACAGTGATGGCTCCCTCGTTTATGCTAAGACTTTTATCAGGTATCATAAGCTCTTCGTCAAATTCCATAGTGTAGCCGAGCCCGGAGCAGTCCGGACAGGCTCCGAAGGGGTTATTAAACGAAAAGGTTCTCGGCTCAACCTCATCTACCGATATGCCGCAGTCAGGGCAGGCAAAATTTTGTGAAAAGCTCAGCCTTTCTCCCTCTACTATATCTATTGCCGCATATCCCTCCCCCAGTGCAAGCGCCGCCTCAAGTGAATCTGTAAGTCTTCTCTCAATTCCCTCCTTGACTGCAAGTCTGTCAACTACTACATCTATACTGTGCTTTATATTTTTATCAAGAACTATATCCTCAGTAAGCTCATACATATTTCCATCTATAAGCACCCTGACATAGCCGCTCTTTCTCGCTTGGGCAAGCACCTTTTCATGTCGTCCTTTCTTGCCCTTAACCACAGGGGCAAGCAGCTGAAATTTAGTTTTCTGAGGCAGCTCCATAATCCTGTCAACCATCTGGTCTATGCTCTGTCTATGTATTTCTTTACCGCACCTGGGGCAGTGAGGAATGCCTATTCTTGCATATAGCAGCCTCAGATAATCATAAATCTCAGTAACAGTGCCTACTGTAGAACGGGGATTGCGGTTTGTTGATTTCTGGTCTATTGAAATTGATGGGGATAAGCCCTCAATGCTCTCTACATCAGGCTTTTCCATCTGACCTAAAAACATTCTTGCATACGAGGACAAAGACTCCATATACCTTCTCTGCCCCTCTGCATAAATAGTATCAAAAGCCAGGGAAGATTTACCTGAGCCTGAAAGCCCTGTTAGCACTACAAGCTCTCCTCTGGGTATGTCCAGCGATATATTTTTAAGGTTATGCTCATTTGCTCCACGAATTTTAATGTATTTTCTTTCCACTGTTTACAGCTCCATATCATTTTAATCAAATTTAAGGAAACGCCGCTTAAGATGTTTCCTTAAATATTTTATCATAATATTAATATTTTTATCAAGACTAAACGAACATATTTTCACCTTAAATCATTCAGCAGAATTTAATTTTACATTATAAGCTGCAATCTAAAGTACTTTACTCAAGAAATTTTTAAGTCTTTCATTTACAGGATTGACAAAAAATTCATCCGGAGAGTTTTCTTCTATAAACTCTCCTCCGTCAAGAAACACCACTCTGTTTGATACTTCCCTTGCAAAGCCCATCTCATGAGTTACCACCACCATAGTCATATGCCTTTTAGCAAGGTCGCTCATAACATTCAGCACCTCACCCACCATTTCAGGGTCAAGAGCGGAGGTAGGCTCATCAAAAAGCATTACCTCCGGCTTCATGCAAAGTGCTCTCACTATTGCTATTCTTTGCTGCTGACCACCGGAAAGCTGTGAGGGATAGGCTTCTGCCCGGTCTGCCAGTCCCACTCTTTCAAGCAGCTCCATGGCGTAGGAGGCTGCTTCACCTTCTGCCTTGCCCTGGAGCCTTACAGGAGCAAGTGTAAGATTCCTAAGCACATTCATATGAGGAAAGAGATTAAACTGTTGAAAAACCATGCCCATTCTCTGTCTGTGCTTATCTATATCGACTGCTTTGTCACATATATTTTCACCGTCAAATATTATTTTTCCCGAGCTTGGTTCTTCTATTCTGTTAAGACATCTTAAAAAAGTGGATTTGCCTGAGCCGGAAGGACCTATTATACATACCACATCTCCCTTATATATATCAAGAGTGATCCCTTTAAGCACCTCATTATCAGCAAATTTTTTAGTAAGCTTTTCTATATGAAGCAAGGGAACCGCATTGATATCGTTTGAAATTTCCCCGCTAAAATCTAATCCTCGTGTTAAATCAGTTTCTTGCACGTGAAAGCCTCCTCTCAATAATAGTTACTACATAGCTAAAGCCAAGTACCAGTATAAGATATATAAGTGCTACCGCTATCAGGGGCATAAAAGCCGAATAAGTTTTAGACCTTATTATATCTGCCGCCTTTGTAAGATCTATAAGTGCTATATAGCCTGCCACTGAGGTTTCCTTTAATAAAACTATAAATTCATTTGCAAGTGTAGGTATTACATTTTTAATCGCCTGAGGCAGTATAATATAGCGCATAGTCTGGTTATAATTAAATCCCAGACTTCTGCCTGCTTCAAACTGACCTCTGGATATGGACTGAATACCGGCACGGAATATTTCAGCCTGATAGGCTCCTGAATTAATTCCGAAAGCTATTACTGCCACAAGCGTCTTATCTATCTTCATCCCTGAAAATACAACAAAATATATTATAAGAAGCTGTATAGTAACCGGAGTGCCTCTGATTACCGCTATATAAATATTGCACAGAGCATTTAGTAGCTTAAGCTTTCCGGTATGCTCATATTTGCTTCTTATCATCGCTGAAAAGGCTCCAAGCACAAGCCCTATAATTACCGCGAAAAACGTAATCACAAGTGTTACCTTAAGACCGTTGCTCAGATAATGCCACCGGTTGTCTTTTATAAAATTAAGTATAAACTGTTCTTTTAAATTTTTCCACATATACAGCTCTCCCTTAAATAAAATTCAGCTTGAAAAACCTATAAAGCAGCAGTTCAGATATACCTCACTTAAAACATAGCTAAACTGCTGCCGGCAAAATCTATTCTGCCTTAATATACTTCTTTACTATTTCATCTATCTTACCCTCACTTTTAAGCTCATCAAGTGCTTTATCTATTTGAGTAAGAAGCTCTTTATTTCCCTTTTTTACAGCTATTGCATATTCCTCCTTGGCAAAGGCTTCGTCAAGAATCTTAATATCCTTATTGTCGCTTGTAAATACCTTTGCAGTTTCTTCATCAATTATTACCGCATCAACTTTATTCTGCATAAGGGACTGAACTGCATCAACCGCTTTATTATAAGGCTCTATCTTGACATCCTTAATATCTTCTGCAAGAATTGCTCCTGTGGTTCCTTCCTGAACGCCTAAAGTCTTTTTTTCAAGCTCTTCAGGAGTTTTTATCTCTGAATCTTTTTTAACTATAACTACCTGTACGGTATCCGCATAGGTCTGAGAAAAATCCACGCTTTTTTTTCTGTCTTCAGTAACCGACATGCCTGCTATACCTACATCCGCCTTACCTGAGGTAATTTCAGGGATAATAGCTGAAAATGCCACATCCTCTATTTCCAGCTCAAGCCCAAGCTTTTTAGCTATTTCCTCAGCTATTTCCGCATCTATTCCGACTATTTTATCATTTTCATGAAACTCATAGGGCGGAAACTCAGCATTGGTCGCCATTATAAGCTTACCCTTTTCAACAGTAATTTCAGTATCACCCTCTTTAGAGTTTGCCTCAGAGTCTTTAGCCTGTTCAGCCTTTGAGGCTGCTTCAGTCTTGCTTTCTGCACTTGACCCTGAGTTTGAGCTTGAACTGCAGGCTGCAAGTGTAAACGCTGCCAGTCCTGCTGCTGCCAATAAAATAAGATTTTTTTTCATAAAACATTCCCTCCTTAAGCTTCAGATTTTAAAATATACAGGTATATAGAATATATATTCAACATTCTTTATCTGTCAATAATAGCTGTATTTCAAAATTTATTTGTATTATCAACAATAGCTTAATGCATATTTTAAAATCCTCTAATTTGTTTCTTTTTATAATTATACATATTTCTGTATAAAAATCAATACCTTTTAATAAATTTTATTTTATTATTTTCAGCTTTAGGCTCAGGCTGCAAACAGGAGCTTAGCCTGAATTCAATACTTGAGTCATAAAATGCCTGGTCGGAGGCAGCAAAAAAGACCCGGGGCACAGCAAGCTTAAAAGCTTGCTGTGCCCCGGGTCTTTACTTTAACAGCTAATAATATTTTGCATTACTCCATGTAGGCTTTAAGCATCCACTGAAGCTTCTCATATTCCTTAAGATAGCCATTGAATATATCCGCAGTAGCCTTATCTCCCTCGCTGTCGGCAAGGTCTGAAATCTCCTTTGTATCCTTTATCCAGTATTCAACATCCTTTAAAAGAATCTTAGCTGCATCAAGGCTTGCTACAGGCACATCATCAAGCTCCTTAACTGCTGTAAGTGAAAGTGCCTTTTTTAAGCTCGCTACAGGCTCTCCGCCTAATGCCAGCAGTCTTTCCGCCACTTCATCTACTATCTCGGCAGTCTGGTCATAAAGCTCTTCAAACTTGGCATGAAGCGTAAAGAAGCTCTTTCCCTTTAAATACCAGTGAAGATTATGAAGCTTTATGTACATTACCTCTTGATTTGCAAGATACACGTTTAATTTTTCATTTAAATTTTTACTCATTGTATTATCCTCCATAAATTAAAATATATTGTTATATAACTTAATATTCCGAAGCTATAGCGGTCTTAACCGTTTTATAAACAAAATCAGTATCAATTACTGTTTTTTACATATCATATTGTAGCACATTCTAAATAAAAGTCAAGCAAAATAATTGCACAAAATTTAATATGATTTAAGCTTATTTTCGCTGTTTTGTTGACAGCAGCCCTTTTTGCTCTAAACCTGTTTCTCTTTTAAAGTAATATCGGAGGCACAGCAAAAATTACTTGCGTTATTGTGAAGAAAATGGTAAATTTATAGCATTAGACAATAAATGTATAATACTACAGAAAGCAACAGAGATTATATTGAGCTATATTAATACTATAGTTTTATTTATTAGATTTTATTTAGGATAATGATGTTTTCATATACAGCATTCTGAGCATAAAGTATGAGGCGGCCGGCAGAGTGACTGTTTAATCAAATAATAAATACTGCAAATGTGAGCAATAATTACTTGACATTTTAAAGTAAGAAAGGCTTCACTTAAAAATAGAGAAAGGGTTAAATAAATTTATGAAGATTTATCTAGTCGGATGTGTAAGAACTTTAAGTGTCAGATTAACCTCATTAATAGATGAGAATAAGCTTGGAGAAGCGGCAGGTTCTTTTGAAGTCTGGGAAGATGCTTTTGTTGAGTTAAGGGATGCAAAGCCTGATGTGCTTATTGCTGATATTAGAAATCTGGATAATACAGGGCTTGAAAGGATCAGAAGGGCTGCAAATTTATTTCCTGACAGTGATATTTTTATATTTTCGTCAGCCTATGATGCTGAAAGTGTTGAAAAACTCTATATTGCCGGAGTAAGCTATATTCTTCACAAGCCCTTAAATGAGATAGAATTATCAAATGTTCTCAAAAATACCGAGCTTTCAAGAATGCTCAAAAGAGTGCTGCAAATAGTACCTGAGCACGGCTCAAAAGCCCATCCGAAAGCTGCAGATTCGGAAAATATCAAGCTTTATGAAGAAGACGAGCTCGTGCGTTTTACAAAAAGGCTTAAAGGAGTGCTTAGAGAGATAGGCATATTAAGTGAAAGCGGAAGTAAGGATATAATAGAAATAGCCACCTACCTTTTTGAGAAGGGTATGGACGTAAGAGACGTATCTATGAGAGATATCTGCGGTATGATGGGGGATAATACCAAAAGTGTAGAGCAAAGGATTAGGCGTGCGGCAGGTGCCGCTTTATCAGGTCTTGCCGCCAGGGGCATGGATGATTATGCCGATCCCATCTATAATGAATACGGCGACAGACTTTTCGGTTTTGAGCAGATGAGAAATGAAATTAATTTTATATGCGGAAAAAGCTTCAAGCACGGCAATATCAAAATCAAGAAGTTTATAGGAGGGCTTCTTGACTGTTGTATGGAAAGTTAAAAAGAGGGAGGAGCTGCAAACAGCAGATTCATATAATATATAGTATAGAAAGCAAGAAGCATTCCACTAGATACTGTAGAAACGATGAATTTTGCAGCACCCCTCAAAATAAAGAAACACCAGAGTCAGTAATTTTGATTTGCCGAAGCCGGCGTTTTCTTATTTTAATACCCTCTATTCCGGCGAAATATCATTTTAATAGCTTTTTACAGCCCTGCTAAACGCTTAAAGCCGGGGCTGACTGTATTGCCTTAAATTATTGAAACCGGGTATTCATTTCCTTTGCTGATTTCACCTATTATCTCAGTATAGGGACAAACCTTTTTCAACGCTTCAAACACCTGCTCTGCCTTGTCCTTAGCTACACTGTAGAGCAGTCCGCCCGAAGTCTGCGGGTCATATAATACATCAGTAATATATTCCGGTATATCAGATAAAAGACCTACGCTTTTCTTTAGATGTCTTCTGTTGGCATAGGTAGCTGCCGGAACCAGCCCCATTTTAGCAAATTCTTTTACACCCGGCAGCATAGGCACCTTCCTATAATCTATCACCACCTCAAGACCTGTGCCCTCACACATTTCAAGACTGTGCCCTATCACCGAAAAGCCTGTGACATCAGTGCAGGCGTGGATGCCGTCCAAACCTTTAACCGCATCGGCGGCATATTTATTTAAGGAAATCATAGATTCAAGACCTGCCTTATACTGCTTTGCATCAGCAAGCTCTCCTTTGACTGCATTGATAATCAGCCCGGTGCCTATAGCCTTTGTAAGTATAAGTACATCTTTATCCTGAACTCCATTATTTTTAAGGATTTTATCAGGGTGTACAAGACCTGATACGCATAAACCGTATTTCGGTATGTCATCCTTTATAGTATGTCCGCCTACAACTATAGCACCGGCTTCCATCACCTTGTCATATCCTCCTCTTAATATCGCATTTACTGCTTCAGCCGGAAGACTTTCAGGATACATCAGTATGTTCATACAGAGCTTTGCCTCTCCGCCCATAGCCCATACGTCAGAAAGTGAATTTGCCGCCGCAATCTGACCATATTCATAAGGGTCATCTACAGCAGGAGGAAATATATCTACCGTCTGTATAAGTGCAAGCTCATCAGTCAGCTTATATACTGCAGCATCGTCAGCGGTATCAAAACCTACCAGCAGATTTGAATCGCTGAATTTAGGAAGGCTGCGCAGAACCTGCGCAAGGGTATCAGGCCCTATTTTTGAAGCTCAGCCTCCACAGCCGCCCGTCATTTTAGTAAGTTTTATATCATTCATGTAAATCTCCATTTTCTTTTAGAATTATTAAGCTCCTATAATATATTATAATATAAAATAAAGCAAATAAAAGAGTAAAAAAAGAGAAAGCCCGCCTGCACCAGTTTGAAGCTGGATAAAAACAGCTAAAAATGACATTGCTCTTGTCTTTACGCTGTTTTTGAGATATACTTTTTATGATTGAAAGCAAATTCTAAATCTTGATTAAATCTTAGGTCAATGCTTGGAGATGTATTGCCGTGTAGATTTAGAAATACTTTGACAGCATAATAAGATAAAGCATCAATAATATTATGAATACTAATAATGAAAGGACGGCCTAGCAGCCCGAGAAATATTAATTAAAGCATTTTCCGATTGCTCCCTGAGCGTATTTCCGGATTTATAAGGTAAATACTCTCACGGCTTATAATGATATTTCTCTGCATTGATACAAATATGAAATATATTATTATGCTCGGAGATGGCATGGCTGATCTCCCTGTAAAAGAACTTGGTGGCAAAACCCCGCTGGAATCCGCTTATAAGCCTGTGATGGATTCACTTGCACCATATTCCCTGCTCGGCACTGTTAAAACAGTGCCTGACAGCCTGAGTCCCGGCAGCGATGTCGCAAATCTTGCAGTTTTAGGCTATAACACGGAGCAGTGCTATACCGGGCGTTCTCCATTTGAAGCTGTAAGTCTTGGCATAGCTATGGGAGATGAAGATACTGCCATACGCTGCAATACAATTACACTTTCTGATGAGCCTAACTTCATAGATAAAACCATCCTGGACTACAGCGCCGGAAATATAACTACAGAAGAATCAAATCTGCTTATAAGAGATATTGCAGCCAGGCTTAATACGAATGAATACGGTTTTTACCCCGGGGCTTCTTATAAGCACTGCTTTATATTAAAAAATAGAGGCATAAATTCCAAGCTTACCTCTCCCCTGGATATTGCAGACAGGAAAATCGGAGAATATCTGCCCAAGGACAGGCTTTTATTTACTCTTATGAAAGAGGCTGCCGAAATTCTTAAAAACCATCCTGTAAACCTTGACAGAAAAGCCAGGCAATTACATCCCGCAAACTCCATCTGGTTCTGGGGCAAAGGAAAAAAGCCTGTTTTGGAAAATTTTAATAAAAAGTTTAACCTTGACGGAAGTATTATATCGGCAGTTGATTTAATTAAGGGTATAGGTATTTATGCCGGTCTTGAAGTCATAGATGTCAAAGGAAGTACAGGAACTCTTGATACTAATTACGGCGGTAAATGCAACGCTGCACTTGATGCACTGCTCAACCGCAATAAAAATTTTGTATACATACATTGTGAAGCTCCTGATGAATGCGGTCATCATGGCGATTACAGCGGCAAAAAGCTTGCAATAGAAAGGATAGACAGGTATATAATAGCTCCTCTTATTAATGCACTTAAAAATGCCAAAGAGGATTTTTCCCTGCTGATACTTCCTGACCATCCTACCCCGGTTTCATTGAAAAACCATACCTCAGACCCTGTTCCCTTTTTATTATACCGCTCGGACAGTAATTTTAACAGTGGTAAGAATATCTATTGTGAAGCTTCCTGCAATGATACTGATACACATATAGAAAAAGGCTACATGCTCATACGCAGATTGCTTCTATAGAAATTCGTTAATTATTAATGAAAGGACTTAAACGATTATGTCAGATTTTAATGAATCTAATTTTCACTCTGAACTTGTGAAAAGGAGGAAAAAGCTGCAAAGGCGGCAAAGAATGCAGGTTATAGGGGTTTATTGCTTTATAATAGTGCTTATAGGAGTGGTTGCTTTTGGTGCCTATCATATTATAAAGGCGGTATCAGGAGGAGAAAATAAAAATACACCGGCTGCAGCCTCACAAAGCAGTGAAGCGGAAAGTGAAAGCCAAGCGGCTCCAGCAAGTGAGGAAGCCGTAAAAGCCCTTATTGAAAAAGCTGACAGGCTTGCGGCAAGCTATGACTACGATGCAGCCATACAGCTTTTAAGCTCTGATGAAAAATATGCTACAGCCCCTGAGGTTACAGAGGCTATAGCAGGCTTTGAGCAAACTAAGTCCACTCTTGTAAAGGCGGATGTTACAAAGGTACCTCATGTATTTTTTCACACTCTAATTTATGATACTTCAAAAGCCTTTGACGGTGATGACAGGCAGATGGGCTACAATCAGGTTATGACCACTATAGGTGAATTTGAAAAAATGCTTGATGAAATGTATAAAAGAGGCTTTGTCCTCGTGAGAATACATGATGTAGGCTATGAGGCTCCGGACCCTGAAACCGGTGCCATTAAGATGATGAAAGGGGATATAATGCTCCCTCCCGGCAAAAAGCCTTTGGTTATGTCACAGGATGATGTAAACTACTATCCTTACATGAAAACCGACGGATTCGCAAACAGGCTGGTAATAGGTGATGACGGCAGAGTTACCTGTGAAATGGACCTTGAAGACGGAAGCAAGGTAAGGGGAGATTATGACCTCATACCTATTTTAAATAAATTTATTGATGCTCATCCTGATTTTTCTTATAAAGGTGCAAAAGCGATTATAGCAGTTACCGGATATGAGGGAGTTTACGGCTATAGAACTACTGCCTCCTACGAAAGCGGTCCGGATAAGAATCCTAATATTGAAGCGGATAAGCAAACTGTAAGGGAGATTGCAGAGGCACTTAAAAAAGACGGCTGGGAGCTTGCTTCACACAGCTGGGGACATAAGCACCTCGGTAAAATAGACATGGTGCATTTTAAAACTGACTGTGATAAGTGGAATAATGAAGTTAATTCACTTATAGGACCTGTTGACATACTGCTCTACCCCTTTGGCACCGATGTTGCCGACTGGCACCCCTATAAAGCCGATAATGAAAGATACGCCTATATGCATAAGCTCGGCTTCAGATATTTTTGCACAGTCGACTCTGCTGAATACTGGGTTCAGTTCGGCGATGACAATTTAAGAATGGGAAGGCGGAACCTCGACGGCTTTAGGATGAAAACCGATATAGATGACCCTGCCAAGGCTAAGCTTACTGACCTTTTTGACCCTAATGAAATATATGATAAGAGCAGACCGGCTGAAATGGGAGTTATTACCTCGTAGGTCTGCACAAAACCTTCATAAATTATTTACTTATAAGATTAGCTTTTACAAATAAAAAGAGCCGTTATGCAGCATAACAGCTCTTTTTTATTCTATATTCTAGCCTTCTCTCTTAGCAGTAAGATATTCGTCTATACCTCTGGCTCCTGCCCTTCCCGCACCCATAGCAAGAATTACAGTAGCGGCTCCGGTAACTGCATCACCGCCTGCAAATACACCCTCTCTGCTGGTCTTTCCTATCTGCTCATCAGCTACTATGCATCTGCGCTTATTTATCTCAAGCCCTTTAGTAGTGCTTGAAATAAGCGGATTAGGTGAAGTACCCAGCGACATTATAACTGTATCGCAGTCAATTACATAATCACTGCCCTCTATAGGAACAGGTCTTCTTCTTCCTGAAGCATCAGGCTCTCCAAGCTCCATCTTAATTACCTTTATGCCCTTTACCCAGCCCTTTTCATCAGAAAGGATTTCTGTCGGATTGGTAAGCAAATCAAAAATAATGCCCTCTTCCTTTGCGTGATGGACCTCTTCGACTCTCGCCGGAAGCTCCGCCTCACTTCTTCTGTAAATTACATGAACCTCAGCTCCAAGCCTTAAAGCAGTTCTTGCAGCATCCATCGCCACATTTCCGCCGCCTACTACACAGATTTTTTTGCCTCTGGTTATAGGGGTATAATAATCATCTCTGAAAGCCTTCATCAAATTGCTTCTGGTCAGGTATTCATTTGCAGAAAACACTCCATTTGCATTTTCTCCCGGAATTCCCATAAACATAGGAAGTCCTGCCCCCGAGCCTATAAAGATAGCGTCAAAGCCCTCTTCATCTAAAAGGTCGTCTATAGTAAAGGTCTTTCCTATTACAACATTGGTTTCTATCTTAACTCCAAGCTTAATCACATTTTCTATCTCAGGCAGCACTACTGCATCTTTTGGCAGCCTGAATTCCGGAATGCCGTACATCAAAACTCCGCCCGGCTCATGCAGGGCTTCAAATATGGTAACTTCATAGCCAAGCTTTGCAAGGTCGCCCGCACAGGCAAGTCCTGCCGGTCCTGAGCCTATCACTGCCACCTTCTGATTTTTCGGCTCAGCACTTACCTTAGGAGTTATATTATGCTCTCTTGCCCAATCTGCTACAAATCTTTCAAGCTTTCCTATGGATACCGACTCTCCCTTGATGCCTCTTACGCAGACTCCCTCACACTGGCTTTCCTGCGGGCATACACGTCCGCAGACTGCCGGAAGGCATGAAGATTCTCCGATAATCTGAGCCGCCTTTTCAATATCGTTATTAATTATCTGCTGTATAAATGCCGGTATATTTATAGACACCGGACAGCCCTTTATACATCTTGCATTCTTGCAATCAAGACAGCGTGATGCCTCTGCCAGTGCTTCTTCATAGGTATAGCCTAAACAAACCTCTTTAAAATTCGTTGCTCTCTCATGTGGATCCTGTTCCGCAACCGGTACTTTTTTAGTTTTATCCATTATTTGTCACCTCCGCATACTCCGCAGCCACCGTGGTGAGTTTTACCCTCCTGCACCCTTAAAAGCTCTCTGCCTTCCTCAGTCTTATAGGTCTGCATTCTTTTCATAGCTTCATCAAAGTTTATAAGATGCCCGTCAAACTCAGGTCCATCTACACAGGCAAATTTAACAGTATCGCCTACAGTAAGTCTGCAGGCTCCGCACATGCCCGTACCGTCAACCATAATAGGATTCATACTTGCAATAGTTTTAATTCCAAGCTCCTTAGTCAGTATACAGGCGAATTTCATCATTATCATAGGTCCTATAACTACACAGAGGTCATATTTAATTCCCTTATTCTGAACCTGGTCCCTGATAACATCCGTAACAAGTCCCTTTACCCCAGCTGTGCCGTCATCTGTAGCTATATAAAGATTGCCTGCAATCCTTCTGGTTTCTTCGACAAGTATAAGCAAGTCTTTATTTCTCGCACCTATTATTACATCACACGGTATGCCATGCTCATGAAGCCATTTAACCTGCGGATATACAGGAGCTGTACCGACACCTCCTGCAACAAATAAAATCTTCTTTTTCTTGAGCTCCTCCATGTCTTCTGAAATCATCTCACTTGCATTCCCAAGCGGACCTACAAAATCCATAAAGTAATCGCCCTCGTTAAGCTCTGCCATAAGTTTAGTCGAGGCTCCAAGTGCCTGGAAAACTATGGCAACGGTTCCCTTTTCTCTGTCATAATCTGCAATTGTAAGCGGTATCCTCTCGCCATACTTATCAAGTTTAACAATTACAAACTCTCCGGGAAGACATCTTCTTGAAACATTCTTAGCTTCTACATCCATGTAGTAGATATTGTTAGCCAAGTATTTCTTTTTAATAATCTTGAACATATTTTTTCTCCTCTTACATTAATAGTTTTATGAGCATTCAACTAAAATAATAATGTACAAGGATATTATAACATAGATTAGCATAAAAAGCACTAGTATTGATAATTTATTAGCAAGTATTTTATCAATATTTGGCTCTCTTATACAGTCTGAAAAAATATTTATGCTTCAAATAGTTTTTTTCCGTACTCTCTTGTATAAGCTTCCATTCAGCCTCTTTATCAATCCTGGTCAGGTATTTGTCTGCTTTATATGCATTATCTATATAAGTAATGTATGAAGTATCGCAATAAGGCAGAAATTGTATGTAAATGCTTTCTCCGCCTATTATAAATATTTCTTCATCTGCAATATTTTCATTTTTAAAATAATTAAAGCAGTCCTCAACGCTCCTTAATACTAAAGCATTCTCAGGAGAAAAGGCGCTGTCATTTGAAAGCACTATATTTCTTCTTCCCTCCAGTGCTTTGCCTCCCGGCAAATCTTCAAAGGTCTTTCTCCCCATCACCACAGTTTTTCCAAAAGTTTTTTCTCTGAAAAATTTTTTATCCTGCGGTATTGATACCAGAAGTCTGCCCCTACAGCCTATTGCCCAATTTTTGTCAACAGCAGCTATTATATTCACATTTCAGCCCTCCAAGCCTCTCAAAGCTAAAGCTATGAGAGTATTAATTTATCAGTCAACTGCTTTATCGGTATTAATTATAAGTTCATCAGCATAAGGCAGGGTTGAAATCCAATCGCAAAAGCTGTTCCATTCGTCCAGCTTATGATTTTTTCTTGCAAAATAAATATTTATCAGCGATTCATAATTAAGAGTGCAGGTTCTCATCTGATTATAGCTTGACGGCAAAAGCTGTATTATATCATACCAATCTGCTTTACTGCGGCTTTTATTATATCTGAGCCTGGTGTTTTCAAGTGCCTTTATTATAAGCTCTAAAGTCAGCAGTCCCTCCTTGCTTAATCTGTCTGATGAAAAATCCTCAATTTCAAATTCCTTGGTATGTATCTTATGCATAGTTGAGGTGGAATTTGCCACAGTGGCAATTTTATAGGTGTCATATTCCTTCCACCAGTATATAGGAGCAGTAATATCAGCACTTACAAAAATCTGTCTTAAAAATTTTCTGTGGTCGCTTCCTGCCTTTCTAAGTTTTTTTGCAAGCTGAAGATCGTTTTCACCCAAAATATACTTTCCCTCTTCATCATAATAGCTATCCGATCTTGACCATGAATTCATAGGATTCCTCGCACCGCGCAGGGCATTTTCCATGTTCATAACCGAAGTTTTTTCAAACCTTATCATAATTATCTCCATTTTTTCGTGTAAGCGGCCATGTACCGTTTTTCTTTAATTCATGGTATTTGCTATATGCCTTTTCCAGTATGTTGCGCTCATTTATAAATTTCAGCAAATGATATACCTCATTATATTTATAATACCCTGAATCCATGAAAAACTCTTCCCTCTGCGGCTTGCTGTAAAAGCTTTCAGCTGACATAAGGTACCAATGCACTTCTTTATCAACTATACCGGTATTTGAATTAAATGTATAGGCACTCTTACCTATATACATAATAATTCTGGCATTGACTCCGCTTTCTTCTCTAACTTCTCTTAAGGCAGTTTGTTCAAAGGTTTCGTTTTTTTCAACAGTTCCTTTTGGCAGTACCCAGCCTTCATACTTATTTTTATAATTCTTATAAAGAGTAAGTACCTTGCCTCTATGTATAACTACGCCGCCACAACTTATTGCTTCTTTCATTGTCTTCCTTTCATATTAATAAGCGTTCAGCGTCTAAACACCTGTTATTATATTTTACTAAACTATAAGTATAAACTATTCAACCCCTCGTTTCAAGTGCCCACGTGTAAAGTCTTTTGAAGGCTCCTCAACCTGTTCTCCTTCAATAAAACATTTTATATATTTATTAACTATACAAATACAGTCTTTTTGATTTTCTGTCGTAAACCACAGCCTTATAACAGCAGGATTAAGTTTTCTTATATTATCGGCAATTCCTATAACTGAAAGTGGAAGTGAATTATAAATTGTATTATAGCAAAATTCACATCTGTTTTTTACCGGCATGTTTTGATTATATCTGTCACGCAGAGTAAGCAGGCTGTATTTTCTGTCGCAGCCCAGGGTATTTTTTCTCAGGCACTGAGCTGAAATCATCATAGGGAGCCTGCCATAGGCTATAAGCTCCTTGTCTGTGCAGTTAAGCTCACTTAATTCTTTTAAGTTCAGCTCCACAGGCAGAGTGAGCCTTGAGGCTCCCATACTTTTAATGCAGCGCTCTGCCTCTTTATTAAAGCCGTACATATTATAATCAAATATATAAAACGGTTTTTTGCCGCCCTTAAGCAACTCGTCAAGATAGCTTACTTCTTCAAGACATCTTATAATAAATCCGTCAAACTCCGTACCTGTAATAAATTCCTTATTCAGATTAAAGTAATTTTCTGCCTCAGTCCTGAAAATATGGGGCAGATAAAGATTTGCCTTTATTTCCAGCTTATGCAGCCTTTTTACTATAGATTTCCATAATTTCGGCGGCAGGGTATCAGCTTCAAAGCTTATTTCATTTATATAATTGCTTATTCCCGCTTCAGCTTTTTCATGCACTGTATTTTCAGCCGGATTATGCAAGGAAGCTGTCTTAAAAGACTTCTTATAATTTTCGCAAAAATCAAGAACCGCCTCAAGCTGACTTTTTTCCTCACATACTATATGAAGCCCCGGTGTAAAGTTCAGATTGATTGCCTTAGAATAAGCTTCAATTTTTTCAGACGGCTCAGCTCCATAATTTAAATCCCGATTTTCGTTTCCGGGCTTAAAAGCTTTATTGGCATTCTTAGCAGGTCTTCTCCTAAACAATCCTAAAATCTCATTATCAAGCTTTTCAAAGGTCTCTCTCCTGAGCTCATTCAGATACTTATTCGGTATAAACACCTTATCCTTAAGTATTATCTCAAGTTTTTCAAATTCATACGGTGTATTGCCTGTCTTTAAAAGCTGTTTTTCTATATCTTCTTTTTTTACAGGCAGCTTTAAAGCTTTTTGAGCCGGACTGCCCTTATGGCGAAGGTTTATTTTTTTATTTAATACCTCAGCCTCAAGGTCTAACTGCAGAGGCAGATTCTCCTCTATTACTATCCTGCCCGTTACGGCAAGCTTTTTGGCAGTGTCTATATATTTTTTTTGAATATGCTTTGAAAGCTCTGTATTAGCTTCTCTAAATTCAGGCTTTTTAAGCATAGCTATCATATCTCTTCCATTATGCTTATTATAATATCCCTCAGTCTGACCTCCCCTGTCAAATAAATCAAGCAGAAGTTTTCGGTCACAGGCTTCTACCTTATAGCCATCTCTGCCGCTCTTATAATATAAGTCAAGGTATTTTCTATATACACTTACTACACCGGCAGTATAAGTTGGAGATTTCATCCTGCCTTCAATTTTAAGCGAATCCACTCCCGCTTCTACAATATCCGGCAGTAAATCAAGGCTGCATAAATCCTTGCAGCTTAAAAGATTTCTTTTATCTGAAGAATTCAAGCTCTTTTTATCTGAAGCCTTATTATAAAAGTCAAAAACAAGCCTGCAGGTTTGAGCACACCTTCCACGGTTTGCGCTTCTTCCTCCAATCAAAGAGCTCATAAGACACTGACCTGAATAAGCGTAGCAAAGTGAGCCATGTACAAAGCATTCTATTTCAATTCCACAGCTGGCTTTAATCCTTTTGATTTCATCAAGGGACAGCTCTCTCGCCGGAACTACTCTGGAAGCTCCCATCTCAAAAAGCTTTCCGGCTCCGCCTGCTCCAAGTATGCCCATTTGAGTGCTTGCATGTATTTCAAGCTCGGGGAATTTTTCCTTAATCACGGAAAATACGCCGAAGTCCTGTACTATTGCAGCATCAAGCCCTGCCTCATAATAAGGCTTTATATAAGCTGCAAGCTCAGATATTTCCTGATTTTTTAACAAGGTATTTACAGTCATATACACTTTTTTGCCGAATCTATGTGCATAATCTATTCCCTTGATAAGCAATTCCGTATCGGGATTATCGGCGTAGGCTCTTGCACCAAACTTGACCCCGCCTATATATACCGCATCAGCTCCCGCATTTATGCCGGCAGTGAGGCTTTCATAAGAGCCTGCCGGCGCAAGAAGTTCTACACAGCTCATCAGACGGCTACTCCTTGTCCTATGCCTGATATTATACTTTCAATGATTCCCACTCTATGAAATGGAGTCATAATATAATATCCGTCAACATATCCGCTCATCTTATCAGCAGCTTTAAGGCAAAGCTCAAGTGCATGTTTTTCACATTCTTCGGCAGCCAGCCCCTCAAAGCTGTCTATAATGTCTTCAGGTATGTCTATCCCATTTATTTCACTGTGCATAAACAAAGCATTTTTTTTATTAATTATGGGGATTATCCCTCCAAGTACCGCCGCATCAAGCTCCTGCTTTGCGACCTTTAAATTTTCAAAGGCCTTGCTGCTGTAGGCAGGCTGGGTTAAAAAACCTACAGAGCCGCATTCTATTTTAAGCTTGGCACGCCTGAGCTCTGCAGCAAAATTTTTGGAATTTATATTAAGCGCAGTAAATATTTTCATATCGTTATTAAAAATATCTCTGTTTAATGAAGTAATATATGAAGCGAGCTTTCTTGAATTAAACTGATAAACTGCATTTACCTCGCTTCTTTCTGCATTAGGCACAGGGTCGCCTGTCACGGTAAGCACATTATGCACTCCCTCCGAGTGAAGACCTAAAAGCAGCGCTTTAGTTGCGTTTATATTTCTGTCACGGCAGGTAAGATGAGGGAGCACCTCCAGTGCAAGCTCTCTCTTTACCTTACAGGAAAGCAGACTGCTGTCCATTCTTGCCCTTGCTATAGGGCAGTCGGAGATGGTAAGTATATCTATCCCGGCGGCTTTGAGCCTTTGTGCTTCTTCTAAAAACATTTCCGCATCAGAATCCTTAGGCGGGTCGAGCTCTACCGCAATAACCTTTTTTCCTCCCTGTCTGCTAAGCTCAAGCTTGTCAAAAAAATCATTTTTATAAAATTTCTTCTTTTTTTCTGAAGCAGGCTTTATATTTACAGGCACAGCCCGGCTTATTAATTCTCCTGAAAGCTGCTGTGCCACTTTTTTTATATGCTCAGGAGTAGTACCGCAGCAGCCTCCCACTATCCTTGCTCCGCTCTGAGCTATTTGTCCAAGCCTTGAAGCAAAATAAGCCTGGCTGGTATCAAAAAAAGTTCGGTTTCCTCTTACAACAGGATATCCCGCATTAGGCATAACACTTAAATATTTTCCTGCCTTAAATATACCCGAGCTGCCAAGCTCCTTTACAAGCTCATACATCTGCCCTGCACTTGAAATACAGTTAAGTCCCACAGCATCAATATGAGAGTTTTTCTGCATCGCTTCTATAAGGTCTTTATAATATCTTCCTTCTCTCGTATAGCCGTCGGGCAGGACTGCAAAAGATACAATGATAAAGGCATTCTGGGCCGACTGCTTTATAAACTCCACAGTTTTACTCAAGCCTTCATCACTGCTAAAGGTTTCAAAAAGATAGTTTAACGCTCCTTTTTTTAAAAAGGCTTCTGCCTGTGAAATATAAGTATTTGCGGTATCTCTATCTGTAGTGCTTGCAGCAGGTCCTATATCAGCAAATACATAAGCCTTATCCTTTGCTGCTCTCACTGCCGCTTCATAGCCTGCACTTATAATTTCGTTTCTTCTTTTTATTTCCTCGGAGCCGCCGGATTCATAATATGAAAGTCCGAAGGTATTGGTTTTTATCGCACTTGCCCCGGCAGCTATATATTCCCTGTGAATATTTTCTATGATTTCAGGAGCCTTAATATTTGCCTGCTCACAGCCAAAGCTTATACCTCCCGAGAGAGAGGCATAATAAGTTCCCATAGCACCGTCAAAAAGCAGCACCCTTCTTTTTAAATAATCTCTTATATTAATCATTTTCGCTATTAATTTCCCATTTAATTTTTTAGCCCGGATTCTTCCGGAAACGAGCGCTTTGCTATCTCTACAGAGGCTCTTGCATCCTTGGCATAATAATCCGCACCTATTTCCATCGCATAATCTTCTGTCAGCACCGCTCCCCCTACCCAGACTTTACAGTCGGGAGATACCGCCTTGACCGCTTCAATAGTTTCTTTCATTGAAGGCAGAGTAGTAGTCATAAGTGCAGAAAGCCCCACAAGATTTACCTTTTCATCTATAACCGCCTTGACTACCTTTTCTATAGGCACATCTCTGCCTAAGTCTATTATCCTGTAGCCATAATTTTCAAGTATTATTTTTACAATATTTTTTCCTATATCATGGATATCACCTTTAACAGTAGCAAGCACTATCTTTCCCTTTGACATCCCCTTGCTGCTGGAATTCGCCAGTCTTTCCTTTATAAGCTCAAAAGCTTCACAGGCGGCATTTGCCGAATTTATAAGCTGGGGCAGAAAAATAATCTGTTTTTCATACTTATCCCCCACTATATCAAGTGCAGGTATCAGCTTATTATTAATAAGCTCCGTTTCGCTCATTGTTTCCAAAAGCCTTGCGGCAATCTCTCTGGTCTGTACCTTCAAGCCCTTTAATACCGCTTCTTCTATAGTCATTTCAATATTTCCATCCTGCTTTACAGCTTGATGAATTTCCTTAGATTCACTATGTGATGAAAATCTCATTATGTAATCCTGGCAATTTTCGTCCTCACCTGCCAGCACCTTATAAGAATATACCGCATTCATAAGGCTTTCAACATTGGGATTTATAATGGGCAAATCAAGACCACAGCACATAGCCTGTACTAAAAAGCTCTCTGTAATATGGCTTCTTTCCGGCAAACCAAAGGATATATTGCTGACTCCAAGTACACAGTGCAGCCCAAGCTCGGCTTTAACCCTCCTGAGAGCGTTTAAGGTCTGTACAGCCTGCTCCTGCTGTGCTGAAACTGTAAGCGTAAGACAGTCTATGAAGACATCTTCTTTTTTCAGACCGTATTCAAGAGCCTTTTTTAATATATATTCAGCATTGTCAATCCTCTCCTGAGTGGTCTGAGGCACTCCCTTTTCGCTTAAAGCAAGCCCTATTACCGCTGCACCATATTTCCTGGCTATAGGAAGGACAATATCCAGCTTTTCATCATCGGCATTTACCGAATTTATAATTGCCTTTCCGTTAAATGCCCTAAGCCCCGCCTCAATCGCTGCCGGATTTGAAGAATCTATCTGAAGCGGCAGTGAAACTATACCCTGAATTGCCTTTACTGTTTCAATCATAAGCGATACTTCATCCGCTCCCGGAACTCCTACATTGACATCCAGAATTTCAGCACCGCTTTCTTCCTGCTCTATAGCCATTCTGCTTATATAATCCATATCATGCTCCATAAGTGCCTGAGCAAACCTCGGTTTTCCGGTAGGGTTAAGTCTTTCGCCTATTACCCTTACCTTATTAAGCTCCGTCATCTTTGAGGCTGAGCATATACCATAGCGGATTTTTCTGCAGCCTTTATCCGGGTTTAAGCCTACAGCATCATAATCATCGCCCTCATCAGCACTATCTCCGTCAGATGACAGCTTCTGACCATCCGAAGCCGTATTTTTATTTTTCTCAGCCGCAAGTGCATTTGTAAGCTGATTTATATAATCCGGATTGGTTCCGCAGCAGCCTCCCATGACAAGCACCCTATATTTTTTAAACTTAAGCATGTCTTCAGTATAGCCTTCGGCACTTAAATTATATTTTCCGGTTACCGGGTCAGGAAGCCCTGCATTAGGCTTTACTATTACCGGCAAGTCCGTCCACTGTACCAGCTCTTCTACAAATTTAAGTATTTCCTTAGGTCCAAGTGAGCAGTTAAACCCTAATGCCTCAGCTCCAAGTCCTGTAAGCACTGTCGCCATGGAGGGTATTGTAGTCCCTGTAAAGGTTCTTCCGCCGGCTTCAAAGCTCATTGTCACCCATACCGGCAGGGAAGTATTTTCCTTAGCTGCAAGCAGTGCCGCCTTGGCATCATATAAATCGGTAAAGGTTTCAATTACTATTAAATCGGCTCCTGCTCTTTCTCCTGCTACCATCACCTCTTTATAAACTTCATAAGCCGTATCAAACGAAAGGGTTCCAAGCGGCTCAAGCAGCTCTCCTATAGGTCCCACATCAAGTGCTACCCTTACCCCCTCTTTTGCCGCCGCAGCTTTCTTTGCTATTTTTACAGAAGAAGTCACAGCCTCTACGGTTGTTATCTCACAGCCCTGCAGCTTTCTTGAATTGGCTCCAAAAGTGCAGGAATAAATCACATTGCTTCCTGCCGCTATATATTTTCTATGTACTCCCTCCACTATCTCAGGGTTATGATAAGCAAAAATCTCCGGATGCTCCCCTGCCTTCATCCCGGCTGCCAGCAGCATGGTTCCCATGCCGCCGTCAAGTACAGTAATTTTATTTAATGGCGGAAAGCTTGAAGCATATTTATCATTGCTGTTATTAATTAAATCTTTCATAATTTATCTACCTGCCCTACTTTAAAATTCTTATGCCCTATCTCCCGCAAGTCACTCCACGTCTTAAAAACCTGCAGGCCTTGACCAGATTGCAGCCCTTGCAGCCAAGCTTTTCCTGCTTTTTTTCAGTTTCGCTTATTCCTATAATCGCCGTAACCGACTTCCTCGGTATCATTATTCCACTGTCACTCACATTGAGTCCTATACGTCTTACCGTATCAAGCAGCCTTATAAAATCTCTCTGTATCCCTATAGGCAAATCTCCGTAGCCCGGAGAATACCTTGTAGTCAAAAAAAGCCCCTGCTTTTTATATTCTTCCCTAAATTGAGCATCTATTGTATCACATAATACCTCTATCAGCACGCTGGCACATGAATCCATAATGACCGCATCGGATACATTTCTTACCTGAGTTCTCCTTATAATATTTTCAACACCTGCACCGAGTGTAGCTGCCATCAATATTATTTTTTTGCAGCCGGACAGATGCTTCTTTATATCATTTCCGCTGAAAAAACTGCATTCATCGGGATATGAGCCGTCGTTTTTCATATTAAACTCGTGGCTTATATAGGCAGGCCTTGCAGCCGAATTAATCATCTCCATACAGAAATCTATCTGCCTTGACAGATTTTCATCCATATCCTGCCCCCGATATTCAAGAAATCTCAGTATCTCGCTTTTGTCTTCAGTTTTAAGTGCTATCTCCATATATAATAAATTTCCTTTCTTACTGAAATATCATAATATACTATCAATAAAAGGGCAAGCTGTGAATATAAAATAAGCTGCTGACAATAAAACGCCGGAACCGGCATTTTCCGGTTCCGGCGTTTTATTACTTTATAAAATACCAAGTTTAGGACAATAAGCTCCTGTCAGACAGCACCTCATCAGTAGAAGCATAGAGCTTCATTATATCCTGTACCGTCATATACCTTCTTTCCTCTCCCTCAAGCACCTTAATTATGCTGCCGCCTGCCATAACCAGAGTTTTATTGCCATATTCCATAGCATTTTGTATATTATGAGTTATCATAAGTGTAGGAATCTTATCTTTTTCAACTATTTTTTTTGTAATTTCAAGTATCTGCCTGCTTGTTTTGGGGTCAAGTGCTGCTGTATGCTCATCAAGCAGAAGAAGCTCAGGAGTTTCAAGGGTTGCCATTAAAAGTGTGAGCGCCTGTCTTTGTCCTCCGCTTAAAAGCCCGACCTCCGATTTAAGTCGGTTTTCCAGCCCAAGTCCAAGCTCTGCACAGACCTCCTGAAAAAGCCTTCTGTCCTTTTTCCTTACTCCGAAGCCGAATCTTATACTCTTTCCTCTGCTGTAAGCGAGTCCCAAATTTTCCTCTATAGTCATGTGAGGAGCAGTCCCCTTAAGCGGATCTTGGAAAAGCCTGCCTATAAATCTTGCTCTCCTGTGCTCAGGCATATAGGTTATATCCTTCCCATTGTTTAATATGCTGCCTTCTTCAACCTCTATACTGCCTGCTATAGAATTGAGCAGAGTACTTTTGCCTGCACCGTTGCTGCCTATTACAGTAACAAAATCTCCCTTATTGAGAGCAAGGTTAATACCTTCAAGTGCAGTTTTTTCATTTACGGTATTTTTATCAAATACTACTTTAAGATTTTTTACTTCCAGCATAACGCTTCCTCCATTTTAAGAACTCAGGCTTTATCAGAGGCAGGCTTATCGCCACAACTGCCATCACCGCACTAAAGAGCTTAAGCCCTGTCACGGGAAGTCCAAGCTGATAGGCTTTTGCCAGCATTACACGATAAATTACAGCTCCGACACAAACTGCTATAAGGTTTCTAAGTATGCCCTTTCTGCCTATAATCGCTTCACCTATAATTATGCTTGCAAGAGCGAGAACAAGCATGCCTACACCTACGCCATGAGCGGCATTGCCGTTATACTGTGCATAGATTGCTCCTGAAAAGGCTACAAGTGCATTGCAAAGTGCAAAGCCCAGTATCTTCATAGCATCGGTATTTATGCTTGAGCTTCTTACCATAGCTTCATTGTCCCCTGTAGCTCTTAGAGAAAGCCCTATTTGAGTTTTTAAAAATACATATATAAATATTACCAGCACTGCAGCTATAAACAATAAAAATAAAAATCTTCCAAATGAAAATCCGTTAATTACAAGCTTATCTTCTGCAAAAGTAAAAATGGTAGGCTTGCCGTAAAAATTTATAGTAGGACTTTCTCCCATAATCATAAGATTTATAGAATAAAGACCTGTCATCGTAAGTATTCCGGCAAGTATCTCATGTATCTTAAGCTTGGTATGAAGTATGCCGGTAACTATACCTGCTGCAGTGCCACCCGCAACCCCCATAATAATCCCTGTCAGAGGCCGCCCTGCCACGGTCCACACCGCACTGTAGGCAAGACCTGTGACAAAGCTGCCGTCAACGGTAAGGTCAGGTAAATCCAGTACTCTAAAAGCTATAAATAATCCTAAAGCAAGTATGGCAAATATAAGTCCAAGCTCCACACTCTGCATTAATGTTGAAAAAGCCATTTTTATTATCCTTTAATCATTATTGGTTATTTTTAATTTCTTTAAATCTCGCATCATTTCTTATACTGTCAGGGATTTCAATTCCAAGTGCCTTTGCAGTATCAGTATTTACATAAATATATAAATCATCCTTAAATACTTTTACCGGGATGTCTTCCACCTTTTCACCCTTAAGCACTCTGTCGACCATGCGTGCAGTTTCTTTTCCAAGGTCGGTATAATCGATGCCGAGAGTAGCAAAGCCTCCGTCCATTACCATAGAATCGGCACCCACATAGACAGGTTTTTTTGCCGCAACCGCCTCTTTCATAAGTACAGGCATAGCTTCAGCTACAGTATTGTCATTTGCCACAAAAAGCATATCAACCTTTTCCAATATTGTATTTGCTGCCATCTGTAAATCGGCACTTGAAGAAATGCTGGTTTCTTCAAGTTTTAAATTATTGCTCTCACAAAATTCCTTAAGCTTGGCAAGGTTGCTCACCGAATTATCTTCTCCAGAATTATAGATATAACCCACACTCTTTACCTTTGGAGTTATTTCCAAAGCCAGCTCCATAATCTTATCAACATTCACCGCATCAGTAGTACCGGTCATTCCCTTGTCAGTCACTTCATAATCGGTCACGACTCCGGCTTTTACAGGGTCCGTCACTGCACAAAAGATTACCGGAGTATCTTTTGCAAGAGCCATAGCTCCCTGTGCTACCGGAGTAGTTATCGCAACCACCGCATCCTGCTTATCACCCTCAAAATTCTGTACTATGGTAGGTATGTTTGACATTTCTCCATTTGCATTTTTAAAAGTAATAATACAGTTTTCTCCGTCTTTATAGCCAAGCTCCTCCAGCTCTTTAGAAAAAGAATCATAAATTATATTTAGTGAAGTATGCTCCATAAGCTGTATGACACCTATCTTAGGCAGAGCCTGCCGATCTGATTTTTCCATACTGCTGCTTTGAGCAGATTTTGCACCTTCATTCTGAGAGGCTGCCGTATCCGATTTCGGAGTACAGCCTGAAGCTGCAAAAGCCGCTGCCGCTATTAAAATACTGCATGCCATCTTTTTAAATATACCTTTTTTTAATAAACTCATTTTTCTATTCTCCTTTAAACATTATTAGCTGCATTGACATAAAAAATTGTATAAAAAAAGCCTGCCCTTATAAAAGGACAAGCATTGCCTGCGGTACCACCTTTTTTAGTACATTAAATACTCTCTCTTATGAAAATGCCATCACATCTTCTGCTCTTTAACGGAAGCTGCCGTACTGAGATACTCGCTTTCGCTTTCATCAGTCCCTCATGGGTCCATTTACAAATCGTCATCTCTATCGGATTTCCAGCAGCACCGACTCTCTGTAAGCGACTAAAATGTTTTATCTCCCAATCAACGGTTTCAGAAAATGATACACTAAAAAATTAAAGCTGTCAACACTTTTTGATTTACATTTGGTTTCTTGCTTCATTAATTTCCTTAATCAACAGCTGCACATTCCTTTTTATTCCATCAAACGCCCCGTATTCCAAAGCCTTTAATACAAGCATCCCAAGAGGAATCGCCACTATCATTCCGCCTATCCCCGAATATCTGTAGCCTATGTAAAGAAAGACAAGTGTATAAAGTGCCGGCATACCTATGGAATCGCCTACAAGCTTAGGCTGTATAAACTGCCTCAATGCCTGCGTAATTATATAAAGCAGTGCCAGTGCAAAAGCATACATATATTTTGCCGATATCAGCTTTAAAACCGCCCAGGGTATTAATACCGTACCGGTGCCGAATATGGGCAGAAAATCCAAAAAGGCTATAAACAAAGCTGCGGCAGCAAAATATTTTATCCGCAGTATATAAAAGCCTGCGGCAAGAACTGCCGCTACTACAAGCATAATTTTAAATTGTGCAGCAAAATATCCCTTTATAAGCCTTTTAAAATCTCTTATAATAAGCTTCCTGTATTTTAAAGCACTCTCAGGCACCATCGAATTTAATTTCAGCCTAATATTATTCATGTCAGCAGTAAAAAAATAGGCGGCAAGTATTGTAACCACAGTGTAGACCAATAGGTTAGGAAGCTTTTTTACCATCCCCCCGGCCGCTTCTGCGGTAGGCAGTGCCAGGTTTTTGATAATAGTCCCCACTGAGCTGTTTAGATTTGAAGCCGCCTCAGATAAAAGCCGCTTTTTATCAGGAGCTATGATATCAAATCTTGCAAAAAGCGCGCTCAAGGTCTGAGTTAAATCACTGCTCATGCTCTCATATAAGCTGGGCAGCAGATTAATAAATCTTCCAAGCAGCATAAAAGCCGAAGAAACAATAAGATATAAGATTCCTATTATCAGGCATAAAACAAACACTATGATAAGAATGGAGCCGTGCTTCCTGTGTATTTTAATTCTTCCCTCCAAAAATTTAACTACAGGGTTTGCCGCCATTGCAATAATCCAGGCAATAATAAAAGGCATGAAGTATTTTATTAAAAATATACCGCAAAAAGCAGTGATAAACGTCATGAGTACAGGAATTAATATATTTATCAGAAGCAGTAATATACGTTTTATCCGCATAAAAATTCTCCTCTAGCTTAAAATATTAATTATTATACGGTTTTCTTTATTTTTATTCCATAGCAATAATATGCCACATACAGCACCGCAGTAACTCCGAGGTAAAACCAGGTGGCAGGATTTGAAAACCAGGTGGTAAAAAACGCAAATAAAAAATATACGGCAAACTGGCTGTAAAATAAAAAGCTTATCGGATTGTTATCTGCCAGCCTTTCAAGCTTACAGGCTATAAAGCCCAAAATTACCGCAAAGCCTACGATGCCTGCAATGCCGAAATCGTAATAGGCATCATAAAAAAGGGTCAGCGTACTAAGCTCGGTTTTAGTGGTGTAAAGCGGAAAATTTACAAGCTCAGGAAATTTAAATTTCAGCCCGGTAAGTGCAAAAAAGGGGAAAAGCAGCTTAAGTCCGAAAGAATGTGCCGGAAGCCTTGTAATAAGCTCATTAAAATTATCGTAATTATTCGCTATATAAATATAGGGCTGACTTATAAATATAGGCAGCTTCCATTTCATCTCAAAAATAGAATTAAGATAAGAGATATTATGACTTCTTGCAACAGTCAGCACTATATAAACCGGAATTATAATGCAGATTGCCGGCAAAATAAGCTTTTTTACTGAAATATCCCTTCTGATACGTAAAAAACATATCCCGGCAAGCATTATCGCAAATATAAACTGAAATCTGGAAACACATAGCAACGGGATACTAAGAGCTATAAAGTTGGAGACTCCCAGCACCAGCTTATCAACCAATTCAATATGCAGCCGGTAATTTACATAAATCACCGACAAAGCAGGGACAAGCACACACATTACAGTGAAATAATGCAGCCCTGAAATATGAAAATAGGAATAGGCGTGAGGAACTCCTCTGGTAAAAAGCGGAATAAATCTAAGCATACTTACCTCAATCACAAAAGCAATCAGCGAAGTAAGGCTTATTACCGATATGGCATAAAGAATTATATTCATATTTTCAGACTTAAGTGCTTCAGCATCCTTATTTTTTTTATCTGCCGCAGCAGTGTCTGAGTGTGCCTTTGCAAAATCAAAGCTTAAATAAAAGCAAGTAAAGGCAAGGAAAAAGCAAAGCCAGGTAAGCAGCTGCCAGTCTTTTTGAAGATATGACAATTTAAGGCAGGATAACCCCTGCCCCCCCACAAAGCTTAACGAAAATAAGCCTCTTAAATTAATTATATTTCCCGATTTTATGCGCTCGCTATTAAATAAATATAAAGCCGCAGCTATTAAAAGAATCCCGGATACAGCATAAAGCTGTATCCGGGCAGTTAAAAATGCTGCCAGATAAGATATTATATAAATCAGCATATTCCCTCAAGATAATGCCTTACTTCTTCCTCTGTAGCAAAGCTTAAAGCCTTATCAGCAATCTCCTTTAATGATCCGGTGTCATATCCCATAACCGCTTTTCTAGTTTTTAATATAGACGAAGCACTCATAGAAAATTCATCAAGCCCCCATGCAAGAAGCAGAGGTACCATCTTCGGATCTGCGGCAGCCTCTCCGCACATGCCCACGCTTATGCCAGCTTTTTTTCCTGCATATATAATATTTCTTATACTCCTTAACACCGCAGGATTATAAGTGGAATACAAATATGAAATCTTAGTATTTCCTCTGTCAACCGCAAGTGTATACTGTGTAAGGTCATTAGTTCCTATACTGAAAAAGTCGGCCTCAGCCGCTATAACATCTGCCATAATTGAAGCTGCCGCCGTTTCCATCATTACTCCGATCTCAACCCCTCTGTTATACTTAATCCCCTCTGCATCAAGCTCCTTCATAGCCTCAAGCACCACTGCCTTAGCCTGTCTGAATTCATCGACACCTGTTATAAAAGGAATCATTATTTTAATATTTCCAAAAGCGCTTGCTCTTAATAAAGCTCTCAGCTGAGGCTTATATATATCGTCCTTTCTGTCAAGGCAAAGCCTTACAGCACGGTATCCAAGAAAAGGATTCTCGTCTTTTTCTATATTCATATAAGGAATTTCCTTATCTCCGCCTATATCAAGAGTCCTTATAATCACCGGCTTTCCCTGCATAACTGCCGCAACACTCTTATAAGCTTCAAACTGCTCATTTTCGCTTGGCATGCTGTCTCTGTCCATAAATAAAAACTCTGTTCTAAAAAGACCTATTCCCTCTGCATCGTATTCAAGAGCCTTCTTGGCATCCTCCGGATTGCCTATATTTGCTGCAAGCTCTACCTTAATGCCGTCAAGAGTCTGCGAAGCCTTGCCCTTATAGGATTTAAGCTCCGATTTTTCTCTTAAGAACGCATCTCTTTTGCCCTCAAACTCTGCCAGAGTTTTTGAATCGGGATTTATGCAGATTTCTCCACTGTCTCCATCAAAGCAAATTAAATCATCATTGCTGATATTTTCAAGTATTTCATCCACACCGACTACAGCCGGTATCTCAAGTGCTCTTGAAAGGATTGCACTATGTGAGGTTCTGCCTCCAAGCTTGGTAACTATACCGTAGACATTTTCCGGATTAAGCCCGGCAGTCATCGAAGGAGTGAGGTCCTGGGCTATCAGAATGCTGCCCTTAGGCAGTGAAGCCACATCCACCGTTTCTATCCCGAGTACCGCTTTTATAAGCCTGTTTTTTATATCCTTCATATCAGTTGCTCTTTGCTTCATGAGCTCGTCATCCATAGAAGCAAACACGTCGGCATACATATTGCAGACGCTCTCTATAGCCGACTCGGCACAGACCGCTTCAGTTTTAATTATTCTTACAATCTCGTCTATAAGCGCAGGGTCCGACATGAGCATCACATGACCGTGAAGAATCTGAGCCTCAGTTTCTGAAGCTTTTTTTTCAAGTGCCTCAGCCAGCTCTGCGGTTTCCTTCTTAGTCTTTTCCAGTACCTCCATAAACATAGCAGTTTCTCTGTCTACATCATTAATACTTTTTTTAATAACCTCGGGTTGAGTATCATTTATTATGACAACCTTTCCTATGCCTATTCCCGAAGAAGCCCCTGTTCCTTTCATACGTGTCGCCTCCTTAAATTAATATATTATTTATTCCGGCAGCAAAACCGGCTTTTAGCTTTTTTATTTTTTAACTACTCGTTTTCTCCAAAACCGTCTTCTGCAAGTGCACAGACAGCTTCCAGTGCTTCCTCCTCATCTTTTCCCTCACATACAAATTCTATCTCATCTCCAAATTTAATGCACACTCCAAGCACACTGATTACACTTTTTGCATTCGCAGTTTTTTCACCAAAGACGATTGTTATCTTTGACTTATACTTGAGTGATTCTTTGCAGAGGTTTCCAGCGGGTCTAAGATGCAGCCCGCTTGGATTAATAACTGTAACTTTGCGGCTAAGCATATTGCACTGTCCTTTCATATCTATATTTTAATCACTGCTTTGATGTAGAGTCGCTTCTTGACTGACTCTCATGCTTGGAAGAGGTTTCTGGTTTTGAATTACCCTCCCTTTGAGTGGTTTCTCTTTGAAACATACTCTGTGAAAAAGAGGTTTCCAATTTTGAAGTAGTTTCACTCTTACTGCTTTCTCTGCTTGCTCCTCCTGAAGAAGCGGATTCACCCTGATAGCTGCTCTCACTGGATGCAGGCGAAGGACTCTCTCTTAAAGAATCGCTACTGCTTTCAGTATCAGCAGAGGTCTGTGTCTGTGAGGTTTGTGCTTCCTCTTTGGTCATCACCACAATACTAAACGGAGTATAGGAGTCAACTGCAAGACTTCCGGAGGGTCTGAAGGTAAGACTTCCGCTATGCGTTCCCACACCGAGTCCCGAAAGATTAATGCTTGCATTGATATCAGAAGCTTTAAGCCTATTAAGCTCAGATTCCAGGCCGGATACCACCAGTGTTATATTTTCCGGTATAGTAGTATAAGCATAGGCAGAGCTCTTGCCATTCAGCTTAATATCAGACAGCTTTAATTCCAAAGACTTTTTATTAATAGCGGAAACCTTCAAAGTAATCATAATCTCACTGTTTCCGGTGGCGTTTACTCCCTTGGGAAGATAGTCATTAATATTAATTACAACACTCTTGTTTTCAGTTGCTCCCTCTATATTCAGCACACTTTGGGGAATTTCAACTGAGGAAAGCTTTTCAAGCGCCGACGCTGTGCCCGCTACCTGAACGGACTTTGTTGCACTGTCAACCCCTGTAAACTTATATCCCTGAGCCACATTTCCGCCTACATTAAAGTTCAGCGGCACGCTCTTGCCCTCCAGTATAGTTATATCATAATTAATATTATTGGTACTGAATTTAAGCTTTGAAGTATCAGCCTCAAGCTGGCTCCCATTTGCATCATAAAGCACAGGTCCGGCAACTCCGCTTAAATTTCCGGAAGCTCCGCCCACATCAATCTCCACCCCGACATTGCCTATATTCCCGAACATATTTTCAGGGCCCGTCAAAGTAATTGAGGAAGGCTCAAGCTTAATCTCTCCTACTGAATATCCCTCTTGAGGCGAGCCTTGAGTATGTGATACTAAATCAAAGGTTTTTTGCTGTATCCCTTCAATATTTAAATTAATCACCCCGGGACTTGCCGAAGGTGTCCCTATTATAAGGTCTTTATTATCTACAACCTCAACCTCAACATAAAGTGAATTAGTATCCTCATACAATTTATTGCAGTCAACATACGCTCTAAAATCCGAAGCCTTTATCTTGCCCTCGTCAAGTGCTCTGACTTCATAGTAGATATTTACCTTATTTCCACCTTTAATCTCATAGGTACGTGAGTTTTTGGTAACTGCGGTATCATTAAGCACCTCAATTTCAACTGATTTGCTTCTTCTTACTCTGGGATTTGAAATATTTATTACGAGAAGCCACACTATAAATGCCACAGCAAGTGACAAAAGCTTCAAGCCTCCATTATTAGTCAGCCTTTTTTTCATTCTTTGTCACGCCTTTCCATAAAAAGAATACTTTTTCCCGTGCCGATACATCGTATAACCTTCTCAGTATTTCACCGAGCTCCTGTGCATCCTTAAGCTTGGTAATCTTCCCCTCCTGTGCAACAGAAATATTGCCGGTTTCTTCTGAAACCACTATAGTAAAGGAATCCGTAACTTCACTGATGCCTATAGCCGCTCTGTGCCTTGTGCCGAGCTCTTTGCTTATATTCATATTTTCACTGAGCGGCAGATAGCAGGTGGCAGAGCTTATACGGTTGCCGCGTATCACCACTGCTCCGTCATGGAGCGGAGTATTATGTTCAAAAATATTTATAATCAGCTGATTTGTAATGACAGCATCTATATCTATCCCGGTTTCTTCAATGCTTTTAAGAGATTCCGCTCTTTCAATTACCATAAGGGCCCCGGTTTTAGCCTTTGACAGCTCCTGTGCCGCCTTCACAAGCTCCTCCACGGTCTTTTCAGTGAATGCCCCTGCTCCGTTTGCATTTATAAACATAAACGAAAGCAAATTGCTGCTTCCAAGCTGCTCCAGCGCCCGTCTGAGCTCAGGCTGAAATATTACCACCAGTGCAGTCACTGCGATTGCAGCAATTTTACCTGCAATCCACAGTATGGTATCAAAATGAAATATAGCTGCAGCCGCAGTAAATACAAGTATTATCACCAATCCCTGAAGAAGCACCCATGCCCTTGAATTTTTTATCCAAAGCAAAATCTCATATACAAGGTAGGCAATTATTATTATCTCACATATATTTGAAAACGTTATCCTAGGAAAATAGGACAGTACATTTGAAAAAAATCTATCCAAATCTATCTTACCTCACTTTCGTAAAGCGAGTCTTCGCAATCTTAAAGTCCCTTCACCTTTAAAACGGGGACAGCCTGTATCAGTTTATATTATGTTATTTATCAGTCTTTTTTCCCTTTTTATCAGCCAGCCATACCTTTAATTTTTTATCTGTCTTTTCTGAGGAAAGCTTCTTATCAGCTTTTCCGGAAGAAAATTTCTGTATCCTTGTGTCAGGCTGTGCAACCACAATCTTAGGAACCGCCTTTACATAATAGTAATATTCATCATCTTCAAACTGAGCATATTCCGTATGCGAATAATCTACTGCGAACATAAAGAAATTATATACCGCCGCAAATACCGCCGATACAGCTACGCCTATAAGCAGCTCAATTATCGGCACGTTGATTCCATATACAAAATCTCCCATAAATATAATTATAAGCTGAGCGATTACTCCGCTTATAATAGCAATGCCCCAAGCATGTGTAATCGACAGGTTTCTTATTATATAAACTATTATAATACATATAGCAAATGCGACTATCATAAGAAACATAGTCTTGTCCGCAAATGCTCCGTTAAAGAGCATGGTATACTTCTTAAGTATGTCCACATTGTTAAGATTTGAGAGCGAGCCTATATTTGCCTTTATGAACATAAGCAGGTAATAAATTAACACCCCAAAGCTTACCGGAATTATTGATATAATGCTCCCTCCAAGTCCCACCAGCAGAGGAATCGCATAAGGAATCTTAAAGGCAAAGGCAAGCGGCGTAAGTATAAGCAAAAAGCTGTCTCCTGGTTTAAAGCCATAGTATAAGAAGCCCAAGCAAAGCATAAAGACCGCGATAATAATCGCCATATCCATAGAAACCGCATAAACATTAAAAAGGATGTATCCGGCAAGCAATATGCTTATAGCTCCGTACGGCAGTACCGAACATATAAAAGCCACCGCTGTATATATAACCGGAGTGCTCAGCTTCTCTGAATAGCCTGCATTACTGTTTATTAATATCAATGCAGACAAAGTAATTAAAAACTTAACCACAGGGGTTATGATAATTTCATATTTTGCATAAAAGGCTCTAAGCCTTTCTCTGAGAACCAGCAAATCAAGCATTACTTCTGTCCTCCCAACTCTCTGCTCTTCGCTTGAAATTCATATCTTTTTTGTAATTTTTTTAGTTTCCCTTGATAAATCTTCTTTTTTCTTAAGGCTCTGTTGTACACATTCAGGCTGGCAATACAGGTGACAAGCTCAAACACAATCAAGCCCACAAAGTAACGCACTATATAGCCATAGAAAATCCCTACTACAAGCATTACATCAACAGTATTTATTATCCCGTCTACACTGTAAAGCAGTTCAATAAGCAGCAGAAGCATATAGCAAAAAGTATAAGCAACAAAAGATTCAAGGATTCTTTTGACTATATAGTCCCTTTTAAAAAAACTGTTAATCTCAAATATTGCATTATGCTCCTTTTTCTCATAGAGCGACAGCTCTGTCATAAGCCTTATCTTATCTTCATTCAGCATGCTTAACCTCTTGCCGCGAAGCGGCTTTTTTATTTAATCTTTCTAAATCAATATCCTAAAAAGTATATCATAAATCATGCCTCTATGCAAATGGAGGTCGAACCATTTTTTCCTTCGCTTACTGTAAATTAAAATCACCCTCCACATATTTAAAGAAATTTATTTAGTTTTCGATATTTTGCTTCCATCTACAATCTATTGAAATAATAGTTGTAGGCATACTTATAATTTGTATATCAAATTTCAAACTTGTCTCCACCTTAGTTGACGCATTATGTATTCTAAAACTAAATTGCCAATCACCATTAAGATATAATTCCAAAGTATTTTTACTCCCCGGTTTATACTCTAAACTTACAATTCTTGTAGGAAGAGTTGATATTGGTAATTTAAATATAGGTTTAATATCTTCCCAGTACTGTTTGGAACAATCTACTCCATACCATTTATTCCCAAAATCTAAGTTCTCTGATAGCCTACTGTGCTTAACAGCAAAATAATTATGTTTAACGCTAAGACCGATTTCCCCTTCAATACCTTGTCTGATAATCAAGACATCTCTTACATCGCCTTTCTTTCCCTTATCATCAGATTGAATTTTTAGTTCCAGCTCATCATCACCATCATCTAAAATCAAAGGTTCAAGGTCAAATATAGTGCTGATTCCTGCTAAGGCACTAACTTTATATATTTTTTTCAGAATCGGTTAAAGTATTCCATGCTCTTTCTGCTGCAAAGTAACTACTGTTTTCTTCTATCTTTGCCTTCTTAAACAACTTCTTATAGCTGAATTTTAACATTACTATCCTAACTTTTTATGGTATTTTATTCTTTTTTCTCAAACTAGGAATATTTTTTCCTCTTTATCGAATAATTTTACCTAACTACAACAAAAATTGCTCCAATGAGAATAAGTCCTACACCAATTATTTTCTTCTTTGAAATATTTTCCTTTAATAAGGCATAAGATAATACCATAGTCCAAATATAAGTAATTGCAGTAAGCGGAAGTACTACAGAATAATCTAATGTTTTTAACACCACAATATTAATCAGTGTTGCTCCTCCATACAAGAAAAGTCCGATATACAAAGAAATATTTGTTAAAATAGAAACTATCTCTGTGCTAGAGGCTGCTTTCTTTAAAAAAACAGAGGCTAATGCTCCCATAAAAGTCATTACAAAAATCAAAAAATAAGAAAACATTATTGATCTCCTCCTGCAATCATTGCTACACCAAAAATAATAATAATAATCCCGATAATCTTTGTAATACTCATGCTCTCGCCTAAAACAAAATATCCAATCAAAATACTCAAAATATAATTAGAGCTGAGAATCGGCTGCAGCACAGACACACTGCCAAACTTATATGCCATAATCATTAAGATTGCTCCTAATCCGTATAAGCCAAGACCAAAGACTGCAACCCAAATTCCATAGGATGCAGATAATTTCCAGCATAGTTGTCCAAAAGCTGCAAGAATAGCTGCAGCTACCATAATTTCTATTCCTTTTCTATTTTTATAAAAAGAATCTAACATCACTTTTCCTTTCTATGAAAAAGCCATCAGAAATGAATCCTATTTCTGACAGCTTTAAATTACTTACGAACGTATTTATACATATTTCCTGCTTCAATACCTACAGATGTTAGAGATAGCTTAAACATACCATATCCATTATCAAAAGTGACTTTACCGTTGCCAAAACTTATTAACAATAGAACACATATTAAGTTTTTCTACTCATACAGTATTAAACTGGTTCGCTATCCCAATACCCCCTCAATTATTGTTCTAGCCATATAGTCAAGCATCCTCTCTGTCATTCCCGGATAAAGCCCTACCCAGAAAGTCTCATTCATAACTCTGTCCGTATTTTCAAGACTTCCTATAACTCTATAGCCTTCTCCTGTAGCTCTCATCTCATCAAAGCATGGATGCTTGATAAGGTTTCCTGCAAATAGCATTCTTGTCTGAATACCATTCGACTCAAGCTTATTTACGAGCTTCGCTCTGTCTACACCCTCTTTGCAAGTTAAGAGAAATCCAAACCAACTTGGATCAGAGTTCTTTGAGGCTACCGGAAGGATAAGTTTATCTGCTACAGGCTGAAGTGCCGCATAAAGTTTCTTATAATTTTCTCTTCTTTTTGCTGCAAAAAAAGGGAATTTCTTTAACTGAGCCACGCCCACTGCTGCTTGCATATCTGTCGGCTTTAAATTAAAACCAAAATGTGAATATACATACTTGTGATCATATCCCAACGGAAGTTCTCCATACTGTCTATCAAACCTATGACCGCACATATTATCCTGCCCCGAATGACACGCACAGTCTCTGCCCCAATCTCTCATAGACTTTATTATTTTGTTCAAAAGTGGATTTGATGTATATACAGCACCTCCCTCTCCCATAGTCATGTGATGAGGAGGATAAAAGCTTGAAGTTCCTATATCTCCAATGGTACCAGTAAATCTCTTTTCTCCATCAATAATATAAGTGCTTCCAAGCGCATCACAATTATCCTCTATAAGCCATAAATTATATTTTTTACAAAAAGCCACTACACTCTCAAGGTCAAATGGATTTCCAAGAGTATGTGCAATCATCACAGCCTTAGTCTTATCTGACAATGCCTCTTCTAACTTTGTTACATCAATATTGTATTCAGGTATTGTAATATCCACAAATACCGGAATAGTACCATAATTTATAATAGGTGTCACTGTTGTAGGGAACCCACAAGCAACAGTTATAACTTCATCTCCGGCTTTAATTCTTTTCTCTCCTAAAAGTGGCGATGTAAGAGTCATAAATGCAACTAAATTCGCACTCGAACCTGAATTGACAAGCGAAACATATTTTGTACCAAACTGCTTTCCAAAGTCCTTCTCAAATTTATCAAAATATCTTCCGGCTGTAAGCCAAAACTCCAATGATGAATCTACCAAATTAGCCATTTCTTCTGAGTCATAAACTCTTGATGCATAAGCTATTCTGTCTCCCTCTTTAAATTCTTTTTTTTTATTATGGAAGGCATCGTGATAGCCCTTTACTATCTCCAAAATTTCTTTACGAGCTTCATCTTGTGTCTTATCTTCGAACATTTTTCCTCCAATTTATATATTTCTAAATTCTTATTTATCCATATATAACTCTATTTGTTTTGCTGTAATGTCTATCATATCTTCTCCGTTGCTCCAAGCTTTGTACCATTCAACGCTCAGATCAATTGCACTATTTACATCAATTTTAGGTTTCCAAGCATAGACTGACTTTAACTTATTACAATTTAATTTCAAAAATCCTGCTTCATGCGGACCTCCATCTGGTCTAATGTCAAAATCAAAATTTTCACCCCAAGCTCTTTTAAAGCCTTCCACCAGAGTCTTGGTATTTATACAATCACTGTCATCAGGACCAATATTAAAATATCCCTCATACTTTTCTCTATTTTCCACCTGTTTCGTTATTATTTTAAGATAAATAAAAAGTGGTTCAAGCACATGCTGAAATGGTCTTATAGAGTTTGGGTTTCTTATTATAACCATTTTTTTTTCGACTGCTGCTCTTACACAGTCCGGTACTATCCTGTCTTTTGCAAAATCTCCTCCACCTATTACATTACCGGCTCTTGCTGTTGATATAGGGAGGTTTTCAAGAAAGCTCTTTTTATAACTATGTGTAACAAGTTCAGAACATGATTTTGAGTTGGAATAAGGATCATATCCATCCAGATAATCTTCCTCCACATATCCCTCTTCCTGCTCTTTATTCTCATACACCTTATCTGTTGTAACATTCAAGAAACTCTTGACACTATCTGAAAGTCTCAGGCATTCAAGTATATTCACGGTACCCATTACATTAGTTTCATAGGTATATACAGGTCTATCATAAGAATCTCTTACTAAAGGCTGTGCTGCCATATGGATCACATATTCAGGCTGCACTTCGCTAAACACTTTCTTTAAATGTTCCAAATCTCTGATATCTCCAATAACAGAGTTTATTTCTCCTTTGAGGTCCAAAATATCAAACAAATTTGTATATGTAGGAGGATTTAGAGCATATCCTGTAAGTTTCGCACCACACATTATAAGTATCTTAGACATCCATGAACCCTTAAAACCAGTATGACCGGTTAAAAGTACTCTCTTTCCACTATAAAGTTTCTTTAATTCTTCAAAATTCATTTAGTCAATCCACCTCTTCCATGGAGCTCTTCCCTCTGCCCAAAGATTCTCTAATTTTTCTTTTTCTCTTTGGGTGTCCATACACTGCCAGAATCCATCATGTTCAAATCCCATCAGTTCACGATTCTTTGCAAGATTTAGCATAGGTTCTTGCTCAAATACAGTAGCATCTCCCTCAGTTATATAATCAAAAATACTTGGATTTAGCACCATAAATCCACCATTTATTATTGCAGAATCGTCCTCGCTTTTTTCTCTAAAGGATGTAATAAGACCTGAAGCATCTTTTTGAAGGACTCCCTTTTGTTGTGCAAGGCTTACTGTTGTTACTGTCGCAATTTTTCCATGATGCTTATGAAAGTCAAGAAGTGCCTTTATATCCACATCAGCAACTCCATCACCATAAGTAAGCATAAATGGTGCATCTTTCAGATGCTCTTTTGCTCTAAGTATTCTTCCACCAGTCATTGTATTCAGACCTGTATCAAGAACTGTTACTTTCCAGTCCTCTGCGTTTCTTTGATGAACTTCCATCTTATTATTCTTCATATCAAAAGTCACATCAGAGTTGTACACAAAATAATTTGCAAAATATTCTTTTATCTTATTCTGCTTGTATCCTGCTAAAATGACAAATTCATCAATACCAAATGTTGAATAGTATTTCATAATATGCCATAAAATAGGCTGACTTCCAATTTCAATCATTGGCTTTGGCTTTAAATGACTTTCCTCAGAAATCCTTGTTCCAAGTCCACCTGCTAATAATACAGCTTTCATATTATTTCCTCGCTTTATAAACAATTACTATGTAAATTAAACTTGTAGCTAACCATTCTCCCTAATCCAATCTGCTGTTCTTTTTATTCCATCCTTAAATTCAATCAATGGAATTAAGCCTGTGTCGTCTTTAATTGCATTGATATTAAATTCATTATAGGTCAAAGAAACTCCATTGAATTCCATCTCTCCAAATCCCATCTCAGCATTTTTATCAACTACATCTCTAAGTTCTAATAAAAATTTCTTTAAAGGCTTTGGATTCAGACTGCCAATATAATAAGTCTTGTTATTTTTCCCAAGCTCTCCAATTTTTATAAATGCATTTATTGCATCATCTATATATATAAAATCATACTTTTGTGTACCAGAAGAAAATGCACAGTGCTCTCCTCTTATAATTTTTCTTATAGTAGTATTTATAAGCCTCGGGCTATATTCTCCTGGGCCATATACATTTGACACAATTGCCCTTATATAATCAATTCTCAGACTACCTGCAAGTGTTCTTGCCATATAATCGGCTGCTAACTTAGCTGACTTATACAATGTATTTTTATTTGGAGTTATTTCATGCTCCATTAACGCCGCAATTTCGTAGATCATAATACTTGATGCAAATATAAACCTTTGACATCCTATCCTATGGCAAGCATTGATAGCTTCACATGTAGATTTTATATTTGATATTTGCACATTATAATCTGCATTTAAAGAATTTGATACTCCTACCCAAGCAAGGTGGTAAAACTCATCTACTTTTTCATTGCCTATAACCTTATCTAAATTTTCAAATCCTCCAAAATTATTTTTGAATATCTTTATATCTTTTAATCCGTCAATTCTATTGCTGTTCTCATTTACTAATGCAAGAACCCTTACATTTTTTTCTGAAAATGCCTTACACAATGCCGAGCCAATAAACCCATTTGCTCCGCTTACTATTACTGTCTTCACCTTTACTCCTTATCCTCCTTATCAAAGCCTAGCCTCTTCTGTTCAATAACAAGCGGTCTCTCCATAACTCTAGTATTTATATTGAGTATATACTCCCCAAGGAAACCTATAAAAAATAATAATACAGATCCCATAAAGAACATTCCCACCAATAACCCCGCAATACCAAGCTGAAAGCTGTTCCAATTAATTATTTTCATTATAATTGTAATAACAGCCAAAATAAAACATATTCCTGACATCAAAAAGCCCAGTATAGTTGCAAGTCTCATAACCACCTTTGAATAAGAAGTGATTCCAAGCATTGCTACATCGTATAGCTTAAAAAAGTTAAATGATGATTTCCCTTTTTCCCTTTGTTTTTGTTCATAAAAAACCTCTGCTCTTTCGGGTCCCAATTCTGCTACAATACCTCTCAAGTATGGGTTCGAGTCCTTAAGCTGCTTCATTACATCTATAAATTTTCTATCATATAGCCCAAATCCTGTAAAATGCTCAATATGATCTATATCTGCAATTTTTTTTATGGTTCTGTAGTACATTCCTCTTATAAAATACATAATCGGATTCTCACGACTCTTATTTTTAATTCCAATTACTATCTGTTTCCCTTTTTCCCACTCTTTAACAAAATCGGCTATCACTTCTGGTGGATCCTGCATATCAGCAAATATTAAAACAGTACAATCTCCTGTTCCTTGTAAAAGTCCATAAAAACAAGATCTGCTAAATCCAAAATTTTTTGCGTTAAATATTGCCTTTACTCTCTCGTCTTCTTTAACAAGTCCTTCAATTATCTCTCTAGATTTATCTAAGGAATAATTGTCAATATATATAAGTTCAAAATTATAGTTAATGAGGCTTGTTTCAAAAATAGTCTTTATCCTCTTATATATCAAAAGTATGTTTTCCTCTTCATTGTAAGTAGGTACCAGTATGGAAATCGTCTTCATAGCACTTCCCCTACCCGAAACGCGATTATTCCTCCATATCTTTTGAAAAAAACTTTACAATCTTCCTCTCTATCTAAGGAAGGCATTATAAATGGTGTTTGTAAAATAATCATAATCTAATTCGCATAAAAATATGCAATCCTTCTTAAATTTAAATCTATATATACCGATGTAGCTTAAAACCATCACTAAAATATCATAAAAGAAAGTAATAGTCAATAAATCTACTGAAATCTCTAAGAAACAATATTTTTAATAAAAATTGTACTTGAAAAAATTATAAAAATAAGGTATCATAATGATTGTTTAAAGTTACGGGATGTAGCGCAGATTGGTAGCGCACTTGACTGGGGGTCAAGGGGTCGCAGGTTCAAGTCCTGTCATTCCGAGTAAAATTCAGATATTTAATATATATAATGATATTTTTTATAATATATTTAATTAACTGTATATTGTATTGAATAAATCTAATATATGAGCTATCATTATGTTCTGTTCTTTATAATGATAGCTTTTTCTATTCTTTACTACATTGCAAAAGTCTCTTATTACGTGTTCTAGATTATCATTTTCTGGAAAAAATAGTCTGATGTTAACATATAATTAGTACAAAATAAAATGAGATATTTCCTTATTTGTTATATAATCAATATTAGAAGGAATTCAATTATGTCTAGTAAAAGAAATCATCACTCAAAACAATCTAAGTTGGATGCTATCAACTATAGAAATGAACATCCCGATCTTACACAAACCGAATGTGCTAAGAATCTTGGCATCAGTGTTATTACACTTGCTGAATGGGAAAGTCAATTTCGTAATAATAACGGTGATATCCTTGTTCGCGGTTCAGGTAACTACGGATCTGACGATGCAAAGGAAATAGCCCGTCCTAAACGTCAACTATGTGACGCTCAGGATACTCTTGATGTACTAAAAAAGCCATAAGCATTCTGGGGAAAAGTTAACTATTGCTATATATGCAGAAGTTTCTGCAAAGGTAGAGGCAGCTAAAGTAATCGGACACCGTATCTCTACTTCCGTAATGCTTAAATTTTTAGGTGTGTCCCGCTCCGGATATCATTCTTTTCTTAACAGAAAAATCTCTGCTACTACTCAGCAAAAAGGAGCTATTAAGAAAAATATCCGAATTATTTATGATGCTTCAAAACAAAACTATCATCAGATCGTAACATCCAATATGTTTCAAATGCATGGCGTGAAGCTACCAAATTTATGAAGCGTAGCTATTCTGACATTGGTTATCCATATGACAATGCTTGCATTGAATCATTCCATTCATTAATCAAAAGAGAGTGGCTAAACAGGTTCAATATCTAAGACTATAGCCATGCTTATAGGCTTGTTTTTGAATACATTGAAGCCTTTTATAATACTGTCAGGATTCATAGTCATTGTGATTATATGTCTCCAGACGAGTTTGAAAAAATATATAATAAGGTGCACATTCTGCCGGCATCTTAGCCGGCAGAACCCCTTATTTTAATTTGTACTAAATCTTGACATAGCACCAGTATCCATTATGCAGCCTTTACATCTACCATAAGAGTTTTATAACCCATTTTTATTGATTTTCCAGCCGCATAAAGTCCATACATTCCAGCACCAAGTATTATCCTATCATAAAATTCCATTATATACCCTTTATTATTTTATGCCATAACACATGTTTATTGTGGTCTTATCTCCTAATTTACAGGATTTGTACTTTTGTTTTTACTATTTTTTATAGAATATAATCCTCTTAGAAAAGCAGAAATTATTATTACAATTATATAGCTGTTGCTCATATATAAAAAAATATTTTCCAATATATTGTCATAATATATTTCAACAGTATTTAAACCTGCATTTAATTTTATATATGCTATATATTCGTTAATTTCAGGCTTAATAATATTTCCATTAACTCTATATTTATAATATCTATTAGGATATAACATAAACTCTAATTCTGTTTCTTTAGGTGAATTAATTTCTATTTTATATTTTGAAGCATCATCTGTGATAAATTTTTGTATATCACTATTATCTAATTCTGCACAATAAAAATATCCATTATCCAGTACTTCTTTCCTGTCTTCTATTCCAATAGCATTATTATATTTACTTGGAATGAACTGTTTTAACTTGTATATAACATAATTGGAATTAATACTTTTCAGTGGTACTGAATAGTCTATAATATTTTCTAATAAATTATGATTTGTACTTAAGGCTTGTATATTAACAATAGCAAAATCTACTCTAGTATCGGATATATATCTTTCATTAAATGAAGTAAACCAAGGGAACATCTTTCTATAAGTATATGGTACTGCAACATGAATAGGATAACCGAAATAGTTACTTATTTTATATTCTCCCTTTTCAAACCAACCTAAATTAGAAGGTATATATGTCGGTACCTCAAATTCTTTGTCTATATTAATAAACCTATATATTTTCTTTCTATTAGTATCCATGTTACTTTTAATAAAATTATCTATAATGTCAAAAGACTCTTTATCCCATACAATACTATATTTCTTAACCTCATCCTTAGACCAATAAACATTAAAAAAGCTATAAAAGTTATTTATAGAAAATATTGATACCATAAAGCATGTTAGTACAATTGCCATTGTTGAAATTCTATTTTGTATAATGGATATACTAAGAACTATTACAAGCAATATTAGTTCAAGTATTAAAACTTCTTTATAAAATAATTTATTTTGTATAATTGGTGATAGCAATAATAATATAAATATTAGTGCTATTACAATAAAATTAATAATTTTTATTAACTTTAAATCATATTCTGTGTTTTCTAACATAATTCCTAATGAAATATATAAAAAAGGTAATGTTACTATCATATATCTTATAGGAAGATGTGATTGACCTAAAATAGGAATAATACTATAAAACCATGCTGCAAGTGGTGTATTTATTCCAAAGGAAACGAATAGCATAATTAAATTTATTATAATTCCAAACATAAATAGCTTTTTATTTAATCCAGTTAATTTTTTATAATAATTATTTTTTATAAAAATAATTATTATAATTAACCACAACAATCCTAAGTGCAAAATCTGAAACTGCTCTGGAGTGTCTACATTTGCACTAAAAGCATTTGAAAAAATATAGATTATATTAGAAGGATTAATTTTTAATTCTGAGAAAAAATATAAAGTTGATGTTTCTGGCTTAACTATTGTTTTTATATAGACAAGTATATTTAAATAATATGGCAAGGCTATTAATCCTGCTATAAAATAAGGAACAAATAATCTGATTATATTTTTATATTTATCATTTGAATCATCTATTAAATATATTGAACTAGCTACAAAGCAGATAATTACTAATGCCAACGAGTATTGTATCTGTCCTGACATAAATCCAAGGTACACTATAAACGATAATAAAAATATATCTATTTTTTTCTTATTATATATTATATTAAGAGAATAATACATAATAACAGGTACTAACATACATACAATAGCAAATCCAGTATACCAAATTTCATATAAGAAAAGGTTAAGACTTGTACATGCTATCAATAAACATCTTTCTTTTTTTATATTAAAGAACTTGCTGCACAGCAACTGAATATAAAATAATGCACAAAAAAGATGTAATACATGAAATAATATATAAAACAGATTATATTTATTTGTTAGTCCCCCTAGTAGTGCAAATAATATAAGTATAGGATATCTTATACTAAGATTTGGAACCAAATAAAATTCAGTAGCACCATTAAAAGTAGATATATCAACTCCTAAATAAATCTTATTTATTAAGTCATTCCCTAGCTTTATAAAGCTTGGATAACAAGACTGGAGTTGATCTTGGGTTATAGCGAAAGTACCTACATCTGAAAATAATTTTTGTCCTAAAAAAACAACAAATACTAAAAATGTAATTATTAAACTATTGATTATAAAAAATTTTCTATTTGCCAGCATACTTTTTCCATTTCTTTTTCCATAATTTTTGCACAGATACTTCAACTGTAATATGAATTATATAAGCCGCTAATAAAGCTACAACTACTCCAGAAAATAAAATAATATAGCTATTCTGTATTTTGAAAGTATATTTAGCTATATACATCATACCTAAACCTAAAGGTAAATGAAGAAGGTATATAGGCATAGACATATCAGAAATAAATTTAGTAATTTTAGAACCAAAGCTTAATATATTAGGATTTTTTAGATTAATTATATAATATAGTGCATATATACAATATGTAACTAAAAATGTTCCTACAGTATAATCTACAGTTGCATCGCCATTTAAAATCATATTACCTCTGAGACATACAAATGTAAAAATAACTGAAGTTCCTACATTCATAACTAAAGATTTAAAATCATCTTTATCTCTTTCACAGATATAAAGCATAGCTCCAGTAAGCATGAAACATATATATCTCATATCGTAAGCATACATATTTATAAAGCTATTATCCTGATAACGATTATTCGCAAGCATTAAAAATAACGATATACTGTACATACTGTATATTAATGATTTTGTTATTTTATTAAACGGTATTAAAATTATATAAAATGTTACTATTGCTCTTAGAAACCATACAACTCCGGTTGTTGCTATTACGCCAAATAGACCATACGTCAATGTAAGAGTAACTAGCTGACTTTTAATTGAATACCAATAATTTTGGGTTATTCCTATAAATAAACTGTAAACTATCGAACAAGCTAAAAATACTGGCCATATTCTCATTACTTTATCTATAACATAAAATGAAGTTTCTTTATTTTCTCTTGACTTTACACCTAAATATCCACTTATTATAAAAAATAAGACAGTTCCTATTCTTGCACTTAAAGTCCCTAAATGAAATAAATATACATCTAATTTCCATAATATCTGCGTTGTTGCTGGAATTAATGGCTCATTCATTTTGTTTTTTATTACCAGGATTATGTCATATGCATTTGTACCTGTTCCTACCAAATGACCATAAATCATAAGTATAATGGCAATGCACTTTAGATGATCAAGATATTTAATCCTTTCTTTCATACCTCTCCCCTGTCTTAATTTTTTTAAACTACATTTTATATATTTTTCTACCTTGCTTTTACGCTATCTAAATCAAAATCTTCTGCTTTATAATACATAATCCTTGTTCCGCCATTTTCAAATTCAAATGGAACATATAATAAATCGTCAAAGACTTCTTTTATGTATTCTTGTTTATCTTCTTCAACATAAAACAGCATAAAGCCTCCTCCTCCTGCACCAAGAAGCTTACCGCCTATTACTCCTGATTTCAATGCTTTTTTATACAACATATCTATGCTGTCATTTGATATTTCATTTGTTATCCCCCTTTTAAGCTTCCATGTATAATCAAGCAGTTTACCTATTTCAGACAGCTCTGTTTTTGATGTGAGTATATTTTCAGCAGCATCTACTAATTCTTTCATTTCAAGAAGCTCAGCTGTTTTACTCTTAGTTGCTTTTTTTTGGTTAATTGCTATATCACTTGAAAAACGTGAAAACCCTGTAAAAAACAGCATAAGATTTTTATTTAACTGTTGTTTTCTTTCTTTTGAGATTATTACAGGATGTACTCTATAGCCTTCTGCATCAAAATCAATACGATTAAATCCTCCAAAGGAAGCTGCTATTTGATCTTGTATTCCTCCTATTTCATTGCACAATACTCTTTCAAGATAAATAGCATCATCTGCCAATTTTCTTTTATCAGCATACTTTCCCTTAAGTGCATAAAAAGCACTTAATAATCCTACAGCAAATGAACTGCTTGTTCCAAGACCCGAGCGCGCCGGAAGGTCTGCTTCATAGGCTATACTTATTTCATGCATATCAAGCCATTTCATAGCCTCACGTACAGCAGGATGGCGTATATCGCCTGCTGTATTTGTTCTTTCTATCACACTGTAGGTAATTTGATTAGCATATTCAAAAAACCTTGGAAGATGACGTACTGTTAAATAACAATACTTGTCAAACGAAGTAGAAAGTACACTTCCTCCGTATTCTTCATAAAATTCTTTAAAGTCTGTACCTCCACCAAAAAACGACATCCTAAACGGAGTTTGAGTAATAACCATTTTTCCCCCTTTTATATATTTTTTTCTTTTTTATTTATCAAATACTGGTTTACTTTATCCTCAAGTTGTTTTCTTTCAGATACGTTTTTGTATATTTCATTATATATTTCTTCTCTTATAGTTTCTATCCATTTAACATCAGATTTTATGTGTTCTTGTATATTGTTTATTTCTACTCTATCTGCAAGTATCATCTCATGCTTTTCATGAAAGAGTGTAGTTGTAAAGTCTTTAAAATTAATGAAATTTTGCTCTATATCCTTTATTTCGCTTCTTATCTGTTCATTATTTTTATGAATAAGTGAAGATAAAGTTTCCTCAAATTTATCAATTCTTTGCTTCAATTCAGCAATTTCTAACTTTATCTGTTCATTTTCTTTTATTAGAACTTTATTTTCCGCCTCAATAAGCTTCAAATCTTTTTCCCAAGGTCTTAATAATTTATTTGTAAAGCCAAAATCTATATTAGCTTCAGCCACTGCCTTAAGTTTATACTCCAGTTCTTTTATGATTTCATCTCTTTCCTTTACATCTCTTTCCAGGACTTCACTGTATACTTCTGCTTTTTCTTGATGCTTTTCCGCTGCTTTTACCTTATTTTCTTTTTGATGAAGTCTTTTTTTAAGTTCCTTTATATATTCATCTCTTTGGCTGTAGCTATATCCCTCATTTTTTCCAAGCATATGATAATAGGCAGACTTTATTTCTGAAAATCCATATTCTAAAAACCACTGCCCACTTATAATAATCTCTTTAATATTATCAGAAGGAAGCTCAAATTCAAATGAAGGGTCAAGGCTTTTAATATCATAAAATCCATTATCCATACATTCTGCTTCATTATATCTTATAAGCTTAGAGTCAATTTCATATTCGTTTTCATCACTTATACATACTATATTTTCAATTTTGAGTTTTAATTTTTTCTCACGCAGTATAAAGCACTTTACATATACTAAACCGCTATAATCAGCCTTATACTTAAGTTTAAACCTATTTTCATTATTGACTCTTATATTAAGCTTTTTTATATTTTTAAGTTCTTTTCTAGTTCCTGCCCATAACTCACTTACACAGTTAGGCAATTCATCATCATTATCCTTTTCTATTTTTTTTTCAGGAAGATTAATTATTTCAGTAGAAATGCCTGTTTCTTCAGAGGAAATTATGTCTTTACTTCCATCACTAAGTTCCACGCCTTTGGAATACATACTTACTAATAAACTTTCTGATTTATAGTAAAAACTATGCACTACATTCGGTGGAATTTCAAACATATCCCCAGTACTGAAAATATATCTTTCTCTATTATTATCGTCTTTTTTCCAAACCTCAAGCTCCAGCATTCCATAAATTATATAAAAAGCTTCTAGATTAAGCTCATGATAATGTCCCCCTCTCAATGAGCCTGCTACGGAGCTTACAACATTGAATTGTGAATATCCTTTTCTGACAAGCTGAGTAAGAGAACCTCTCATATCTTCAAAATGAAAATTAGGCTCTAATATATTAATGAGCATACATATACCTCCGTTAAAACTCTAAATTAATCTCATTTAGTTTAAGCACTGACTTTAATTTTGAATTATCAAGGAGAGTTGATAAAGCTCTCGGTGTTTTGAAATTAAAAATTTCATTCCCGGCATTGATTGATATAGCTTTTATAAGATTTTTATCACAGCCTATATGCTCCGCAATAAGCATGCCTACATCATACTTAGATAAGTCCTTATCTCCAGATACATTCAATATTTTTGGAAAGCCATTTTTATAGTTTTTGATTAACTCTATAAGTAAAAATGCTGCTGTATTAAAATCAAGAGAAGATCTGTAGGAGTCTTTAAACATATCAAATACCTCTCCGTTAGATATTTTATCCACTATCATATCATAAAAATGTTTTTTATGGTGCAGCAAGCTTTTACCTATTAAGAAAGGATATCTTACAACATTATACCCATAACCTGTTACAAGTGCTTCAGCAGTTTTTTTCTGTATTCCATATATATTTTCCGGATTAAGACTATCCTCTTCTTTAAAATGATAAGCATCTATACTATTTCCGTACACGCTGTCTGTAGAGGCATAGAAAAAACATCTCACATTATTAAGAGAATTTAATATTTTTGAAAGTGCAGTTATATTTATATTCCAAGCAAACCTCGGATTTGCCTGTACGTCATCAGGCTTATGGTAAGCCGATAAATAAATTACATTTATTTCTCTATCATCAATCTTTCTTACCAAGTTTATAATGTCATTATCATCAGTAATTTCACATTTGAGCCATTCAACCCTATCTTTCTCATCACAAAATTCTAGTTTTCTTGTTGTTGCAAGTATATTTTCCTTAGTATTTTCAAGTATATTCTTTATTATGTAAGAACCCAAAAAGCCGTTTGCACCTATAACCAGATACATATTTTCTCCTTAAATTTTATTATTTTTTAAATAGTCTTCTATAAATAGCTCTTATAAAACCATAGCATGATTTAGCTAAGCTGTACATAGCTTTATTATTGCGTAATTTACTTCCGAACCTATATTTTAGTTCGCCAAGATCTCCACATACAATCATAAGTAAACATCTGCGTAATTTGCCGTATCTATTATAATTTAATTTTCCTGTACTGTCCACAGGCATTCTTGTTATCATATTATCCCAAAAATTATAAAAGCTTATATCATTGCCAAGTCCCATATCATCCTCAAAAGCAGTCATGGAGAATATGCTTCTATCAAAGGATCTTGAATATGTAAGATAATAATCAAAAGGTATACTGGCATAATAATTTCTAATTCTTATTTTTTTATTATATTTGCCAAAAATAATTTTCATATCTCTTATAAAATCAAGTGCTCCTCTATGCATATGATAGAGTGCATAATAGGTACCGGATTCTATCTCTGATTTTTCGAGTAAAGGTATTGCCACACCTTCTTTAAAGCTATATCCTATGCATGAACCAGACATTTCGCTCATAATAAGTTCCCTTGCTATTCCACTTATAAAAGGAGTAAAATCATAAAAGCAGTTTATATCTATATTTTTTTTAATCTGGCGCTGGTATGACCTGTCTAAAGTAGTATGAATATAATTTGCAGTCACATCATAGTTAAAATTAGATTTTAATACAGACTCTACCCTTGCACTATACCCCATATCAAAGGTTGCACTCTTTCCTTCAAATTGAGAAGCAAAGCAGCTTTCAAAATCTTTTTTAAATTTAAACGCTTTATCTTGATCAAATAAATTTTCAGCAACAGCTTTTGATATTTTCATAAACTTGTCATAACTGCCTATTTTTTTATCAAAATCTATTCCAATATTTTCACAAAACTTAGCCAGTTCTTTTTCAGAATTACTTTTTATAACAGGTGATATAACATTAAAGAATACCTTAGGTGATATATTATAGCCATTAAAGCAATTAACCAGATTAATGAAATCTGTTTTTGACTGGAGCATTAGAGGTATAAGTGATTTTCTTGATATATACGTATAATAAGTATTTATATCAAGCTCAAAAATATCTTTTAATATCTCAAATGCCTGTTTAACTATATAGGCATCTCTTGCCATAAAGTGCAGGTTTTCATAAGCATTTTTTTGGATACCTAAAATTAGCCATCTGCATATTGCATATAAATGCATACCAAGGGCAAAATATCCTATATTATATGGATTGCCATTAAAATCACTTTCTTTATTATAAAATACAAAAGGATAATCAAACATCTTATTAGCAGATAACGCCATAAGGCATCTTATACCTAAAAGCTCTTTTGCATCATAATTTTCAACAATTCCACATTGTGATTCAAACATGCTTGCAAAATAGTTTCCTGTGTAAATATGTATATTCCAATTATTAAAAAGTTCTTCCGCTCTAGGTAAATGAAAAGCTTTCATGCCTAAGCTCTGAGCGTGTTCCACATCGGTTACATAATTATCACCTATATGCACAATCTCAGATGACCTACATTGAAGTTCAGTAAAAACTGCCTTAAACAGAGTTTTCTGTGCTTTCGTTTTATTATATTCACAAGACAAAAAAAGCTTTCCCTTATCATAACCGTTTTTATGTAAAATCTTTTCTATAGTAGTTTTAGGAAGATACATGTCAGAAATGAATATAATTTCTTTTCCCAGATATTCTGCAAGCTCATAAAGCTCTTTTCCACTCTGTCTGATATAGCAATATTCAACCTCAAGTTCAGTTTCTTTTCGCTTTATATTTTCCAGCACTTCTTTACTTAAAGAAGTAATTTCCCTGATTTTATCATAAATTTCATCTAAAGTAACTTCTTGTTCTTTATTTCTGTATTTTTCATCTCTAAGTATTCTTTCAGCCTTTACTCTGATTTCTTTAAACCCAATGCCGTCAATAGATTCAATAACTGTATCTACATATTGCTCAAGTACAATAAATATATCAGTAGGGTATAAAAAAGGTCTTAGTATAAGAGTATCAAATATGTCAAAACTTATAACTTTAATATTATTCTCAGTTAAGGCTTCTTTTATATTATCATAAAAAAGCGGATAATCTATCTTTACATACCTTTGTCTGAAATAATCATCTTTTGAAATATTTTTCTTTTTATATATATAAAAACAGTTTTTATGTGAAATTATATGTTCTGATAAAGAATATACACACTTAGTTAAAAAAGTATCATTTAGTGATATATTATCCTTTTCTATCTGGTTAACTGCTTTCTTTATTAAATTAGCTTTATATAACTTTCCCCAGAGAACATCCCATAAAAAGTCCAATCCTTTTTGATACTCAAGATATTCCTCTATTTCTTTAGAATGCAAATTTAATTCATTCTGGTTAAAGGTACGATTCGGAAAATATAGCCCTTCTATATTTTCTTCTAGGTAATCTCCTATTATAATATCTGCATCTTTCTCATCATTCAGATATACTAGTGTTCTTAAATAATCCTTACTTAATCTGTCAAAATCTCTTATGAAGAATATATAATCCGTATTACTTTTCATAATTAATTCTGTAAATTCATGTATCAAGATTTCCTTTTTTATAGTATGTATAATAAGATTATTATAGGTCTGATTTTCAATGAGCTGAATACAATTATTTTCTTTCTCAGGGCTGTTTTCAGCTATTATTAATACAAGTATACTTTTATCCATTAACTATACCCTTGCTCTCATACTACTGATTCCAATATTTTAAAAATACCTCTCTTTTACTTTGTGCCTTTGCAGTAAATTTTCTTCCTAATTTGGTATTATAGCCTACTATACGTGCTATTCCCATATTCAGTCTATAATTTATCAAGTTTCTCAAAGGAACTCTTAAATAAGAGTCTTTGATCATATCCTGTACAATATAATAGGCATGCCCAAGAGGATTGAAGGAAACGTTCTCTCCGCCTGCATTTCTAGTCTTAAGCTCAAATCTGATTACATCTTGTATGAGCCTTACTTGCATTCCATAAGCAATAACAGACTTTCTATCATCATATATATACCCATTATCAATTATAGTCATACGTCTTGAAAACTCAGTTCTTTTACCATACTTTACCTGTATCAGATTCATATAAGCATAATGCTCTAATCCATCTATAAGTTCTATAAAATAATCTGGTACAAATTCACTGGCTTCAGCTTTAAACATAAACTGTCCAGGTGTTTCAGCTGCCCTGACATCTGATATCGAAGATAATTCGGCATCTGAATATACATTAAAATAATCAGTCCTGTTATAGTTATCATCACTGTCAAGAAAGAGTCTGCCTGCATATGAAGCATAAGCATCATCACCATCTTCTATGCTGCGTATAAGCGTTGTAATATGATCATTAAACCATTTTTCTCTGGCACTTGTATTTACATAGTAATCATGTTTAAACTTTTTCTGAATCAACCTTATAGCATAGCCATCTGTCATACTTCTTACTTCTTTTTGGTCAAAGAGTTCCAGAGATAATACTTTTATTCCATAGTATTTTGAATCAGTATATTTTTTTACATGTTCAGCAACTTTTGTATCAGCACCTATTACAAGCTCTATATTTTGGTAGTATTGAATAGAAATATTATGTATGACTATATCAAGCTTTTTTTCTATATCATCTTTATCAAGACTATTTAATATATAAGTTACAAGCACTGTTTTTGAAATATCTTTAGCAAAAAGGCTTTCAGATATTACCTTAAATCTCGTTGAATGATTCTGTACTATAGTAAGCAATTGCTTATCAAGGGCAAACTTTTCTTTAAAAATTTTCTGCGCATTTTTTGCAAGCTTTAATGCTTCCTCTTTATGAGTTGCAATCCATTCATATTTTTCCATAATCTGTCTAAAGGTATCTTCAGGGTCTTTTCTATTATAATAAATAAATAATGCGGCATCAGAAAAATGCTCTTTCATAAATTCATTATTATCAGATATCATTACAGCCCCTGCAGCACAAGCTTCGTAGGCTCTATTAGTAACAGCTCCCGCACGTCTATGTATATCAGACGAAATAACTAAGCATATACCACATTCATTGATCTCTTCAAGTATAGCAAAACCATCCCAAGGTATAGGATATTGATAGCATTTATACCCCTCCCAAGGTCTTAATCCTCCCCAATTTTTCATTACATCAGGACCAAAAAATTTAATTTTTCCCGTGGCATCAAGCAGTTTAAATAAACCCTCATGTCTGTTCTCGCTATTTACTAATTTATCCCAATTCATGCCGCAGTAAAACATCTTAGGATTTTCGAGTTTTGGCTCAAGCATTGAACTTTGTGGAAATGAGGAGGTCAACATAGAAGTTTTTTCAATATCTCTAGGTTTATTCATAAGAATTGCCTTCAGATGTCCCTTCATCCCCCCTAAATCATAAGTCAAATAATCATCATTCATGAGATAATTATTTGTTACAAACTGATTATATTCACCAAGATTAAGAGGTATCTCAGGAGGATTCCAAAGAGCATGATAATAAAAGGTATTTAACGATTTATGAGAAAGATAGTGGGTAGTAATAACAAAATCCAGACTACCATCATCTATAAAGCTACTTGTCTTTTTTTGATCCTTTTCATTAAGTATATGTCCCCAATCAGAAAGTAATACACATTTTATACCAACCTCCTTGGCTGAAGTATTGATCCTTGTAACCACTTCAGATTCAGCTGATAAATCTCCAGGCCAAGGATTTATAATTCCCATTTTCATAAGCCCATTTTTATTCAGAGGTATTTTATAAATTTTATTATCATAGGATACAGACTTATGCAACTCCATAAGTCTGTATGACTCATATTCACTGAGCTTACTATCCATAAATTTGATAATAAAGTCTTTAATAAAATTTAGAAAACCATTCTCAAACGTTACATTCCCTATATCTGCTGAAAATGCCCTGCTTCCATCTGCAATCTCGCTGAAAATGGGAGCAATAGAATCTGTATCGTTCGTTTGAGCTTCAACCGCATCACCATACGCGACAGTAATTATATCTCTGGCATAGGTGTATTCTTTTGGTATATTCTTTAAAAGCTCTTGTTTTGTAATTTTTTCTAAAGTAAATATACCAAAATAAACATATCCGAAACTATACCAAAAATTCTTTTCATCATGTAATTCTTTCTTTTTAAGTATGAATTCTTTAAATTTTTTTATACTTTTTCCATATTCATGCTCACTTTCAAGTACATTTATACACGCTATTAATCTGTTAAACATCACCTTTAACTCAGCCTCTCTAATTATTTATCTAGTCAAAAATTCTTCTCCGTTTTTAATTCTGTTTCTCCAATAATTAAGAAGATCTTCCATGGTTTTTTCATATGAAATTTCCGGTTCCCAACCCGTATGTTTTGTAAATTTTCTGCAATCTGGTACCTGTAAATCTGCATCTATAGGGCGTAGCCTTTCCTTGTCTTCTTCTATCCTGATTTTATCTTTTACAGTAGACATTGAAATAAGAGTATTTAAAGTATCCTTAACAAGACAGGTATACTTGCCGCCTATGTTATAATATTCACCTGCAATAGGGTTCTTGGTCACCAATATATAATACGCTCTTACAGCATCTCTTACATCTGCATAGGTACGCAATGATTCAAGATTCCCTACTTTAACTATAGGCTCTATAAGACCATTTTCAATCATAGCTATCTGCTTTGCAAACGTAGACTCATGGAATACATCTCCGCGTCTTGGACCGGTATGCGTAAACATTCTTGTTGTCATGACTGTCATTCCAAAAGCCTCAGCATAATATCTTCCAAGTAAGTCTGTCCCTACTTTCGATATTGCATACGGTGATGCAGGATGAAATGGGCAATCTTCATCAATGCCATCTTCAGGCTTTTTATCTGCCGGGATCCTTCCAAATACCTCAGATGAAGCACATACATGAACAACAGGATTATAATTTTTATCATCTTCCATTTGCAGTCTAATAGCTTCAAGAAGTCTGCAGGTTCCTAATATATTAGTATTAAGTGTATCCACAGGTGCAGTAAAACTCGTAAGTGGATAGCTCTGAGCAGCAAGATGAAATACATAGTCCGGCTTTACCTTGCGTATTACAGTTATAAGTGAAATCTGATCATTTAAGTCTGCATAATCAAAATATACTCTATCTTTATTATTTACCCTGTCTATAAGCTGACTAACATTATCCATAGGGCTTCTCCACCTGCATACTCCATATATCTCCCAGTCAGTATGCTCAATAAGATAATCTGCAAGGTGAGAACCTACCATACCTGTAATTCCTGTAATTAATGCTTTCATAAATTAAACTCCCTTTTTATTATTTAATATAAACTAATACAAATTGCTATCTATCATACTTATCTTTATATTCGTCTGTTACTTCATATACATCCCCTATCATAACCTCCCTTCCCTTTTCTAGCCACAGTGCCTTGTCGCAGATTTCCTGAACAGTATCCACTGAATGCGATACAAATAATAACGTGGTTCCCCTTGCCAGCATTTCTTTCATTCTCCTTTCACATTTTTTCTGAAATGCTATATCACCAACTGAAAGTACTTCATCACATATAAGTATATCAGGTCTTACAACAGTAGCAATTGCAAATCCAAGCCTGGCAGACATACCAGAACTGTAATTTTTAATAGGCATATCCAAGAAATCCTTTAATTCAGCAAAATCAACTATTTCATTAAAACGTTCAGCTATAAAATTTCTGCCATATCCAAGTACAGCGCCATTTAAAAAAATATTTTCTCTTGCAGTTAATTCTCCATCAAAACCTGCACCAAGTTCAATAAGCGGTGCTATTATCCCATGAGTTGATACCGTTCCCTTATATGGTGCTATTATCCCGCTTATAAGCTTAAGTAATGTGGATTTTCCTGAACCATTTACCCCTATAATCCCCCACGCTTCACCCTTTTTGACATGTAAGTTTATATCCTGAAGAGCAATAAACTCTTTAAACATCAGCTCTCTTTTTACAAATTTTACAAAATACTCCTTAAGGTTATCAATCCTTTCAGAAGCCATATTAAATCTTACTGTAGCATTATCAACATTTATAATATATTCCATATCCTTACCTTAAATGTATAATATAAAATCATCTTTTATCTTCAAAAATACTAACGTGCCAAGCAGCATAGCAATTAATGCAGAGCCAATACCCGCAGTCATAATACCTGCACCTGGCATGCGACCATGCATCATTACATCTCTAAATTGTCCCACATAAAAATACAATGGATTAAAATGTTTTATACCCCACTGTATGTTCTCAGGAAGCTGTTCCATAGGATAGAACAAAGGAGTCAAATACATCCATGCAGTGAGAAATGCACTATAAATATACTGTATATCTCTAAAAAATACATTCACAGCTGATAAAAGTAAACCTATACCAAGACAAAAAACATAGAGCTGAATAAGTACTACAGGAAGCATTAAAATATAAAAAGAAAATTTTACCTTAACAACTATAAATACTATAAATAACGCTCCAAGTGAGAACAAAAGATTAACACAGCTGCTTGTAATTTTAGATAAAGTAAATACGTATTTAGGCACATATGTTTTTTTTAACAAGGCTGCGTTACCCGTTATTGAATATATCGCCTGATTAGTAGATTCAGATAAAAAGTTAAAGCATACCTGCCCCGTAATAACATATGCCGGATAGTTTTCTATGTTAAATCTAAACATCTGCTCAAATACTATAACCATAATTACCATAATCATAAGAGGATTTAATACACTCCATAAATATCCAAGAAAGCTTCTCCTATATTTCAGCTTTATATCTTTTTGCACAAGCTGTGCTACAAGTTCTCTATATCTAAAAAGTGTTTTTATTCTAATATCAGTTTTATTCATTACTTAAAACCCTTCTTTTTTCTTTACATGAAAATTTTTTCACTTTAATATATTCATATAAATATATATTTAGCCTATACCATAATTTCAAAGGATACTTTATATACGCCAATATCCCGTAGGCCCATAAAGGTTCATCAATTTTATACTTACCTCTATGCAGCATCCTATTCACAATTCTATAAACAAACATATTATTTTTTAATTTATTCAGTTCATTTATATCTATAACTTTTAAACTGTATCCGTCTGAAATATCATCACAAAAATTGAAATTTCCAAATGCATCTGCCTCTTCTGCAGTCGGGAATGACATCATCCTTTTTAGTAGCCTATATGACAACTTTAAAGATTTATTCTTATTAAATGCTATATCATCAATCTCTTTTTCTTCCACATAATCTAATATACCTTCTAATTGAAGCCTTATAATACTATCAGACATATTAGCATTTAAATTTTCCTTAAGCATCGGTACATATTTACCTTTATTCATTTCATATCCTCTTGTCATACCATGAGGTGCAGATAAAATACATTCAAAAAGCTTATTTTCAAAAAATATCTTATGTTTTATATTATTAAAAGCACTGAAATAGTAGGTAAGATAGATACCATCTTTTTTTTCCTTAGGAGCATTATACATGCCAAAATACATTCCATATATCTTACCTTGGTAGCCTGCTTTTCCCAATAGTTGTCTTAAAGACCTCTGCATACTGCCAGACCATCCGCTGTCAACTATTACTACTTGCTCATCATCAAAAAGTCCCTCCTGTTTGAGATAGCCTATAGTAGCATCATAAGCATATTTTGATTTTTTTAACATCAAATCCTTATAATACACGCTTTTTCTTATTTTAGCAACAATAATCTTATATTCATTTGCAGATACAATCTCTTCTTTGTTCTCGATACCTACTTCCTGACATACCATATCTATTTCATAATCGCTAAGCTCAATTCTTTTAAGTAGAGTATAAGCTGACATATGGTATCCAAAAAGTAGTAAAAGATCATATGCTTCATCACCTATAAAAAAATAGGTGGGCATTCTTAAAGACATTCTTGAGCAATAAAGATATTTACATTCAATATTTAGACTCCTCTTTTTACAGATCTTTTTTGTTATGTTTCTTAAAATATACCCATCTCTTGCTAAAAAATATATTTTATTAAACTTTCTTTTTACCGCTTCATTCAGTATCCATGAAACATATTCATAAATTACAGGACCAGTAAATCTATATCCATAGTTTCTATAATCAAACATCTATTTCTATTTCCCATCCCAGCTTGGATTATATATGCTGTCTAAACCTAATTGCTTTTTTCGTGACATTAATATGGCTCTCACTGTCATCTTATAAAGCAATAAATTTCTATAATTTTTTATAAGATAGTAACCTTCATACAACCATGCCTGTAATCTGCCATAATGAAGTCTATAACTATAAAGTTTATTTCTTATAGTATAAAATTTTTTCCACGATACCTTATCATTACAAGCTTCAATATTTATTTTAATTTCAGCATCATCGGTATCATGTATAACTTTTGCAGCAGGGATGCATATTATCTCACCTGTTTTTTTCAACCTTATACTATGCTCACTGTCATCATAAGCTATAAAAAAGTCTTTTCGTACATTCCCTGCTTTAATTAATGCTTCTTTTTTTATCATACTGCCTACGTATGATAAAAAATCAATTTCAAATTCTTTATTATATTCAGCTGCTGGTATTCTTTCTTCCATAATAACGCCAAATCTTCTTTTAGTCCTTCGCCTATGCCATGTATCAACGCTGCCTGAATACAGCACAGAACTGCATACAGCTGATATTTTTTTTATATCTGAAATTTTAATATAGTCTTTTATTGTATTAAAACAATTTTCATCAGGATAGGCATCATCATCAGCAACCCATATCCAATCAATATCAGCCTCAAGCATTTTTTTAAAGCCGTAGTAAAAGCCTCCACTTCCACCGAAATTCTCTTTTAATGTATAAACCTGTTTGTAGAAGCCCTCATCTTTGCCTTTCCATATTTTCAATAAATCCGAGGTGTCTTTCTTACTATTATTGTCAACCACCATAACTAATTTGGGCTTACAGGTTTGTTTACTATATGATAGCAAAGCCTGTTTTAGTTTTTCAGGTCTATTATAAGTAACAATTAATACACCTATACTGCAACACATCTATTATCTCCTATTAATCAATGCATAAATATCACCAATGATAGACTGCAAAGATATAAACTTAAAATTTATTATTTCAAAAATACTCAACTTTAATATTTTTTTTGCTTTAATTAATTCAAGTCTTTTCCTTTGAAATAATAGTGTTTGATTTATTGTCCTTTTGTCTATATTGCTATTTTCATTAACACTGTTCACATTTTCTATAAGGCCCTTTATAGTATTTATACGTTGTATATAAATATTATCTTTTTTTTGCATTGACAATATACCAGCAGAATTTTCACTATGCTGCCTATAATGTACTAATTTTGCTTTATGAAAATACATACCTTCATTTAAAGCAGCAAAAAAATTTATTGCCCAGTCATGAGCCGGCTTATATTCCCAGTTTATAATATTACTACCTATCATATCGTTCCATAATTTTTTTTTAAATACCATTGCCATACCAGGATACTTGGGATGTTTTATAAATGTACTTAATCGAATCTGTTTGATAGAATAAGATTTTTTAAACATATTTATTAGCTTAATACAGCCTGCCACTTTAATTATATTATCATTTTCATCAATTAATTCATATCCTGTAGAAAGTGCGAGTATAGATGAATTCACTGCCAAAATATCTATACAAATTTTTATTTTATCTTTATTCCATATATCATCCTGGTCCGACAGAAAAATATAGTCTCCTTTTGAAAGCTCTATAGCCTTTTTGAAATTAAGTGCATATCCAAGTCTTTTTTCATTATTAAAGATTTGAATATGCACTTTTTTATTTTCTGCCTCTTTTTTTAAATATTCATTTAAGATTTCAGTTGTTTTATCATTTGAGCAATCATTACATATAATAACTTCATCCGGTAGAACCGTCTGTTTTAAAATAGAATCAAGTTGCTTCTCAATATATTTTTCACCATTATAGACAGCCATAGCTACTGAAATCATTTTCTCTTTTTCTCCACATTTTTTAATCTACTTATAAGTATACCTTCCTCCCTCCAAATGTACAAGCCCTACCTCATGGTTTGACTCTCCCGCTTCATCAAACTCTATATTGCCGGTGCTGCCTTCAAACTTAATCCTATGCATAGCATTCACCAGTGCCTCGTTATCTATGCTGCCTGCTTCCTGAGCCGCTTCCTTCACCGCATATACCGCATCATAAGCTGCTGCTGCGATTCGACCGGCATTGGTTTTATACTTTTTTTCATATCCTGAGGTAAATTTAGCAGCCCTTTCTCCGCCTGTTTCAGATAAAAAGTCGGTAGTGAATGCTGCTCCGTCAAGCACCGCACTGTCTGATACCTTCTCAGTCACAAACTCCATGCCGTCCGCTCCGATAAAATCCGAATCATTATCGGTATTTCTCGCATACTCTATTAAAGCTGCCCCCTCATTGTTATACCCGAAATATACTATAAGGCTTTCTTCGGTATCGTTAAAGCTCATAAACTGTGCGGCAAAATCAATATCGCCTTTAACATAGGTTTCGTCCGCCACTACTATACCGCCCATTTCCTTGTCACCAAGTGCTTTTTTAAAAGCTTCATATACCGCTTTTGAATATTCATCTTCCTCATTATGAAAAAGAACTATTTGCTGATAGCCTTCATTAATGACGTATTCTGCCATTTTTTGTCCCTGTGCCTCGTCTGTAAAACCTATTCTGAATACATTAGGCTCTGAGGTGACACCTGCTGAGGTGGCAGAGGGACTTATCTGGAGCAGGTAATCATCTTTTGAATAGTCTGATACTGCCATTGAAGAAGCACTTGTTATTCCTCCTATAAGAGCCTTGGCACCGTCAACCTTAAGTGCGGTATAAGAAGTTACTGCCTTTTGCTCATCGCCCTCATCATCCTTAAAATCAAGCTCAAGCTTATAGCTCTTATCTCCGACCTGCACTCCTCCGGCAGCGTTTATTTCGTCCACTGCATACTCTGCTCCCTGCTTTGCAGCAATGCCGTAGGAGGATAAATCTCCGGTCAGAGGCGCTATTCCTCCTATCACCAAAGTATCCGCTTCTTTATTGGGTGCCTCCGTTTTAGCCTCATCCTTATTCGATTTTTTTTCATTTCCTGATACTGCAGCACTTTCGCTGCTGTTATTTCCCTTCGCCGTCTTATTTGAATTTGAACACGCCGCCAGTGCAAATGTAGATAATATGGATACTGCCGCTAAAGTAAATCCAAATATTTTTTTCATAATCTCTCCTTTTACTTTTGTCTTTTAACAGAGTCTATTATAACTTATATAAGGCTTATAAGTATTAATTATACTTTAATATAGGCATAAATTATTATAAAAGGTATTAATACTTACTTAATAATTACAATACTAAAACGCCAATTCTCTGTTCTCGGCTATCTTATCTCTCAGCATGAGGCTGTCCACCGCAGTTTTAGGGTCCTTCCCCTCAAAAAGTACCGCATTTACTTCATTTACTATAGGCATGTCAACTCCATGCTTTAAAGACAGAGCTTTAGCTGCTTTGGCTGAGTAGACTCCTTCAACCACCATCTTGACTTCGTCCATCGCCTCCTGCATGCTGTAGCCCCTGCCTATAAGTATGCCTGCCCGCCTGTTTCTGCTGTGCATGCTTGCACAGGTTACTATTAAATCGCCTATGCCGGAAAGTCCGTAAAATGACTGAAAATTCCCTCCCATTTTTACTCCGAGTCTTGAAATTTCCGCTATTCCTCTGGTGATCAACGCGGCTTTTGTATTATCGCCATAGCCTAAACCGTCCGCTATACCTGCGGCAAGTGCTATTACATTTTTAAGTGCTCCGCCTATTTCAATGCCCGTTATATCGGATGAGGTATAAACTCTAAATACAGGATTCATAAAAGTATTTTGTATAAGCTCTGCCGTCTTTATATCCCCTGCCCCTGCCACACAGGTAGTAGGAAGCTGTTTTGATACCTCCTCCGCATGGCTGGGACCGGAAAGCACAGCAATATTGGCTCCGGGTATCTCCTGAGCTATCTGCTCCGTAAGAGTGAGATTGCTTCCCTCCTCTATTCCCTTTGCCACATTTACTATGATTTGGTTGCTTTTATAGTATTGCTTCATCAGCCTGGCGGTATTTCTGGTATAAATTGAGGGTACTGCAAGTACAAGTATTTTAGCCCCCTCCATCGCTTCCCTGATGTCATCAGTAAATCTTATGCTCTTAGAAATTATAAGCTCCGGCAGATTGGCATGCCTGTAGGTCTTTTTTAACTCTTCTATTTGAGGCTTTAAAGCCGACCATATCACCACATCATGCCCATTTCCGTCCAGCAGGATCCCCAGTGAGGTTCCCCAGGTCCCTGCTCCTATAATCGCTGTTTTCAGCATACTTATTACCTCCATATTATCTGGTACTTTCTGATTTTAACTACTTTTTGAATGACAGTTTATTTTCATTGCCCTGTATGAGCCTGATTATATTTTCCTTATGTCTGTAAATTGACAGTAATCCTATTATAAGGCTCAGCAGGCGAAATTCGGTTAAAGCCCGTGCCGGCATCCACATAAACCATTTATATGACAGTATAAAGCACATAATCACAAAGGTAAGCATTACAAGCATTGAAGCCAGTGAAACAAATCTTGTCTTTACTACTGTAAGCAAAAAAACTATCAGGCAGGCAAGCATTATGCGCAAATCAAGTGCTGTAAGCACTCCGGCAGTTGAAGCCACTCCCTTTCCGCCTTTAAAGTTGAGATAGAAGGGATAATTATGCCCAAGAATTACTCCCAGTCCCATATAAAGTGTATAAAGATACTTATATCCGTACTGGTATCTGAAAATATGCAGTACTAACATACAGGGTATAAAGGATTTTAAAAAATCACCTAAAAATACTATAAAGCCTGCCTTGGCTCCCATCACTCTAAATGCATTGGTAGTGCCGGCATTGCCGCTCCCATAATCTCTTATATCCATTTTTTTAGTTTTTCCGAATATATATCCAGTCTGTATAAGACCGAGTCCATAGCCTAAAAGAAGTAAGATTGCTTTGATTATACCACGAATTATCATAAATTTGAGCCTTTCTTTTAAGAATAATAGAAATAAAATCTTTATTTTTCTTGTTTTAATTTAATTCCCCTTTATTAATTTTCGTTCCTTTCTCTGATGATAAATTTTAGAGGCACTCCCCTAAAGCCAAAGGCTTCTCTTATCTTGTTTTCAAGGTATCTCACATAGGAAAAATGCATAAGCTCCTTATTGTTTACAAATACCACAAAGGTAGGCGGCTTTACCGCTGCCTGCGTAGTATAAAAGATTTTAAGCCTTTTGTCCTTGTCGGAGGGAGGCTGCTGAAGGACCGTAGCCTCGGTAATTATTTCATTTAACACTCCGGTCTGTATTCTCAAGGCATGGTTTTCAATTACCATATCTATCAAGTCAAAAAGCTTATAAAGTCTTTGGTTTGTAAGTGCTGAAATAAATATATATTCGGCGTAGGGTATAAAGGACAGCACTCTTTTAATATCGTCAAGGTACTTATTCATGGTGCTGTTGTCCTTGCTGATAAGGTCCCATTTATTGACTGCCACTATAATTCCCTTGCCTCTTTCATGTGCTATTCCGGCGATTTTGGCATCCTGTTCACTTACTCCCTCACAGGCATCTATTACAAGCACCGTTATATCCGCTCTTTCAACTGCTGTTACAGCTCTTATTATGCTGTATCTTTCCAAATCCTCCTTAATTTTGTTTTTTCTTCTTATTCCGGCGGTGTCTATGAAAACATATTCTTTTTTATTATGTGATATTACCGTGTCTATAGCATCTCTGGTAGTGCCTGCCATGGCTGATACTATCACTCTGTTGCTCCCTATAAGCTTGTTGATTATTGAAGACTTGCCTACATTCGGCTTGCCTATTACAGCGACCTTAGGTCTGTCATCCTCCTCAGCCTCCGCCATTATTTTTTTATCAAAGTGCGAGCTTACAATATCAAGCAAATCTCCGATCCCCAGCTTTGAAGAAGCGGAGATGGGTACCGGTTCCCCTATGCCCATATTGTAAAATTCGTAGACATCATTTCCGAATTTCTGCAGGCTGTCAACCTTATTTACTGTGAGCACTACGGTTTTTCTTGATTTTCTAAGCATATCCGCCACTTTTAAATCGGCATCTACAAGCCCCTGCCTTACATCCGTTAAAAATATTATTACATCGGCGGTATCTATCGCAATTTGTGCCTGCTCCCTCATCTGTGAAAGTATTATGTCAGAGCTTTCAGGCTCTATACCGCCCGTATCTATCAGGGTAAAATTCATGTCAAGCCAGGTACAGTCAGCGTAGATTCTGTCTCTTGTGACTCCGGGAGTATCCTTGACTATTGATATAGTATTTCCTGCTATGACATTAAAAAGTGTCGATTTACCTACATTAGGCCTTCCTATAATTGCCACTACCGGCTTGCTCATTATTTGTTTACCTGAACCTTTCCTTTTATTTACAACCTTTATATTTTATCTAATTCATATCCGTTATATTCATTATTTTCTCTGTAATTTTCATTGACAATAGCATTTACAAAATCATAGCCGCTTCTTCCCACTATTACTACCTTAATGCCAAGCTCTCTTTCAACATCGGCCCTGCATAAATCATCCAGAAACACCTCTTCACCGCTTCTGAACATATTTATCGAAAGTAAAAGCCTTTTGCCAAGCTCCCTCCCCCTAAGCTGCTTTATAAGGTCGCTGCCTGTGATAAGCCCTGTAACTGTGATATTTGGTCCGAAAAAATCATTTCTTATAGGGTAAAGCCTCACACTTATATGCTTAAATACAGCTTCCACCCTTTTTATAAGGCCTTTCAGGGTTTCAGAAGGCAGCATTCCCGTAGCTATACTTATCACAGTCTTTCGGGAAGTGAGCCGTTTTTTATACCTGCTTTTTTCATGCCTTATTGCTTCGCTGACCTCCTGCTTTAGAAGCCGCAGCATTCCTACTCCGTTTTCAAGCTGTATATAGCCATCGTACCGATTTGCTTCTGGAAGCTTCCTTTTGGCAAGCAGATAAAATTCATCACTTGCATGTACAAAATGCATGCCCTGCTTTTCCATAGCAATTTTTTGGTATTTTTCTATTATATCTATAGTTTCACAAGCTGCTTTTTCATCTATAGGCTCAAGCTTTGCAAGTCCCTTTCTGAATTTCGTCATCCCTACCGGCACTACTGAGAGTGATTCCATTACAGGAGTGTATTTTATCAGGTCACTGATAGTCCTTTCAAGCTCTTTTCCGTCATTATATCCCTTGCACATCACTATCTGACCGTTCATCGGTATCTTATTGTCATAAAGTTTGTCTATGTATTTTAAAGAACTTCCTGCAAATTTATTATGCAGCATACGCACTCTCAATGCAGGATTTGTAGTATGTACTGAAATATTGATAGGAGCAAGCTTAAATTCTATTATTCTGTCTATGTCCCTCTCACTCATATTTGTAAGCGTGATATAATTGCCCTGAAGAAAAGACAGCCTAGAATCATCATCTTTAAAATACAGGGTTTCTCTCATACCGGGAGGCATCTGGTCTATAAAGCAGAATACACATTTATTTGTGCAGGATTTGCATTCACTCATCAGCCCGAGGTCAAAATCAAGTCCTATGTCTTCATAATTATGCTCAATATCAAATTCCCACTCTTCACCATTTTCCTTAAGAATTACCATGCTCATACTTGCACAATTTACATAAAATCTATAATCAAATACATCACCTATATCATGCCCGTCTATTGATAAAAGCCTGTCCCCCGGTTTTATCTCAAGCTCCTGTGCTATAGAGCCGGGGATTACTGCCGTTATTAAATGTCCTCTGGATTTCACATACCTCTCCAATTTCCGTATATAAAACTTTCCTTAGACTTTTATAAGTAAAAAGCCATATTCTATATAATAACAATTTGTATAATTTTTGTAAAGAAAAGAAGATGTAAGATTGACGAATGCCCTCTAAAAGTGTTAGACTGTAATAGAGTTTTCGGATACAATTTATATTTTTGGAGGATTTTATGCCAAATAGTTATGCTTTCAGTGAGCAGCTTCCTGTTGCTCCATTAAAGATTGCAGCTCTTAAAGGCTGTATGGAGCTTGCAGCTAAGGTTAATGAACATATAGTTGCATTCAGAAAGAATGATATGGAAGAGCTTGCACAAAGAAAAGAGAGTCTGCACTACAGAGGTTATGAAAGGGAGAGCTACCTTCTTGACCTTGAATGCCCAAGATTTGGAACTGGAGAGGGAAAGTGCATCATCAATGAATCTGTGCGCGGTACGGATATTTTTGTAATGGCCGATGTGACCAATTACTCACTCTCATATACAGTCAACGGCTTTGTAAATCATATGTCACCTGATGATCACTATCAGGATATGAAAAGAATTATAAGTGCAAGTATATCTACCGCTCACAGAGTTTTGGTTATAATGCCTTTTTTATACGAAGGCAGACAGCACAAGAGGATTAAAAGAGAGTCGCTTGACTGCGCTTATGCACTTGAGGAGCTTGTTTCAATGGGAGTAAATAATATTATTACCTTTGATGCCCATGACCCCAGAGTGCAAAATGCCATACCCTTACACGGCTTTGATAATTTCGTGCCTACCTATAACCTTGTTAAAACTATATTTACCACTATACCTGATATGAAAATTGACAAAGACCACCTTATGATTATCAGCCCTGACGAGGGTGCCATGCACAGAGCAGTATATCTGGCAAATAATCTTGGAGTTGATATGGGTATGTTTTATAAAAGACGTGATTACTCCAAGGTAGTGGGCGGACGCAACCCTATTGTTGCTCATGAGTTTTTAGGTGACGGAGTTGAAGGAAAAACCGTGATAATTATTGATGATATGATTTCTTCAGGTGAGTCTATGATTGATACTGCTAAAGAGCTTAAAGCCAGAAATGCTGCAAGAGTCATAGTTTGTGCCACTTTCGGGCTTTTTACCAACGGTTTTTCTCAATTTGATGAGGCTTATCACAGAGAGCTTATAGATTATGTCTGCACCACCAACCTTAATTACAGAAATCCTGAGATTTTTACTAAGCCCTGGTATATAGAAGCTGATATCAGCAAGTTCCTTGCCGCTATTATCAATTCTCTTAACCATGATGTATCTATTGAAAGAGTGCTTTCTCCCACTACCAAGCTGCAGACCTTTGTTAAAAAATTCTGTGCAAAAGAGGACGGCTACCAGTATTACGGAAAAATTGTTTAGGGCTTGATGCCTATAAATGCTGCCAGATTTCCCCTGTCTTCACCCATAGCTCTGTGTGAAAACAGTAAATTGCTGTTGCAGCGTGTGCATATACCTGCAGTATATATGTTCTCAGGCTTGATGCCTGAATTAATTAATATATATTCATTTGTTTTCCACAAATCCAGATAGTAATGTCCTTTTCTGCCCAGACGCAGTATATCAGCCGGGTTTAAAGCTTTAAACCCGGCATTTTCTTTGTCTGTGATAAAGACCTCTTTAAATTTTTTTGCTACCTCCTCACTTACCTCATAACAATCCTGACATATTCCCGGTCCTATCCCTGCTATTAAGTCCTCAGGTCTTGTGCCGAATTCCTCTCCCATTTTGGCTATTAATACCGCTCCGATTTTATCCAGAGTCCCTTTCCAGCCTGAATGAGCCAGTCCAACGGCTTTATGAGCCGGGTCAGCAAAGTAAAGCGGTATGCAGTCGGCAAAAAAGGCGGAAAGCACCACACCCGGAGTATCTGTGATAAGTCCGTCAATATCGCTGTAATCAAGTGCAGCTGTAATGCCCTTGCCTCTATCCTTTAAGCCTGCCCTCCGTATATTTGTAGTATGAGTCTGGTGCGTAAATACAAAATCGTCTATTTTAACTTCAAGCACCTCTGCCATTCTTAAAAAATTTTCAAGCACATTGTTCTTATTTAAAGGCTCTTTGGTAAAGCTCAAATTCATAGTTGACTGATTAGCTTCGCTCACTCCTCCCAGTCTTGTCGAAAATGCATGCTTTACAAAATCCAGCTTTTCAAAGGCTGAAAAGCTAAGGTATACAACCTTGTTTTTTCCGGTTTTTTCCTCTATGTTTTTATAGCCGGGCTTTATTTTCCAATTTAACATCATTACCTCTCTATAATATAATCAAAAGCTGCCTCTATATGTCTTATACTTTTATCACTATATATGGCGATTACATCAAAACGGCAGGGTACACTGTCGCTACAGCCTCTGCACATACAAAAAAAGCGGGCTGCCATGCATATTTTTTTCTGCTTTTTTATATTCACAGCCTCAAGTGCATCACCGTATCCGCTTCCTGAACGATATTTTACCTCAAAAAATACTATTGTGCCATCCTTATATGCAATTATATCTATCTCAGCAATGCGGCTTCTGAAGTTGCGTTCCAGTATCTTATAGCCCTTTAATTTAAGATACTCTGCCGCCGCTTTTTCAAAAGCCGCTCCTATATGTCTTTTATTGATATTTGGACCTCCTATGTCAAAATCTTAACTATTATATGCTATTAAAATATGTTAATCAAAGAATTTGCCAACAAAGCTCTTTCTATGTATAGGGCAGGCTCCATGCTTATGTATAGCTGCTATATGCTCTGTAGTGCCATAGCCTTTATGCTTTGCAAAGCCGTATTCAGGGTACTGATTGTCATATTCTATCATAAGTCTGTCCCTGGTTACCTTAGCTATTATGCTGGCGGCAGCTATGCTCACGCTTCTTGCATCTCCTTTTATTATGCTTATCTGCTTAATCCCTATGTCAGGTACTCTCACAGCATCTACAAGCAAAATATCAGGCTTGGTAAGCATCTTTTCTACAGCATTCTGCATAGCCTCATAAGTTGCATTTAATATGTTTACTGCATCTATTCTCTTTTCATCTATTATACCTACCCCTATATCAACAGCCTTTTCATAAATTTCTTCAAACAGCTCAAGCCTTCTTTTTTTAGTAACCTTCTTTGAATCATTCAAAAAAAGTATCTCTGCATCCTTAGGCAAAATTACTGAAGCTGCTACAACAGGTCCGGCAAGCGGACCCCTCCCTGCCTCGTCCATGCCGCAAATACATGAATATTCATCATATTTTTCCTCAAATTCATGCATTTGTTTTAGCCTTTCATGCTCAGATTCGAGCAATTTCTCTGTGATTCGTCTTTTCATTACACTATCTTCCTTTTTAGTTTTATTGGCTGAGAAAGTCCTGCTGGATAAATTCAGATCTACATATTTTAATACTGATTATACCTCCGGCAGAGCAGGCGGCATTTCAAGACTTATTCTACCAAGTCTTCCACTCCTGAAATCACTTATAAGCAGATTGGAAGCTTTTTCATAGTCATATTCTGCGCCTTTTTTAAGACACCCCCTTACCTTTGCTATATGCTCAAGATATTTATGCATATCAGATTCTTTATTCAGATTCCCCATATCATATCTTCCATAAAGTGTAGTGGCATGATTTGAAACAAGATAATTCAGAAGTTCGAGAGCAAGTTCATTGCTGTCAAATACAAGATCATTTACAGTTCCTATAAAAGCAAGCTTTACTGCCATTTCTTCATTTTCAATTTTAGGCATAAGTATGCCCGGCGTGTCTAAAAGCTCAATCTGCTTATTCAGCTTTATCCACTGATTTCCCTTTGTAACTCCGGGCTTATTACCGGTTTTCGCACTGCTTTTTCCTGCAATAGAGTTAATCAGAGTTGATTTTCCGACATTCGGAATACCTAATACTATAGTGTGTACCGGGCGATTCTTAATGCCTCTTTTTAAATCTTTTTCTCTTTTTGCTTCAGAAGCTTTATCCAAAAGTCCAATAAGCCTTCTAACTACACCTTTTTGTCTTGAGTCGGCAAAAATACAGCTGTAACCCTGTTTTTTGATATAGCTCTCCCATGCTTTATTTACTTTTTCTTCAGCTAAATCCGATTTATTTAATATAATAATTCTTGCTTTTCCCTGACCAAGTACGGCTATGTCAGGATTTGCAGAAGCAAGCGGTATTCTTGCATCCCGCATTTCTATTATTATATCTATAATTTTAATATCTTCCTGTATAGCGCGCATGGCTTTAGTCATATGCCCGGGATACCATTGAATTTTCATGTATTATCACCTCTGCGGCTTTTCCTTTTAGCGACATTGTCTGAAAAGCTTAAATATTCTTGCTACAAACTTATTTTTTTGTATTAATATACATCATTAATTGTAAAATTGCAAGAGGTGAATCAAAATATTTACTAATAAATTTTAGATGTTATTATAAATTTATTGCCTTTATTAATTTGAGTATCCAGCTGAAACCTCCCTGTATAAAATATAAAAACAGGCTCCATATCGCTATAAAGCCTGTTTTCATACATATTATTAAATTTAAAAAATATAAATTAATCTTCCGCCTCACCGTCTGCGGTTTCATTCTCTATAGCTTCAGCAGCTTCCTGTTCCGGCTGCACTTCCTCCGAATCAGCTTTTTGTGATTCAAGTGACCTGGTGCTTAATGAGATTCGCTTTTCTTCTTCATTAAAATCAACTACTAAAGCCTCTATCTCCTGACCGGCCTCAAGAACCTCTGAAGGGTGCTCAATGCGCTTTTTGGTGATCTGAGAAACATGTATAAGCCCGTCAACGCCTTTATCAAGCTCAACAAAGGCTCCAAAATCGGTAAGCCTTACTACTTTCCCCTTGACGATATTTCCTACCGCATATTTTTCCCTTGCGTTGTTCCAAGGATTGTCTTCCGGGAATTTACAGCTTAAAGATACTCTCCTGCCGGTAATATCCTTTATAAGTACAGTGATTTTATCTCCGGGCTTAAGCAAATTCTTAGGGTTTCCTATCCTGCCCCAACCCATCTCTGTAATATGAAGCAGACCGTCTACTCCGCCTATGTCTACAAAAGCTCCAAAGACCATTATGCTTTTTACAGTTCCTTCAATCCTGTCGCCCACCTGTATTTTTTCAAAGAATTCTTTTTGAAGCTCTGCCTTTCTTGCAACTATAAGCTGCTTCCGGTCTCCTATAATTCTTTTTCTTCTCGGATTGCATTCTGTAATAACAAATTCTATCTCCTGATCCTGATACTTGCCAAGGTCTTTTTCATAAGTATCCGATACAAGGCTTGCAGGTACAAATACCCTGTTGCCGTCTACATCAATACATATTCCTCCGCTTACCACCTGGCTTACCTTTGCTTTCAATACCTCATGGTTCTCAAAGGCTTCTTCAAGCCTCCTTTTAGCCTTGTCCTGGGCAATCCTCTTATATGAAAGTATAAGCTGACCTTCGCCATCGTTTACTTTAAGCACTTTTACTTCAAGCTCATCGCCTACATGTAAAACCGTACGTAAATCCAATGCAGCATCATTGCTATACTCATTTCGAGTTAATATACCGTCAGACTTGTAGCCGACATTTAATACCGCAAGATCCTCCTTGACATCGATAATTTTACCGACAACAATCTCTCCTGTATGAATGGTTTTAATTGTCTCTTCTAACATCTGTTCAAAACTGAGATCTGACATTATCTTGAACCTCCTCAATGATATGTTTTGGGGTCGATGCCCCTGCCGTAATGCCCACACTTCGCACAGAAAGTAATTTTTTTGAATCTAAATCCTTTAGTGTCTGAATAAACATAGTATTTTTACATGTTTTCTTACATATATCTACAAGCTTTGCCGTATTTGAGCTATTCTTCCCGCCAATCACTATCATAGCATCCACTTCGGAAGCAATTTCTTCCGCTTCAGACTGCCTTTCCTGCGTTGCATTGCAAATTGTGTTAAAACACGTTATATCATAACCTAAATCTTTAATTTTATCAATAATTTTGTAAAAATTATTAAAATTATATGTTGTCTGTGCAACTATACTCACTGCTCTCGACCTTTCAATTCCGAGCTTTTCAAAATCTTCCGCACTGTTTACGGCTACAGTTTCCTTATTTCCCCAGCCTCTTATGCCTTCCACCTCAGGATGAGTGGGATTGCCTATAATAACGACCTTATTACCTTTTTCGCACTCTCTTTGTACTATATTGTGAATCTTTTTTACATAGGGGCAGGTAGCATCAATAAGAGTCATTCCGGCATTTTCAAGCTTGTCCTGCACATCCTTGCCTATGCCGTGCGAGCGTATAATCAGAGTTCCCTTTTCTAAATCCTCAAGCCTGTCACTCTCTTTTATTACAGCTACGCCTTTTTGATTTAAATCGTTTACCACTTCTTCATTATGTATTATAGGACCGTAAGTATATACCTTGCCGTCTGCTTTTTCTATCTCTTCATAGACTTTATTTACTGCCTTTTCCACTCCGAAACAAAAGCCGGCAGTTTTAGCGGTTTTTAATTTCTTCATAAATTTCAGCCTCTTTCTTTATTTCAGCCTCAGTACTCCCGGACTTCACCGGTATTATGCTGTCTGTTATCCTCAGAATTTCTGTCACCACTTCATCTATGCTCATGCTTGTAGTATCAATTTCATAGGCATCCTCTGCTTTAGCCAGCGGTGCAATTTCTCTGTGAATATCTCTGTAGTCCCTTTCAGCCATATCCCTTTCCACTTTTTTTATGTCAGTCCTGATACCCTTTTGCACAAGCTCTGAAAATCTTCTCCTTGCCCTTTCCTTAATATCGGCAGTCATATATATCTTCACATCGGCAAAGGGCAGCACCTTGGTCCCTATGTCCCTGCCGTCCATAACGACATTATTTTCTCCGGCTATCTCCTGCTGTAAACAGAGAAGCTTTTTTCTTACTCCCTCATACACACTTATAGCACTTGCCATAATTCCGACTTCTTCATTCCTTAAAAAAGCTGTAATATCTTCCTGTGAAAGGAAAACTTTCTGACCGTCTTTATTATACTCTACTCTTATATCAATGTCATCTGAAAGTGCATTTATCCTTGCCTCATCTTTAGAGTCTATGCCCTTTCTTATAAAATAAAGTCCTATTGCACGAAACATCGCTCCGGTATCAACATAAACAAAACCCGTCTTTTTGCTGATTTCTTTTGCAATACTGGATTTTCCCGCACCTGCCGGTCCATCTATTGCTATACTGTACATTCTTTTTCCTTTCAAATACTTAATCCTTATTTAAGCAAGTCTGTGGCACTTATGCCTGCTGTCCAGCCTGTAGACCAAGCTATCTGTAGATTATATCCTCCTGTCAGCGCATCAAGGTCAAGAACCTCACCGGCAAAATATAAGCCTCTGATAAGCTTTGATTGCATAGTTGAAGGCTCGATTTCCTTAACGCTGACTCCGCCCTTAGTTATAACCGCTTCCTCAAAGCCTCTTGCCCGGGTTATTGTAAACTCCAGCTTTTTCAATACCTGTATCAGCCTATGTCTTTGCTCTTTATTTATTTCATTGACCTTAGCTTCATCGGAAAGCCCCGCTCTTTTGATTATCACCGGTATCAGACTCTGGGGAAGCAGCTCGGTAAGTGCATTTTTCAGATTTTTATTTTTATATTTTTCAAAATCTCTCAGCACTCTTGCATCAAGCTGTGCCCTGTCAAGGGCAGGCTTTAAATCTATGCTCAGCTTAAGTCTGTGTTCTGCAAGCAGCTTAACTGCATAGGAGCTTCCGGAAAGTATGAGCGGTCCGCTTACGCCAAAATGAGTAAACAGCAGCTCTCCAAAGCCCTGATATACCCTTTTTTCATCCTTATAAATACAGGCAGCCACATTCCTCAGTGAAAGCCCCTGAAGCAGAGTGCAGTCATGCTCTGCCAGAGCAAGCGGGACTAAGGAGGGATAGAGCCTGGTGACCTTATGAGCTGCTTTTGCAGCAAATCTGTAGCCGTCACCGGTAGAGCCTGTTGATTTATAGCTCATGCCTCCGGTGGCAATTATAACCGCCTCTGCTCTGACTTTAACCCCGTTGTCTAAAATAACTCCCTTACAGCTTCCATTTTCAATTATAAGTTCTTTTACGCTGCAATTAAGCTTTATTTTTACACCTGAATTTTCAAGTATTTTATACAGAGTATTTATAACCTCGGAGGAGCGGTCCGAAGCTGGAAATACCCGGTTTCCTCTTTCGGTTTTAAGCCTGCAGCCCGCAGCTTCAAGCAGTCTCATAATATCGGAATTGCTGAATTTTTCAAAAGCACTGTATAAAAACCTGGGATTTGTCATCACATTTTCCATCACCGTTCTCATATCAGAGGCATTTGTAATATTGCATCTTCCCTTGCCTGTAATAAAAAGCTTTTTTCCTATTTTTTCATTTTTTTCATATAAAGCTACATCTGCTGCTTTATTTTCGCCTGATTTTGCCGCTATTGCCGCTATTATCCCTGCTGCCCCCGCTCCTACTACTATAATTTTTTTCATGCCTATTAATCTAATTTAACTCAGTAGATACAAATATATCATAAATCGCTCTTACTGCCGTTTCAAAATCTGTATCATTTACTCCTACTATTATATTAAGCTCGGAAGAGCCTTGGTCTATCATCTTGATATTCACTCTTGCATGTGCAAGTGCTGAAAATACTCTCCCTGCAGTTCCTCTCGTAGTTCTCATGCCCCTGCCCACGACAGCTATAAGGGCTACTCCCGATTCCATCTCCACTGAATCAGGCTTTGCCAGTCTGTGGATTGCAGCTACTACCTGCTGCTCCTTGTCCTGAAATTCCTCCTGATGAACAAATACGGACATGGTATCAATGCCTGAGGGCATGTGCTCTATGGAAATATCATTGTCCTCAAAGGCTTGCAGTGCCTTCCTGCAAAAGCCCACCTCATTATTCATCATAGCCTTGTCAATATTAATGGAGCAGAAGCCTTTTTTGCCTGCGATTCCGGTGATAGTATAAAAGGGACGCCTGCAGGTGCTTTCAACTATCATAGTCCCTCTGTCCTCCGGGCGATTAGTATTTTTGATATTTATAGGGATGCCTTCTTTCCTTACCGGAAAGATGGCATCTTCGTGCAGCACACTTGCGCCCATATAAGAAAGCTCCCTTAATTCCCTGTAGGTAATGGTTTCAATTACTGCCGGCTCCTCTACTATATTCGGGTCTGCAACTAAAAATCCGGATACATCAGTCCAATTTTCATATAAATCCGCCTTTATTCCCCTCGCAATCACGGAGCCTGTAATATCTGAGCCGCCTCTGGAAAACGTCCTTATCCTTCCGGAGTGGTCAATTCCGTAAAATCCCGGTATAACCGCCCTTTCAACTGTGGAAAAGACTTCTTCTATTTCCTTATTGGTAAATTCGGCATCAAAGCTTCCGTCTTCATTGAAATATATAAGCCTGTCAGCATCTATAAATTCAAAACCGAGATATTCAGCCATTATAAGCCCATTAAGGTATTCTCCTCTTGAAGCGGCATACTCACTGCCTGCCTTTAACAAAAAGTTTTCCTCTATCCTGTCAAATTCGGATTCAAGATTTAAATTAAGCTTAAGCCCCTCTATTATCCCTCTGTATCTCGATTTTATTTTTTCATAGATTTTTTTATATGAGGCACCCGAAGCAGCAGCTTCATAAGCTTTATAAAGTAAATCCGTAATTTTATCATCCTTACTGTCCCTCTTTCCGGGTGCCGAGGGAACCACATACCTCCGGCTTTTATCGGCACGTACTATATCTCCGGCTTTTTTAAACTGCCCTGCATTTGCCAGAGAGCTCCCTCCAAATTTTACTACTTTCTTCATACAATATATTTAAAATCCGCCTTATAGCTCACTGTATTATTTTAACCTAAGGCAGTCCCTTTCCTTTATAAATTAACTAGGCTTTAAAATACTCAACCCCTGAAGCAAATATTTTCATATCCTTATTTCCGTAAATATTTCTTGAAATCCCCTCATGGGTCCTTTCGGCATGAGCCATCTTCCCGAATATCCTGCCATCCGGACTCGTAATTCCCTCAACAGCTCTATAAGAGGAATTATTATTCCAATAAGAAGCTTCACTTATGCTGCCTTTGCAGTCGGCAAACACGGTAGCCACCTGACCGTTTTCAAAAAGCTCATCCAGAATTTTTTGAGAGGCTATAAATCTGCCCTCACCATGTGAGGAGGGTATAGCGTAGGTTTCACCTAAGCCGGCATTAATAAGCCAGGGAGATTTATTGCTGAGCACCTTTGTATATGAAGTCTTTGCCACATGCCTGCCTATACCGTTGCCTGCAAGAGTCACGGAAGCTTCATTCTGTGCCACTATATTCCCATAGGGCAAAAGCCCTGTTTTTACAAGTGTTTGAAAGCCGTTGCAGATTCCAAGTATCAGCCCGTCTCTTTCATTTATAAGCTTATATACCTCCTCTTTAATAAGCTCATTTCTAAATACCGCAGCGAAATACTTTGCCGAGCCGTCAGGCTCATCTCCGGCAGAAAAGCCTCCGGGTATCATAATAATCTGTGAATTGGCAATCTCATTTTTAAACCTCTGTATAGACTCCGCTATAGCTAAGCTGCTTAAGTTTCTAAATACTGCCTGACTCACCTCGGCTCCTGCCTTTGCAAATGCTCTTTCAGAGTCATATTCACTGTTTGTTCCGGGCATTACAGGTATAAAGACTCTGGGAACAGCCTTTTTATGCTTACATACATAAATATTCTTACTCTTATATAATTTAATGGTGCTTTCTGATTCGCTTAAAGTATTATCCGTTTTTGCTGCGGATACAGTTTCAATTACAGGGCTGATGTCTTCACTTGCATAAACCCCTCTTAATCTTTCATACCATACCTTTAAAGCTTCATCAAGCCTAAGAGTTAAGCTGCGGTATTCTATATAAGCCCTGTCAAGCACCTCTCCTATTACAGTATATTCAAATGAGAGCCTGCCCACATTTTCAGGCTTTACCTCCGCCAATATATTTCCCCAAGCAGGTGCAAAGATTTCTCTGCTGTCAAGATTATGCTCAAGTCTTGCTCCAAGCAGGTTGCCGAATGCCATCTTGGATACCGCCTCTGCAATGCCGAATCTTGAAAGAGCAAATGCGGATTCTATATGTGAAGCTTTTACTTCCTTATAGAAAGCTTCATATTTTGAGCATACCTCTTTATACACAGGCAGCTCATACTCATCCTTTGAAATTCTTATAAGCACCAGCTTGTTTCCGGAAGCTTTAAATTCAGGGCTTAAGCTGTGCTTTACATCTCCCAGTGCAACCGCAAAGGATACAAGCGTCGGAGGCACTTCCATATCATTAAAGCTTCCCGACATGGAGTCCTTTCCCCCTACTGAAGCAAGCCCTGTGCCAAGCTGAGCGGCGTAGGCACCTAAAAGTGCCGCAAAGGGCTGTCCCCATGAATATGGGTCTTCACTCATGCGCTTAAAATATTCCTGAAAGGTGAAATGTATTTTCTTATAATCTCCTCCGGTACAAGCAATTCTTGCCATTGATTCTATCACGGCATAAACTCCTCCGTGATAGGGGCTCCAGGAGGACAGATACGGGTCAAATCCGTAGCTCATAATAGTTACAGCCTCGGTTTCACCCTGAATCAGCGGTATTTTTGCAGTCATAGCCTGGATTTCACTAAGCTGATAGCGGCCTCCAAAGGGCATATTTACTGTTGCGGCACCCACCGAGGCATCAAACATCTCAACAAGCCCCTTCTGTGAGCATACGTTTAAATCAGCCAGCATCTCAAGCCATAAATTTTTAAGCTTTAAGCTATCCTCTTCAGTATTACTCAGCTTAATTTTTAAAGACTCCAAGCCGCCTTCGCTTAGATAAAAAGCCCTGTTAAAGGGACTCTCAGCTCTGTCAGGAGCTGCAACTCTGGCTTTCGCACTCTGGCTTGCACCGTTTGTATCAAGAAAAGCTCGGCTTATATCAACAATTTTCTTTCCTCTCCACAGCATTATAAGTCTTGGCTCAGCTTTCACCTCAGCCACCTTAACCGCCTCAAGATTTTCTTCTGCCGCATAATTAAGAAAGGCTTCAAGATTTTCCTTGGCTATAACCACCGCCATTCTTTCCTGAGATTCTGAGATTGCAAGCTCGGTACCGTCAAGCCCCGCATATTTTTTCGGGACCTTATCAAGCTCTATAACCAGACCGTCTGCAAGCTCTCCTATAGCTACACATACGCCGCCTGCCCCGAAGTCATTGCATTTTTTAATCATTCTGCTGACTTCGCTGCGTCTGAACAGCCTTTGCAGCTTTCTCTCTTCAGGCGGGTTGCCTTTTTGCACCTGGGCTCCGCAGGTTGACATTGAATCTTCCTTATGAGCCTTTGAAGAGCCTGTAGCCCCCCCTATACCGTCACGCCCTGTCCTGCCTCCAAGCAGCAGCACCACATCATCAGGCTGCGGTCTTTGCCTGACTACATTGGATCTTTTTGCAGCACCAAGCACCGCACCTATTTCCATACGTTTTGCGGCGTAGCCCTTGTGATAGATTTCCTTTACATAGCCTGTAGCCAAGCCTATTTGATTGCCGTACGAGGAATAGCCGTGTGCAGCCTCGGTGACAATCTTTCTTTGAGGAAGCCTGCCCGGCAAGGTTGTGCTTAAGGGAAGCGTAGGGTCGGCAGCCCCGCTTACCCTCATAGCCTGATAAACATAGGTCCTGCCTGAGAGCGGGTCTCTTATAGCTCCGCCAAGGCAGGTTGCCGCTCCTCCAAAGGGCTCTATTTCGGTGGGATGATTATGGGTTTCATTTTTAAAATTAATAAGCCATTCCTCGTCCTTACCATCTACCTTAATCACCGCAGTTATAGAGCAGGCATTAATTTCATCACTTTCTTCAAGGTCTGTCAGCCTGCCCTCAGCTTTTAATTTTCTCATTGCGGCAAGTGCAAGGTCCATAAGGCAGATGCTGCCTTTCCTGTCAAGCTGCTCTCTATTGCTTAAATATTCATTATAGGTAGCCTTAAATGCTTCGCTGTAATCGCCCTCGTCTATCTCAATATCATTTAATTCAGTTAAAAAGGTAGTATGGCGGCAGTGGTCCGACCAGTAAGTATCCAGTACTTTTATTTCAGTGATTGTAGGCTTTCTGTTTTCAGCCTTAAAATATTCCCTGATGCATTTAAAATCTTCAAAGGTCATTGCAAGTGAAAGTGAATTGTAGAGGGCAGTTGAGTCCTCAGCTGCAGCTATGTCCACAAATTCAACATCTGACGGAATGCCGAGCTCCTGTTTAAGAGTTTCCGGCAAGGCTTCCTGCGCCTCCTGCGAGTCGACAGGATTTATAATGTATTCTTTTATCTTTTCAAGAGCCTCCGCGCTTATACTGCCTGAAATAACATAGGTAAGAGCAGTTTTTATCACCGCTTCTTCTTTGTCATTGATAAGCTTAAGACACTGTATGGCAGAGTCTGCCCTCTGGTCAAACTGCCCGGCAAGATATTCAGATGAAAAATATACTTCATTTTCATAATGCGGGAACTCCATTTCATAATAATTATCAAGCGGAGGTTCACAAAATACGGTATTAAGTGCTTCCTTATAAGTTTGAGCCGCTATATTTTCTATATCATATCTTGACAGGATCCTGATATTTTCTATAGCTTCTATACATAAATTCTGTTTTAATTCGTCCTTAAGATGTCTTGCTTTTACGGCATATTCAGGCTTCTTTTCCACATAAACTCTCTTTATTGACATAATTTCCTCCAGATATTATAATCTGCACCCCCTTAATGCTTTGTAAAACAAAGGCTGTGCAATACTTCGATACAGTATAAACTAAATTAATCTATTTGCATAGCTATTATTAACAGGTTTATAGTAAAATACGGAGGCTGCCGCCTTATAATTTTTAAGCTCTAAAGCAGCAGCCTCCGGGTTTGCACAATATTATTTTAAAAGTTTAAATTCCTTATTATAAGCCGCAAAAAAATCCGCTCCCTCAAATGTAGTTTGTTCATCCTGTACAAATTTATTCCATTCTTCCGAATTAAGAGCTATATTGCTGCTTTCCATATATTCATCATAAATCTTATTCAGTGCCTCATCTCTGCGGCTTTTTTCCATAGCCTCTTTTCTTTCAGCGGTGGCAGCCTCATCATAGCCGAGGATACATTTATATATATAATATTTCCCCTCAGCTTCTATAATGCCGCTTATCTCCGAATCTGAAAGCAGTGACACCTGCTTGTCGGCTTCTTTGGGCAGATCATCATGGCTTGCCTTAATTTTTATCTCAGCTTCCGTTGAAGCTTTCCTTGCAATTGAAGCGAAGTCCGCCCCCTCAGCAGTAACTTCAGCCAGCACGCTCTCCGCTTTTTCCCTGTCATTAAGCACTATGTATTCCAAATCCATAATTCTTGCTTCATTTTCACTGACCTCCAGCTCCTTGCTCATAATCACAGCTTTGCTTAATTTATTTGCAAGTGCGTAATCCTTGAACATCATATTTACTTCATCAAAAGTAATATCCTTAAGCTTAGTATCGGATTTTGCAGCCTCAGCCAAATATTCGTTTGAAAGCTTTAAGACAGCCTCATTTTCTTTATCTGTAAGAATCAGCCCTCTTGACTGTGCCGACATGCTCATAACATAGAGTCTTATAAAAAACTCTTTCATCTGCGCCTCAAAGACTTCGTCATAGGTATGCCCTTCCTTATCCATACTGCTGCTCCAGATTTCCTCAGTATATGCTTTATTTACCGCATTCCTCTGTGAAGTGCTTATCATAAGCATCTGCTTTTCCGTATAAGGAATAGTAACCACAGTTTTTGCGATTGTTCCTTCATTTGCTTCTTTTTTTTGACTGCATGACATCACACAGCCCATGCATACAAACATCATAACAATATACATCAAATAACTACTCTTATCAATTCTACTTACAGATTTCATCTATCCGTACTTCCCTTTTAAATATTTGTATTCTGAACAAGTCTAAAATAAAACAATACACCAAATAAAGATAAATATTAAAAACTGAGTTTAAAAAGAATCAGAACAGAAAACTATACCAGTATATAAACAAGGGACAAGCTTCAAAAGACAAGCCCAAAAAGACCAAGTCGAAAAACTCAGCCAATAATTCAAAGTCTATATAGTTAATAATTTAAGTATTTTTAATACGCCATCGGCTGTATTTTTATCCGCCATAAACCTTGCAGTTTGTTTAGCAGCTTTAACAGCATTTTCAACCGAATAAGAATAATAAGAAGCTTTAAACATCTCTATATCATTATCCTGATCTCCAAAAGTCATAGTTTCATCATCACTGATGCCGAGGGCTTCCTGTATAGTTTTTATTCCCATACCCTTGCTGACTCCCAAAGGCATGCAATCAAGCCACATTTTACCCGAGTACCTTATTGAAAGCCTTTCTCCAAACCTGTCTATAATATAAGAAGCCTCTTTGCTTATAGAATCAGCCGCATAAGCGGAAATCTTTACAAAGCTCTCGTCAACCTCAGTGAGATTATCAACAATTTTAATTGAAGCCTTATAACCTTCACTTACCCATTTCAAAAAATCCTTATCTTTCGTATCAGTATAATAAATATCCTTCCCCGAAGCTATAACTATCAATTTCGGATTTTCTTTTATCGCATCTATAAGTTCATTGCTTATATTTTTTTCAAGTGTATATAAAAAAAGATTTCTCCCTTTCATGCCTATATATGCGCCATTATCCGATATATAAAATATCTTCTCACATACAGGCTTAAAGAGATTCTCTATGCTGTTCCAATTTCTTCCGCTTGCAACTGCAAACTGTATTCCTTTTTCTCTTAATTTAAGAATAATATCATAAATCTCAGTATTTATAACCGTAGTTCCGTCTTCTACTAAAGTTCCGTCTATATCTGTAGCAATAAGCCTGATCATTTACATCCCGCTTTCTATAATACCTTAAACAATACCTTGTAATTTGCTGATAAATCCAGGCAAAGTAAAACTAAAAACCATCTTGCCGCTCATTTTAATTTTGAGCTCTATTATAAACTACATAAATCTGTTCATAAGCACTGAAATAAATATACCTAAAATTGCTCCCATAAGTACCTGGAGCGGAGTATGCCCTACAAATTCTTTAAGTTTTTCATCAAAATCAAAAGTTTTTCCATCTTCTTTCACCACCATGCTTTCCTTTATAAGGTTCAGCACCTTTGCCTGTTTTCCGGTTTCACGCCTGACACCCATAGCATCATACATTACAATAATTGCAAGGATTGCACTTATGGCAAACTCAAAGGATGACAGACCGAACCTATATACACAGGTACTTGTCAGCGCACATACAGTAGCGCTGTGTGAGCTTGGCATGCCTCCGCTTCCCCAAAGCCTTTCAGCATTAAATCCCTTGCTGTAGTGAATATCTATAAGCGTTTTTAAAAGCTGAGCTGCAAACCAGCTTGCTGCTGAAATCATAAATATACGATTTGACATAAGTTGTCTTAGTATAGTCATAAAATACACATCTCCTTACAGGTTTAAGTCCTTGCAGCAGACGCAAATCTGCTGCCGATTTTTTTTAACAGCTTATTTTTTATTCCTGTAGAGGCTTCCCTAACTGTGCATACCTTGTCAGCATACAAAAGCACCAAGCCCTCCAAGCTCCTTGGCGGGATTATAGTAAGAGGCCACATGTGCCTCAATATCATATTCTGTTCTTTCTTATTTATCTTAAAATATTTCACAGCGTTTTCCATAGCCTTTCTTGGATGTGTAATGCCGTGAAACCTATCTCCTGTTTCCTCAAAATGCCTGTGCCAGTCATAAAGAAAAAAATCATGAAGAAGTGCTGCTCTTGCAGCACTCCTGTAATCAAGCCTATGTTTTTTGCATATCCTATAGGTCATATATGACACATCAACACAGTGTTCAAGGCATGTAGTGGTGCCGTGCATTATAAACTCATTCATTTTTTTAAAATGCACTGAGCTTATTATATCCGACACTGCCTCTATATACAATATATCATTTTTAATTTCATTAAATATTTTTTTCATAAGATTCTATTATAAGACAGAAAGCCTGCTTTAATATCCTATCAGCCAGTCATAAAGCTCCTGATATTCAAGTGCCGAGCTGTGCCAGGAAAAATCCTTTACCATCCCTCTGTCTATAATTTTATTCCATTCCCTTTTTTTATTGTAATAAATACTCTTTGCATGATTTATTTTTGCCAGCATCTCATGTGCATTATAGTTTGAAAAGGTAAAGCCTGTACCTGAGTTTTCAAACTCATTATAGGGCTCGACCGTGTCCTTAAGTCCTCCGGTTTCTCTCACTACAGGCACCGTACCATATCTTAAAGAGATGAGCTGACTTAATCCGCAGGGCTCAAAAAGTGAGGGCATTAAAAAAGCATCACAGGCGGCATAGATTTTATGTGACATAGCCTCAGAATAATAAATCTGTGCAGATACCCTGTCTGCGTACTTCCAGTCATAATGCCGGAAAGTATTTTCATAGACTTCGTCACCGGTACCAAGTACCACAAGCTGTGTATCCCAGGCACATATTTCATCCATCACGCAGCTTATAAGGTCAAGACCCTTTTGTGCGGTAAGCCTTGAAACTATGCCGAGCATGAACCTGTCTTTATTAACTTCAAGACCAAGCTCCTTTTGCAGCTCGACCTTATTTTTATATTTTTCCACCCTGAAGCTTTTCTTGGTATACTTTGTATTAATATAAATATCAGTTTCAGGATTATATTCGTCATAGTCTATCCCGTTTACTATCCCTCTCAGGCTCTGGCTTCTCGCACGCATAAGCCCGTCAAGCCCTTCTCCGTAAAAGGGCATCTGGATTTCCTGAGCATAGGTCTTGCTTACGGTAGTAATCGCATCCGCATACACTATACCTCCCTTAAGAAGATTTCCGTCCTTATAGGCTTCAAGCTTGTCAGGGCTGAAATAGTAATCCGCCAGTCCCGAAAATCTCTGTATAGTCTTTACATCCCATACTCCCTGAAACTTAAGATTATGTATAGTAAAAACTGATTTTATATTATTAAAAAAATCTCCACCTCTGAATCTGTCCTTCAGATACACCGGAATAAGCCCGGTCTGCCAGTCATGACAGTGAACTATATCAGGCTTAAAGCCTATAATCGGAAGGGAGGAAAGTGCCGCCTGCGAAAAAAATGAAAATTTTTCAAGGTCGAAAAGCCAGTCACCATAAGGCTTCATACCCGAAAAATAAGATTCATTATCTATAAAATAAAAAGTAATACCCTCAACAAGGGTCTTTAATATACCTACATACCTTCCCTGTCCAAGATAATCCATATAGAAATGACTTACATATTCCAGTCTGTCCCTCATTTCCTGCGGTATACAGGTGTATTTGGGAATTATTACACGACAGTCAAAATAATTTCTGTCAAAGCATTTAGGAAGCGAGCCGACAACGTCTGCAAGCCCTCCTGTCTTTATAAACGGAACTGATTCGGAAGCAATAAACAATATATTTTTCATCTTATTTTAATTTATTTTATCCTTTCAATTATTTTTAAATTTATCAGCAAGCAGCTTCATCTCTCTTGCAGTATCATATACGGCTTCAGTAATTTCACTTCCGCCTAAAAGTCTTGCAAGCTCTTTTACTACACTCTCATCTTTTATATATTCTATCTCGGTTTCGGTAGAGCTGCCGTCGGTATGTTTAGCGATGAGATAATTGTGGTCTGCCATAGCTGCTATCTGAGGCAGATGACTTATACATATCACTTGATGTCTGCTGCCTATTACATAAAGTTTCTCAGAAACCCTCTGAGCAGTCCTGCCGCTTATCCCGGCATCAACCTCATCAAATATCAAGGTATCAACCTCATCGTTTCTGGCAAGTGTAGTCTTTATTGCAAGCATAATTCTTGACAGCTCTCCTCCGCTTGCAACTTCGCTTAAAGGCTTTTTAGGCTGACCCGGATTAGTGCTGAGCATAAACTCGACTCTGTCATTGCCGGTTTTAGTGTATTCATTCAGCTTGTCAAAATATATTTCAAACTCAACTCCGAGAAAATTAAGCTCCTCAAGTTCTTTTATAATATTTTTGCAAAGCGTAAGTGAGGCTGTTTTTCTTTGCCGACTAAGCTGTGTACATACCCTGTCAAGCTTCTGCCTCAACTCTTTTTTTTCTTCTGTAAGCTTTTTACCTTGTATTTCAAAATTTTCCAAAAATTCAAGTCTTTGTTTTTTTTCTTCAAGAATTTTAAATATTTCTTCAATATCTTCTGAATATCTGCTTTGAAGCTGCCTTATTAAATCAAGTCTTTTTTCGAGGTGCTCAAGCTCTGCACTGTCATATTCAAAATCGGATATATATGAATTCAGTGAGCCTGAAGCCTCAGACATTATAATCTCAGCCTCATTCAGCTGAGATTCTATATCAGTCAGTGAAGCATCGTATAAAGCCGCAGCTTTAAGACTTGATACAGCCTGCGAAAGTTCATTTTCTTCAAGAATAAGAGCGGCTTTATTTAATTCCTCCATTATTTTTGAAGCATTTTTTAATTTTTTTATCTGCTGTATTAATTCTTCTTCCTCTCCCTGCCTTAATCCGGCGCTTTCTATTTCATTAATTTCATATTTTAAAATTTCAATTTCTCTAAGCCTTAAAGCAGTATTCGGGACATCCAAAAGCCGAGAGCTTATTTCATTATATTTTTGAAGCAGCGACTTAAGCAGCTCTTTAAGCGGCTTGGTTTCATTTTTTGCGTACAAATCTATAAGCTCAAGCTGATACTGGCTTCCCATCAGGCTTCTATGCTCATTCTGGCTGTGCATATCAATTAAAAGTCCCATAAGCTTCTTTAATTTATTCGCTGATACAGCCTCGTCATTTACCCGCATCACGGATTTCGACTCACTTATTTTTCTCGTTATTATCAGCAGTCCTTCATCTCCCACTTCTATGTCAATAGCCCTTATTTTTTTGATTTTTTCTTCATCATCTACTGAAAATAAAAGCTCAATATAGGCATAATCGGCTCCGCGCCTTATAAAGTCTTTTCCCGCTTTTGCTCCCAGTGCTAGGTTAATAGAATCAATAAGTATAGATTTCCCCGCTCCGGTTTCTCCGCTGAGCACTGTAAGTCCTGTATAAAATTCCAAATCTGCCCTGCTTATAAGCGCAAGATTTCTTATATGCAGCTCAAGCAGCATTTAATCACCTGCCTTGTATATTATATTACATAAGCTCCTTTATCTTATCAATAAGGCTTAATGCTTCTTCGTTTCCCTTTGTAGCACACATTATAGTATCATCGCCTGCTATACAGCCTATAACCTCTCCAAGCTCAAGTGCATCCACTGCCGCCGCCACTGCCATAGCCATGCCTGCCACAGTTTTAATAACTACAAGATTTTGAGCCTGCTCCACACTTAAAAGCCCCTCCTTTAAAATTCTGATATATTTCTCATAAAAGCTTTCACTGGACTGCTTAAAAACATACCTGTGCTCTCCTTTTGAAGAAGCTGCCTTTGTAAGCTTTAAATCTCTTATATCTCTCGATATTGTAGCCTGAGTTACATTAAGCCCCTCTTTTTTAAGCTTGTCCAAAAGCTCCTCCTGAGTTTCAATATCATACTTTCTTATAAGGCTTATAATCTTAGAATGTCTGAGATTTTTCATACCACCTCCGGTTTTATATGCTGTTATTCATTTTATTTCTTAGATTATCTAAAAAAGATGTACCCTGCAGCTTAATCAGCTTAGTTTTAACACTGCTCTCTTTTATATACATTCTTTCGCTATAGTCAAGATTCAGCTTTACTTCCCCGTCAAACAGAGCCGCCTTTACAACATCTTCTCTATCCGTCATCTCTACCTCCACTATGCTTTCAGGAGAAAGCACTATGCTCCTTCTGCTTAAAGCATGCGGGCATATAGGAGTTATAAGTATCATTCTTCCTGCAAGCCCTGCTATAGGACCGCCCGCACTGAGGTTATATGCGGTTGAACCTGTCGGTGTTGCTATTATTATACCATCAGCTGAATATTCATTCAAGAATTCTCCGTCAACATATACCTTGCATCTTGTAAATTTTACTGTTTCAGTTTTTGTTATAATTACCTCATTAAGTGCAAGAAATTTTCTTTCCTCGCTGGGGCCACACTTACAACCTTCAAGCATCATCCGGTCTTCTATAGTAAATCTGCCTTCAAATAATTTTAAAAGCATATCCTTTATATTATTTATATCATTATCATAGCCTACGCTTGTTAAAAATCCGAGATGCCCGAGATTAACTCCTATAAGAGGAATGCCGAGCCCTGCCACCTCTCCGGCGGCTTTAAGCAAGGTGCCATCTCCTCCGAGAGTGATTATGCAGTCTACATCCTCAGGTATGTTTCCTCTTTTCGTATAGCCTGAAACAGTATAGCATTTTCCTCCGGATTCTTTAATAAGATTTTTAATAATTTCCGAAACCTGCTTCGCTTTTAATTTTCCGTTATTTCCTATTACGTAAAAAGACCTCATATCTCTCCTCCTAATTTATAAGACTGTCATGCGCTTCATCTACAATGCCTGCAATAATATTTTTAAAATCAATATCCTTATATTTATTGGTTTTAATACAAGCTCTTTTTAGATAAATCAGATATTCTATATTTCCCTGAGGTCCCTTGACAGGAGAATAGGTAAGTCCAAGGCCCGATAAATCCGTAACAGGCTCAAATCCATTTTCAAAAGCGTAATTAATTACATTTGTAATTACTTCAATATGAGTATTTTTATCTCTGACTACACCCTTTTTCCCGACCTTTTCACGCCCTGCCTCAAATTGAGGCTTTATTAATGCCACCATTTTCGCCTCCTGTGAAAGAAGCTCCTTTACTGCGGGAAATATTTTCGACAGTGAAATAAAGGATACGTCAGCCGACACAAAATCTACAGGCTCTGTTACCAGCTCTTTATTTATATATCTTATATTGGTTTTTTCCATACATATAACGCGAGAATCATTCCTGAGCTTCCAGGCAAGCTGCCCATAGCCCACATCAACAGCATACACCTTGGAAGCCTTGTTTTGAAGCATACAGTCCGTAAATCCGCCCGTAGATGCACCTATGTCCATACATATTTTAGAAGCAAGCTCTATCCTGAAGGTGTCAACAGCCTTTTCCAGCTTTAAACCGCCCCGGCTCACATATCTAAGAGTATTTCCCTTTATTTTAATATCTTCATCTTCATAGAAGGAAGCCCCGGGCTTATCCTCTTTTTCTCCGTTAACAAACACCACGCCTGACATTATAATCGCTTTGGCTTTTTCTCTGCTTTGTGCAAAGCCTTTATTTAATAAAATAACATCAAGTCTGTTCTTTTTTCTTAATTTATTTTCCTGCATAAATTTTTATTTTATTATAATTTGTATTTTTCTCTAAGGCTTTTAAATATAGACTCGGAATCAATTCCCAGACTCTGCCTTAAACGTGATACATCTCCATGCTCAACATAGGCATCCGGCAGAGTTACATTATAAACCTGTATATGAGGATAATGCTCTCTGATATAATTGCCTGCACTCAAGCCGAACCCTCCGTTTAAAACATTTTCTTCAAGCGTGACTACCAGCTTATGCTTTTCACAAAGCCTGTCAATAAGCTGCTTGTCAAAGGGCTTTATAAATCTTGCATTTGCAAGGCTGCAATTATGAGATATAAGCTTGAATCTGTTGCGCAGATTATTTGCACAGCTTACCATACTGCCTACAGCAAGCAATGCGATTTCACTTTCTTCATAAATCAGCTCTCCTTTGCCGTATTCAACCGGAGCGTTAAATTCTTCAAGACCTGTATATGCCCTTCCTCTGGGGTATCTTATCGCTATAGGTCCTTCGTATGAAAGTGCAAACTCCAATTCAGCCTCCAACTCTTTATTATTTTTAGGTGCCATAATGCTCATATTCGGAATACAGCTTAAATATGAAAAATCAAAGATACCCTGGTGAGTTTCTCCATCAGCTCCCACAAGTCCTGCTCTGTCAATTGCAAAAACTACATTTAAGTTTTGTATACACACGTCATGCAGGATTTGGTCGAAACCTCTCTGTAAAAATGAGGAATATACAGCTACCACAGGTTTAAGTCCCATGCGAGCCATACCGGCTGCCAGTGTTACTGCATGCTGCTCAGCTATGCCTACATCAAAAAATCTCCTAGGATAAAGCTTGGCAAATTTGTTCAGTCCCGTACCGTCAGGCATAGCGGCAGTAATAGCGGTGATTTTCTTGTCGCTTTTTGCCAGACTGCAAAGCTTGTCTGCAAAGACATCAGTATAATCCGGCTTTATTTTCTCTTTTAAAGGTTTGCCGGTAGCTATATCGAAGGCTCCCACTCCGTGAAATTTTTCCGGATTTTCTTCAGCAGGCTTATAGCCCTTTCCCTTTCTTGTAATGACATGGACCAGGACTGAGGATTCAAGCTTCTTTGCTTCTTTAAGTACCTTGCAGAGCTGAGGAATATTATGACCGTCAACAGGTCCAAGATAAATTATTCCCATATTTTCAAAAAGCATTCCTGGAATTAAAAACTGCTTAATTCCATTTTTAGTATATCTTATACTGTCAATTACCGCCTTGCCGAATACCGGTACCTTTTCAAGTATTGATTGGACATCTCTTTTTAAATTGTTATAAAAATTCCCCGTCCTTATACCGTTTAAATAATTCGACATGCCTCCTACATTTCTTGAAATTGACATGCTGTTGTCATTTAATATTATAATAAAGTTCTTTTTCATACGTGCAGCATTATTAAGTGCCTCATAGGCCATGCCGCCGGTAAGCGCCCCGTCCCCTATAATCGATACCACCTTATAATTTTCATTAAGCAAATCTCTGGCTTGAGCTATGCCGAGACCTGCCGATATGCTCGTAGATGAATGCCCCGTATTAAAAGCATCACAGGGGCTTTCTTTAGTTTTTGGAAAGCCTGAGATGCCTCCGAATCTTCTAAGCTCATCAAATTCTTCCCTCCTGCCGCTCAAAATCTTATGCGTATAGGACTGATGCCCCACATCCCATATAATTTTATCTTCAGGTATTTTAAAAGAGCGGTATAAAGCTATAGTCAGCTCCACCACTCCAAGATTGCTTGCAAGGTGACCGCCGGTTACACTCAGCTTATTGATGAGAAAACCTCTTATCTCCTTTGCAAGCTTATTTAAATCAGAAGCCTTGATTTTTTTTACATCCGAGGCTTTATTAATATTATCCAGCAGCATTTCCTCTAACTCTTTCTATCCGTAAGCTTATCTATTATTTTTTCAAGAACTTCGGAATTTCCACATTTTGATTCTATATTTTTTAAAATATTTTTTGCTTCAAGTGAAAGCCTTTTTACTTCATTTTTTGCATACTCAAGCCCATAAAGACTTACATAGGTAGTCTTTTCGTTTTTTGCATCGGAATGCACAGTTTTCCCAAGCACCTCTTCACTTGAAGTTTCATCTAGTATATCATCTTGTATCTGAAATGCAAGCCCTATACAAGAAGCACATCTTTCTATTTCTTTTAGTTTTTCTTTATTTTCCTGTACCGCACCGCCTATCACCGCTCCTACCATCATTGAGGCTTCTAAAAGTGCGGAAGTTTTAAGTCTGTATATAAAATCAAGCTTGTCCTTGTTTAAGCTTTTTCCGGTATTTTCAACATCAACGCTTTGACCGCCTATCATTCCGTTAATTCCGGTTTTTTGTGCTATTATCTTTAAAGCAAGTGCTGCTCTCTCAGGAAATTCCGCATTTAATACGGCTTCCGACATTATGATAAACGCCTCAACTATGAGTGCATCTCCTGCCAGCACCGCCATATCTTCACCGTAGCTTACCCAGGTGGTAGGCTTTCCTCTCCTTAAAGTATCATTATCCATGCAGGGCAAATCGTCATGGATTAGTGAGGAAGAATGTATCATTTCCATAGCACTCATAAAGGGAGCAATATTTTTAATATCCGCAGCTTCACCGGCAAAAAGTCTATAGGTTTCAAACATTATCAGAGGTCTTACCCTCTTGCCCCCTCCCTTTACCGCACTGCACATAGCTTCGAGCACCGTTTTTTGCAAGCCCTTGCACTCCGGCAAAAAACTGATTATACCGGCTTCAATTTCTGATTTATTAAATTCCATAATTTCCCTCCATTCCTTTCCAGAGCTTCCCTGAACAGCTGCTTTCAGCTTTGCTGTGCCTACATAAGCTTTGCAAGGATTCCATTGACAAACGAGAAGGAATCATCTCCTCCAAACTTCTTTGCCAGCTCAACCGCTTCATTGACTGCAACCTTTTCAGGAATTTTTTCATCATATTTCATTTCATATACTGCAAGCCTGAGTATAGTAAGCTCCACTTTCCCCATTCTGTCAAGGGTCCAGCCCCTTGAAACCAAGCTTATTGTTTCATCTATGCTTTCCATTTCCTCTCTTACAGCTTTTGCTCTTGAATAAATTTCATCAATCTGGTCAGCTTCCTTATTTTCCGTATTTTCTGCTTTTAAATAGTCGTTTTCTTCGTTTTCCATAAATAAGCCGACTTGTTCATAAAGCTCCTGCTCATCGTGGAAGTATGAACAAAACAATATTTTAAAACAATTTTCCCTAAATTTTCTCCTACTCATATCCTACCTTTGCTTTCATTATTAATAAATACTTTATTACGTTATTTGAATTTTATAATATTGTCAAGTGCTTTTTAGGCTATAATTCCAATGCCTTATTTAATCTGCATGACCATATATATTTTTTTGCCACTCTTTTTTGCAGAGCCGCTTCCAGTGCTTCAGTATAATAACTAAGCTGCAGAGAATATTTTTCTATAAGCTCTTGCTCGCTTTTTTTCCTGTCAGTCTTATAATCCACCAAAATTATATAATCCTCTTTTTCTATATAAGCATCTATAATTCCCTGTATAAGCACAGGCTCATCACTGTCTGCCGCATTTAACTGCCTTGCCGGAAGTGTCATTATAAAGGTTTTTTCTCTTTTAAGCTTTTTGCTTTTATAAGCAGCTTTAAATAGTGCACCCAGCTCCGAATTAATAAAATTAATTACCTCTTTTTTATTTATATTTTTCTTTTCATGCTCAGATATAATGCCGCTGTCAATTAAGCCCTCGATAAAAGCTTCCAGGCTGTTTTCATCATGCACCTGCTCATAATCCAGAAGCTCCATAATCCTGTGAAAGGCGTTTCCTCTGTCAACCGCTCTTTGAATAAATCCTGCAGCTGAATCAGCTTCCTGTAAATAATCCTCATCGGCAACTAATAATCCTGCTTCTTCATCTGATAAGCCTGTTATTTCAATTTTTGCCGTATTGATATTTAATCTATTTATTTTTGCTATGCTTAATTTAGTGCAAAGCTCTATATCCTCAGCAAATTCATAGGGCTTGTCTATAATTCTTTTTATATTATTTTCTTTAACAGCAGGCTCGCCTGTTAATTTCTCCAATTCTGTTTCTAATTGCTTCTGGTTCGCTTCCTCACTTTTATTTTTTAATAACTCATCATCCGCAGCAGTGCTGTATCCTATCCCCGTTACTCTAATCTGATTTTTAATATAGGGCAGACTCATAAGCAGCCAATCCAAAAAAGAATTGGCTGAAGCGGTATCAGTAGCACTTAAAGCGTTATTCTCCGTGCTTACCAGGTGATTGTATTTGCTGAGAGCTTCTTCATAATCTTTTACTGAAGCTGTCATTATAAGTGCCTCCTTTGCTCTGCTCATAGCTACATACAGTATCCTTATTTCCTCTGCAAGAGCCTGCTGCTTCATCTTATATTTTAATACATTTTTTTTAATGCTGCTCCATTTTATTCTTTTCTCAAAATCCACATAATCACAGGCCAGTCCCAAATCGGAGTCTATTACTATAGACGACCTCATATCCTGAAAATTAAACCTTTTTCCTATATTTGCAATAAAACAGATTGGAAACTCAAGTCCTTTGGATTTATGTATGCTCATTATACGTACCGTATTGTCAAATTCACCTAGAATCGAGGCTTCCCCGTAATCCGTACTGTACTGCTTTAAATTGTCAATATATCTTATAAAATTAAAAAGCCCTCTGAAACCTGTAGCTTCATAAGCTGCCGCTTTTTCTGCCAGCATTACAAGATTGGCTTTCCTTATTTCTCCTGCCGGCAGAGCAGCTGCATAATCAAGATAGCCGGTTTCCTCGTAAATATGCCTTAACAGCTCGGAAAATTTTATGTATTTTGACATTGCCCTGTATTTATCCAGCATAGCCAGCGCATTTTTAAGCTTACTTACAGTATCAGGGCTTACAGCCTTCGGCTCCTCATTTATCACGTATAAACAGGCATCATAAAGCATGACCGCTTTATCCGGGCTATCAATTTCACTTAAACCGGAAATTTTTTCGTATATATATTTTCTATATAAACATATTATAGCAGCAAGCTCATTGTCGCTTAAGCCTATGATTGGAGAATGTAAAAAAGCGGCAAGCTCCACTTCACTGTAAGGATTGTCCACTGCCTGCAAAAGAGCGAGGATTACCCTTACCTCAAGAGCATCGAAATATCCCGCAGAGGTTTCAGCATAAGCAGGTATGCCCTCGGCTATCAGTGTGTCCACAAAGGCTTCCGCTCTGCCGGATATCGCCCTGAAAAGTATAACTATATCTGAATATTTAGCCTGCCTGTAAGCCCCGCTTTTTGCATCTTTAATTAAAAGGGGCTTTTGAGTTTCTCCTGAAATCATTGCTTTAATTTTCAAGGCAATCATCTTAGCTTCCAGCTCTACCTTGCTTAAATCGGAGTCCTCCTCCATAGCCTCATTTTCTTTTGTTTCGACTTCATATAAAATAAGCTGCGGGACAGGTGAAGTAGCTCCTCTTTCATCATTTATTTCTTCATACAAGGCTCCCGGATAAAGTGCCGCTTCACTGTCATACTCTATGCCTCCAAGACCGGCGGACATAATTTTATAAAACAAGGCATTTATTCCCTCAAGCACGCTGCTTCTGCTTCTGAAATTTTGTTTTAAATTAATTAAAACCTCTTTTGATTCAATGCTGTTAATTTCGGTATTGTATTTTGTGTAGGTATTATATTTATAATTAAAAAGCTCAGGCTTTGCCTGTCTGAAGGCATAAATGCTCTGCTTGACATCTCCCACCATAAATACATTGCCGTTTTCTATTGCATTAATTAATTCTTCCTGTACATAATTGGAGTCCTGATATTCATCAATATAGATTTCTTTAAACTGAAGGGCATACTCCAGTGCAGCTGTGCTTTTTTCTCCCTTATTCCAAAGTATTTCAAGTGCAAAATGCTCAATATCATTAAAGTCTGCAATATTTTTTTCCACTTTGCATGCCAGCAGCCTTTCCATGTATTCAAGGCATAAATTAATAAGAGCCTTTATCATTGCCGCCTGAGCACTTTCCTCCAGCTCTATCCTCTCATCCTCTGCAATAAAGCTTTTAATAAAATTATCTTTTATAATTTTTTTATAGTCATCTCTTATGCCCTTTGCCCTAGCTTTTAATTCAGCATCCGTATCCTTCGATGCTCTGCCTATCATCGGAAAATCAAAGGCTTGAAGAGCTTGCTTTACCTCTGTATAGGAAAGTGCCGCAGCCAGCCTTCTAATTAATAAAAGCTCGGCTTCAAAGGTATTTTTATAAGCGTAAGGTCCTGACTCCTCATTACATAAATCTATGGCAAGGAGTATTTTTTTTTCTATATCGCCTGCGGCATATTTAATTTTATCTGTTACATAAGCTTCCCAAAGCCTCCTGTCTGCCCCCTCCTCATAAGACATTAAAAGCTCGTTGAGCCATTTCTCAGGCCAAGGCTTTGCAGAAGCAAAGCTATAAAGCCCTTCTATATATTCCTTAATCCTGGAATCGCTTTTTGCTCCTGAAAAGGAATCCACCAGCCTGATATAGTTTTCATCATTTGCAGCATATTTTTCTTCCATAAGCTCTGAAAGCACTTCATCCTTTATAAGGCTCAGCTCGCCCTGGTCTGCTATCCTGAAAGCCGGGTCAAGAGGCACTCTGTCTATATGCTCTCTTATAATTGACAGGCAAAAGCTGTCAATAGTCACTATCCTGGCATGCTCCACAAGTGCTGACTGTCTTTTAAGCCTCTCATAAAGCTTTGAGCCGTAAGGGCAGGCAGCCATAGCCTCTTCTATTCTTTTAAATATTCTCTCTCTCATTTCAGAAGCTGCCGCTCTTGTAAATGTCATTATAAGCAGCTCATCAACATCAACCGGCTCCTTTTCATCAATTATCCTGCTTATTACACGCTCAACAAGCACAGCAGTTTTTCCGCTTCCCGCACCTGCTGCTACAAGTACCTTTTTATCGCGTACATTTATAGCATCGCTTTGTGCCTTAGTCCATTTCGCCGCCATCTTATTTATCCCCTTTTATCCTTTTAAATACTTCCTCGGAGTTAAGCTTTTTAAATCTTCTGTAATTATATCCCGGAGTTTTTTTATCAAAGCCGCAGACCGCCCTGTATTCACAGTAATCGCAGGCTGTAATATTCCCCCGCAGTGAGGGATTTACACTTATTTTTCCGCTTACCATATCCTTCCCTATCTCCCCGCACCTATTTTTTACATGCTCTCCAAGCAATGAAAAGCTTTGCTCTGAAGCCACACTCGACCTGTATTCCTGAAGCAGATTATTTTTTACCGCAGCCGGTATTATCAAGCTGCTGCCCTCTATATCTCTGTCCAGATGTTTAATTACCTTTATATCCGAATTTACAAGACCGCTAGGCCTTAATGCCTTTACAAGTGACTGTCTTATTTCGGCCTCACCGGTATCTGGCTCGGCTTCAATTACAGGATCATCTATATGAAAATAGAGCATCGCTGCCGGAAGCACTTCCTTTCGAGGAAATTTTAATTTAAGCATTTCTTTCACTGCTTCCAAATAAACTACCAGCTGCATCTGACTGCCATAATAGGCAAGGTCAGTCTCCCAACCTGTAGAGCCTGTCTTATAATCTATAATTTTTGCAAATACTTTATCGTCGTCTGAATATATATCTATTCTGTCAACCTTACCATTGAGATTAAGAAAAAGCTTTAAATTATTATGCCGCTCTAATTCTATTTTCATAGTCTTAATACCATTATTATAGCTAAAGCTCTTTTCAAATTCATAAGGAATGAAGTCCCCCTGCTTAAGCTGATAGGCAAGTACATTTACACTTTGCTTTGCCATGAGGACAAGTCTTTTTACCAGGTACTCATTTCTTGCATTCTCATTATATATCCCGCTTAAGTTATCAAGCAGGGCTTCGGCGGCACATTTTTCAACTAAGGCGGCTCTTTCCTCGTCTTTCATTGCAGCTATATTATTTGAATATTTTTTACCTGAGGCAAATACAAGCTCAATAGTTCTATGCACCAAAGTTCCTATGTCAATCGCTTCAAAAGAATATATCTGTCTTTTTTTAATTCCCAGTCCATATTTAATAAAAAATGCATAGGGACAGCTTACATATTTTTCAAGCCTTGTCACTGAGGTTATTATATTTTTTTCATTTGCGGTTTCATTATTTGATTTTTTTTCATAAATCTCGGAAGCCGTCACAGCCTCCAGCTTATTTCCGGCCTCTGTGTCATCATATTTATAAAGTGCAGCCTTTTTAAGCATTGAATAATCAAATATTGCCGCAAGCTTTTTAAGCTCACTTTCAAGGCTGCCTCCATCTCCTATACTAAATCTTCCTTTTTTTAATAAATCAATTAAGGTTATCAGTCTTTGTTTTGCACTGTATTGCGAATATACCTTTATAAACTCTGAAGCCGGTTTAATCTCAAGCCCTGAAAACAGCCGCCTTATTATTGCTAAAAATGAGGCTTCACGTGAGGCTTTTCCCAGACTGTCCGCGCCGGCATAGCTTATATACAGATACCTTGAGGGCTTTGTCATATACATATAGATATAAAACCTCTGTACAAATAAATCCTCCTTTGCAGTGGCTGAAAGCTCCATTCCCAGAGCTTTAAGACTTTCTTTTTCCCTGTCATTAAATATACTCTGAGGATTTTTAAGCTTAGGCATGGCATCATCATTTGCCCCTATTATAAATAAAGCTTTTATATTAGCCAGCCTGCTCCTTTTAAGATCTCCTATAATTACCCGGTCAACCTTGGCAGGTATGATGCCTACCCTTATTTCTCCAAGTCCCGCATCAATTATATCAATTAATTCATTCTTATTTATAGCTTCATCCTCAAGCAGATTTTTTATTTTTTCAAAAAGCTCCAAAACCGCCGCATAAGCTTCTTCATACTCTCTGGCCTTTTCAATTAAGCCTTCAGCTTCAAAAAGCTCACTTAAATCAGACATCTTTTTTCTGATTTCAAGACTTTCCATAAGCAGTATAAAGCTGTCAAAAATCCCGGCAAGGTTAAATTTTCTTTTATGCCATAATTTATGAAATCCCTCAAGTCCGTTTAATATATTGTCTTTAAATTCATTAAGCTCATGCAGATTTATGCCCTCAAGCGAATACGGTAAATAATCCCAGCTTGATTTCATTTTTTTATAGCCCCTGATGCCGCAAGCCAGCATATAATTATCCATAAGGCTTTCCAGCCTCAGGTCAGAGCATACAAATCCGGTTCTTATATAGCGCATTACTGCATCATAGGAATAGTTTGAAGACATAAGCAAAAAAGCTGCCCTTATAAATTCAACTAAGGCATTATCTTCCAGGCTTATGTTTTTATCCATAAAATAGGGAATATTATTTAATTCAAAATGCTTTTTAATTTTTCCGGAATATAAGGCAGGCTCGGCGGTAATTACTGCTATGTCTTTATATCTCATAGCCTCCTCTTTTACCAGGTGAAGTATATTGCTGCATACCGTACTTACTTCCTCCTCAGTGCTTACTGCCTTTATAAGCTTGATATTTTCTTCCGACTGCCTGCTTTTTATTCTGTCATATCTTAAAAAATGTCTTTCAAGAAAATCAATTTCAGCCGCCGCTTTAAATCTCGGTCTTAACTCATTTTCTTTATATTTTTTATTTAAATCATGGATTTTTGTTTCTATATGTTTTCCGGCAGCACTTTCGCCTATTTTTTTTATTATGGTTTTTCCCATAGCAAAAAGCTCAGTATCGGAAAATTTATATAAATTTTCCTCTCCGGAGCCTATGCATACAGTGCACTCCACACCTTTTGAATAATCTAAAAAGCCGTCTATTATTTTATACTGCACCGGCGTAAAGCCCGTAAACCCGTCAAGCAGTATATAGGAATTCTTTATCAGCCTGCTCCTATGGATATTGTCATAAAATATATTCGGAATTTCTTCGGCGGTAATATATTTCCTGGCTATAAATTCTCTAAAGGAATCATAGATTACTTCAAGGTCTTCCAGCTTTTGATTAAGTATGTTGCCAGCTTTTACATTATCTTTAATATTTATTATATCCTCTATGTTTATTCCATACTGATATAATTCTGAAATCATAGACTTCATTTCGTCTATAAAACCGGGTTTTGAAAACTGCTTTTTCCAGATACTGAGCTTTTGTATATTTTCAAGTGCGAGCTTTCTGATTATTATTGCCTTTGCTATGTCGTCAAGTATATCGGGGCATTTTATTCCCAGCTCTTTAAATACTCTGTAAGCAAGCCGGTTAAAGCTTGTGACATCTATATTAAGGCTTGCCCGGAAGGGGTGAAGCTTTACTATATCCTTTTGGGTCTGCATCGTGTACTGCTCAGGTACAAGTATTATAAATTCCGCTTCTTTTTCTTTCAGGGAGCTTTCTATAATTTTCTTATAGGCAAAGGTTGTTTTTCCGCTTCCTGAAGCACCTATAATAAATCTCATTATTAATTCCTTTTATTTTTTATTTGTCAAATTTCTAAAAGCTAAAAAAGGAGCTGCTGCAAAATACTTTTATCAAGAACTATTTTGCAAGCTCCTTATTTAAATAATATACAAAATCAAAGCTATATATTTAATTACTAAGATTATTGATGGTAGTAGCTGAAAAAATCTCTGATTTTCTCTGCCGCCTCTTTCAGCACCTCAACTCTCGGCAGATATACTATACGGAAATGGTCAGGTTGCTTCCAGTTAAAGCCTCCGCCATGTATCAGTAAAAGCTTTTTATCGCGCAGCAAATCTAAGGCAAATCTTTCATCATTTATAATATTGAATTTTTCAGTATCTATTTTAGGGAACATGTAAAAAGCCGCCTTTGGCTTTACACAGCTGATTCCCGGAATATCAGTAAGTGCATTATAAATATACTCTCTCTGTTCATAAATCCTGCCGCCGGGTATTACATAGTCATTTACACTCTGATGTCCTCCCAATGCGGTCTGAACCACAGACTGTGCAGGCACATTGGAGCAAAGCCGCATATTTGAAAGCATATCAATGCCCTCGATATAATCCCTGGCAATTCGTTTATTTCCGCTGAAAATCATCCAGCCGATTCTAAATCCGGCTATCATATGTGATTTGGACAAGCCGCTGAAGGTGACACAAAATAGGTCCGGAGCCAGTGAAGCGATGGATATATGCTTTTCTCCGTCCATCACCAAACGGTCATAGATTTCATCCGAAAAAATAATAAGCTGATGCTGCCTTGCTATTTCAACAAGCTGCCGTAAAAGCTCCTCAGGATAAACGGCTCCTGTGGGATTATTAGGATTTATAATCACAATCGCCTTAGTATTTTCTGTAATCTTTTCCTTTATATCATCAATATCCGGATACCACTGTGCCTGCTCATCGCAAATATAATGCACCGCCCTGCCTCCTGCAAGTGTAGCCGAGGCTGTCCAAAGCGGATAATCCGGAGAGGGAATTAAAACTTCATCTCCATTATCCAGCAAAGCCGACATACATAAATTAATAAGCTCACTCACTCCATTTCCAGTATAGATATCTTCTATTGAAATCTCCGGTATATTTTTCAGCTGGGCATACTGCATAATTGCCTTTCTTGCTGCAAATAAGCCCTTTGCCTGAGAGTAGCCCTCACATTCCGTCAGCTGCCGCTTTGCATCGTAAATCACCTCATCCGGTGTATGGAAGCCGAAGGGAGCGGGGTTTCCGATATTTAATTTCAATATCTGCGTGCCCGACTCCTCCATTTTTACCGCCTCATCCACTACCGGCCCTCTTACGTCATATAACACATTATTTAATTTTGATGATTTTTTAAATTCCCGCATATTATTTTCTCCTAAAGATGTTTTTTCTATAATACTCTCGTTTTCCTCCGGTTTAAGTCCGGGCAGCGGCTCTGAAGCTTCGTCTGAAGCACCTTTCAGCCAATTTTCATCAACCTGCAGCACCTCTGCCAGAAAGTGCAGAATATCCCCGCGCGGAATAGTTTTCCCGCTGACATATTGGCTTATATGGCTTTTGCCCAGTTTAACTCCTCTTTCGGAGGCAATCCTGATTAAATCAACCTGTTTTTTTCCCTGCTTACCCATAGCTTTTTTTAATCTACCTGCAAAAATTCCCTTTGACATTTCGCCTCCAAAAGTTCAATTTTATTTCAATAAAGTTCAAATACAAGGATTATTCTAGCATAAAACAGTAAGAAGTTCAATAACTATCTTCAAGAGTTCAATTTTAATTATTCACGCAACTTAATGTTCAATTTTTCAAGTGCCTTCAGGATATTGCCCATAATCTCAGATACTTCTTTATCCTCAAGAGTTCTGTCGCTGTGCCTGAATACGATATTATAAGCTATGGACTTATAGCCCTGCTCAATCTGGTCCCCCTCGTAAATATCAAATAATTTATAGGATTCAAGTATGGAGCCTGAATTGTTCTCAATAGCTTCCTCAATCCTGCCTGCTGGAACCGACTTGGGAACTACCAAACTTATATCACGGCTTATAGCTGGGAATTTTGCAATCTCCTTAAATTTAATATCAAACTTGGAATATTTTGCTATATTATCAAGGTCGAGCACCGCAATAAAGGTTTTTTGACTGAGCTCATAATTATCTGCCACCTCCGGATGAAGCCTGCCGAGGTAACCGAGCACTTCATTATTGTAAATAATATCAGCTCTTTGTCCTGGATGCAGAAATTCTTTATCACATTCAGGGCTGTAAGTTTTCTTTCCCTCTATGCCGGTGAGATTGAGCACTTTCTCGGTTACTCCTTTCATATCAAAGAAATCTCCACAATCATAAAAGCCGAATACCATCTGTTTTCTTTCATCCGGAAGCTTAGTAAGTGGCAGCTCCTTTGGCAGATAAATACGTGCAAATTCATAAAGCTTAACCGCTTTATTTCTTCTGCTGTAATTTATTGCAAGAGAGGTTAAAATACCGTTTACCGGGCAGGTTCTCATAATTGAAAAGTCCTCACCCAGAGGATTCATTATTCTAATGCTCTCACGGATTTTATCTTCCTTGGCTATATTAAGCTTATCAAATACCTTCGGGCTTTCAAAGGAATAGCTCATAGATTCTGAAAATCCTAAAAACTGAGCTGCAAGCCCTGCTGCTATCTCTACCTTTCTGCTGAAAGCAAAGCCTCCAAGTGTAGTTTCTCCCTTTGGAAGAGTAACCGGTATTTTATCATAGCCGTAAAGCCTTGCCACTTCTTCAGCTATATCGGCATTTGACTCAATATCATTCCTGAAATCAGGGCAGATTATTTTATTTTCAGCTTCATTGTAGTTTATATCAACCTTTTTAAGATAAGAAAGCATCTCAGCCTTGGTAAGCTCAGTACCCAAAAGATTATTTACTGCAGCGGGATCAAATTCTATTTTATTCTGAATGTCCTTATTCGGATAGACATCTATTATACCGCCTACAACCTCTCCCGCTCCAAGCTGCTCAATTAAGGTGCAGGCTCTTTCTATAGCTTTGTAGGCGGTTTCAGCACATAAACCCTTTTCAAATTTTGATGAAGCGTCCGTTCTTAAACCAAGCTTTTTGGAAGAAAGTCTTATATTGGTTCCGTCAAAGGTAGCCGCCTCAAATACCATGGTCGTTACCTCATCCTTAATCTTTGAGTTTTCTCCTCCCATAATTCCGGCTATGCCTATAGCCCTCTGGGCATCATTTATCATAAGTATATCACTGTCAAGCTTTCTTATCTGACCGTCAAGCGTTATAAATTCCTGACCCTCTTCCGCTCTTTTTACTATAATTTCATGCCCTGCTATTGTGTCATAATCAAAAGCATGCATGGGCTGACCGTATTCCTCCATAACATAATTTGTTATATCCACTATATTATTAATCGGTCTTATACCGCTGGCAGCCAATCTTTGCCTCAGCCACGCAGGCGAAGGTGCCAGCTTTATATTTTTAACCATTCTTGCCGTGTATCTCCTGCAAAGCTTATCATCAAGAATTTTAACACTTAAATAATCATTCACATCCTCTGAATTGCCGGTCTTTATAATTTCAGCCTCTTTAAATTCTTTATTAAAGGTGGCAGCCACTTCTCTTGCTATCCCGGTTACGCTGTAGCAGTCCACTCTGTTTGAAGTAATTTCATATTCAAATACAGTATCTCTCAAGCCTAAAAGCTCTATCACATCCGCTCCGGGCTTAACCTCTTTATCAAGAATATATATACCGTTTTCAGGTGCCTCCGGATAGTAGTTTCTGTCGAGACCAAATTCCTCTATGGAGCACATCATGCCGTAAGACTCCACTCCTCTTAATTTTCCCTTTGTAATCTTTACACCGTCCCTGGGCACTTCATTTTTTCCATGTACAGTGACTACCCTGCCTCCTTCCAGTACTACGGGAACCATATCTCCCTCTGAAACATTTGGAGCCCCTGTGATTATCTGAAGCTTCTTGCCCTCTCCTATATCACAGTTGCAAATAAAAAGCTTATCGGCATTAGGATGCTTTTCCATCGAAATCACCTTAGCTGCTACAATTTTATCAAGATTTTTATCCAGTCTTTGATAGCCCTCAACCTTAGTGCCTGTAAGTGTCATGCCTTCACTGTACTGCTCATCATCTACATTAAGCTCAGGCACATAAGCCTTTATCCATGACAATGCTGTCTTCATATATTTTTTTCGTACGCCGCATTTTAGTTAAATGCCTCATACTCCCCTTTCTTTTCAATTTTTTAGATTATCCTTTTAATTAAACTGCTCTAAAAATCTTATATCATTTTCATACAGCAATCTCATATCATCTATTTCATATTTTAAAAGAGCTATTCTTTCAAGTCCCATTCCGAAGGCAAAGCCCTGATAAACGCTCTTATCCACCCCACATTTGTCAAGCACATTCGGATGCACCATACCGCAGCCAAGTATCTCTATCCAACCGCTTCCCTTACAAAATCTGCAGCCCTTTCCCATACATTTAAAGCAGCTTACATCCATTTCGGCACTGGGCTCTGTAAATGGGAAATGATGCGGTCTGAATTTAACCTTAGTGCCTTCTCCGAACAGCCCGGTAGCAAATTTTTCCAGTGTGCCCTTAAGGTCGGCCAATGTTACATTTTTATCTATAACCAGCCCCTCTATCTGGTGAAAGCAGGGCGAATGTGTAGCATCAACTGCATCTGAGCGGAAAACTCTTCCGGGTGAAATCATCCTGATTGGGAACTTTCCTTTTTCCATTACTCTTGCCTGCACCGGAGAGGTCTGAGTCCTTAAAACTATTTCTTTATTTATATAAAAGGTATCCTGCTCATCCTTTGCCGGATGGTTGGCAGGTATATTTAACTTTCCGAAATTATACTCGTCATATTCTATTTCAGGTCCTTCAATTACCTCATATCCCATGCCTACAAAGATTTTCTCCACCTCTTCATAGGCGATTGAATTGGGATGCTTATGCCCTATTTCAGGTGCTCTTGCCGGAAGGGTGACATCTATTGCTTCAAGTGCCATCTGCTCCTGTCTTATGCGTCTGGTAAGCTTATCTCTCATCTCATTAAGGCGTTTTTCTATCTCTGCCCGGGTATCATTTACATACTGTCCCATCTTGGGTCTTTCTTCCTCGCTTACCTCTTTAAGCCCCTTTAATAAAGCTGTAAGCTCACCTTTTTTGCCAAGGTAAGCCACTCTTAAATCATTAAGAAATTCCAGCCCCTCCACATTTTCTATTTTTTGCAGTGCTTCTTTTTTCAGCTGTTCCAATTTATCCTTCATCTGTTTAATCCCTCCTTTTAATTTAAACCTTATTTCACAAACAGCAGACCTTTATCTATATAGAAAGCTTAAACTATACAGAAGTTTACCTTTATACGGCAGCTTTTTACTTTTATAAAAAAAATCTCGTCCAGTATTTAATACTGGGACGAGATCAACCCGCGGTACCACCCGGCTTCCATAATATAAAATACCGGTTTTGCTGCAATAATCAGTGAAGTAATATTATCAGCCTTCAGGGTCATTTTTATAAAAATGGCACTTAAATACTTAACGTGTATAAACGTCAGGACCTATTTTGTATCAGCTTCAGTCCCGAAGCTTCGGTGTGAAATTCATATTTGCAGTTTAATGCAGGAAACTTTCAGCATATATTTATTTCCCTCTCTGTGCCAAACTGCAAAACTACTGTGCACCTTCATAGCCTTTAACTGTTTTAATCTTTGAATAAAGTTTCCACCATTCTAACGCCTTTATACGATAAAGTCAAATTATTTCTTAAAAATAAATATTATTAAGAGGCGTTTCGCTAAAATGACACAACCTCGTTTACAGGACCTGTACGCACTATTTCATAAGCATAAATTACAGGTCCTACACGACCGTACTGCGGATTATGCTCACTTTTAAGCTTGGCTCTTATCTTAATCCAGTCCTTGGTTCTAAAGGCAGCCGCTCCCTCATAATAACAAATAAAGCCTAAAAACTGCATGTCAGCCTCACAGCAGGTCATGCATCTCCTGCCGGCAACAAGACAGTTTGAAGGAAAATTAGGAGGTCTTAAAACCTGAGCGGTAAATTCGACCTCTTTGCCGTCGTATCTCTCAGGTCTGTCCATAGTATCTACAAAAAATATGCCGAAATGCTCAGGCTTTATAATCAGCTTCTCACTGTCTATATTATAAGGAGTCTGTATGCAGAAATCTCCTCTTATCTCGCCTTCCCTGCCTTCAAAAACTATTTCAGCCTCTGAAGCCATAGCCTTCAGTGCAAGATAATACTCTCCCAGCTTTTCCTCAGATATGTCGTCAGCTCTATTGCAGATAACAAGCTCGGCATTTTTTAACATCGGTCCCATAAAGGGCTTCATATTTTTAAGGTACAACTCCATAGTAGAAGTATCCAAGATGCTTATAGTCTGATTTATGAACCATGAAGCGGGAATTTTCAATTCATCCTGAAGCCACATGCCGTTCCATTCTATAAGAATCCTTTCAGGAGAGTATTTTTCTCCCAGTTCCGCAAGCCTATCCGCGGCTACCTCCTCTTTATTTTCGGCATAAACTATATCCGTATTAAATTTCTTTAATGCTTCAGCCTCATAGCTGTCCTCTCCTTCTTCGCATACTATAAGCAGGGTTCTTCCCTCAGTTTGAAAATACTCCTGCTCTAAGGTGAAGTTAATAAATCTGGTTTTTCCGGCTTCCAAAAAGCCGTTAATTAAAAATACAGGAATCCTTCGATTTCTTTCTTTCATTTCTTAATATCCCTCTAATTAATTTAGCCTTTAAACACTTCTTCAAGCTTTTCAGTATTCAGCCTGGTGCCTATTACGCAAGCCTTGCCTGTATAATCAGGCTCTCCGTTTCTGACGATCACCTCTCCCGGAACTACATCAAAATAAATCCATTTATCAGAATTTTTATCCCTCAGCATTCCTTTGGCTCTGAGCACCACTCCGTAATCACTGCCCTCCGAAAGCTCATCAAGAAGCTCTCTGAGCTTAGTTTCCTCTATAGGCGGCAGCTGCTCACTTCCCCAGCTGTCAAAAATTTCATCAGCCTGGTGATGGTGATGCTCATGGCAGCCGCAGGTACAGCTCTCTCCATGGTCGTGGTGGTGGTCGTGATCGTGATGATGTCTATGTTCAAGAGGCTCATGCTCCGCCTGTACTTCTCTTAGCAGCTCTTGCTCCAAGCTCCCGTCACTTTCCAGTATTTCAAGCAGTTTTTCATTTGAAAGCTCCGATATGGGAGTATCTATAATCTTTGCTTTAGCATTAATCTCCTTTACCAGCCTTACCGCTTCTTCTATCTTTTCCCGGGTCATAATATCAGTTCTGCTCAGGACTATCACTTTGGCATTTTGAATCTGATTATTAAAAAACTCTCCAAAATTCTTTGTGTAGAGTCTTGCCTTTTTGGCATCCACCACAGTGACCGCACAGTTATTCTCAAGTCCAAATTTTTCCTCGACATCAGCTACAGCCTTCAGCACATCAGACAGCTTTCCGACTCCGCTCGGCTCTATGATTACTCTTTCAGGCTGATATTTTTCAAGAATTTCCTTTAAATTTTCTGAAAAATCTCCCACAAGAGAACAGCATATACAGCCTGAATTCATTTCTCTAATTTCAATGCCTGAGTTTTTTAAGAAGCCTCCGTCTATCCCGACTTCTCCAAATTCATTTTCAATCAATACAGTCTTTTCATCAGCCGGTCTTCCCTCAAGTACCCTTTTTATAAAGGTCGTCTTTCCTGCTCCTAAAAAGCCTGAAATTATATCAACTTTTGTCTTGCTCATCATTATTTCCTTTCTTATGCTTCTATATTTATACTGCCACAGCTCCAGCTATAGTGAAGCAAATCTCTGATACGCCGTTCAAAGCTAAGCAGGCAGTCAAGCGAATTGCAAACGCCCGCTTTACAAAAGTCCTGCTTAGCTTGATTCCAGCTTATAATTAAACAGCTTTGCCGTCCTTTTTATCACCAGCACGGCAAGAATACCTATTACTAAACCGCTCAGTACAGCAGCAGTTAAAAGATAGGGCAACAGCGAAAATACTCCCGCAGTTCCCACTACTATGCCGGCAAATGCCAGCTGGGCTATATTATGACTTATTGCTCCAAGTATGCTTACAGCAGGCATACTGAGCTTTGAAAATTTCTTTGCAGTTATCATACAAAAAAGGCTGAAGGCTCCGCCTGCCATAGAATACATCATAGTTGAAAGACTTGCAAAGGTAAAACCTATAAGCACTATCCTTATCAATGAAACCACGAAAGCCGCCCTCTCTCCGAGAAGGTAGAGGCATACTATAACTACAAGATTTGCCAGTCCAAGCTTTATCCCCGGTATGCCCATGGGAATAGGGAGCATAGCTTCTATAAAACTAAGTACCATAGCAAGTGCTATAAGCATCCCGTACAAGGCTATGTCTTTTACTTTAAAAATTTTTTTCAAAAAACCTCCACACCTGCCGTTGCGGCAAAAAACAAAGGAAAACAGCAGCCTTTTATTTAATAAGGTTCTGCGTTTTCCCTGCTCCATTATATAATCTTTTAATATTGTAAGCTTTGATTTAAAAATCCCCGGTTTTAAGCCTGCCTCGTGCTTACACCTGCTACCTTGACGTTTACCTCCACCACTGAAAGTCCCGTCATATTCTCTATGGCATTTTTAACTCTTTCCTGAACCTTCTGACTTACCTCCGGAATATCAGCATTGTAATTTATATTTAATGCAAGGTCAATTGAAACATGCTTATTATTTACCTCAACCTTTACACCTCTTGACAGATTTCTCATTCCAAGCTTTGCTATAAGTTCATTTGTTATATTGCCTGCCATAGAGTTGACTCCGTCAACTTCAGTTGCTGCAAGCCCTGCTATAACAGCTACTACTTCATCAGCTATCTTAACCTCTCCTAATTCCTTATTTTCATAGGATAAGCCGGTTTTTACATCATCACTTTCTGCCATTTTCCACCTCCTGAAATTAAAATCAACCTACATTATAGCAAAATAACTTAATTTTGCATAGATACAGCTTATTTATGATAGGGCTCGTTATTTATTATTCTGAAAGCACGATAAATTTGCTCGGCGAGAATTACTCTCATAAGCTGATGCGGAAATGTCATTTCTGAAAAACTCAGCTTGTAATCAGCTCTCTTAAGCACTTCTTCTGAAAGCCCTAAAGAGCCTCCTATTACAAAGCACAGCCTGCCTCTTAAAGAGCTTCTCCACTTATCTAAATTGTCGGCAAAGCTGTTTGAATCAAGCCTTCTGCCTTTAATTGCAAGAGCTACCACAAAGTCGTTATCCTTTATTTTTTCAAGCAGCCTTTGCCCCTCAGTTAAGAGGATTTTATAATTCACTGAATCTGAAGCTTTATCCGGAGTCTTTTCATCCTTTACCTCAGCTACCTCAATACAGTCATACCTCGAAAGCCTTTTTTTATATTCAGCAAAGGCTTCTTTATAAAAGCTTTCTTTAATGCTTCCCACAACTAAAATGCGTATCATACTACTTTGCTCTGAAATAATAGCCTATTCCCCATTTTGTATGCACATACTTAGGTTCACTCGGAGAAGGCTCAATCTTTTCTCTAAGCCTCCTGACATGCACATCAACAGTCCTGACATCTCCAGTTTCCCCCGATTTACCTCCCCATACAAGGCTTAAAAGCTGTTCTCTGCTGTAAACCTTATTTGAGTTGCCCGCAAGCAGTTCAAGTATATCAAATTCCTTTGCAGTAAGATTAATTTCATTTTCGCCTATTATCACTCTCCGGCTGTCAACATCTATCTGCATATCACCTTCTTTTATAATATTTTTTTCTTCAGGCACAGGTATATGATTTTTCTGATTTCTTCGCATAATAGCCTTTATACGGGCTTTAAGCTCAAGTATATTAAAAGGCTTAGTCATATAGTCATCTGCACCGTACTCAAGCCCAAGTATCTTATCCATGTCTGTTCCCTTTGCAGTCAGCATAATTATAGGCATCTGAGAAAATTCTCTTATAGACTTACAGACCTCAAAGCCCTCAATCTTAGGCAGCATTACATCAAGAAGTACTATATCATATTCATTTTCTCTTGCCAGCTTAAGCGCCTCCTCTCCATCAAATGCGGTGTCAACCTCCATGCCTTCCTGCTCAAGGCTGAATTTAATCCCTTTAACTATGCTCTTTTCATCATCAACTATAAGTGCCTTACTCATCATACCCTCAATTCTCTCATCTTTGACTTATACCAGCTGCACCGGTATATAGTTCTTCTAATTATTATTTTTTATTCTACACATATATCATCTTTTATCTTATCAAATGCAGCCTGCTTTATTCCCGGAACCTGCATAATATCAGAAATATTTCTAAAATTTCCGTGTGTATTTCTATATGAGATAATATCCCCTGCTCTTGCCTTTCCTATTCCCTTAAGCTTCATAAGCTCCGCTTCATCAGCAGTATTAATATTTATCTTACTGCCTGAATCAGCAGCTGATACAGCCAGGCTTCCCCCTGAACCGGTATCTGAAGCAGCGGCATTATTAAGCATGCCCTCTTCAGCCAGGCTTTCCGCCTCAATAATATCAGGTATGTAAATCCTTTCTCCATCCGACAGCAACTTGGCAAGATTGATATAATCACCGGCTGCATTTTCAGTAAAGCCTCCTGCTGCCCTAACTGCATCTATAATCCTCGCTCCCTCATCAAGCTCATATACATCAGGTCTGCCTACGCTGCCGCAGATATGAACCGATATTTTATTTGAAAAAGACTTGTCCTTGCCGGTTTGAATATTGCTGCCTGTATTTTCTGTCAGATTTTGGCTGAATGTTTCATTTTCAGCCTCAGAAACAGTTTCATCTGACTCACTCCCAATTTCATCACCGTTGTTTTTGATATAGATGCTGTCTTTTTTATTACAGGCACTGCTTAAAACAGAAGCTAATAAGCAAAGCGTAATTAAGATAAAATATTTATGATTTATTTTCATGATACCCCTTTCAAAATTAATACTATTAATCTTAAAGGATACCGTATAAGTCTGCACTTATATATTTTACCAAATATGTGAGTAATTACAAGCCTAATCTTAGCAGGTCAATTCATCAAATATTTACAGGAAACAAAAACACTCAGGTGTTTTTTAAAGCCCTGAGTGTTTTCGCTTTTACTTAACTGAGCTGCTCTTTAAGCAGCTTCCTTACACTTACAAGTTTAATGCAAAGACTCAGCAGCTCCGCCGCCGCCTTGAGGTCCTCTACATTAGGATATGAGGGAGCAATTCTTATGTTTGAATCCTTGGAATCCGCTCCGTCGGGGAAGGTGGCACCTGCCGATGTCATAGTTACCCCCGCTTCTTTGCAGCAGCTTACCACTTCCTTGGCACAGCCCTCCATAGTATCCAGAGATATAAAGTATCCTCCTCTCGGTTTTGTCCAGACCGCAGTGTCAGTACCTCCAAGCTCTCTCTCAAGAGTGTCAATTACCATTTCAAATTTGGGTCTTAAGATTGCCGCATGTTTTTTCATGTGTGCATAAATACCTTCTATATTTTTAAAGTATCTTGCATGTCTTAACTGATTAATCTTATCATAGCCTATAGTCTGGAAAAAAAGCTGCTTCTTAATCTCTTTAAGATTTTCTTCTGAGGCAGCCATAGCTGCTATACCGGCTCCGGTAAAGCTTATCTTTGAGGTAGAAGCAAACTTATATACGAGATTCGGATTGCCTGCCTTTTCACACTCACTTAAAATATCGGTAAGAGTTTCCTTATCATCATATAAATCATGCACTGCATAAGCATTGTCCCAATATATCCTGAAATCCTTTGCCTTAGGCTTCAAGGCTGCAAATCTTTTTACCACCTCGTCCGAATACACTACCCCGTCAGGATTTGAATACTTCGGAACACACCAGATTCCCTTTATGCTCTCATCTTCACTTACAAGCCTTTCTACCAAATCCATATCGGGACCATCTTTAAGCATGGGCACATTAATATGGCCTATTCCAAAATGCTTAATTATAGCAAAATGCCTGTCATATCCGGGCACAATGCAGATAAACTTAACCTCCTTAAGCTCCTTCCAAGGCTTCATGCCGAGTACACCGTGGGTATAGGCACGAGCTACAGTATCATACATAATATTAAGGCTTGAATTGCCGCAAACCAATACATTTTCCGCCGGAGAATCAATAACACCTGACATCAGCTCCTTAGCTTCCCTGATTCCGTCCAAGGCTCCGTAATTTCTGCAATCAATTCCTTCTTCACTTTCTAATACTGATTTTGAATTAAGTATATCCAGCATTCCCATACAAAGCTCCAGCTGGTCCGGGCCGGGCTTGCCCCTGCTCATATCAAGCTTTAAATTCTTTGTCTTAAGTTGTTCATACTGTGCTTCCAGCTCCCTTTCAAGCTTAGTAAGCTCTTCTTTTGTTAGTGTTTTATATGACATATTTTCCTCCGGATATTTTTGTAGCTTTTTATCAGCCATTTTCTTACCAGGCTTCGGTATTTTTATTTTTGATTATGCAATTCTTTTATTTTTGCATTTAATGCTTCAATTTTATCATTCGACTCCTTAATCTTCTGAAGCTGCTCCAAAATTATTTCATTATCACGCAGCACCTCATGTGAAGCCACATACTCACCTATAATCAGCAGATAAGCCTTTATAGTCTTTTCCTCTGTTTTTATATCCAGCCTGAGCTTAGTAGTATCCACTGCTTCTCTGCCTTTATCCACAGCCATCTGTGTCAGCAGCCCGACCTTTTCTATCAATCCTGACATCATTATCCTCCTTAATTAAGGTTTATTTTTTACAAATGCATTATAGCACTCCAATAAATCTTTTATGCTTATTGCTCTGTAGACCATATTACATTATTTTTCAATCTCTGGTTTTCCATCTCGCTTTCCTTAAGCTCATAAGTGTTTTTATTGTCCACTGCATTCAGCTTATATACTCCGGTTTTGGCATCATATCTCCAGCTGTCGTCAAGCACTATCTTGCCCTCAATAACATTAAAATTCCACTCTGTAAGGCTTTGGTCGGCATTTTCAGTTATATATTTGACACTGCCCTCCATCAGATTGGACATAAAATAGCCCTGCCTGCTTACATTGACGGTTTCTACATCTCGCTTAGGATAGCCAAAGCCTGCATTTCCATCTCCTTCAAGTCTGCCCTCTACCCAATTGCCTGAAGCATAGTCATACCGGCAGGAATCAGCATTATAAGCTTTTATCGCAAGCACCTCGCCACTCGGCATTTGATTTTCAAATTCTCCAAAAAACGCAGTATTGCTATTCTTAAGCACCAAGCCTTTTACACGCTCATTTCCCAGCTTTTGAAAATTATCTCCGTCAAATATATAAAGCTCTCCGTTTAATTTCCGGGTAAAGAGAGTTTCAAGCAGCTTGCTGTTTTCAATTATAAACAGTGCCGCTCCGTCTTTATCAGCTTCTTCCAAAAACCTGTAAATCCTCTTCGCCGCAAGTATGTCTTCCCTATCTACTGCATTTTCGTCCGTATTTCCTTCGGCTGCCGTATTGCTGCCTGCTTCATCAAAATTTTCTTCATCCGCTTTTTCAGCTTCCTCAGCAGCTTCGGATTCAGCTTCTGCACTTTCCGACTCGGAAGCTTCGGATTCATCATCCGAACTATTTTCAGCTTCTTCATTTAATATGGCATTGTTTGTTGTTGCCTGATTATTCCGGACCTCCTCCGCCTCTTTGTTTTGAGCCGTTTGCGCCGCACCGCTTCCTCTTCTGATAAACAATGCCGCTATAATAATAACGGAGAGAGCTGCGGCTATGTAAATCGGATTTGCAAGGGCTTTTTTAATTAAGCTTGATAAGCTTCCTGCCGCAGCAGCCTGCCTTTTAGCTTCAGGCTCAGCTCTGTTCTGATTTGATTGAGCTTCATTTGACTTCGTCTTATTTGCCGCAAGAGCTTTATTTTTGGCTGCCTGTTCCTTGCTTTTTTTGAGCTCATAAGCTCTGCGTTTCTCCAATGCTCTCTGGGCTCTTTTTTTATCCTTCTTACTTTGTTTTGCCATAGCCTCCTCCTGTATAATATAGCTTATATAATTAATATCCGGCAAAGCTTTTATATTTTATGATGCATTACAGCCATGCCTTTTTAAGCAGGGCAATTCCTTTTTTGATCTCTTTTGTGCTTAAAGTGGCATAGCCAAGTATTACAGTATCGGAAATTTTATTCTTTGCAGAGCTTACTGTATCAAAAATTTTTGTATTAAAAGTGTTCGTATTCTTAAAAGTTTCTATAAAAAAATTATCTATAGGGTATACTTTCACTCCCTTGCCGGCTGCCAGCTTAGCAAGCTGCAACGCAGTTTCCCCGGATTTACTCTTAAGCATAAGATGCAGTCCTGCATTTGCTCCTATTATATCAAATTTTTCTGAAAATAGCTTTAATTCTTCAAAAAATGCATCATGCTTTGCCTTATAAATCTTTCTCATCTTATTCAAATGTCTTTCAAAATATCCGTCTGCTATAAAATGATAAAGTATATTCTGGTCAGGTCTTGGCACTGTGCATGAAAGAAAGCCCGCCTTATTCTGATATAAATGCATCAGCTTTTCAGGAAGCAGCATAAAGCTTACTCTGATTGCAGGCGCTATAGCCTTGGAAAAGGTTCCTATATAGATAACCTTTTCACTGCCTCCCATTCCCTGCATGGCAGGTATGGGGCGGCCCTTATATCTGAATTCGCTGTCATAGTCATCTTCAATGATGTATCTGTCTTCAGCTTCCATAGCCCAGTTTATAATTTCCCTGCGCCGTGAAGCTGACATAATTACACCTGTCGGATACTGATGTGAAGGCATGGTATAAGCTATCTCCGCTCCGCTTTTTCTCAAATCTGATGATTTCATGCCTGAATCATCCATTCCTACCGCACTTACTTCCCAGCCCAGACTGTTAAAGACTCTGTACGCCTGCTTATAGGTTGGATTTTCAAGTGCTATATTAAGCTTGCCAAACATCAGACCAAGTATCAGCATGAGATATTCATTTCCTGCACCTATTATAATTCTGTCCGCAGCGGCATCAACTGCTCTTGCTCTGTGAAGATAATTCGATACAGCTTCTCTCAGTAAAAGCTCTCCTCTATTATCCCCTGAAGAAAACATCTGAGTGTTATCATCTATAAAAGTATCCTTTGAGAGCTTTCTCCATACGGTGTAGGGGAATACTGAAAAATCAATTCCCCTTGGAGAAAAATCAATACCGTTTTTATCCTTTAGGCGGCTTTCATTATGAGGATTATTAAAATCGCTGAGCTTAAAATCAGGGCTATGCCTATCAAATTTATCTGAGGCAGTAAGATTATAAAGCTCTTCAAAGCCGGACACGAAATATCCTCTGGAGGGAAAAGCCTCTATATATCCCTCTGCTTCAAGCTGCTCATAAGCAAGCTGTATAGTGGAGCGGCTCAGCTTCAAATCAGCGGCAAGCTTTCTTGTAGAGGGAAGCTTTTCTCCCTTATGAAGCTTTGCCGTCTTTATTTCATTCTTGATATACTCATATATCTGCTCATACATAGGCTTCTTACTGTCGTCAGAGGGTATTATCAGCTCCATACTTATTTTTTTTCAAGCTTAAATGAGCTTTTAAGTCCTACTATTCTGTTAAATACTGGCTTTTGCGGCAGCGAGTCTTTAGCATCTACACAGAAAAAGCCGTTTCTGACAAATTGGAAGCTCTCATAGGCGGCAGCTTCTTTAAGCAGAGGCTCGACATAAGCCCCCTTTATCACGGTAAGCGAATTCGGGTTTAAGTTTAGCTCTCCCGCCTCATTTGCCTTGCCCTCTTCCTCATTTATAATATTTTCATAAAGTCTGCACTCTGCATTAAATGCAGTGCCCTTATTTACCCAGTGTATAGTTCCCTTAACCTTTCTGCCTTCAAATCCGCTTCCGCTTTTAGTTTCCGGATCATATTCCACATGCACCGTGCTTACTCTGCCATCCTCATCCTTTTCAAAGCCCGTGCATTTTACAAAATAAGCTCCCATAAGCCTGACTTCATTTCCGGGGAAAAGTCTGAAATATTTTTTGGGAGGATTTTCCATGAAATCTTCTCTTTCTATTAACAGCTCTCCAGAAAATTCTACCTGCCTGCTTCCAAGCTCGGGATTTTCAAGATTATTCGGAATTTCAAGCAATTCAGTTTTTCCCTCCGGATAATTGTCAATTATCAGCCTGATCGGGTCAAGCACTGCCATCATACGCGGTCTTTTAAGCTTTAAATCTTCTCTGATACAGTATTCAAGCATGGCATAATCGGCAGACGAATTTGCTTTTGAAACTCCCGCCAGCTCAACAAATTTTTTAATAGACTCAGGAGTATAGCCGCGTCTTCTCAGTGCGGCTATTGACACCAGTCTAGGGTCGTCCCAGCCGTCAACTATGCCGTCCTCTACCAGCTTCTTTATATATCTTTTTCCGGTTATAACATTGGTCAGATACAGCTTGGCGAATTCTATCTGGCGCGGAGGATTGACATATTCACATTCTCTTGCAAACCAGTCATAAAGCGGTCTGTGGTCCTCAAATTCAAGTGTGCACAAGCTGTGGCTGATTCCCTCTATCGCATCTTCAAGAGGGTGTGCAAAATCATACATAGGATAAATGCAATACTTATCTCCCGTATTATGATGCGTCATATGTGCCACTCTGTAAATTACAGGGTCACGCATATTTATATTAGGACTTGCCATATCTATTTTTGCTCTTAATACTCTCTGTCCGTCCCTGCATTTTCCGCTCCTCATCTCCTCAAAGAGCTTTAAATTTTCTTCAATGCTTCTATTTCTGTAAGGGCTTTCTTTGCCGGGTGTAGTAAAATCTCCTCTGTACTGCTTTATTTCGTCAGCACTTAAATCGCATACAAAAGCCTTTCCTTTTTTTATCAGCAGCACCGCCTTTTCTATCATCTCATCAAAATAATCCGAAGCAAAGAAAAGCCGGTCTTCATAATCAGCTCCAAGCCATCTTACATCTTCTTTTATTGATTCTACAAATTCCTCCTTTTCCTTAGTAGGATTTGTATCATCAAATCTTAAGTTGAACTTGCCGCCGTATTTTTGTGCCATTCCATAATTTAATATTATTGATTTTGCGTGGCCTATATGCAGATAACCGTTGGGCTCAGGCGGAAATCTGGTCTGGACCTTTTTATACCTTCCCTCCTTTAAGTCCTTGTCTATCTCAAGCTCTATAAAGTTTTTAGACAGCACCTCCTTTTCATTCCCGCTGTTAAAATCATTCTTAAGTTTCATATCTTTTTTTTCCATATTAAAAGCCTCCAAAAGTCATATATTGTAAAGTATACAAAAAAGTCATACAACTATTTGGCACAGTATAGCATAAAAAGACGGACTTTGCACGAATTTGCTTGTTATATTTCAGCACCTAGACAAAAAAAGCCGGCTAAAATAAATTAACCGACTTTTTATATTCTAAGGTTATGTGATTTTGACATAGGTGGGTACCTATTTGCAAAGCTTCATGCTGCTAAAGCTCAGAGTACGCCTATATGGATTCAAAGATAGGTGTGGAATAATATCTGTCTCCGCTGTCAGGCAAAATTGCAACAATAGTCTTTCCTTTATTTTCAGCACGCTTTGCAATTTCCACTGCGGCATATAGAGCGGCACCTGAGGAGATTCCTACCAGCACTCCTTCCTTTTTTGCAATAAGCCTGGCATACTCAAAGGCACTGCCACTGTTTACTGTAAACACCTCGTCATAAATTCCGGTATCCAGAGTATTCGGTACAAAGCCTGCACCTATGCCCTGAATCTTATGCGGACCTGATTTTCCCTCAGATAATACCGGTGAATCTGTAGGCTCAATCGCTACCGCTTTAATCTCGGGTTTTCTGCTTTTAAGATATTTGCCGATTCCGGTAATGGTTCCTCCTGTGCCTACACCGGCAACTACTATGTCTACCTCTCCCTCAGTAGCCTCCCAGATTTCAGGCCCTGTAGTTTCTTCATGAATTTTAGGATTTACCGGATTTTCAAACTGTGCCGGAATAAAACTGCCTTTAGTTTTACCTGCAATTTCCTCAGCCTTTTCAATAGCTCCCTTCATGCCCTTCGAGCCTTCGGTAAGCACTATCTCTGCTCCATAGGCTTTCAGTATATTCCTTCTTTCAGCACTCATAGTTTCCGGCATTGTCAGTATCACTCTGTATCCCTTTGCAGCACCTATGGCAGCAAGTCCTATTCCGGTATTTCCTGAGGTCGGCTCAATAATTACGTCTCCCGGATTTAACTTTCCGCTTTTTTCAGCTTCCTCTATCATAGCCTTTGCTATACGGTCCTTGATGCTGCCTGCCGGATTTAAGTATTCCAGCTTGACCAGCACTCTTGCTTCAAGCCTTTCTTCCTTTTCAATATTTACCACTTCCAGAAGCGGAGTATTTCCTATAAGCTGTGAGCTGCTTTTATAAATCATAATAATACCTCCTTAGTATTAACCCCTTAAATATATAGGTTTAATAGGTATTATTTTACTTTAGGTCTTTAGGTTTGTCAAGCCGGGATTTATTGACTAAGTTACACGCTCAGAATGACAGTATTTCAGACCCGCTCCGCCTTCACTCCGTTACGGCTAATGCGCTCACTTAGAAATCTATCATTCTGAGAAAAGTTTTATTCCAGAGTGGCTAAATGAAGTAATAAAAAATATGGGTGCTGATATAGTTGTTCTTACCGAGTTTTATAAAACAGAAAATTGGTTATCTAAACTTGCATATAAATTAAATGAATATAATATTTTTACAAGTGAAAATAAAAATGGGAATAAAATACTGATAGCAATAAAGAAGGAGCTGAAAGTCGTAGAGATTCAAGAATTACCAAAGAACAAAGTTTCTGGTAATTTTCTTTCAATTAGCATATTGATTGATGGAAGCTTATATACTATAATCGGTTTTAGGGTTAGAACAGAAGATGATGCAAAAGGAAAGGAAAAACAATTCACAGAGCTGCTTAATTATCTTAACAGCACTTATACTTCAGATGAAAAAGTAATGGTTTTAGGAGATTTTAACTTATGGGATACTTATGTTAAAACTAACTTATTAATCCCAAAAAATTATATAATAAAAGCACCAGAGCATCAAGGTAATACGAAAAGCTTAACTAATTGGAGTTATGTCTTTAAAAAAGATGAAAATAAAGCTCTTTTAGATTGGATGATTGCAAAAAATATTGAAGTTAAAACAATTGATTACTCATGAGAGTTTTTAAAGCAAATAGGCAAAGAAGCGTACGAGTATAAAAGTGAGTATATAGGAATTCCAGATCACGCTCAATTAATTGTTGAAATTGAAATAGAAAGCCAAAAATGATAAAAGCACCAAAATGGCAATTATATATATATTTAGAAATAAGAATTAGATAGGTTATAAAGTTATGGAGGTAATTATGATGAGAGGATTGGAATGGGGATTAACTTTTGGTATTACTTTTGGCATTACTTTTGCTATTGCTTGGTATTTCATTTATAAAAGAAAGAAATAGATCAATTAGAAATTTGTAGGAAGAAATTAAATGAACTTAGCAAAGTATATAAAAGACAATATGGCTATAATTCCTAAAGGTCAAGAGCTGATAAGAGATTTTGTTGACCAAGCAAAATGGATAAGTTCAAATTCTAAAATGTCTATGCCTGGAAATAATGAAAAAACCGTTAAGCAAAAAACAGTAGATATTCAGTCATTTTTATTGCTTAACACGCCCGTAACCAATGAATTATATGCTTATGTTATGGAATTGAACTACGATGTTCGCTTTAAAGATTATCCTGTAGTAAATGTAAGCTGGATAGATGCTATAATATTTTGTAACAGTATTTCTGAAAAACTTGGATTAGAAAAATGCTATACATTAAATCCAGTTTCAGAAAAAATTACAATAAATAATTCAAAAAACGGATTTAGGTTACCGAAGGATGATGAGTGGCAATATGCTTGTAGAGGAAATTCAAAAGGATATAGATACGGTAATATTGAAGATATTGCTTGGTATGAAGAAAATTCAGATGGAAAATCGCATCAGGTAAAAATGAAGAAAGAAAATCAATTTGGGATTTTTGATATGATAGGTAATGTTTGGGAGTGGTGTTTTGATTTATATGATGAAATGAGATATGGAAATTATCGTATTTTTAGAGGTGGAAGTTTTGCGAGCGAAGAACGAGCTTGTGGAACTACTTCGAGGCGAAAGAGCTTTCCTGAATTTAAAATCGATGATTTAGGATTTAGAATAGCAATGAATAATTTTGAGGGAATTTAGTGAAATATAAAGTAATAGAACTTGAAAATAAAGTGAAAGTTGTACAAATTTGAAGTTAAGGAGGTGATTTTAATGAATCCTTTAGTTGTATATTATTCATATTCAGGAATAACAAGAAGATTAGCAGAAGACATTGCGTTGATTGCTGATGGAGATTTGAGAGAGCTGAAGCCACAAAAGCCTTATTCATTCTCATATAATACAGCTGTAAAAGAAGCGAGAGAAGAAATTGAAAAAGGATACTGTCCTCCTCTTATTCAAGGAGCGGAAACCATTGAAAATGCAGAAGTGGTTTTTATTGGCTCTCCTAACTGGCTCAAAACTTTTGCCCCACCCGTGCTATCGTTTTTAAGAACGGCTGATTTAAGCGGAAAGACAATCATTCCGTTTTGCACGCATGGCGGAGGAGGTTTTGGGAGAATGATTGAAGATTATAAAAAGGAATGTAAAAACTCAATTATTAAAGATGGGATAGCATTAAAAGGAAATTACAGTTTTGATGAGCTAAAAACATGGTTAGATAGTAATTTGTAAATCTCGGTTTATCTAACTCAAACAATTAAATAAAAGCTACAACATAGCGATTCATTAAAACAGTAGATCGAAATGATTTACTGTTTTTTCTATTGTACAGGTTATGAATTTTTTTCTGCTTTATTAATTTATTTCCATAGTTTTCTGTTAAACAGCCGGAGCTGCTAATGCCTAAGCTAGCGCATTAGGCGCAGTGAAACGGAGCCGGAGCGAGTCTGGACATTTATCAGCGGAGGCGTAACTTAGTCAAAAAAATGAGACAGCAAATTATTTCCAAGATTTATTATTACTTTTCTTAGTATTATTTCATATTAAAAAGAAGCTGCTGCTCCATAGATGATTACCCTTCATCCATTTCGCGGCAGCTCCTAAAAGCTTATTCTGTTCTTCTTAAGCTTTATGTTAATACTAATTTATTAATTATTCTGTTTCTTTTATGACTTCGGATTCTTTTACCGCCTCCGTTTTCTTTGCTGTTTCTTCTGATTCTTCCGCTTTTTCAGCAGCTTCAGCTTTTAATTCCGCCTCATTTTTATTATCCATAGCAGACTTTACTTCTTCTTTTGCCTTAATAGCCTTATTAAGCTCTGTGTCAGGCTTTAATTCCTCTTTTGACTCAGCCTCTTTATTAAGCCCCGCTTCAGATTTTGTTTCCGCTGCCGGTTTATTTAACTCTAAGTCCGATTCAGGCTTAGAATCATTTTTATTTAAGATGTTTTCATCTGAATTAGAAGGCTTTAACTCAATGCCTGCTTCCGCCTCCGATTTTTCAGTCTCAGGCTCGGCAGTAAAGGATAAAGTCTTGCTGTGACTGTCTAAGCCTAATTCACTATCTAATCCGAAGTAATCTACTGTCTTAAGCTTACTGCTTGAAAAAGCATTTTTAACCGCCTGCTTTATTGCATTGGAAGATAGTGTAGCATGGCTTATAGCATCTATTTTATCAATATCTCCCTTCTTCTTGCCCACAAATTTAGGGAATATATTAACCGCATTGTTCCAGAAAGGTGCATTGCTTCCGGATTCTGTACCATTGTCTTCTACACTTATGATTGCACCTGAAATCTTATTATAGGTTACCTTTACCTTTGCAGCATAGCCGAACATATCAACCATTGCTTCGCCTTCTATTACTTCAGTTTCAGGCTCAGGCTCAACAGAGCCGCCGCTCTCTCCGACTTCAAACTCACAGACATATGACACATAGCCGTTTACCTTGTTCTTATCTTCAAATACAATGGTATAGCTGCCCTTACCGGTTGAATCGGTATCCATTATTTCGAGGGTATTTTTAGCGGTATCAAAGTTAAAGTCCACTCCATTAACCAGCTCTTTAGCTTCTTCTCCAACCCCGAATTTTAAAGACTTAACCTCATATCCCTTATAATTAAGACTGCTGAGGTCAAAGGTTACCCTTGCTCCCTTTCCTGCTTCAAAGCCCGTGTTATTGGTTATCTTAGCCTTAGCATTGTTTTTAAGTCTGTTTCCTAGATAAAGGTCAAGATTATCAATAACTACTTTCTTATGGTCGCTGAGCAAGTACGTAATTCTTGAGATTTTATGTCCTCCAAGGAGGGCAAAGCGCTTATGCGCCAGCTTGCCGCCCTTACTTCTCATAGCTACCGAAAAGCCGAGCTGTCCTGCGTCAGTCCATATATTATCAAGCTGTGACAAGCCGTATCTTTTTGCGGTATAGTCCTGATTATCGGCATTTAAAACAACTCCGAGTACGTTTGTGCTTCCATCTATTTCAGCCGGAAGTCCCTTGACATTGATTTGATAATCACCGTAAGGACTCTGGTCCTCTACTGAAATATCAAGCTGTGAGGCATCTATATTTAATTCGGGAGCATTTTCGCTGTACTTAAACTCAGACAGGGTACAATCTCTGTAAAACACCTTGTACACCGGAGATTCTACGGAAGTAACCTCTCTTTTATTTCCGGTTTGGCTGTCTGTAGCTGTCATGCTTGACACTGCCGGAATAAAAGCATTATGATTTTCCGCACCTACTGCAGCCAGTAATTTAACCTTTGCATACAGCTCCGCATCAATTTTAACCGGTGTTTTAACTCCGGTGATTTTATAGCTGCTTCCGGATTTATTGCTGTAAACTACATTATTAAATTTGCCATAGTTTTCAGTGGTAGCTGAGCTTACCGCATCATAGCTTCCCATAAAGGTCAGTGATTTTACTAAAGTAGGAGGCTGACCTATATCCGGATCTCCCTTTTCCGGAAAAGGAACTTTTCCGGGCATTAATTCACCAAAGTAAAAGTAAGCATAAGGTATATCCGCTACTCCGTAAACATCACCGCTAAGCTTCTGCTCATCTTCCACATAATAATATACCTGATGTGCATGAGGATTATCTACTAAAACTGCCTTATCCTTTACATTTTTACCTTTTACTATAAGCTCCGGGCTTGGATTTGAAAATTCATATTTTTTATAGTAATAAGTATGCGGCTTGCCGTCAACTATGATGTCGAGTACCTCCATATTGGTTTCGGCAGGAGCCTCCGGGGTCGGCAATGCAGCCTTGACTGCAAGCTTAATAGCATTTGACGATTTTGTAGCTCCAGCTATTGCATCAACCGTATCCACTGTTTCTCTAGTTTTTCCGGGCATATTTTTAAATATGCCGACTGCAAGTGACCAGAAGCCCTTATCATGAGGTGTACGAGGTACAGTGCCATTGTCTTCAACCTCTATTATTTCGCCAGTTTTAGCATTATATTTTACCTTAACCTTAGCCGTATATCTATAATCCTCTACCTGTGCTTCCCCTGTTCTTGTCTCAATTTCTCCTTCTTCTTCGACTTTTACAAACTTAAATGTAATCCATACATAGCCATTTCCTTCACTTATCTTATAGTCAGGAAAATCTATTTTAAATATACTTGCCTTCTTGCTTAATTTGGTTTTTAAACTATCTCCAGCTTTATTCAATGCTTTAACTGTGAATGTAGACTCATTCCAGTTTTTATACCTCTCAGGAATTTCGACATTTCTGATAATAAGACGTCCCTGTCTCTCTTTAAGTTCTTGTGCATCTATTGTTATTTCTGTAACCTTTATGCCGCCATCATAAAGCCCTATACTCGCAGGCATTTGAACCTCAGGGTCCTCAACCGTAATATTAAAACTCTTTTCCAAGGTTTTACCGCTCTTGTTATAGCTTATTTTTATAGACTTTGTTCCCTTATCCGCCATAGTAAACTGATAATTATTATCAGGCTCTGAACTGAATCCAGCTTTTTTACATTCCTCCCAGTTTGCAAAATGGACGTTATTGCCTTTTTGTGTAACAGCCTTTATTAAAAGGTTATTTATATCAAGATTATCACCTATATAATATGATGTTTTGATATTTTTACTATCAATCTCAAAGGAAGCTATTTCTGAGGTATCATTTTTAGTCTCAACTATTACAACATAGGTTTCAAAGCCCCAGAAATCAAAGCCTTCATGAGGTACTGTTTTAAGATTGAAGCTCCAGCGTCCAAGAGTAGCATCGTATACGCCCTGTATCAGCTTCTTTTCATTATCATAAATTGACATTTCCTTAATCTTGCCCTTAGATTCAACAGTATAACGCCAGTTATCATTATTAAGAGTAATCTTATGCTCGCTGCCGTCCTCATAACTTATAGTTATATGTGTAGGATATTTCTTTGTTTTTTCCAGTACAGTTTCAACTTCGGTCGGTATACTGATAATTGAAGCCTCATTTTTAAATTCTACTTTAAGTCTTTTTCCGATTTCAGGAAGCACACTGCCATGCTCAGGTTCAGTTTTTATATCATAGTCGCCAAACTCATTATATCCAACTTCTTTTACCTGTCCATCCTTTAAATGAACCTTAAACACTGTACCTGAAAGGTCAAGATTTTTTTGTATTGTCGTACTTGCTGGTCTCTTAACAAATTCCATATAGTCTATTTTTTGTTCCTTGCTGTCGTTATTAAACTTCTTTGACCTGTCAAGTGCATTGTCTACAGCACTTAAATGCCCTCTTACAGTTTCTGTAGCACCGCTTATACTGTCATAAACGCCTCTTCTGGCATTAATCTGATTTTTAATTTCTTCAGTATCTGACATACCTTTAAGCGTTTTGAGTGCTATCTCTCTCCTTTCAGTATAAACAGTCGCATTATCATCAGCATATACTACAGATTCAGCTTTTTCTATCTTCCCGTCTTTAATTACCACTTTAACTATATTTGGACCGCTTTTAACAAGATACCTGCCCCAAGTTGCTGTTCCATACCAAATTCCGTCAGCAAGACCTGCTTTATTCGTTTCCGGTTCTTTGGGCTCATGCGGCTTTTGTGGCTCATGCGGTTTTTCAGGCACCTGTGGTTTTTGTGGCTCATGCGGTTTTTCAGGTACCTGTGGTCTCTGTGGCTTCTCAGGCACCTGTGGTCTCTGTGGTTTTTCAGGCTTATTGGGATATGAACCGCCACTTGAGCCAGAGCCTCCCCTTGAACGTGATACAATTACAGTCGCATCATTTTTCTTGTCTACAGATTTTTTAGTCGAGAAACCTTTATTTTCTTTAAATTGCACTTTACCATTGTCATCTATCCAACGTCCTTCACCATCAACTTTAAACCCATCAGGAGTGATTCTATTTGTATACATACTGCCATACTCACTGTCACTCTTACTTTCAAAATAATAACAATATCCATCTATCCACTGCCATCCGGTCAGCATCTTACCCTGTGTCGCATCAGAATCCACATTATTAAAGAAATACCACTTTCCATTAGAGGTTTGATACCATCCGGTATGCATGTTCCCGGCAGTTCCTTCTTCTTTAGTGTCGAAATAATAATAGCTTCCGTCTATCTTCTGCCATTTTATAAGCATATTTCCACTTAATAAATCAAGGAAGTACCAGCCTGAATCAGTATGTATCCATCCGGTTTTTGCCTGGTTGCTTTCATCGTAGAATTTCCAGTTTCCATCTTTCAATTCCCATTTTCCCTTTACGATATCCGAAGCAGCTTCTGTAGTAGTATTGCCAAAAGAAACTGCTGCTATGAGAGCAAATAATAATACCGCTCCCTTACCTTTTATCTTCTTCATTAAAACACCTTGTATAATGAATTCATAGGAAAATTCACTACACATTTTCCTTTCTTGATCATTTTCTACATAATCATTTGTAGACGCTGCGGATTAGTTATTTCACCTATGGCGGCTTCCCTATAAGCTGATCGTTTCCATTGGAGGCTATAACCACAGCTCTATGTTTAGTTGTTAATTAGTTAGATAACGCATGACGTTTTATATATAGCAAGAATACAGTGAACTACCCATTGTCTAAAGCCAATGGACTTCCTGCTTCTTAGACCTAGTATTCTACTATCTCCACAGGCGTTAATTCGGGCAGTTCCTGCCCTATTTCCTTCTTTATCTACCTTAACTCCCCGCTTAAAGTCAGTGAGATTGCAGTAAAATTATTTCAAAACGACTTTCCTCCTTTCTTCTATAAAAAACCGATAACATGCTTATTAAAACAGAGCGGATATTGGCAATCTGCTTTGCAACCCGTTTATAAGCTAATTAATGTATCTCCATTTAAAGCTCTATATTTTTGGAGCGCGTACCGGCATGTATCGGCTCAAAAGATTTTAGATTATTTTTCTTTATATATTTTATATACAATATAATTTACAGAGAATTTTAACTTAATTACATTGTAAAAAAATATTATTATGAATATTATCAACCTAACTCTATATTAAACTTATAAACACAAAATCTCAATTTTTATATTAATAATATTTGCAACCATTTTATTTTAAGAACTTAAGAATATTGATACTGTATATATACTATGACAGATTTTATATTGTGCCTTTGTACATAAAAATAGGATGTATGTAAAAACTATTTTTCTATATTAATCGAAGGCTTCAGATATCGTGATAAAAGTCAAAAAAACCTAATCTTATCTAAACAATACTTTTAAAAACCTCTATATAGCATATAAAGTACAATACACATAACCATATGCCATATTATAGAAAACAATTCTTAGATACACCCTAACTCCTAGAACTTTCTCCCAATATAAAGGATATTTTTCAATTATATTTCGTCATATTCAGTTCGGCAAGTCGTATAATAACATTTTTCCCAAAAAAATTCAAGCTTTTTTAACAGAATTTAATATAGCTTTCGAATAGAATTAACAGCCGGGCTGAATAATCCTCTCCACTGCTCTTGCAGCTCCATCCTCCTCATTCGAATTAGTAACATAATCCGACACAGCCTTAAGCTCCTTGACGGCGTTGTCCATTGCCACTCCACAGCCCGCAAGCCTAATCATATTTATATCGTTATAGCTGTCCCCAATTGCGAGCAGCTCAGACATAGAGCTGTCTAAATATTTGCAAAGCCAGGCAAGCGAGCTGCCTTTGTCTATACCCTTGGGCAGTATTTCTATAAAGCAGGGCTCTGAGCGGTACACCTCAAGAGAGTCCTTAAGCTTATTTCTTATAGGAGCTTCAATTTTTTCAAGCTTATCAGGTTCACCCAGCATTAAAAATTTAGGCTCTTTATAAGTGACATAATTTTCAAAATCTTTAACTTCAATTAACTTCATATTATTTATCTTAGAATCCAACTCAGCAAATTTATTTAATATATTATTGCTTATAAGACAATTTTGCTCTTTATTATATGAGAGTATATCTAAATTATATTCATTTCTAATTTCAAAAATTCTGCTGTATAAATCTACAGCTATCTCGTTTGAAAACATAGTTTTATTGTTTGAGGCATCTATTATCCTTCCTCCATTAAAGGCAAGCATATAACCCCCATATCTGCCAAGCTCAAGCTGCTTCGCTACCTGAGAAATCCCAAGCACACATCTTCCGCTTGCAAGTATCAGCCTTACCCCTCTTTTTTGAAGCTCTATAAATACCTTTTTTGTGGTGCGGCTTATGGTCTTATCATTTTTTACCAGCGTTCCATCCAGGTCAACTGCGACCATATTATATTTATTATTTTCCATATTGTTTTATACCTGCCTTATGTATTTTTAAATTCAGTGTGAAGCCTTTACTTTCACAGCCTTTTTTGATACAATATTTTTAATTCCTATTAATACAGTATAGAATAGAAAACGGAGAATTTATATGAAAATTTCGACTAAAGGACGTTATGCCCTGCGAATGATGATAGAGTTTGGACTTAACCCCACAAGTACTACAAAAATCAATCAAGTTGCAAAAAAACAGCATATATCCGAAAAATACCTTGAGCAAATAGCCTCCACTCTTGTCAAAGGCAAGTTTATTACCAGTGTAAGGGGAGCTCAGGGCGGGTACATGCTTGCTAAAGCCCCTAAAGAGTATACTGTAGGAGATATTCTGCGTTTAACTGAGGGGAGTCTTGCACCAGTGTACTGTCTTGAATCCAATTCCGAGCCCTGCTGGCAGAATAATGCCTGTGTTTCAAAACGAGTCTTCAAATCCATTGAAGATGCTATCAATAATGTAGTTGATAATATAACTCTGGCAGACCTTATAGAAGAAGAAAGGCGCATACTTGAATTTCATTTAAAAGAAGCCTCTACAAAGAATAAAACTATTCAGGAAACAACAGTCAACTCCGGCGACAGTCAATAAAAGCCATAAAAATAGTTTAGTATGCAGCTTATAGAAACTAACATCCTAAACTATTTTTATTGCTGCCTGTTAAAGTAAGGTCTGCCTTACATGTCTGTGCAACAAATAAAAATCCGTAATCTGCTTTGCTTAAGGTTACTCCTTACCTTCCATATCAATAGATACATTGCCTGCAACAGCATCATCATATTCAAAAACGGCAAGACTTAAATCAAGCTTTGCAGATTTAAGTGCTGAGTTTTTTTGTATAAAGCTTAAACTTTCACTCATATACTGCGGCTCTGAAATCGCTCCCACTTTCTTTTTTACTTCTGCCGCATTTTTATTAAGCTCGGCGCTTTGAGCTGCAATTTCAGCAGCCTGACAGGCATTTCTTGCAGATAATACCTTTTGATGAAGCTCATTAAGCTTTATTTTAAGCTTGCCTTCCTGGTCCTCTACATTAAGCCGCTTTGCTCTATAGCTGCCTACAGAATCCTTAATACTCTCATTTCTTCCCTCTATTAAGGTATAATTATTTCCTATCGCTTTTACTATGTCCATTTCCGGATTCATAGCATCAATATGTGCCAAATCCGGCTCCGGAATATCTCCTATCACAGGATTGGCTTCAGGCTGCCAGCCGCATAGGATTATAAGTGAGCGTCTGAGCTGTTCTTTACTGACCAGAAGCTTGTCAAGCTGAGCGGCAGCCGACTCCACCTCCGTCTTGGCTTTTATATAGTCGGCATTAGTTGAAGCCCCTGCTTTAAGCATAGCCTCGGCAGCCGACATAAGGCTTTTATTCAAGCTGATAAGCTCATTAAGGCTTGCTTCCTGAGCTTCTGCATTTTTATACGAAATCATAAGCAGCTTCACAGAGCTTGACATCTGATGCTGTGCCTTTCTAATTGAATTATTGCTTGAATTTATAGGCTTGGCAAGAGTTTCTCTGGTCTTATTCATATTTAAAATCATAGAATTAAAGGCTGCAATCTGTCCCTTGTATACATAATAATTCTCTATGTCCTTTTCTTCCTTCGCCATATCTACAAGGGCTTCCATAGTTTTTTTAGCTGATTTTAAATCATTTATATTGGTGAGTATATCCTCTGAAGACTTATTATAATTATCCCAGGCAAAGGATACGCTCGGATTAAAATTTTTAACCAAATCATCTATCTCATCATAATTCAGATTATTATCCATAAGTGCCGCCCAGGCTTCTTCGCTGTAGCCGTTTAACTGTGCCTGAGTTTTTTGTGAGGGCACCGGGCTGTCAGCCTCCTTTGCAGTATAAGCATAAGTGCTTATATGACAGCAGATTGCAAAGGCTAAGCCTGCTGCAGTGAAAAATGCTGCAAGCTGTACTCTGTTTTTTAATAAATCCTTTTTAATCATATTATTTCACCTTAGTCTGACTGCATTATTTATTATGACGCTTTTGCCAGTCCGTTTATTGTCCAATAATAAGCCGATATTGCTATTTGCAAGGCATATACCGACTGCTTATAGCTTACCTTGGCATTAACAGTATCATTTTCCTGTTTTTTTAATTCTATAAGGCTTATTGCTCCCAGCGAATATTTCTTCTTTGCAGTTTCAAGGTTTGCCTCCTGAAGCTCGGAATTTGTTTTTTCATATATATAGGCATCTCTTGCCGCTATTACATTCTGATAAGCCTCAGTAAGAGAAGAGGCGATATTTGTCTTATTGCTTGCTATCGCATTATTCTGGGTATCTTTTTGAGTCTGTGAGGATGAATTTGTCAGTTTTCTCTCATTTGCCCTTAAAGTATAATTATTTGAAAGTGCCTTTTCAAGGTCGGTATCCGGATTCATAGTGTCCATCTGCCTTAAATCCAATTCTGGAACCTCACCGAAATCAGGCTCTGCATTATATGCCCAGCCACAGCTTATAATAAGCTTTTTCTTAGTTGAGTCTGCTTGTGCCTGTGCATCGGTTACTGCCTGAGAGCTTTTTATTGCCGCTTCCTGCGCATCAAGCACCTCAGTCTGAGTCGCAGCACCGGCTGCAAACTTTGCTTTAGCAGTTTCAAGCTGTGCCTGTGCAAACTCATTGTTCGACCTGGCCTTATCAACTGCTGCTTTTTTGCTGAAATAATTAAAAAAATTATTCTGGGCAAGCTGTACAAGCTGCATTTCAGTATTTTCGTAGTTAAGTCTATAAATTTCAGAGTCCTCAAGCGTATCGTCAGCATTTTTTAAAAGATTATTAGACTGTACTCTAGCCTGCTGTGCCGCTGCTCTGGAAGAAGCATAGGTCGGGCTGTCAGGGTCTCCCTCATCTATATTCTTTAATATATCATTTGCCATCTTTCTGTAAGCATCAGCCACTTCTGAATTTTTAACTCCATAATCCTTTCTAAACTGTATAAATTTAATCTGGTTTTCCTGAACTGTAGCATTATATTCCCTTATCAGTCCCGGTATTTCTTCATATTCAAGCTTATTGTCTCTCAGTCTTGCCCATTCTTCGTCAGTTCTTGCAAAAGGCGGGCTGGTGGCATAAGCTATATTTGAAGCAGAAACTGCTGCAAGTAGTACTGCAGCTGCTGCCACAAATTTAGGGTTTCTCATTAATTAACCTCCTTCATTTTACACAACCTTTACTATATACTCTGCGTTAAATGGTACAGCCAATACCCTTGTATGTAAATAAAATAATGCTTAAAAATTCTTTACGCTTATTTTATAGCTTTCTAAATATATTACTTGGACCTTCTAATATCTAAGCCTTTATTTTCAATACTTTTTCTTATTCCAAGCATAGTAGCATCTGTCGAAGCAATTACCTCTGCACATTCTTTAAGCTTTTTACTTATCTCATTAGACTCATCAAATCCCTTTTTATATCTGAGCTGGTGCTCAAGACTTGCCCAAAAGTCCATAGCCATAGTCCTTATCTGAATCTCAACTCTCATAGGCATGGTCTTATCTGAAAAATATACCGGAATTTCTACAATCATATGATACGACCTATATCCGTTGTCTTTAGGGTTCTTGATATAATCCTTGATAGCAACGATTTTCATTATGCCACTATTATCCGGTCTTACAAGCATATCGGCAACATCATAAATGTCATCAAGAAACGAGCAGATAACTCTGATTCCCGCTACATCATCCAGATTATTCATCATAGATTCAAGCGTCACCTCATAGCCCTTTCTCTCCAGCTTTTCCATTATGCTGTCAGGACGCTTTACTCTTGATTTTATAAGCTCTATAGGATTTCTTTTATTCCTTACCGATAAATCATCGTTTAAAACTTCAAGCTTAGTTCTCACCTCCCTTATTGCACAGTTGTACATCATCATAATCTCCTGAAACTGCTTTTTTAAATGCTTCATCGCCTCAGGTGCCTGAATAAAGTCAGGTCCCTGAAGAATCAAGCTGTCCAGTTCACTGTTAGGATTATTACTAATCTGCATGCTTGCTCCTTTATTAACTTCAGCAGCCTGCCTTTTGCCTGCAAAAGCCGGCTGCTGAAGTAGAAATTTTATTTGTCTTTTAACCTGGCTATAACTTCTTCCGCTGCGGCATCAAACCATGGAGAATCCATAAATTCTATCCTGCCCTTGTCAACAGCCTCGGCTGCTTCCGGAATTATAGGAAGTCTTGAAATTACCTTTAAACCATGTTCGGCAGCAATCTCTTCAATATGACTTTCACCATAAATAAAATGCTTTTTATCACAGTTATCACATACAAAATAACTCATGTTTTCAATAATGCCCAGCACAGGTATATTCATTTTTTCTGCCATATTAAGTGCTTTTTCAACTATCATAGCCACAAGCTCCTGAGGACTTGTAACTATGATTATACCGTCCACCGGCAAAGACTGAAATACTGTAAGAGGCACATCCCCTGTGCCCGGCGGCATATCGACATACATAAAATCAATGTCATTCCAAAGAGTTTCCCCCCAAAACTGCTTAACAACGCCTGCTATTATAGGCCCTCTCCAGATTACAGGGTCACTGTCATTTTCCAGTATAAGATTCGTGCTGATAATATCTATCCCGGTAGCGCTGGTCATAGGAACTAAAAGCTTGTCCTCCGTCACTCCTATTTTTCCTGAAAGCCCAAACGCCTTAGGAATTGAAGGCCCTGTTATGTCTGCATCAAGTATTGCAGTTTTATAGCCTTTACTTCTGGTTTTTACCGCCATCATTGAGGTTACTAAGGACTTCCCTACTCCGCCTTTCCCACTGACTATCCCTATTACCTTTTTTACTGAGCTTCCAGAGCTGAGCTTTGCTCTGAAATCTACGGGAGAAGCTCCTTTTTTGGCGCATGAAGCCCCGCAGCCTGCTTGTTTTTGTTCATTCATATAAGATAATCTCCTTTACTTTAGTATATATATTTTTACTGCCCGGATTTGATTTTAGCTTTTAATTCAGATTAAAATCAATATAAAAAGACTGCCGACAGGTTGTTAGCCTTTCTGACAGCCTTATTATATATTATATTAGAAGCTATATCAATGCAGATATTAAGTAAATAGACACTTCACATAAATTTCAGATTTTATCAAATTTCAGCATGACTCTTTCTTTTTATCATTTTTTTTGAGCTCATCTTTTTCTTAATATGAACTAAAGCAGGTCCGAGCAGATAAAATATCATAGTGTTTACGGGAAGCATAATCAGATTTTTTACTGTTCTCGGTCCTATAAGCACTGCAAATTTTCCATACCCCATATATTCCATAAGTGCCGTATTAATAAGCAGATTGCAAAGCAGCATTATTATGATATTCGCCACTAAAATCCTTAAAATCGTAAGCTTCTTATTATAAAAAGCCACTCCATAAATAAAGCCTGCAAGCATTTCATTAAGGGTAAAGCCTATGAAAAAAGTACCTGAAGCAGGATTTAAAAAATACCCCACTATATCTGTTACAAACGCCGCAGCAATGCTTACCGCAGGACCGAGCAGATAACCTGTACAGCGCTTTGATACACTTCCAAGTCCGAGCTTCATATATTTGGGCAGGACAGGCATGAGTCCTGCTGCCGTACTTATAGCGATTCCAAGTGCACAGAGCATGCCTGCAAGCACAAGGTTTTCCAGAACCGAAAACCTTTCAAAGGATTCCTTAAAATTTCTCTTAAATTCGTCAAACATAAAAATACCTCCTCTCGCAGATAATACAGGTAATTTATCTCTACTCTCTGATAAAACTACCTGTTTACAATCGTATCACGACAGAAGGTATTTAACTTGCCTGCCTTACAGCGGGATGCGACTTAGACACCGCGCCGTTTGACTTCGTTCATCTGACAACTCCCTGTCCAGATGACACTTAACGCGTCCTCGTCTACTCTGCTTTTTATTATTTAATTAATTTTTTTGAGCTGTCACAATTAAGTTCCAGAAGCTCCATTGCAAAAATCATTTTCATTGTATCATATATAATAATATCTGTAAAGGACACAAAATCTGCTTTTTAGCGCTGCTTATAGCTTTTCGCTATAATGAAAGAAATTCTAAATTTATAGCTCTCTCGCCACTTTCCTGCATACCCCACTCTTTAAGGCAGCTTCAGCTACCGCCTTTGCTACATGAGCAGCCACTCTTTTATCCAGCACCTCGGGTATTATATAATCTGCCCTTAATTTCTCAGGACTTATAAAATCCGCTATGGCATAGGCTGCTGCAAGCTTCATTTCTTTATTGATTTGCTTTGCCCCTGAATCAAGCGCTCCCTTAAAAATTCCGGGAAAGGCAAGTACATTATTTATCTGATTCGGCATGTCGCTTCTGCCGGTGCCGGCTACTGCCGCTCCCGCCTCTATAGCCTCTTTATAGGTTATTTCGGGCTGAGGATTTGCCATAGCAAATATTACAGGCTTTTCAGCCATCAGCTTAATCATGGCTTCGTTAAGTGCACCTGCCACCGAAACTCCTATAAATACATCCGCCTTTTGAAGAGCAGTTTTAAGCTCTCCGCTTATATCTTCTTTATTGGTAATTTCGCAGAGCATTTTTTTATGCCCTGTAAGCTCCCGCCTTTCAGAGCATAAAATTCCTCCCTCGTCACAGGCAATTATATCCTGCACTCCGGCATCTAAAAGCATTTTTATTATAGCCGTGCCGGCACTTCCGGGACCGTTAAGCACAAGCTTAATATCCGAAAGCCTTTTGCCGACGATTTTAAGTGCATTTATAAGTGCCGCCAGCACTACTATGGCGGTGCCGTGCTGGTCATCGTGGAATACCGGTATATCAAGCTCCTTTTGCAGGGTGGTTTCAATGTAGAAGCATTTAGGTGAAGCTATATCCTCAAGATTAATCCCTCCGAAGCAGGGTGCTATATTTTTAATCGTTTTTATAATCTCTTCAGGCTCTTTAGTATCTATACATATAGGAAAAGCATCAACATCTGCAAATTCTTTAAATAACACCGCCTTTCCCTCCATCACGGGCATGCCGGCAAGAGGACCTATGTCACCAAGTCCGAGCACCGCACTTCCGTCCGATATTACTGCCACCAGTCTTGATTTGGCGGTATACTCCCATACTCTTTCCTCATCCTTATAGATTTCCATGCAGGGAGCCGCCACTCCCGGCGTATATACCGCACTTAAGTCTTCTCTGCTTTTTATGCTCACCTTTGAAGTTACTGCTATCTTCCCTCTGCTCTGTCGGTGAATTTTCAAAGCCTCATTATTAAAATCCATATTTTTTCCCTTTCATATTTTAATCTTTAAATGCCGGCTCACTGAAGCTCCAAATGCGTATTTGTAAATATTTTACTATATAGCTTGCAAATATCGGCTCAGCTTGTGTATAATTAGTATAAAATATTTAATCAATAAAAACAATACTATTTCACGCCTGTAACACTGTTAATTAATATCTTATCTACACTGATACAAATAATGAAATAGTATAAAGGGAGGAAAAAATGCATCAAAGCAGACAGATTACTAATGATATTTATTATATAGGAGGCAGCGACAGACGTATAAGCCGTTTTGAAAATGTGTTTCCGGTTCCTGACGGCATTGCCTATAATTCATATCTTGTGCTTGATGAAAAAACGATACTGCTTGATACTGTTGACCTTTCTGTCAGCAGGGTATTCCTTGAAAATGTCGAATATCTTTTAAACGGCAGAAAGCTTGACTACGTCATCATCAATCACATGGAATGCGACCACTCATGTACTCTTGAAGAGCTGGTACTGCGTTACCCTGACGTTACCTTTGTGGGAAATGCCAAAACCTTTACTTTTATGAAGCAGTTCTTTACTTTTCCGGTAGACAACCATACACTTGAGGTTAAAGAGGGCAGCACCTTAAACACCGGCAGACATACCTTCTCGTTCCACCTTGCACCTATGGTCCACTGGCCTGAAGTAATGATGACCTATGACAGGGCGGATAAGATTATGTTTACTTCCGATGCCTTCGGAACCTTTGGTGCCTTAAACGGCAATATTTTTATAGATGAGCTTGAAGACAGGGAATTTCTGCTTCCGGAAGCCAGAAGATATTACACCAATATAGTCGGCAAATACGGCGCTCAGGTGCAGTCGGTGCTTAAAAAGCTCTCTCCCCTTGAGATTGAATACCTCTGCCCTCTGCACGGTCCTGTTTGGAGGGGCAAGGAATATATTTCATGGTTTATAGACAAATATCAGAAATGGTCAAGCTATACTCCGGAAGCCGATGATGTCGTTATATTCTACGGCACTATCTACGGCAATACCGAAAATGCGGCAAATATACTTGCTTTAAGGCTTGCAGAACTCGGAGTTAAAAATATCAAGCTCTATGATGTAGCTGAAACCGATATTTCCTATCTTGTAGCTGAAGCCTTCCGTGCAAAAGCTCTTGTCTTTGCCTCATCTTCTTATAATGCCGGAGTGTTTGACAGAATGGAGTACTTACTTCTTGACCTTAAAGCACATAATATGCAAAACAGAAATGTAATGGTGATAGAAAACGGCTCCTGGGCTCCTTCGGCTGCAAAAGCCATGAATGAGATTATCTCAGGTATGAAAAATATTAATATAATTAATCACAGCTTAAGTATTAAATCTCAGCTCCAGGCTTCGCAGCTTGAGCAGATTGAAGCTGCTGCAAAGGCAATTAAGGAAGTGTTATAAATTTAAGGGATTTTTTCTCTAAAAAGCGAGAGCTGCCGCTCAATCATCTGTTTTAATGATTGAGCGGCAGCTCTCTGTCTTCTAAACCTTTTATTCACTTTTAATGCCTTTGGCTCTAATCCCTGCAATTATTCTATTTCAAAATATTTCTTTAAACGTCCAAAGGTTTCCTCGCTCATATAGTGCTCAAGTCTGCAAGCATCATTTTCAGCAACCTTATCACTTACGCCTATTTTAGTCAAAATTTCTGTAAGCACTATATGTCTGTTAAGTGTGCGCCTTGCAATTTCCATACCGGCTTCAGTCAGGTTAATATGACTGTCTTCATCAATTTCAATCAGTCCGTTTTCTCTGAACTTTTTCATCTGCTCACTCACTGTCGGTTTTGAATAGCCCATTTCCCTCGCAATATCAACAGAGCGTACAGCTCCTGTTTTTTGCTTAAGCCTAAGTATGGTTTCTAAATACATCTCACCGGCTTCCTGTATGATCATATCTTATCCTCCAATTTAAAATCCGTTTTGATGCTGCGTAGCTTAAGTATACCATTTTATAAATATTTAGTAAAGCGGGCATTCTACATCATCCAGCCTTCTCTCATAAAAAGCTTCAGAGGAATAAGCTCGCCCTCTATATCTTCGGGCAGTTTTCCTGCCACCTCTTCTATCGCAGCAGTATAGCATATTGGAAGGTCCAATTTTTTTGACACCTCTCTACAAAGCTCCTGTCCCTTTAAAATATCATCTACCGTAGTTGATTTAAGCATGTGTGTAGTATTTACAATCCCTGTAATATCCAATCCTGACTGGGCTCTGATTCCATTCATAAAATTTATCGCTTTTTCACAGGTATTAGTTTCAGGGCGGTTGGCATTAAGTACAAATAGATGCTGATAGCCTGTATTTTTCAAAAAATTTCTATACCTTCCCAATGTTCTGGTACCTGCCGGATTTCCGCCTATGTCCATAATAAGCTGGCAGTCATCTTCCTCTATCGGAGTCATTATGTCAGCTGAAACCGCAGGTATGTCTACTGCGCTTGCCCTCACTGAGCTTGAAAAAACTCTGATTCCGATATTATTCATTTCTTCTTCTTTTTCTCTGCTTCTGAAGTAAAGATTTATTACATCAAGGTCCGCTATGGCAACATTATCATAGCTTTCTCTTAATCTTACCGCAAGATTTAAAGCAAACTCTGTTTTACCACTGCCATAATGCCCTGTTATAATACGTATTCTATGCTTTGACCCATTAATATCCATCGTAGTTCACCGACACCTTTCAAAACTATAATATGGAGCGCACCTGTTTGAATACATAAATAATAATGTATCTGCAGATTCGCTCCATCTTAATAAAATTTTTAATTATTCAGCACGCTTATTTAGCATCGTCAATAGTACCGCCTATACCAGTAGCCATAGCAATAATTGTAAATACTACTGCAAATACCGCTGTGGGAACTACCCATTCAAAGCCTATAGCGTTGAGCGGCAGGGAGCCTATAAAGCCCTTAAAGCCTTCGAAAGCTGCTCCTTTAATCGGAACGCTCTGAACAAATCCGACTATAAATGCACCTATAACAGCACCTGCATAGGTGAGGTTATATTTAACAAACTTATCAAAGAGTGAGATTATTATAAGTGCTATAATCATTGGATAAACGGTTGACAGTATAGGTCCTGAATACTCAATCATCTTTGTAACGCCTATGAGTGAAAGGGCAAAAGATACCAAGGTTGTTACAACTGCAACTGTTTTATATTTAAGTGCACCCTTTGATATAGATTCAAAATAATTGCCGCAAACCGATACCAGACCAACTGAAGTAGTAAGGCAGGCAAGCGTTACCACTATACCCATAAGCACCTTTCCTACAGTTCCAAGCATCATGGTTACCATGCCGATCAGGATTTCCGTTCTCTCATTATCAGGAGTATAATAGCTGCTCACTGTAGCGCCTGCATAAGTAAGACTTCCGTAAACCACTGCAAGAAGTACAAAGGCTACAATGCCAACCTGAATGCTTGCTTTGATCTGAGTTTGTTTATCCTTATAGCCTCGCCTTGCCAAATCCGCTGCCACTATGCCTGCAAACAAAGCGGATACCATAGCGTCCATAGTCTGATAGCCCTCTTTAAGCCCACGTACAAACATGCCCTTTTCATCTGAATGAACAATTGGTCCCGGTGGCTTTACTATAGACACAACTACTACGAGTGCAAGGATTATCAGCAGACCAGGAGTAAGATATTTTCCTATTATTTCTATAACTTTGCCCTCATTTAATACAAGGTATAAGGTCAGAGCAAAAAATGCAAAACAGGTAATAACTTTTACAATCATTGAGGTCTGAGAAGAAATATTTTCCGGCAGAAGCGGTCTTATAAATATTTCATGTGTTGTTGCACCGGTTCTCGGTATTGCATATAAGGGTCCTATTGTTAATATAATAAGTAGTCCCAATGCAGAAGCAAACAAGGGATTAACTCTTTTTCCCAGAGCTTCAGCCTTGCCTCCAAGCATTACGGTAACTATAACTCCAAGTATGGGAAGCACCGGGTCTGAAAGCAGAAAGCCGAGCATTACTTCAACCCAGCTGCTTTTTGCTATAACTCCAAGGTAGGGAGGAAATATAAGGTTTCCTGCTCCAAAAAATATTGCGAATAAGGCAAATCCGCATATTATAACATCTTTCCTTTTTATTTCTGTCATGTACCCTCCTGTCACAGCCTTATCGTTTATGCTGTGGCATTTTATTTATTTTTTTGAAATGCTCTGCTGTGCCGAACCTGTCGCCTGTGCTGTACCAACTGCCTCACTGCCTTTCTTTTTTACACCTGCAAGGTAGGCAAGGATAGAGTAAATCACAGTTAATACACCACCTATAATATAAGATACATTTAATGGCAGATTAAATCCAATTTTTGCTTGCAGTATATAGGTCGTAATAATAAAGGTATAAAATGCTCCCGGAATAAGTGAAGTTACAAAATTCTTATTATGCATTACAAGGTAAACCGTAATCATCGCAAAAGCAAAGATTGCAATGGTTTGATTGCTCCATGCAAAGTACTGCCATAATACTTGGAAGCCCTTTGCATTTGTCTTTGCAAACCATAATATTGCGGCTGCCGCTACAAAAATAATTGCGGAAATACTTACTCTGTTCTTTGCACTTTTCTGCTCAATATTAAAGTATTCTGCAACCATAAGTCTTAAAGACCTAAGTGCCGTATCTCCGGAAGTAATCGGAAGTACAATAACACCGATAATAGCTATAAGACCGCCTACAGGACCCAATAAATCATTTGCAACAAGACCTATTACTGCAGGCTTTCCTACGTTTGCAGCATCTATTCCCTTATTATAAATTCCCATAGCAGCTGCTGCCCAGCTCATAGCTATAAAGCCCTCGACAAGCATCATATTAAAGAAAGTAAGCTTGCCCTCCTTTTCACTGGTAACCGAGCGCCCTATCAGAGTAGCCTGAGTCGAGTGAAAGCCCGACACTATTCCGCAGGCAACTGTCACAAAGAAAATAGGAATAAAGGGCAGACCCTGAGGATGAATTCCTCTCCAGTTGTCAATGCTGAGATTATCAAGCTTATAACCCTTTAAGAATACGCCGAAAAAGATACCTACTGCTGAAAGCAATAACACCGCACCGAAAATAGGATATACTTTTCCTATAATCTTATCTATAGGAAAGAGTGTAGCTACAAGATAATAGATAAAAATAGCTACATATACTATAATTACCAGCGGATTACCTACATCAGATTTTTGTTTAAAGATATCGGTAACTATAAGGTCTCCCGGTGTGTAAACAAAAACTGCACCCACGAGAAGCATTAATAAGCAAACAAAGATATTATAAACCTGGAATGTGGTATTTCCCAAGTATTTTTTGATAAGCACAGGCATCTGTGCTCCCTTCTCTCTTATAGAAATCATTCCTGATAAATAGTCGTGAACGGCTCCTCCAAGCACGCAGCCCACGGGAATTGCTATAAAAGCAATAGGTCCGAATAAAATTCCAAGTATCGGTCCTAAAATAGGTCCAGTCCCCGCAATGTTCAATAACTCTATCAGGCTGTTTTTCCATTTGTTCATAGGAACATAGTCAACACCATCATTCATTGATACTGCCGGGGTAACCCTGTCATCTGGTCCAAACATTTTTTCGATGTAAATGCCATACAGCCAACCTCCGATTATCAGTATAGCAAGTCCAATTAAAAATGTAATCATATTGTGATTCCCCCTTTAAAAATTTTTCTGGATTATATCACAGCTTTCTTATGTCGTCTACATAAATTTAAGCAAAAATACAATTTTTCTTAATAATTTAGCCACATACTATTCACAGCTGCTGCTCTATGCTAAACTGTCAGATTTAATATGTGGCTAAACTGCGTAATCATCTGGTTAATTTGCTTACATTACTTTTACAATCCAGCCCTCAGGTGCTTTTACATCACCCATCTGGATTCCAAAGAGTGTATCATAAAGTTTTCTGGTAACAGGTCCAACCTCTGTTTCACTATGGAATACATGAAGCTTTCCTTT
>CALBCM010000043.1 GCA_937927235.1 uncultured Johnsonella sp.
TTCTTTTTTATTTTTATAACTTTTTATAGCTTTTTAGTAACTATAGATTTACCCTTTCTTCTTTTGCATCTATACCGACCGCTATTTTTTCTCCAAATTTATCCGTCATTTTTTTCAGGAAATCTCTGTCAGTAGCAGCTTTAGTTCCAAGAATTATCCTGCCGACTCCTGCATTTATATATTTTTCTACGGTTTCATCCGTCCTGATTCCACCGCCTATTTCAACCTTAAGTTTTGTTTTTTTACATATTTCTTCAACATAGCGGAAATTGGGGGAGGTCCCCTCCCTGGCTCCTTCTAAATCCACAAGATGTACCCACTCTCCTCCCTCAGCCTCTATTTCGCGAGCCTTCTCTGCCACATTCTCACTATAAATAGTCATCTTGCTGTAATCACCTCTCAGAAGCCTTACTACCTTGCCCTCATATATATCTATAGCAGGGAATATTATCATGTCTTTCATCCTTTATTACAAAAATTTTTAAGTATTTTAAGTCCTGTTTCTCCACTCTTTTCAGGGTGGAACTGCACTCCGTGAATATTTTTATTGCTTACTGCCGCCGTTATCTCTATACCGTATTCAGTAGCTGCTGTAAGGCTTTCCAGGCAGTCAAAGCCCGCAAAGCTGTGAACAAAGTACACTTCACTTCCATCAACAAGGTCCTCAAATAAGGGGCTCTTTCTGATGAAATGCAGTCCGTTCCAGCCTATATGAGGTATGGGAAGCTTATCGTGGAGCACCTCACTCAAGGCTCTTATCTCACCCTTTATAAGTCCCAGACCTTCATTTTCGCCATACTCAAACGACCTTTCAAAAAGGAGCTGCATGCCTAGGCAGATGCCTAAAAGCGACTTTCCTTTGGAGGCTTCCTCTATAATTACATCAAAAAGTCCGCTCTCACGAAGCTTATTAACTGCATCCCCAAAAGCGCCCACTCCAGGCAAAATTATTCTGTCAGCTTTGGAAATAAGTTTTCTGTCAGAGCTTACGACAGCTTCTGTGCCTATTTTTTTAAGAGAGCTGACAAGCGAAAATAAATTCCCTGCTCCATAATCTATGATAACAATCATTATTCCTCCCCGAATCTTATGTCTACTGCTCTTGCGTGTGCTGCCAGTCCTTCTTTCTTGGCAAAATAAGATATTTTCCTGTAATCTGCCCTAAGGGCTTCCTCAGTATAGTAGCTGTACTGAATATTTTTAACAAAATCTTCAACTGAAAGAGGACTGTAAAATCTCGCTGTACCTGAGGTTGGAAGCGTGTGATTAGGTCCTGCAAAATAATCTCCGGTAGGCTCTGCATTGTATCTGCCAAGAAAAACCGAGCCTGCGTTTTTAATAAGTTCAAGATATTTAAATGGCTCATCCACACAGACTTCTATATGTTCCGGAGCTATAAGGTTCGCCAAATCTATGCCTTGGAGCAAATCCTTACAGATAATTATTTTTCCATTATTTTCTATGGAAGCTCTTGCAATTTCCTCACGAGGAAGCTTCACAAGCTGAGCTTCAATCTCCTTCTGTACTTCTTTTGAAAGACTTTCAGACTCTGTAATCAGTACACAGGAAGCATTTTTATCATGCTCAGCCTGACTTAAGAGGTCAGCAGCCACAAACTTAGGATTTGACTCGCCATCCGCAAGCACCAGCACCTCTGACGGACCTGCTATCATATCTATTCCGACCTGACCGAATACCTGCTTCTTTGCTTCCGCTACGAAAGCATTTCCGGGACCAACTATCTTATCCACTCTTGGAACGGTTTCTGTACCATAAGCAAGAGCTGCCACGGCCTGTGCGCCGCCCAGCTTGTAAATCGCTGTAATTCCTGCTATATTGGCTGCTGCAAGTATGTAAGGATTAATCTCACCCTTCTGATTCGGAGGAGTTACCATAATAATCTCGGATACTCCGGCTATCTTAGCCGGAACCGCATCCATAAGCACAGTAGACGGATAGGCGGCAGTTCCTCCTGGTACATAGATGCCCACCTTTTCTATCGGCACCACTCTTTGCCCTAAGATAACTCCGGCTTTGCCCGTCATCCTGAAGCCCTGTCTTACCTGTTTTTCATGAAAAGCTCTGATGTTGGCTTCTGCTTCTTTAAGTATATCAAGGAACTCCGGCTCCACCTTCTTGGCCGACATTTTTATCTCTTCTTTACTGACCTTGAAATCACTTAGCTTTACCTTGTCAAATTTCTCAAGATACCCGCTTAAAGCCTTATCTCCATTTATTCTTACATTATTGATTATTTCCCTGACTGTTCCGCTGACCTCGGCTGCCGGCTCATTTCTTGCAAAGATATCTTCTCTCTTAATCTTATCTGCCTCAAATATTGTAATCATAACCTCTCCTTAATCTCAGACAGTCTGTCCCTCATCTTAACAATCTCTCCATTTTTAAACTGAAAGCTTACCTTATTGCAGATGAATCTTGCACTAATTGGGAGTATTTCCTTAAGGAGCTCAAGCCCATTCTCACGAAGTGTATTTCCGGTTTCAACTATATCAACAATTACATCCGAAAGTCCCAGCAGAGGGGCTATTTCTATAGAGCCGTTAAGCTTAATGATGTCAATATCCCTGCCCGCTTCCTCATAGTATTTTCTTGTAATATTCGGAAACTTGGTAGCTATTTTAAGAGTCTTTTCTGCATTTTCAAAGAAATCCTTTTTGCCGCAAACGCACATCCTGCACCTTCCTATGCCGAGGTCTAAAAGCTCATATACCTCCGGCTCATATTCTCTAAGTATATCCGCACCGCAAACTCCTACATCTGCCGCTCCTCTTTCCACATAAATTGCTACATCCGAGGGCTTCACCCAAAAATACCTAACGCCTTTTTCCTCATTCACAAAGGTAAGCCTGCGGTTAGGCTCTAAGATTCCAGGGCAAGTGTAGCCTGCCCGCTCTAAAAGGCAGTAAGATTTATTCCCTATTCTTCCGCTGGGAAGTGCTATATTTATCATAATACTCTCCTCACCTCAAGCACTTCCCCGGCCCTTATTCTCTTGATCAGCTCTTCTTCAGACCTTTCAACAAGCCGCACTCTATAGCCTTCTTTGGTAAGCTTCTCAACTGTTTTAATTGCTTTTATAAGTTCATCCTTTAATACATCGTAAATAATGAGATAGTCAACATCATATTCAGGTGCCTCCTCTTTATAATTTTCTACCAAAGACAGGTCCAGGGCAAAGCCTATAGCTCCGGCTTCCTTACCCATCTTGCGGGCAAGCTTATCATACCTCCCGCCGGAAAGCACCGTAAACGGCAAGCCTGAAACAGCACCTTGGAAAATAATTCCATTATAATAGTCCATTGAATTTATTAACGAAAAATCCAGATAAACACTATCCAGCACATTAAAGGCTCTTAAGGCTTTTGCCAGTTTCTTCAAGGCCTTTATCGACTCATCATTATCCCCCAATATATCTCCGATAAAATCAGAGCTTCCAAGTTTCTCGGTTCCGGTTTCAAAAGGAAGATATAAATTCATCAGATTCTTAAGCTTTTCTGCCGACCTGACCTCTATCTTCCCTTTCTTTACAAGCACATCAAGCCCTGCAGAGTTCTTTGATTCAAAAAGCTTAAACACCAAAATCCTTGTACTCTTAGACAAATTCAGATTTTCAAAAACTCTTACCAGCAAAGATACATCACTGATTCTGATTCTTATGTCATCCTCAAAAAGCTTAAGGCTCTTGACTGCAAGTGCTATGACTTCTGCTTCTGCATAAGTTGTTAATTTTCCTATGTACTCTATACCGGACTGTGCCGTTTCCTTATAATGCCTGTCCTTAGGGCGATATATGTTTTCATTATAATATATTCTTCCCATTCCCAGACCGGATTTCATTATGCTCAAGGTTACATCAGGCTTTAGTGCAAGCAGCTCGCCATCTAAATCAGTAAAGGTTATAATCTGACTGGTATTTAAAAAGTCTTTATTGTCAATATAAAGCTCATAGGGTTCAAATTTTGACATTTTAAACCTTTTATAACCGTAAGTTTCATATAATCGATTCAATTCTCCAGTTATCATATTCCCTCTATTCTCTAACCAAGCCTGCCCTTGGTAGAAGGTATTTTGTCATTAAATCTGCGGTCTATGGAAACCGCTGTTCGTAAAGCCCTGCCAAGACCTTTAAAGGCAGCCTCGGCTATATGGTGAGAATTGCTTCCCGCAAGCTGTCTTATATGAAGTGTAATGCCCGCATTTGTCGCAAAAGCCTTCATAAACTCCTCCACCAGCTCAGTATCAAAGCTTCCTATTTTTTCTGTAAGAAATTTCAAATCTGTGTAAAAGCCTCCCCTGCCTGATATGTCAAGAGCTGCCAGTACAAGACTTTCGTCCATAGGCTGATAAGCCTCTCCAAAGCGCACTATGCCTTTTTTATCTCCTAAAGCACTAAGCAAAGCCTTTCCTAAAGTTATACCTATATCTTCCACACTATGATGGTCGTCCACCCAAGTATCACCTTTACAAGTAACCTTCAGTTTAATCCCTGCATATCTTGCAAATAAGGTCAGCATATGGTCTAAAAAGCCAATGCCTGTTGATATTTCAGATTTTTCTATATTTCCATCTAAATCAAGACTCAGCTCTATCTTTGTTTCTGTTGTTTCTCTATTAACCTTGGCCTCTCTCATATCAGCTCACCCTCGTTTCTTAAAATTTCTTTTATAGTTTCAATAAGTCGCTTCATAGCTTCCACAGTGGCTATGGTAATTCTATTATAATCCTTTATTCTTTCTTTGCTGAAATGCCTCACCAGGATGCCATTCTCTTTCAGCCTCTCATATAGTCCCTGACCGCTTATTTTATCAGACCTTGCAAATAAAAAATTAGCTTTAGAGTCTAATACTTCAAAGCCCAGATTAATAAGCTCGTTTTTTGTAAATTCCCTGTTTATCCTGATTTTATCACAATTTTCCTTAAAATAACTGATATTTTTTATCCCCTCTACTGCCATTTTCATAGACAAAGTATTGACATTGTAGGGATTAATAGAAAATTTAATCCTCTCAAGGTCTGCTATGAGCTCTTTGTTTCCCATAGCAAAGCCTACCCTTGCTCCGGCTAATGACCTTGATTTTGAAAAGGTTTGAATAACAAGGAGGTTGCTGTACTCCGGTATAAGCTTTACCGCCGATGCTCCTCCCTCAGTAAAATCTATATAGGCTTCATCTATAATTACCGGATTATTCTTATTATTGTCTAATATTTTTCTTATCGCTGCAAGACTTAACAGCAGTCCCGTAGGTGCATTCGGATTAGCTATAACCACAGCAGTTTTAAGCTCCTTATAATTTTCCACATCAATAGAAAAGTCATCCTTGAGCTGAATGATATTCGCCTCAATATGATTTATATCAGCATAAACCTTATAAAAGCCGTAGGTAATATCAGGAAAGCTAAAACCCCCTCCACCAAATGCCATAAAGCTGCAATAGAGGCATTCATCTGAGCCGTTACCTATAAATACTTCATCTGAAACTAATCCATAATATTCAGCTATAGCAGACTTTAATTCTTTCAAATTCGGGTCCGAATAAAGCCTGAGGTCATCTACCAGCTCAGCCTTTATACCTTTCTTAAGGCTGTACGCCGGCGGGAACGGTGACTCATTGGTATTAAGCTTCAGATAAGATTTGTTCTGCGGCTGCTCTCCAGGCACATAAGGTATAAGGCTGTCATAATATCTATTAAAATACCTTGACATAGGCTACCCTCTTTACTTTCATTATTTATCACTCTACCTTATTAAAGTGTTTTTATTATACTTTCACTTTAATTAGGTGTCAAGCTTTTTATAAAGATATGCCTTCTGATAAATTACCGGATTTCATAGTTATTATCTCATCTCCTATTCTTTTCGCCTGCTCAATATTATGAGTTACTATAATTATGCTTATGCTTTCTTTCAGCTTCATAAGCAGTTTTTCTATAAGCAGAGTATTGTCTATATCAAGAGCGGAGCAGGGCTCATCAAGCAAAAGCACTTTCGGCTCTATAGTAAGTGCCCTTGCTATGCAAAGTCTTTGCTTTTGTCCTCCTGAAAGCTTCACCGCACTTTTTTTAAGCTTGTCTTTAACTTCCTCATAAAGTCCCGCAAGCTTTAATTTTTCTTCTACAGCCTTATCAAGATCCCTTCTTGAATTTAGAGCATGATAGCTTAACGCATAAGACATATTTTTATAGATGGACGTAGGAAATACCACCGGGGTTTGGAAAACAAGACCTACTTCTTTTCTTAAAGCTTCCGGCAGCATAGTATAAATAGAATCTCCGTTAAGTCTTATATCTCCGCTTATTTTTACATTTGCCTCTTCAGATAAAAGATTATTAAGAGCCTGTAAAAGAGTAGTCTTGCCACAGCCTGAGCTGCCAAGTACAGCAGTAACTTTATTTTTCTTAAATCCATAGCTTATATTTTCCAAAACCTTTTGACTTCCGTAAGACACACAAAGCTTCTTTATTTCTATTATATTTTCCATTTGCAAATACCTCTGTTTATTTTTCTCTGCCCCTGTATAAATTGACCCCTATATTGCTTATTAAAAGTATAAGCATCATTACACAGGCGGTAGCGTAGGCTGTGCTCATAGAAGTTTCTCCCTGTGATACCAGGAGATACAGATGCAGCGGCAATGCCATAGCCGGCTTAAATATATTATTAGGTACGGAAGCATAGGCGACTGCTCCGGTAAACATAACAGGTGCAGTCGCTCCCATAGCAAAGCAGGCTCCCAGTATCATAGCTGATAATATTTCCCCTTTGCACATGGGAAGCACTAGCTTAAATACCATATGTCCAAGCGGACAGGCAAGTGCCTTTGAGGCAGTTACCATAGTTTTTGGCACCTCTAAAAAAGCCTTTTCAATCCTGCTTTCCATAAAGGGCAATATCATTATTGCAAGACTTACAGAAGCACAAAATATAGACCTTTCCAGCCCCAGTCCCTTTATCAGCCAGCTGTATACAAATAAGCCCAATACTATAGAAGGGATTCCGGATATTGAATACAATATAAATCTTATAAAGCCTATAAATTTTTTTGAATTGCAAAAAAATGTCGTATATAATGCCAAGGCAAGTGCCGGTACTATAGACAGAGCAAGTGCAAGCAGGCTGAAGCAGAAGCTTCCGGCAATCGCCGGAAATATTCCTCCCTCCGTTCCAAGCACCATTCCTTTGGGCGAGCTGAATACAAATTCCGGGCTAAGCTTAAACGCCCCCTTTATAAATACAAAAGCAAATAAGAATATAATTATCGCTATACATACAAGCATGGATAAATACGCCCAAATTTTAACAATTTTTTCTATTAATTTCACATTTATTTCCTTTAATATTTTATAAAACCTCACTTTTAATCATTTTATCCCTTATAAAATATATAAGCATATTTATTAAAAGCAAGGCGAGCATCAGCACCAGGGCAGCTGCATAAAGTGCATGATAATGCAGACTTTTGCCAACTGCCGCTCCCATCTCTAAAGCTATTAAAGAAGCTATACTCTCAGCCTTGCCAAAAAGCTTAGGAAAAAGATTTGCGTTACCCATAAGCATCATTACAGCCATAGTTTCTCCCATTGCTCTTCCTATGGCAAGCAGCATGGAGCCAAGCAGAAATTTTGCCGAGCTTGGAATAATTAAACTGACTATGGTATGCCATTTTGATATTCCCAAAGCTTCGGCAGATTTTAAATACCTTTCCTTGGCTTTAATTAAGGTTTCTGTAAAAGATGAAATCATATAGGGCAAAAGCATTATACTTAACAGCAAGGCAGCTGAGAGCACGCTGTGCCCGGTGCCGATCTTCAGCTTGGCAAAAGACCTGACTATGACGCTCATGCCTATAAAGCCGTATATCACCGAGGGTATACCTGCCAAAAGGTCTATTCCTGCATATAGTAAACTTCTCAGCGTGCTTTTAGCTATAAAAGCCAAATATATGGCACAGCCTAGAGAAAAGCCTACTGCTGTAAGCATTGCATACACTGATACGAATAGGCTTGCCATTATAAAATTAAATATTCCAAAGCTTTTGTTTCCTGTCATTCCGGTAGGTGCCCACTTAGATGAAAATAAAAAGTCCTTTAAGCTTACTTCCTTAAATAAAGGCAGAGCTTCCATTACTATATATAAAATCACAAAGCCTAACAAGAATACACTCATTAGGCTCAGTATAAATAAAAATCCCTTAAATAATTTTTCTGTCATATTAAAATTAAGCTTACTTTGCTTCAAAAGCAGGTATATAACCATTTTCAACCACTACATCATATCCCTTTTTAGAAAAGATATAATCAATAAATAATTGCTCCGTTTCAGATATTTTATCACCTGTAAGGAAAAGCACCGGACGCTGTATAATATATGAGCCGTCTTTAATATCCGCTTCATTTGCAGCAACTCCATCAACCTTCATGGCTGCGAGCACCGTCTTTTCTTTATTTGCTTTATTAAAAGCACCATAGCCTACATAGCCTATTCCCCATTTATCATTAGCCACATTATTGGCTAATTCCGTCATCGAGGCCGACTGCGTAGCGGTATCAGTCACCTGGCTGTCCTTCATTATTGACTTTTGGAATACCTCATAAGCTCCTCCGGAAAGGTCACGTATATATACGTTAATCTTTTCTTCCGGCAGCGAGGCATCCACTTGATTCCAGGTAGTAAGCTCTCCTGCAAATATTTTCTTTATAGTATCACTGCTCATATCATCAATAACGCCTGTTATAGGATTTTCTGCATTCACAGATACGGTTAAGGCATCCTTAGCCACTATAAAGTCCTTATAATCAGCTCCAAGAGCCTCCTTTTCTTCATCTTTAACAGTTCTTGCAAGCATACCGAAATCCGCCGTCTTATCTATAGCAGCACTTGCTCCTACTCCGGAGCCGCCCGGAGCCACATATATTGATATATTTTTTTCAGGCAGGTCGGGAGAAACCTTATTCCATGTAACATATTCTTCAGTAAATGAAGAAGCCAGAGAAGATATTATAGGATAGAGTGAAGTTGAGCCGCAAAACAGAATATCTGATTGAAAAGCTTCATCCTTAGCTGCTTCTTTCCCGCTTTCCTCAGCTGCTCCTGTACTTTGTTCAGCTTTAGCCCCCTCTGAGCCTGAAGCAGAACCGCTGCTTCCGGCTGGAGCCGAAGAACAGGCGCTTAATAAGCCTAAGCTTAAAATTGCCGACAATGCCAATAAATAACCTTTTTTCATATAAATTTTCCTCCGTAATGATTAGTACGTCTTTTAATCCTACCCTTACAGCACAGATAAAATTCAAAAACTATCATTTATTTTTTATAAGTATAGCATTCATTCTATATTTGGTCAAATATTTTAATAATCCTCTTTAAGCTTCAAAAATAATCTGATAAGCTTCGATTTATCTAACTCCTTTATTATATCAGCTATACCAAAATAATTGCACAAAATCTTAAGTCCGTGAATAAATAACAATGACTTTTTTTTCTGGTTTCCATATCCAATATATAATTTATACGTGCTCAGCTTCCTCTAAATGATATTTCAACATATTTTCCCATCCGGATTCAGCTTCCCTTACAACAGGAAAAAATGGATAACAGTGAAACATATTCTCTCCTATTTCCGAAATCACCTTTACACCGCATTCTTCCAATCTATTTTTTATTATTTCATATGCAGCATATAATACTTCATCACCTCCGTATGAAAGGTAAACCTCTTCCAATCCGTGATAATCACCCTTTTCAAGATATAACATATATTCCGGCACATCTTTCCCGTGAGTCATGATTCTATCAAGAATTTCCATATAGTATAAACTCAACAAAATATCTTTTTTATCAAGAAGCTGTCCTTTCCTAATTAAGTCTTCATCTGTGAAGCACTGTCCGGGAGATGAGGCATATATTCGTTTAGGTATTTCAGCTTCCTTATTCGAGATATTTATATACGATACAAGTCCCAACGCAAGAGTCGCACCGGAAGAGCTTCCCGTAACAAGAATATCTGAAACATTATATGTGTCGAGCATTGACTTATACAAAATATAAATCCAGTCATATACTTCATTGATTGTATGCTCTGTGCAAAGTGGATAATATGGAATAACCATATTACGCCTGCTTTCAAGAGCTATATTCAAAGCCTTCTTAATGGAATTCGGACGTGGATGTACAAGCATACCGCCACCTATTATAAACAGACACGCTTTTTTCGTCGGTTTTTTGTGAGTTATATACACAACCTTATTTCCATGAAAATCTTTAATTTCATAATTAATTTCACTATGGGAAAGTACAGGAATCTTTGTTTTATCCATGCTCTTTCGCGCTTTTGACATTATTTGTGTTTCATTTTTACTAAAATATTTTTTAAATCCTATAAGCTTAATAAGCACTTTTAAAAAGCGATATTTCAACGATAAATTAGACATTTTCTACCTCCTCGTGTTTCTTGATTTAGAGGCTTAATAGTGCCACCGCCTCCACATTGGGAGTATTCGGGAACATATCTACGCCGCAGGCACGTTCCAGCCTGTAACCATATTTTTGAAGCTCCACAAGGTCCCGTGCCAGACTGCTGGGTTTGCAGCTTATATAAATTATCTTGGGCGGTCTGATATATTCACCTATCTTAGGCAGTATTTTAGGATGTATTCCGTCACGCGGAGGGTCCAACACTATAATATCAGGCTTATTGGAAAGGCCGTCTATTACTTTAAGGACATCTCCTTCTAAAAAATCGCAGTTATGTATTTTATTTCTAAGTGCATTTTCTCTGGCTACTTTAACCGCCTCTCCTACAATCTCCACACCGTAAACGTGTTCAGCGTATGAGGCAAGCAGCTGGGCGATGGTTCCTGTACCGCTATATAAGTCAAATACGAGCTTTCCTTTGGTATCCCCTATATATTCTCCCGCTGTTGAGTACAGTATCTCTGCCGCTTTTGAATTAGTTTGGAAAAACGAAAACAGGCTGATTTTAAACTCCAGCTTCAATAACGTTTCTGTAATATAATTTTTCCCGTAAAGCAGCCTGCTTCCTTGGTCTATGACCGCATCCGCATAGGAATTATTTAAAACCTGCAGAATCCCTCCTATCTTCCCGGACAGCACTCCATTCTGCTCAAGAGCCAGCAGTCCTTCCTTCCATTTTTCTGTTAACAGCTCTCCCTCCTTACAAAGCTCAGGCTCGGCATCATATAGGTTAGGGTCTTTAATTTCTCCAAAGGAATCAGTGGTAATAAGCGCTATCAGAAGCTCTCCTGTGAAAGAGGCACATCTTAGTACAAGATGCCTTAAAAATCCCTGTCTGGTATTTTTATGAAAATATGGTGTATTTTCCGAAGCAAAGAAATTTCTTGTAAATATCAGTATTTTATTAAAATCTCCGTTTACTATATTGCAATAATCGGTATTTACTATATCATAATGGCTTCCCCTTTTATGCATGCCAAGTGCAAGGCTTCCTCCCTTATATTCATCTCCAAAAGAATATTCCATCTTATTGCGGTACGCTTTTGATAAAGGACTTTTTTTAATTCCCTCCCATATAAAGCTCTGCTTTGCGGCAGAGAGTATAAGCTGTTTAAGCTGACCATTTTTAATTTTCAGCTCATTATCATAATTGATTTCCTGATAAAGACAGCCTCCGCAGCTTTGCGAATGCGGGCATACATTAATTTCTGATTCAGTTTCAAGCGGAGATTTGTCAACTACTCTTAAGACTCTCCCTTCAGCAGCAGAGCTTCTTTTTTTGCTGATTACATATTCAACAGTCTGAAAGGGTATAACGTGCTTTATGAGAACCTTTCCATCTTCCCTGTGGATGTAAGCTCTGTCAGGATACATGCTTTCGCCAAGCTTTCCTATGGCTGTTTCACCTTTTTTCATTAATTTAAGCCTTTCCTAGTATAAATTATAAGTGCCTGCACCAAAATACGGCACAGGCAGTTTATCGACTCTCAAAATTATTGCTATCACTCTATACAGAAACACTGCAATATTAATTCTCTACATCATTATCATCAAAATATTCATCATCAAAATCGTCTTCGAAATCATCTTCAAAATCTTCAAGGTAGTCAGGAGTAAAGAATTTATACACTGCATAAGCTATGCCCGCTGCCGCAGCTACAGCACCTATAGCTGCAAGCATTAAAAGGAGGGTCTTTTTCCTTTTGTCATCATCTTTTTTATTCAGAAGCCCTGAAACCTTTGAAGCATTCACAATTTCTTCAAGTCTTATAAGAGCATCTTTTCCCATATTGTCAAACTTTCCCATATTTCTATTTCCTTTCTCAAAATAAATATTTTATCATTGAATTTACATAATATAAAAATTTTCTTAATTTGTTCTTATTATGATATATTCAGTGTCAACGACTATATACTATCATATTTTTTCAAGCTTGGCAAACCCTGCCATCATTTTTTTTATACCTGATTTTTCAAAATCTACTTCTATTTCGTAGTCCCTTTTTCCCTCTGTAATATTTAAAATTTCTCCAATACCGAATTTAATGTGTTTTACTTTATCTCCAACCTTATAATCAGGCTTCCGAGATTTTTCGACTACAAACTCTTTTCCAAATTTATTTCCTGAATCGGAGCTTATTCTATCCCTTTTGGAGGCTTCAAAGGTGTTTTTTATATTAAAATTACTTGAAAGATAATTTTTTGACGAATTCTTAAAACCGGTCTTTTTATAGCCTATATTGCAAAAATTTTTCATAGCCGCATTTCCGACTCCGGGCTTTCCGAACTTATCAGCTGCCAAGCTCAAAAACGGAGGCTTATCAAACAGGCTTTGTGGGATTTCCTGTATAAATCTCGAAACCTCAGGATATATAAAGCTGCCGTTTCTCATTCTCCTTTTTGCGTATGACAGCATAAGCTTCCTTTTAGCTCTTGTAATCCCTACATAGCAGAGTCGGCGTTCTTCTTCAAGCTCTGACTCATCCGTTGAAACTATGCTCATAGTTCCCGGAAAAAGCGATTCTTCCATACCGCACATATAAACTTGTTCAAACTCAAGTCCCTTAGCGGCATGAAGTGTCATAAGTGTCACCATCTCCCGGCTTTCATCAGCTCTGTCAATGTCTGCAATAAGGGCAACCTCTTCAAGAAATATATCAAGCTTGGAGGCTTTGTATTCATCTGCTTTATTTATCAGCTCCTTTATATTTTCAAGTCTTGACTGTGCTTCTATCTCTCCCTCAAGATTAAGATATTCCTCATAGCCGCCTTCATTCAATATGTAATTTATAATGTCGGAAACCTTAGCTTCAAGCCCGGCTTCCAACGCACTGCCTTCTGCTGTATCATGCATTGCTTTTTCTATAAAATCGGTAAAGGATTTTATCTTATAATGCACAGCCTTTCCCATAGCAGGTATCTGTCCTGAGTTGACACAGGCATCATAAAAGCTTATATTAAATTCTGCCGCAAAGGCTCCGATTTTTGCAAGACTCGTTTCTCCCAGCCCTCTCTTGGGTATATTGATAACTCTTAAAGCTGCCACATCATCCTTACTGTTTGATATAAGTTTCAGATAGGCAAGTATATCTTTTATCTCTTTTCTCTGATAAAAATTTACTCCTCCTACCAGCCTGTAAGGAATTCCATAAACCACACATCTTTCCTCAAAAAGTCTTGACTGAGCATTAGTCCTGTAAAGTATGGCAAAATCATTAAAATTGCCACCTGCCGCCTGTTTCCGTATATCCTTTATCACAGCCTCCGCTTCGGCTTTTCCATCCTCAAATCCCCTTAGCCTTATTTTTTCTCCGCCCTCAGATAAGGTCCAAAGCTTTTTATTTTTCCTTTTTTTATTATTTGCTATAACATGATTTGCCGCCTCAAGTATATTTCCAAAAGAGCGGTAATTTTGTTCAAGCTTGATAACCCTTGTATTTTCAAAAAGCTTTTCAAAATTGAGTATATTTTCAATATTTGCTCCTCTGAATTTATAGATAGACTGGTCATCATCACCGACCACACAGAGATTTTTATATGCACCCGCAAGCAGTTCAATTAATCTGAACTGTGAATTATTCGTATCCTGATACTCATCAACCATTATATATTTAAATCTTTTTTGATAGTATTCAAGAACCTCTTTGTCTTTTTCAAATAATTCAACACATTTATTTATAAGGTCATCAAAATCCAGTGCATTATTTTTTTGAAGCTCCTTTTGATATTCTTCATATATTTGGGCAATCTTGCTTTCATAGAAATCTGCTGAATATTTTTGAGCATTTTCAGGGGTGATAAGCTCATCCTTATAAGAAGATATAGCCTTAAGCACGCTTTTTTCCTTAAATATCTCACTGTTTACAGACATTTGCTTAAATATTTTTTTTACAAGTGTCTTCTGGTCATCTGCATCATAGATACTAAAAGCATTGTCAAACCCTATCCTGTTAATAAATCTTCTCAATATTCTTACACAGCTTGAATGAAAGGTTGCTACCCAGATTTGTTCCGAGGCCGAGCCTACAAGCTTTGCTACTCTTTCTCTCATCTCGGCTGCTGCCTTGTTGGTAAACGTTATAGCCATTATATTATAGGGAGCCACTTTCATTTCCTGAATCAAATAAGCTATTCTATGCATGAGCACACTGGTTTTGCCGCTCCCTGCACCCGCAAGGATCAGCAGCGGTCCTTCCGTATGAAACACAGCTTCCTTTTGTCTGTCATTTAAACTGCCATATACTACTTTATTTTTTATATACATAAAATTTACTTTTATTCTCCTTAAGCATGTAATTTATAATATTTTGATATATTAGTTATTTCCCATAAGCAATATAATACCTTGATATATAGCTTTAAATATTCTATAATAAAGCCCATCAGAAAACAGTTTGATGGAATTTGGAAAAGAGGATACCATGAAAAGCAACAAAGACATTCTTGATGAAATATTAAATAAGCTCGACAATATGTCATATATTTCGCCCTCCGATATACCTGAGATAGACTTATACATGGACCAGGTAACTACCTTCATGGACGAGCACCTGAAAGCCAATAAACGCAGCCCTGAAGACAAGATACTTACAAAAACTATGATCAATAACTATACTAAAAACCGGCTTCTTCCGCCTCCTGTCAAGAAAAAATACTCAAAGCAGCATTTGTTGCTGCTGGTTTTTATATATTACTATAAGAGTCTGCTCTCATTCGCTGACATAGAAAATATACTTAAGCCTGTTACCAAAGGACATTTTTTCAAAGAAGATGATTCCTGTATTGACCTTGGCGAAATCTATAACGAAACGCTTAAGCTGAATATTGACAGCATAAAAATCATAAAAGACGACCTCAAGGATAAATTTAATAAGGCTCAGAACACCTTTACGCAGGTAGAAGAAAAAGACCGGGAACAGCTTATGCTGTTTTCATTTATCTCTGAACTTTTATTTGATATATATCTAAAAAAACGCATAGTCGAAAAAATTGCAGAACATCTCTCAGAGCTTAATAATGACGGCAGTGATAAAAATAAAAAAAATAAACAGTAAGCTGCTCAGCTTTACTAAAAGCTTGCCTTTATTGTATATCGGAAAGTACAAGAAAACTCAACAAGAATTTTCTTATACCTTCCAATATATCCGGGTAATAAATAATTTTGATAGTCTTAAGCAACTACTCAGAATCCTCCAGCCTCTTGAAGGTCAGCTCATAGCCGTCCGTGCCGTAACGCAATGAGCGGTTGACTCTGCTTATTGTGGCTGTAGAAGCTTTTGTACTTTCAGATATTTCTATATACGTTCTACCTTCTCTAAGCATCTTAGCAACTTCATACCTCTGTGCCAATGATAAAATCTCATTCACAGTACATACATCTTCAAAAAATGCATAGCATTCTTCAAGATTTCTAAGTGTCAATACTGCTTTTAAAAGGTGGTCAACAGCCTCAGTTTTTATCCTGTTATTCATCGCTGCTCCTTTATAAGGTTTTAGAGTTATTTTATACCTTTAAATTTTAGCACATTAACTTCATAAAGTAAAGTTTTATATGACAAAATAAGGCTGCAGCATAATTAATCTATTAAATATTTTAATGCTATTATATAGCCTTCACAGCCAAAGCCCGATAAAACTGCATCACAGGCCTGAGCTGTTACTGAGTGACTTCTAAACTCCTCTCGTCTAAATACATTTGAAACATGTACCTCAATTTTCTTGCATTCCATAACCTCAAGCGCATCTCTTATAGCATAGCTATAATGCGTAAATGCACCGGGATTTATTATAACCGCATCTACATCATTCATATATGCCTCTTGGAGCTTATCAATGATTTTGCCTTCATGGTTGCTTTGGAATATTTCTATATCAATATAATGCTCGGAGCCAAACTCATAGATATCACTGCATATATCCTCATAGCTTATACTGCCGTATTGGCTCTTATCACGCAGACCTATAAAATTAATGTTTGCTCCGTTTAATATAAGTACCTTCATCCAATCCACCTTTATTTATATTTTATATTAATACAGCTCTGAGCTGTATAGCCAGCAGCTTTTTATTTATTTCAAAAATTGCTCCAAGCTAAGCTTAATTTGTTTTCTTGTGCTTTCACTCACCTTCATTCCCTGATTCCACCTTTCCCAAGAAAGTATGCCCTGGTTTACAAGCATATCCAGACCGTTTATCACCCTTTTCCCAGCATTTTCCATATTTAATACAAACCTGCTTCTTAAGGGATTATAAATCAGCTCCACTCCCATGCAGCAATGCTCATAAAGCTCTCGATTATTTATAATACATTTATCATTATCAGGATACATACCGACCGAGGTGGTCTGAAATATCACCGCACTGTTTTTTTGATAATTTTTTACAACAGCTGTAACCTCACTTAAATTACAGAGGGCTATATTCAAATATTTTTTAAACTTTTTTTGTAAAAGAAATGCCTGATTGAAGCTTCTGTTTGCAATTACTATTTCTGCCGCTCCCAGACCTATGCAAACATACACTGCCGCTCTTGCAGCCCCTCCTGCACCTAATATAACTACAGGGCGGTTTTTAATATCTATTTCTGAATCAGTCACAGATTTTCTTAAACCACAGATGTCGGTATTATAGCCCTTATAGCCATTTGTCTGATATACAAGTGTATTTACTGCACCGATTTCGCAGGCTTCGGCATCCACCTCTGAAAGGTAGTTTAAAACCTCACGCTTATAAGGCAAAGTTATGTTTAAGCCCTTTATGCCAAGTGCATGAGCACCGCTAATTACAGCTTCCAGCCTGTCTTTGACACAAAAGGGCAGATATACTGCATTTATGCCGCTTTCCTTTAAGATTATATTATGCATAAGCGGGGACAGGCTGTGAGCCAGGGGGCTGCCTATAATTCCAAAAACTTTTGTCGCAGACAAGTCTATATTATTCATTTCTGCCTGCTCCCTGCTCATTATTCTTTTTGACGGTATTATGACCTTTCTTACAGCTTCGATAAAAAAACAGCACCACCGCCTCAAGCTTTCTTTTCAGCACAATCTGTATCTCTTCTTTCGGATGAATAGGCTTTACAAGATAAGCACGTATCCCCGATTTATTTGCACCGTATATGTCCGTAAAAATCTGGTCACCAAAAAACGCTGTGCTTCTGCGGCTGCTTGACATAAGCTTCATGGCTTCAAGATAGTTTTTTACTGAGGGCTTTTTTGCATCAGCAATATAGTATGAGCCGGTTTTTTCTGCAAAAGGCTCTACCCTTGGTATTTTATTATTTGAAAGCAGACAGGTTTTTAAGCCCATTTTCTTTAATTTATTAAAAAAATCAACCGCTCTCTTATCTGCCGGAGCACCATGTTCAACCAAAGTATTGTCAATATCAAATATAACCGCATTTATACCTGCTGCATGCAGTTTTTTAAAGTCAAACTGATACACTGAATTTATTATTTCATAGGGATAAAGCTTATTCATCAATTTCTACCGTATTTTCAAGCTGATTTTTCGCTTTGTCACCTGTCAATTCTTCCGATAAACTGTTTTTCTTTCTCAATTTTCCTATTTCTTCCATAAACGTATCTATATCTTTAAATTCCCTGTAAACTGAAGCAAATCTGACATAAGCCACCTCATCAATCTCCTTAAGTCTGGACATAACAAGCTCTCCGATTAGAGTGCTTCTTATTTCCTTTGCTTCCATATTAAAGACAGTAGTTTCAATGCCGTCAATAAGCCTGTTTATAGTGTCGGTGGATACCTGTCTTTTATGGCAGCTCCTTATAATCCCAAGCTCAAGCTTTGAGCGGTCGTAAGGCTCTCTTGTATTGTCCTTTTTTACTACCATAAGCGGTATTGTCTCAAGCTTTTCATAGGTCGTAAAGCGTTTGCTGCATTTTTCGCATTTTCTTCTGCGGCGTATAGTAAGACTGCCTTCAAGCGGTCTTGTATCTACTACCTTAGTGTCGATATTATTGCAAAAAGGGCATCTCATAAATTTTAATCCCTCCACTTCTTCCATGGAGCCTTGCCTGAGCTCCATAGCTGCTCCAGTTTAATCCTTTCTCTTTGAGTATCCATACATTGCCAGAATCCCGGATGGTAAAAAGACATAAGCTGATGCTGAGCTGAAAGTGTCTGAAGCGGTCCCTGCTCAAATATTGTATTATCCGATTCTATATAATCAAAAATTTCCGGGTTTAATACCATAAATCCGCCATTTATAAGATCTCCGTCACCATCCTCTTTTTCTCTGAAGGTTTTAACCGTATTATTTTCATCTACTTCCATAATTCCCTTCATCTGTGCTATATTTACGGTAGTTATGCTTGCTATCTTGCCATGACTCCTATGAAATTTTTCCAGTGCGCTGAGGTCAACATCTGCAAGCCCGTCACCGTAGGTAAGCATAAAGGCTTCATTTCCTACATATTGTTTTATTCTCTTAATTCTTCCGCCGGTCATGGTATTTAAGCCTGTATCAATCAAGGTTACCTTCCAAGGCTCAGAATAATTATTATGAACTTCCATCTTATTATTTGCCAAATCAAAGGTTATATTCGAGGTATGCAAAAAATAATCAGCAAAAAACTCTTTCACTACATACTGCTTATACCCAAGACATATTATAAATTCATGAAATCCGAATTCTGAATAATATTTCATTATATGCCACAATATCGGTCTTTCACCTATTTCTATCATAGGCTTTGGCTTTAAATGGCTGTCCTCACTTATTCTTGTGCCGAATCCGCCCGCAAGTATAACTACTTTCATCTCAATTACCTTTTTCTATATTTATAAATTTTTATTTTTTATAAGCTTAATTAAAAACAAAAACTCTATCAATATTATAATAGCATACTTTATAAAAAAAAGCATCTTACATATTAATATGCCCCTGAAAAGTTAGATTTTCAGGGGCATATCCGCATTATAATCTGCTTATTTTATCAGGTTTGATATTTTTTACTCATTAAGGCGTATCAATCTGCATTAAATTAAGTCTGCAATAATCAATCTGTTTTTTAACCTCAGAAGGAGCGGGACCTCCGGTGATGCTTCTATTATTAACACATTCCTCAAGTGAAATAGCTTTATATATGTCAGTTTCAAAATAGGGACTTGCAGCCTTATATTCCTCAAGGCTGAGGTCTTCAAGTACCTTGGATTTTTTTATACAATAGGCTACAAGCTTTCCAACTACAGTATATGCCTGTCTGAAGGGCACTCCTTTTTTAGCCAGATAATCTGCACAGTCAGTAGCATTTATAAAGCCCTTAGCAGCGGCAGCCCTCATATTTTTATCAAGCACCGTCATGGTTTTAAGCATGGGAGTTACCGCTTCAAGACAGTCCGACACTGTATCAAAGCAGTCAAAGAGTGCTTCCTTATCCTCCTGCATATCTTTATTATAGGCAAGTGCAAGCCCCTTCATCATACATAAAAGCCCCTGCAGATTTCCAAATACTCTGCCGCTTTTACCGCGTATCAGCTCGCATATATCCGGATTTTTTTTCTGAGGCATTATTGAGCTGCCCGTTGAAAAAGCATCGTCAAGCTCTATAAAACTGAATTCTCTGCTGCTCCACAATATAATTTCCTCGCTGAGCCGTGACAGGTGCACCATTATAAGACTCATAGCAGCAGCGGCTTCAATTGTAAAATCCCTGTCGCTTACTCCGTCAAGACTGTTTCTTGTAATATCTGAAAAGCCCAACAGCTCCCTGACATATTCTCTGTTAATATTATGTGTGGTGGCTGCCAAGGCTCCGCTTCCAAGCGGCAGTACATTACATCTTTTTATTACATCATCAAGTCTTCCGATGTCCCTTATAAACATCTGCACATAAGCCATAAGGTGATGTGCAAAGGTTATAGGCTGGGCAGGCTGTAAATGTGTATAGCCGGGCATAATACTGTAAACATGCTCACTCGCCTTATCACATAAGACCTGTACGAAATTTCTAATCAGAAATTTTATCTGAGTGCAGTTTTTTATAGTATACATCCTTATATCAAGTGCTACCTGGTCATTCCTGCTTCTTGCAGTATGAAGCCTTTTTCCGGCATCACCGCATCTTCTGGTAAGCTCCTCCTCTATAAACATGTGTATATCTTCCGTATTTTCATCTATAATCAGGCTGCCAGCTTCCATATCTTTTTTAATATTACTGAGATTACTTACTATAGCCTCTAAATCAACCTTACTTATTATCCCCTGCACAGCCAGCATTTTTGCATGTGCTAGGCTTCCCTCTATATCTTCACTATACATGCGGCTATCCGTTTTTATAGAAGAATTAAAATCATTAAGCCTTTTGTCTGCTTCTTTTTGAAATCTTGCTCCCCATAATTTCATAAATTTATTTAAACCGTTTAATTATCCAATCTATAGTTTTTAATTATATTTTATTTTTCAACTGCATAGCTCTTATTTTTATAGGAAGTCCGAACAGGCTTATGAATCCGGCTGAATCACTTTGTTCAAACGAATTGTCCTCTCCAAAGCTTGCTGTCTGCTCAGAATATAATGAAGTGGCAGAGCTGAGTCCCGCCGGTATTATATTGCCCTTATAGAGCTTCAACTTTACTTCCCCGTTTACATTCTGACTTACACTGTCAGCAAAGGCACTTAAAGCCTCTCTTAAAGGAGTAAACCACTGGCCGTTGTAAATAAGCTCTCCAAATCTTACAGCTATGAGCTGTTTATAATGCATAGTATCCTTATCCAGTGTAATGCTTTCCAAAAGCTCATGGGCTTTATAAAGTACAGTACCTCCCGGAGTTTCATAAATTCCTCTGCTTTTCATTCCAACCAGGCGGTTTTCAACCATGTCTACTATACCTATGCCATTTTCGCCTCCGAGCCTGTTTAACTCTAAAAGCAAATCAACCGCTTTCAGCTTCTTTCCATTCAGCGATACCGGTATGCCCTTTTCAAAGCCCAGTATAATATAGGTTTCTTTGTCAGGAGCTTTTTGAGGTGTCACGCCAAGTTCAAGGATTTCATCATACCTTGGCTCATTGGCAGGATTTTCAAGGTCAAGTCCCTCATGTGAAAGATGCCATATATTTTTATCTTTGGAATAATTGGTTTCTTTGGTAATCTTTAAAGGAATATTATGCTTTTGAGCGTATTCTATTTCATCCTCTCGTGATTTAAGCTCCCAGCTTCTCCAAGGTGCTATAACCTTCATTTCAGGAGCAAATGCTTTTATAGCAAGTTCAAACCTCACCTGGTCATTGCCCTTTCCGGTGCAGCCGTGGCAGATAGCATCCGCTCCTTCTTTAATTGCTATCTCCACTATAGCCTTCCCAAGCACCGGACGTGCAAAAGAAGTTCCCAGCAAATATACATCCTCATATTTTGCACCTGCTTTTAAGCAGGGAAAGATATAATCCTCTACAAAAGTATCCTTAAGGTCAAGTATATAGCATTTTGAAGCTCCGGTTTTTTTAGCCTTTTCCTCAAGCCCCTCCAGCTCATCATTTTGCCCTACATCTCCTGAAACTGCAATAATTTCTGCATTATTATAATTTTCCTTGAGCCAGGGAATCATAACTGAGGTATCAAGTCCTCCCGAATAAG
>CALBCM010000044.1 GCA_937927235.1 uncultured Johnsonella sp.
ATAGAAGACCACTGGCTTAATAGCTATTTACAGAAAAACTTTCACATACTCAAAAATGCATTCTTTCTCCAGCTCGTCCAACTAATGTATTTTGGTCATACCATTTATCAAATATGATGCAGCAAAACTATAACCTTAATGATTATTTCAAATATGAAGAAAAACGTTTTAAAGAGCGTCAGCGACTTATTAATAGCCGTCCATAGCTGCTGTCAAGTGGTGCTGCAAAATAGATGAGTATTCACCTATTTTGCAGCACCACCGTTGTATTATGAGTAAGTGCTCCATTAAGTATGAACAGCACATGAAATATAAATTATCAGTTAAACAGAAGGCTGCAGCTTATTAAAATAATTGGATTACTTTACCTGGACATTCTTTCTTAATTCTATCCTTTGATAATTCTGCATATTCTTTTGAAAACTCTATACCTATTCCACAGCATCCATTTTTATTTGCCGCAATCACTGTAGTTCCACTTCCTAAAAATGGATCTAATAGATATTTGTCACGCCGCCCACATAATGAAATTGCCAAATCTGGTATATCTTCTGGATATGGTGCAGTATGCCCTAATATATTTTCTCCATAGCAATTAATCTTATATACTGGAACAAAATTAGTGATGTAGGTTTTCCATTTATCAGGAAGGTCAAAATTTATTTTTAATAAATCATCCTTTCTTTTAAAGACGAATATATGCTCATAACAGTTGACAGGTTTTTGATAATGGGGAGTAAAATTGCCATCATTAGTATTCCTTTTGCTTTGAGGCTCCCCCTTATTCCAAATATAATTTTCTACTAATTCATATCCAGCCTTTTCAAAAATAAGAATAGAATATGCCCCCAAAAGCATCCGCTTTATCCCCATGTTTGATTTTGCTACAGTCATTTCATTGCCATTAATATCTCCAATATTATATACAAATATGCCTCCATCATCCAGTACCATTAATGCATTACGCACAATATTAAACATATCAATATAATATAAATACATGTTTTTCCACTGCGAATATTCTCTTGCATTAAAATAGGGGGGGGGTTACAGCGGCAGAAGCACAGCCTTTTGGTAAGCCTGCCAGCACATCAAAGGCATCTCCATTTATTACATAACTAATCTCCTTATTATTTTCAATGTTATACTTAGCTGCAATTTCTTTATACTTTTTTAATTGTATAAAACGATTAATATACGTCCCTTCAATAAAATAGCTATGAAATAAGGATTGATTTATCTTAATTCTATCTCTTAAGGAATGGTAAAGACATTCTTCCTTTAATAGAGTAATACAAACAATTTCTCTTTCCATTTCATTTAAAGGTGTAGCCTCAGCCAGATTTACATTGATAAATAATAGCTTTTCACCTACAAACGAAAAATATTTTATAAACATATAGTAAATATCCTCATCGGATACAATACCTGTTATATCTTTTCTCCATTTTGATATTAGCTCTTTATCTATTATATTTTTCAGCTTAGGATTTTGTGCTCCAAACTGCATATAATTAGTTTTAAATGAATATCGTTTTCCTCTATCTGACTTACTTCGACTTGGGCAGATAACATTTTTACATTCCCAGCTTCTATGCCCTACTTCAGGATACGAATTTCCCGATACATTTAATCCCTTACAAACTGGGCAAGGAATCTTTCTTTCATCCATTCGATACTTATAAAAAACAAATAAAATCTTGTTATCATTTTGTATGTCCTTTGAGAATTGAGCATGCACATCATCTCTGCATTCAATTATATAACAATCATTAAAGGTAAACCCATAATATACATAAGCCCACTCCTCAAGAAATTGTTTTAATTCTTCCAAAGAGTTATCTGTAATTAATAGCTCATAGATTTTATCAATAACATCCTCCTTGCTTCGATAATATTTTTTTAGAAGTGCCAGCACATCATTCTCTGACGAATCCAATATTTTATAACCATAAGCCTTGAACATTTCATTACATATTTTTTCTGGTGAAAAGAATTTACGATGCTCTTTTACTTTGATAAATCTTTCGCTATATACTCCTATATACGCATATAAAAGCCATTTTATATTTCTATTTCCTCTATATATATTATCTATTTCAATTAATAACGCCTTATTGTTCACCAAAAGTCTATATGACTGCTGTAAAGCATCTAATACATAATTTAAAAAGCGGTCATAATTATAAAAGTGATTATATACCGCCTGATTTAATTTTAAATATATGGCATCATACTCTTCTGTCAATAAATAATGTAGATCTCCTCCCCTGTCAAGAATTCTTGATTGCTTTGCCATTTCTATATCATAATCTTCTTGAATCATTGCTGTCTCTAATTTTCCTTCTAAAGAAGCTTTTTGGAGCTCTTTTTTTAATAAACTAACATATTTATCATAAAATGGAGCTGTAGAATTTTCACAGAACTTTTTTAGTTCTTCTATCGCTTCAACTCCTAAATCATCTTTTATAAACGGTTTATTATAAGCAAATAATTCTATATTGCTCATCTCTGATAGATTTAAATAGGCATGTATCTTTGAATACAAACCAAAAAGATAGTCCCGCAATTTCGCTTTATCATCTTCTCTGACTGCCTTTTCCCATAGTTTATTAAAGCAATCAAAGGCTGCCTTACAAGAAACTGGTTCGATCTCAGCTAGTTTTATTTCTAACTCGTCTTTAGGCAGTACAGCATTGTCCTCTTTAAGCTCTCTAAAAAGCTCCTCCTTATCGCTTTCTCGCCGATAATTCAAATATTTAAGAAGTACCTTTTTATGTCGTCTTCCTATTTGCAATCCTTTTTTTACACAAAAATCTGAAAACCTCTTAAGTGAATTTGCATTCATTTTAAAAGAATCAATAATTGCTGCCGCTATAATATTTTCTGAATATTCTTCATCACTTTTATCTGGATTAGATTTATTTAGAGCATTAATTCTATCCATAACCAGCTTTATATTATCTATTTTCAAATTTTGTGCAAGCATAAATCGCTCCAGGATTTGTAAACAATTCATTAATATATTTTTACCTCATAATGTTTTACTTTCATTTAGCTTGGAAACAGCCCGTCCCAGACGATTTTTCTGTAATTATCACAATCTGTATCTCCCTCTGTAGAAAAACAGAGAATTCTGGAAGACTTATCAAGCTTTAATCTGCTTCTAATTTCCTGTAAATTGGGATTTGTCATCGCTTCTGCTACAAATCCTGTTGTTTCAGCTCCGCTTTCGCCGGAAATTACTCTGTCATCATCTTTTATCGGATTCCCAAGAATACGCATTCCCTTAGCCGCAACATAATCCGGCATTGAAACAAAATAATCTGCATAACCCTGTAAAATATTCCAAGCGATAGTGCAAGGCTCTCCGCAGGCAAGACCTGCCATAATTGTATTCATATCTCCGGATACAAAGCAAGGCTTTCCGTCATTTGATTTAGCACTTCTATAAATGCAGTCTGCCTTATCCGGCTCTACAATCGTAATAATTGGTCTTTTTTCTTTGTAGTAGTCGCTGAAAAAGCCTGCAACAGCTCCAGCCATAGCTCCAATTATAGATTGATTATACTAAGACTGTTTACTAAATAACAGCATTTGTATTTGTCGTATTTATAGGGGTTATTTATCTTAAATATTCAGCCTCTTTTTCTACGTTGTTATCATTTTATTATCAGCTTGTGGAATTGTCAATATTAGGTCAGCCCTCAGAAATATAAATTGCAAAAGCTTTTTAACCTGTTTCTTAAATATAATGTCCGTCTGCATACCATATATTACCACCTATCCATATCCTATAGACAAATCTTCCCCACTTATTTATGCTTATATATAAGAAAAGGTTTTTCTAAATTTAGCTAATAAATTTTAAACAAAGGAGGTTTATCGTGAATATAATTTATGAGGCTGATGACAATATTCCACTAAATACCGCATTGATAAAAACAAATAGTAATTATGAAGATTTACATGGCTTTTTAGAATATACCAAGTCTTATAATAATGAATTTAAGGTCAAAAAAGATAATAATATTTACTTAATTGCTGTTACTAAATTTATAAGATTTTATTCAGGAGCTAAGTCAGTATATGCCCAAACTGCAGAAGCAGAGTTTCATATTTCAAAAAGGCTTTATGAGCTTGAAGAAAGTTTACCGATGCAGTTCGTAAGAGTTTCACATTCAGAAATTATTAATCTTGATTATGTATCACATTTTTCGCTCAGTGCAGGCGGTATTATTAATATTACATTTAAGAACGGTACTAAAACCAGTTCTTCAAGAAGATATTTAAAAAAAATAAAGGAGGTTTTATATCATGAAAAATAAAATTATTTATCGCTTTATATTCGGTCTTTTCATAGGTATTGATATAGGCTTGTTTATGTCTATATTATTTTCCTATATTGCTGCAGGTGGCGAGTACCAAGCGGCACCAAGCAAATTTATGAGCCGTTTTCCTAATGAAATTACCGCCATGCTTGCTGCCATTTTAGTGTGGGCAGCTATAGGTGCCTTGTTCTCTACTACCAGCCTTATCTTTACAGATACGGAAATGAGCATAACTAAGATGACCCTAATCCACTGCATTACAAACTATGTGCTTTTCGTGCCTCTGACAATACTTGCCGGCTGGTATTCATTAAATTTAATAAATTTACTTTCCTTCACTGTAATATATGTAATCATCTACATTATTATGTGGATTATCTTTATGCTGATAAACTTAAAACACATCAGGGAAATTAATGCACGATTAAAAAAGTGATATTCACTGAAGACTTGCATAGATTTATAAAAAATATAAAGCATTATTATAAAGCAAGTTAAAACTATAAATGCCTGCAAGGTCTTATATCTTACAGCAAATATACAGGCTTTGCAGGCATCAGCATATAAATATTTATTTATACAATTAAATATTTATTTATACAATTCTACCGCTGTTTTCCGGGCTTCCAAGGTATGCATCTATTAACTCTTTTTTTATAAGCTGCGTATTCTTCACCATAGAGGTTAAGCAGCCATTTTTCCTCAGTATTTTTTAATACAGCTGTCATAATCCCCCAATTAATAAGCGGAAGTATGAGAAGCCATGCATTATGCCACATAAGGCTTATTCCAAATATAAGGATCCACCAGCCGCTGTACATAGGATTTCTGACCCATGAATAAATTCCGTCTGTCTTAAGTTTATTATTTGCTATATTCTCATTCATGCCCGAGCGTAATGCTCCAATAAACCAAACAGATGCTCCTAAAATAATAAATATTCCCCCGGAAATCCTGAAAACCAATATCCACACTCCGTTAAGTGTCCCTGATTTCAATACATTTGGAGAAAGTGCGATTCCAATTACAGTAAGTGCTGCCATACTATAGACAATGCCGGGACCTACTCCATAAAGCGGAAGCTTTTGCTTATCTTTTACAAAATTTTTCATAAAATAACCTTTCGTTTGTCATGGGCGGAAACCCACTATCTGATATTGTCAATAATAGGTGGCATATTTTTCTCACAGATATTCAGAAGCTTGACTACCATATGAAATTACACCCTTGTGTCAAGTATTGGATACATATTTTTTTCAAATTTCCAATCCAT
>CALBCM010000045.1 GCA_937927235.1 uncultured Johnsonella sp.
TGTTAATCAGTTAGATACCGCATGACGATTTATTTAGAACGAGGCTACAATCGCAAGGAGTTCCTGTGGTTCTAAAACAGTATCAAATACATTTTAAAGGAGATTATTATGATTTACGTAGGAATTGATGTCGCTAAGGATAAGCATGATTGCTTTATCACAAACTCTAATGGAGAAGTATTATTTAAAGCTTTTACCATTTCTAACAATCAAGATGGTTTCAATGTCCTTTACCAAAGAATAGAATCTGTTATGGAAGATGTAACAAAAGTAAAAGTAGGACTGGAAGCTACCGGACACTATAATTACAATCTTTTAGGGTATCTCATTGATAAAAGTTTGCCCACCTATGTCATCAATCCGTTACATACAACTCTGTACAGAAAAAGTCTAAGCCTTAGACTCACGAAAACGGATAAAGTAGATGCCCGCACGATTGCTTACATGCTCATGTCTGATGTGAACTTGAAGTCCTACTCAGACACATCTTACCACAACGAAGAATTAAAGTCATTAACTCGTTATCGTTTTAATAAGGTAAAAGAACGTGCCAAGCTAAAAACTTCCGTTTCAAGACTGGTCTGTATCTTATTTTCTGAATTAGAAAAACTTGTACCAACACTTCATATGGCATCTGTTTATGCATTGCTTTCTGAATTTCCCGGGGCTAAATATGTAGCCGGTGCACACCTTACCAGACTTACAAATCTTCTTTCAGATGCATCTAAAGGTCGATATGGTAAAGATACCGCCATAACTTTCAGGGAAGCTGCAAGGGCTTCTATCGGCTCAAATATGCCGGCCAAATCTCTTGAACTAAAACACACCATCAAGTTGATACTGGAACTTGGTTCTGAGATTGAGGAAATCGAAAATGAAATTAAAATTATCATCGATGAAATTAATTCTCCAATTCTCAGTATTCCAGGTATCAACTATCGTATGGGCGCTATGATCATTGCCGAGATCGGTGACTTTAGTCGGTTTGATTCTCCTGATAAAATCTTAGCTTATGCCGGGTTTTCACCATCAACATATCAATCAGGACAGCTTGACTCAGCATACTCCCACATGGAAAAACGAGGTTCCAAATATCTACGATATGCTCTGTACAATGCAGCCAAGTATGTTTGCCACTGGGATGCGACATTTGCCGAGTATCTTGACAAGAAACGAGCTGAAGGCAAGCATTATAACGTTGCAATATCTCATGCCGTCAAAAAACTGGTTCGAGTTATTTATCATCTTGTAAAATCGAATCAGCAATACATGAAAGTAGCTTAATTAACTCTAATTCAATACTCCTTTTTCATGCACCTATCATGATGCTCTTTTTGTCATGCAGTTTTCAAAGTGCAAGGAACTCTAACTGTATTCCGAATATATCTAAAATACATTTCTGTACTTTATTTAAAAATATCATTTTTCTACTTGACTTTTAATAGTTAGTCTTATTATCTACTATTGTTTTTTCACATTGCTTTTCTTCACTTCCGCATAAGCTCTGTAATATTTGCTTGTTCCTTTATTACTATAAAGCTCTGATATCTCTAATACTTCAACTTTGGGATGACGTTGTAAGATTTTCTGAAACCATACAATGTCATTCTTTGTTCCCATAAATCTGACTTTTAACATTAATCTGTTCCTCCAAATAAGGCATGCCGTTCCAGATTATAAGTCACATACTCCGGATAACGTATCTGTATCGCCTGCCAAAAGAAAGGTACATAGGCACAGCAGAACAAGTCCTCCACTGTATACCGCCTGCACTCGTTTACCTGTTCCTCTGTTTTTGTGTAATCATCTACACTTGGTGTGCCGTTACAATACAGGTTAAATGCCATTCTCACCACCTTCATACTGCCACTGGTCTGCCAGCCTTCATGCAGACACTCTGTTTTTACACATCCCGTCTTAAAATCATAAATGTTATTGATATTTCTTCTTGTATAATCACTGATACCGAGGCAATAGCAAAGTACTTTGTGGTACACATCCTGATACTGCACCTCTTTTAATTTTTCATAGTAGAATTTTTCATGTGCTTCGCTGATAAAATTGATTGTCTGTTCCTTTTTGTTTTCTGCTCCTAACGCTGTGTTGTTCATAGTGAACCTCCTTATAGATATTAGAATAAAAAAAGGGAACAAACCCAAATAAAAGGGTTCATTCCCAAACATCAGACAAGGGAAAGCAATAAATGCTTTCCCTCGCAGAACTTTATATATAGACTTTTACTTCAATATCTTTAAATCTGTTCGCTCTTATGTACTCAGGATGTTCAGCCATAAATGCCTGCACATCTGCTCTCATTACCGTTAAGCTGCAGAAATAAATATATTGTTGCCTAATTCCTCTTTTCTGCAATAGCAGCCTGTGCTGCTGCCAGCCTTGCTATAGGAACTCTAAAAGGTGAGCAGGACACATAATCAAGTCCTATCTGGTGGCAGAACTCAACTGATGAAGGATCTCCTCCATGCTCTCCGCAGATGCCTACATGAAGGCTCGGTCTTTCCTTCTTTCCAAGTGTATAAGCCATCTCCATAAGCTTTCCGACACCGGCACGATCTATTTTAACAAAGGGATCATTTTCAAATATCTTGGTATCATAGTAAGCATCAAGGAATTTTCCGGCATCATCTCTTGAGAACCCGAAGGTCATCTGTGTAAGGTCATTCGTTCCGAAGCAGAAGAACTCAGCCTCTTTCGCAATCTCATCTGCAAGCAGACAGGCTCTGGGAAGCTCTATCATAGTTCCTACTTCATATTCTACAGGTACGCCGGCTGCCTTAATTTCAGCTTCCGCAGTTTCCACCACTATGTTTTTAATAAACTTAAGCTCTTTAAGCTCACAAATAAGCGGAATCATTATCTCAGGTCTTAAATTCCATTCAGGATGTGCCTTTTTAACATTAATTGCTGCACGTATAACTGCCGCGGTCTGCATTTTTGCTATTTCAGGATAGGTAACGGTAAGGCGGCAGCCCCTGTGTCCCATCATAGGATTAAACTCATGAAGCCCCTGTATAATATCTTTAATCTGTGCTACAGTCTTATTCTTTGCCTTTGCAAGCTTTTCAATATCTGCTTCTTCATTAGGTACAAACTCGTGAAGCGGGGGGTCAAGGAATCTTATAGTAACAGGATTGCCCTCAAGAGCCTCATAAATCTCTTCGAAGTCCTTCTGCTGCACAGGAAGGATTTTTGCAAGTGCCGCTTCTCTTTCTTCAACCGTATCAGAGCATATCATTTCACGGAAGGCATCAATTCTATCACTTTCAAAGAACATATGCTCCGTGCGGCAAAGACCTATACCTTCAGCACCAAGCTCCTTAGCCTTTAAAGCATCCTGCGGGGTATCGGCATTTGTACGTACCTTAAGAGTTCTGTACTTATCCGCCCAACCCATTATTCTGCTGAACTCACCTACAATATTAGCCTCAACTGTAGGAATCTCTCCATCATAAATATTTCCCGTTGTTCCGTCAAATGAGATTATATCTCCCTCATGGAATTCCTTTCCGGCAAGTCTGAATACTCTGTTCGCTTCGTCCATTGCTATATCTGAGCAGCCTGCAACACAGCATTTTCCCATGCCTCTTGCCACTACCGCAGCATGTGAGGTCATACCGCCGCGTACAGTAAGTATACCCTTTGCAGCCTTCATGCCTTCAATATCCTCAGGTGAGGTTTCAAGTCTTACAAGTACCACTGTCTTGCCTGCAAGAGTCCATTTTTTTGCATCATCCGCCGTAAATACTATCTGACCGCTTGCTGCACCCGGTGAAGCTGCAAGTGCCTTAGCTATAGGCTTGGTATTTTTAAGAACCTTGGTATCAAAGGTAGGATGCAAAAGGGTGTCAAGGTTTCTCGGGTCTATCATTGAAACTGCTTTTTCTTCAGTTATCATGCCCTCGTCTACAAGGTCACAGGCTATCTTAAGTGCTGCAAAAGCAGTTCTTTTACCGTTTCTGGTCTGAAGCATATACAGCTTCCTGTCCTCAATGGTAAATTCCATATCCTGCATATCCTTATAATGTGTTTCCAGCTTATTGCATATTCCGACGAACTGCTCATACACCTCTGGCATCATATCTTTAAGATGGTCAATATGCTCCGGAGTTCGTACTCCTGCCACCACGTCTTCACCCTGTGCATTTAAAAGGAACTCACCCATAAGCTTCTTTTCGCCTGTAGCCGGATCTCTGGTAAATGCAACACCAGTTCCTGAAGTATCTCCCATATTTCCGAATGCCATCATCTGCACATTTACCGCGGTACCCCATGAATATGGAATATCATTGTCACGGCGATAGACATTTGCTCTCGGGTTATCCC